>JAJVIO010000019.1:44933-132890 GCA_022071975.1 Planctomycetota bacterium
GCCCCCGCCTGCAGCAGCAGTCGCTGAGCCTCGGCCAATTGGGCCTTTTGGCGCTCCGCCTCGATCATGAACAGGCATGATCCGCCGGCCACAGCCAGCATCATGGCCTTGCCGATGCGCTCGCGGTTGTTGCGGGGCTCGCGTTTCAGCAGATCGCGGTATGCCAGTGCGTCATTCCAGATGCGCACTTCAGCCACCGCCATGCCGCCCCAGCGCATGTAGCAGAAGGGCGAGCGCTCGAGCGCGTCGCGGCAGGCAACCGCGGCTTCGTCGTAGCGCTCCAGCTGGATCAACGTGTCGGCCAGCAGGAACCAGGTGCGGAAGTCCTCGGGTTCGACCTTCAGGGCCTCGCGGAAATCGTTGACGGCGTTTTCACGGCGTTCCTTGCGTACCTTCAGCAAGTCGCCGAGCGACATGCCTGCCTGCCCCTCGATGCCGCCGGCGCCTCGCCTGCCTGTGTCGCCCCGGCTGTTGAAGAAGGTGCCGTCCTCTTTCTCGGCCCACTTGTGCCAGTGCAGGCCGCGGTAGTACCAGGCCAGCCACTCTTTGGGATCGGCCTCGACGGCCTTGGTGGCGGCGTCGATGCCCTCCATGAAGCGTGAGTGGGCGAAGTAGACCTGCGAGGCGACGTCCCAGGACTTGGCGTCCAGCGGGTTCATCGCCACGGCCTTCATGGCATCGGACTGCGCGTCGCCCTGGCCGAACTCGCGGCGCAGCCACGCGCGGGCCGACCAGGTGCGCCAGTCCTCCGGCCAGCGCTCGACGGCGCGGGTCAGCTGGGTGTGAGCGTCGGGATAACGGCCGTTGGCGCGCAGGTGGTCGGCATACTCAAGGTAGAGCTCAAGCTTGTTCGGCTCCAGCGCCAGCGCCTTTTCGTAATCGGCGACAGCGTCCGCCAGTTTGTAGCGCCGGCCGTTGGCATCGCCGCGGGCGCGCCAGCCGCGCCAGTCGCCGGGCCGCAGGTTGATGGCGTTGGTGAAATCCTCCAGCACCGGCGTGAAGATCGGCCCGTCGTTACGCAGGCGGCCGCGCTCGAGCAGCGCTTCGTAGTAATCAGGTGCAAGCTCAAGAGCCCGGTTGAGGTCGGCTTCGGCGGATCCGGGGCGGTCGTTGCCGCGGTGGGCCAGCGCCCGGTGCAAAAGGGCCTCGGCGGATTTCTCGTCCAGTATCAGCGCGCGTGAGGCGGCGTTTTCAGCGCCCGGGAAGTCGCCCCGTGCGCGCAGGGCAACGCTGCGGTCGATCCAATCTGTGACATTCTGCGGCTCGCGGACGTTGCCTGGCATGGGCATGGCGGCGAAGTACGGCTCGATTTCGCGCCACCAGTCCAGGCCGCGGCGACGCATGGCGCCGGTCAACACGGAAAAGGCATCTGTGCTGCAGGTCGTGCAAAGGGCGCGGCCGGCTTCGAAGGACAGCTCCGGGTGCGTGGTCTTGTCCAGGAACGCGGCCAGGACCGGCACGGCCTCGCTGGGCTGGTTGCAGTTGCCGAGCACGCGGCAAACCAGGATGGCCAGGTCGAAGCGCGGACGTCCCCAGCTGCTGACGTCGCGGGCTTGCAGGTTTTCCAGCTCGGACTTCAGCATCTCCACGGTCTGGCGCTCGCGGTAGCTTGAGAGCCGCTTGACGTATTCGTCCAGGCCGGGCGCTCCCGGCTCGCGGAACTCGCGGCTCAAACCTGCCTCGACGTCGGCCAGCGCCTCGCTGATGCGGGTGCGGTGCAGGGCAAGCAGGTCGGCCTGGGCCGTGGCGATACGCTGCTTCTCGGCGTTCAACACGTCGGCGGGAAGGCCGGCGCCGCTGAGCAGCAGCATAGCCAACGGGAAGTCGCCGTTGATGGATGCAAGTCGCGAGGTCTGCAGGCGGATCTGGTCCAGGTTTTTGCGCTCGCTCTCCAGGTCGATCTGCGCAACGGCGCCTGGCAGCTCGGTGCCGGCTGGGCCGGTCAGCAGGTCGATCAGATTCTGCTTGGCCGAAACGAAGCCCAGCAGGCTCGAAAGCAGCACGCCGTTGCCGACTTGTTCATCCACCGGCAGCTCGAGGAAGGTGCGGGCGGGGGGCCCTGCAAGCCGCGTCTCGTACTCGCTGACCCGGGCGGCAAGGTCGTGCAGCGCGGGCTCGATGCGCATGCCGTCGATGGTTTCCATCATGCGGCGCGCTTCATCGACACGCGACTCCAGTTCGGCTTGCGCGGCGCGGCGGGCGTCGTCTTCGGCCTTCAGGCGCGCGCTGCGCTCTTCCCGCGCCAGGTGCAGGGCGTCCTCCGCGACGGCCTGTTTGCGGGCCGCGTCTTCATGGGCCTGCATGGCGCGGTCGCGCTCTTCGGTGATGCGCTGCATGAAGAAAATCGTCGCCGCCACCAGCAGCAGGAATCCCAACACCCCGAGACCGACCGCCGTGCGGTGCTGGCGCACGAAGCGTCGCACCATTTCGCTGGCGCTGTACTGGTAGCTGCCCAGGGTGCGCCCGTCCCGGAAGGCTTTCACTTCGCTGGCGAGCTCGAGCGCGCTGCGGATGCGGTCTTTCTTCTCGCGGGCCATGGCCTTCTCGACCAGGGCCTCCAGCTCGCGCGGAATTTCCTTCTCGCGCGCGGAGACACGCAGCGGCGGGCCGGAAAGCACGGCCTGCACGATCAGCGCTGCCATGGGGCCCTCGTAGGGCGGGCTGCCGGTCAGGATCTGGTACAGCACGGCGCCCAGCGAATAGACGTCCGACTGCTCGTCCACGTTCTCGAGCTCGCCCCTCGCCTGCTCGGGCGGCATGTAGGCTGGGGTGCCGACGATGCTGCCGTCCAGCGTGAGCGCCTGGCTGTCGGACTGGATCAGCGATTTGGACAGCGCGAGAGAGCCCTTCTGCAGGTCCTTGAGCGCCTTGTCTTCCTGGCCTTTGATGCGCGCCAGGCCCCAGTCCAGCACCTGGGTTTCGCCGAAGTCCCCGAGCATGATGTTCTCGGGTTTTAAATCGCGGTGAATGACTCCCTTCGAGTGCGCGTAGGCGATGGCCTGGCAGACGTCGATGAAGCTGTCCAGCAGCTTGATGCGCGCTGCCAGCTTCTCCTGCTTGTTGAGGCTGTCGTCCTTGCGGATCTCGCGCAGGCGATCGTTGAGTGTTTTGCCCCGCACGAAGCGCATCGTGTAGTAGATGCTGCCGTCTTCGTGCTTGCCGATCTCGTAGACCGGCACGATGTTCGGGTGCTCAAGCTGGCCGGTGATCTTGGCCTCGCGCAGGAAGCGCTCGACGATGCCGCCGCTGTCGTTGGTGTACTGCTGCGGCACGCTGCCGGGGATGCTGTTGCTGCCGCCCGTCAACCCCGGCAGCAGCTCTTTCAGTGCGATGTCGCGCCCGATGGCGCGGTCGCGCGCCAGCATGATGCGCCCCATGCCGCCGCGCGCGTGTTCGCGCCGGATTTCATAGCGTTCGTTGGCCACGCCGAAGTTCGGGAAGAACTTGCCCGTGGTCAACCGCAGCACGCCGGTGTCGCTGCGCGGCGCCTGGGTGGGGGAGTCGGAGTCCGCGGCCTGCTCCACCGCTGGGCGGATGTCGCTGTCGCCCAGCCTGCGCCCGCCGCCGGCCACCTGCTGGAAGGTGTCATGCAGCAGCCGGTACGTATTGTCGCTATGGCCGTCATTGCCGAAACTGAACAGGGTTTGCTGGACGGTTTCGGATATGCCGAGATCTTCGAGGGCGCGCTTCTGCTTGGCCGGGTCTTCCAGCACGTCGATGATGGGGAGTTCCAGGAATTCGCCGTCGTCGCCGGATAGTGTCACCAGCGGCGGCTGGTCACCGAACTCGACCAGCGAGCTGGCCTTGCCCGGGTCTTTCAGCGCCGCCACCGCCTGGTCGGGCGTGACGATGCCGCTGCGCACTGCCAGCAGCGCCGCAACTATGGATTTCTGCCGATCTTCGGCCATTTCCCGCCGTTCCTTCAGGGTTGGAGATTATCGGTTTGCAGCGTCCGCTTGGCCAGTGCTTCAAGCGGGCTCGAAGTCGATTACCAGCGGCAGATGGTCCGAAGCCTGGCGGGTTAACACGCTCTTAACCACGTGCGCATGATCGACCCGGATGCGCTTGCAGCGGAAGGCCTTGTCCAAGGCTCCCACGGGCATGTACGCGGGGAAGCTTCGGAACTTGGAAGGCGGCGCGGTGACTTGCTCAAGGCCGTGCTCCGCAAACGCGCCGCGATGCAGTGTGTTGCGCCAGTCGTTGTAGTCGCCGGCGATCAGCGTGGGCATGCCTTTATAGTCGTGAAAACGTTCATGTCCGAGCAGCCGTGCCACCTGTGTATGGCGCTCATTGTCGCTCAGGCCCAGGTGCCAGTTCACCAGCCGCAGCGGACCGCCCGGGGCCTCGATTACGACGATTTGCGCGCGGCGGTTCTTTCTGCCCTTCACGCGCAGGGAGATGTTGTGGCGCTGCACGATCGGCCAGCGCGTCAACACCAGGTTGCCGTAGCCCCCCTCGCCGACGCGGTGATTGAACTGGTAGGCGCCCGGATCGAACTCCAGGTACTTCGCAAGCAGCGCCGGCTGGTCGTCGAAGCCGCTGCGCTTCACGTTGCGGTCCACTTCCTGCAGGCACACCACGTCCGGCCGCTCGGCGCGGATCACCTCGATGATGCGCTCCAGGCGGTACAGGCGATCACGGCCGCCGATGCCCTTGTGGATGTTGTAACTGAGCAGGCGCATGGGGGTACAGGTTACAGGGAACAGGTTTCAGGTTTCAGGGGGTGCTCGTCGGGGGCGTACATTAAGGAAACAGGTGCCAGGGGGATCCCCTGACACCTGTAACCTGCCTGCCCGCCGTAGCTTTAGCGAAGGCGGGAAACCTGCTCTACTTGCCCGTGACGCCGTAGTTGCTGTACGCGAATTGGGTCTTGGGCGCGGGCGGCTCAATGCCGAAGTTGCCGACCACTTCACGCGAATAATTGTAGTAGGCCGAGTCCATCAGGATGCTGTAGACGGCCCACTCCGGGTCGCTGTCCTGCGGCATGATCGAAAGCTGCTCGCCGGGCACGCTGGAGACTTTCTTCTCGTACATCACGCTGCCGTCGCGGCCGAGCAGACGCAACTCCCAGTCCACCTCAATCGCGAACAGGAAGCCGTTGAGGATCTTGCCTCCGCCCGGCGTATTGGAGGTGTAGTGGAAGTAGCTGTCGGCGCGGCGGATGTGCGAGCTGACCTCAAGCACGAACTTGCCGTCGCGCTTCTCTCCGTTGTCCAGGGGCTTCAGCGTCAGCAGCGTGGCGTCAAACACCTTCTGGAAGGCCTCACCGGCGACCTTGATGAACGCGCCGCGGCGGGCGCTGTCGTATGCCGGCGAGAAGGCCGCGCCGGGGTCGATCACCTTGGGAGGTTTTGGCACTTCCAGGCCAAGGCGCGTTTCCACGTAGCGGACTTCGGAGGCCAGGTTGATCTCGTGCCCCTCGGGGGCATCGAGCGCGGAGCTGTTCTTGAACGCCACATGGATATCCGAGGTCGGCGCGCCGGCCAGGTCGGTCAGTACCAGCTTGAAGGCCGCGCGCAGCTTTTCATCCAGCTCGAATTCCGCCTTGGTGTGCTGCCAGGCCTCTTTGCCGAGCTTCTCGAGCACGGCGTCGTACTTCTTCTTGAGCTCACCCGAGGCGGCGTCCAGCGCGGCCTTGTAGTTGGGGTCGTCGGGGTGGTTGATGCGGATGTCGTAGATGTGCTGGCGCAGGTCGACCAGATTGTTTTCGCGAATGTCGTAGCGCACTTCCGACAGCTTCTTGGTGCCCCGGGCTTCCGGGCGCTGGAACTGGGCGGGGATCTTTTCGAAGTACGTGAAGTCCCACTCCCAGCCGTCGGTGTAGCCGGTGGTGTCCGAAGTCAGCTCGCTCCAGGCTGCTTCTTCCTGGGCTCCCCACCACATGCCGCTGACGGGTTCTCCGCCGACAGCGCCGATCACGCCGCCCAGCGCGATCACGCCCAGTGAGGGCAGCAGTGGTATGTTCTTGCCCGCCACGTTGGCGCCGCCGGTCACGATCCAGCGCAGGCCGACGCCCATCAGCGCACCCATGATCGCCGCCATGGCAATGCCCTGGTGGCCCACAGACATCAGGCCGCCGCCGAAGCTCATGGCCAGGCAGAGGCCAATCAGCACCTTCTATACGCCCAGCCCCTTGTTGGGGCCGCGCTTGCCCGGGTAGGGCGCGCCGCCCGGATACTGCGGCGGGTATGCCTGCGGGCCCGGCGGATACTGTCCCGGCGCTTGCGGGTACTGCGCAGGCTGTTGCGGGTACTGTGCCGGGCGCTGCGGGTAAGCGCCTTGCGGCTGGGGCGGGTAGCCGCCCTGCGGGGGCTGGTTCATGGGAACTCCGGTTCGGGATATCGTGAGCGGGCGGCAAGCATAACGCCGGATGGCAACGCTTGCCCGTGATTTTTCCCCAATCACGGCCGGGCCTGCAAGCGTCGCCGGGATTGTTATGCTCCGGCAACGGGCAGCCATAGCGAGCGCGGACATGGCGGACAAGCGAATCTACTCATTCGGCGGCGGCAAAGCGGAAGGCAACGCGGGCATGAAGGCCCTGCTGGGCGGCAAGGGCGCCAACCTGGCCGAGATGGCCAGCATCGGCCTGCCGGTGCCCCCGGGCTTCACCATCACCACCGAGACCTGCAAGGCCTACCACGACGCCGGCAAGCAGATGCCCAACGGCCTGATGAAAGACGTGCGTAAGGCCGTCGCCGCGGTCGAGAAGCAGCTCAAGCGCAAGTTCGGGGATGGCCTGCTGTTCAGCGTGCGCAGCGGCGCGGCGGCCAGTATGCCCGGCATGATGGACACCGTGCTGAACCTCGGCTTGAACGACGAAACCGTCGAAAAGCTGGCCGGGGGCGACGGCAACCCGCGCTTCGCCTGGGACAGCTACCGCCGCTTCGTCACCATGTTCGGCGACGTGGTGGCCGGCATCGAGCGCAAGAAGTTCGACGCCGAACTGGACGCCGCCAAGCATTCCGCCGGCGTGACCCGCGACTCCGACCTGCCGGCCGAAGCGCTGAAGACGCTGGTGGGGGTGTTCAAGAAAGTCTACCGCCGCGAAACCGGCGAGGACTTCCCGCAGGACCCCTGGCTGCAGCTCGAGCGCTCGATCCTGGCCGTGTTCGAAAGCTGGAACAACAACCGCGCCATCGAGTACCGCCGCATCCACCGCATCCGCGGCCTGCTCGGCACGGCCGTGAACGTGCAGGCCATGGTGTTCGGCAACCTGAACGACAACAGCGCCACGGGCGTGGCCTTCACCCGCGACCCATCAACGGGCGATAACGAGTTCTTCTGCGACGTGCTGTTCAACGCCCAGGGCGAAGACGTGGTCGCCGGCTTGCGCACGCCCGAAGACTTCAACGCGTTCAAGAAACACATGCCCAAGCTGGCCGAAGAGCTGCTGGGCTATCGCGCCGCCCTCGAGAAGCACTACCGCGACATGCAGGACATGGAGTTCACCATCGAGGACGGCACGCTGTACATACTGCAGACGCGCAACGGGAAGCGCACCGCGCGCGCGGCCCTGCGCATCGCGATCAGCATGGTGGACGAAGGCCTGCTGACCCGCGAAGAAGCCATCCTCAAGATCGACGCCGGCAGCCTGAACCAGCTGCTGCACCCGACCTTCGACCCCAAGGCCAAAGTCCAGGTGATCGCCAGCGGCATCCCCGCCAGCCCCGGCGCCGCCAAGGGCAAGGCCGTGTTTACGCCCGAGGCCGCCGAGCTGCTGGCCCACAAGGGCGAGCGCGTGATCCTGGTGCGCGAGGAAACCAGCCCCGAGGACATCAAGGGCATGGCCGCCGCCATGGGCATCCTGACGGCGCGCGGCGGGCGCACCAGCCACGCGGCCGTGGTGGCGCGCCAGATGGGCAAGACCTGCGTGGCGGGCTGCAGCCAGATCGAGATCGACGAGCACGCCAAGCTGTTCAAGGCCGGCAAGCACACCGTGCGCGAGGGCCAGTACATCAGCCTGAACGGCAGCAGCGGCGAGGTGATGCTGGGCGACGTGCCCACGGTGCCGCCCGAGTTGTCGGGCGACTTCGAGACCATCATGGCGTGGTCGGACGAGTTCCGCACACTGGGCGTGCGCGCCAACGCCGACACGCCCGTGGACGCCAACAAGGCCCGCGAGTTCGGCGCCGAGGGCATCGGCCTGTGCCGCACCGAGCACATGTTCTTTGACGCCACGCGCATCAACCGCATGCGCCAGATGATTCTGGCCCGCACCCTCGAGCAGAAGCAGGAAGCCCTGAACTGGCTGCTGCCCATGCAGCGCGAGGATTTCGTGGGACTGTTCCGCGCGATGAACGGCCTGCCGGTCACCATCCGCTTGCTGGACCCGCCCCTGCACGAGTTTTTGCCGCAGGACCCGGCCATCCAGCAGGTGATCGCCGACGAACTGGAAGTGCCCCTGCGCGTAGTGCGCGAGACGGTGGAAGCCCTGCACGAGGTGAACCCCATGCTGGGGTTGCGCGGCTGCCGCCTGGGCCTGACCCAGCCCCTGATCTACGACATGCAGGTGCAGGCCATCATCGAGGCCGTGCGCGAAGCCGAGCAGCAGGGCGTGAAGGTCGCGGCCGAAATCATGATCCCGCTGGTCGGCACGGTGGACGAGTTACGGCCGTTGCGCAGGCGCATCGAGGCGCAGCTCACGCGTTTCAACCTGGAGAAGCGCGCGAAGGTGAAGGTGAAGATCGGGACGATGATTGAGGTGCCGCGCGCGGCCCTGACGGCCGACAAGGTGGCCGAGGAGGCCGACTTTTTCAGCTTCGGGACCAACGACCTGACACAGATGACCCTGGGCGTGTCGCGCGACGACGCGGAGAAGGGCTTCCTGATCGAGTACGTCGTGCGCGGGATTTTCCCGACCGACCCGTTTGCCACGATAGACGCAGAGGGCGTGGGCAGGTTGGTGGAAATGGGGATTCAGCTAGGGCGCAAGACCCGCAAAGACCTGAAGGTAGGCATCTGCGGCGAACACGGCGGCGACCCGGAAAGCATAGAGTTCTGCCACAAAGCCGGCATGGACTACGTGAGCTGCAGCCCGTACCGAGTGCCCATCGCAAGGCTGGCGGCGGCCCAGGCAGCGATCCGGAACAAGTGATGCAGGCAGTGTTGTGGTGGCACGGACATTCCTGTCCGTGGTCGCGGCGCAAGCGCCGCGACAGGCGGCAGGGGTGAGCCAGTCCGCCTTCGCCAAGGCTTCGGCGGACACCAAGACAACAGCCCGCAAAGCGGGCTGTTGTCTTGGTGGATCGGCCGGGACTCGAACCCGGAACCCACGGCTTAAAAGGCCGCTACTCTACCATTGAGCTACCGATCCAGCGGGCGTGAGTGTAGTTCCCGTGGCGCTTGCTTCCACCCCCGGGCGCGGGCAACAGCTAACGGGTTGCGGTTGCAGTCCGGGCTTTACGGGCGCAGGTCTTTCAGCTCCAGCTCAACTTCCGGGTGGCCCCGGAACGTCGAGATCTTGGGCGTGAAGGCGATGCGCACCCGGTCGCCGCGCTTGAACTCGCTGATGCGCTCGCCCAACCCGAAGCCGATTGCCTTCAGCGTGCCGCTGGCCTCGGCCCTGGGTGCGGGCTCATCGTCGAACAGGCTGCGCGCGGGCGGGGGCGTCAGGGTCGAGCCAACCTGCCGCACCATCAAACTCAGGTGCCCGGTGCCGCGCCCCACCACGCGCGGCGCCGCGACAATCTCGACCTCGTCGGCCATGAACACCGGCTCGGGATTGCCCTGGCCGAAGGGCTCCAGCGCTTCCAGCACGCGCACACCCGCTACGTCCAGCGCCGCCAGCGGCACGGTCGCGTCGATGTCGAGGGTGGGCGTGGCGTAGTCGGCCTGCATGATGTGCTTGTCGGCGATCTCGTTCACCGCGCGGCGTAGACTGAGCATATTCTCGCGCGTGATCTCCAGGCCCGCGGCCTGGGCGTGGCCGCCGAAGCGCTCCATCAGGCCGGCGCATTCGTTCAGCGCGTTGTACAGGTGAAAGCCCGGGATGCTGCGCCCGGAGCCGCGCCCCGTGGCGCCCTGCATGGCGACCAGCACGGCCGGCTTGTTGAAGCGGCGCGAGATGCGCGCGGCCACGATGCCCACCACGCCCGGGTGGAACTCGTCATGGCCCAGCACCAGCACCCGGTCGCTCTGGTAGGTTACGTCGGCGTTGACCATTTCCTCGGCCAGCTTGGTCAGCGCGCGGTCAACGCTCTGGCGTTCGCGGTTCAGCACGTCCATCTGGCGCGCGATGTCCATCGCTTCGCCGTAGCTGCGGGCGGTCAGCAGGTCCAGCGCCAGCGTTTCGCGCCCCAGGCGGCCGCCTGCGTTCAGCCGCGGCGCCAGCTTGAAGCCGACGTCGGTCGCCGTGGGCACGCGGTCAAGGCCGATGGATTCCATCAGCGCGCGGATGCCGGGGTTGGGGCTGTCGGGCATCAACTTCAGGCCCTGGGTGGTCAGCACGCGGTTTTCGCCTACCAGGGGCACCACGTCGGCGATGCTGGCCAGGGCCACCAGGCTCTGCGCCCCGGCCAGGAAATCCTTGTACGGCTCATCGAGCGACCGGCCGTTGCTGGTTTTCTGCAGCAGCGCCCAGGCCAGCTTGAAGGCGACGCCGGCGCCGCACAGGTCACGGAAGCGCAGGGTTTCGTCGCTGATGTGCGGGTTCATCACGGCCAGCGCTTCGGGCAGGGTTTCGCCCACGGTGTGGTGGTCGGTGATGATGCTGTCGATACCGAGTTCATTGGCCAGCGCGATCTCGGCATTGGCAGTCGTGCCGTTGTCGCAGGTGATCAGCAGCTTGACGCCTGACTTGGCGGCGTCGCGGATGATGCGCTCGTTGAGGCCGTAGCCTTCCTCGGCGCGCGAGGGGATGCTGACCTCGACCTCGGCGCCGAGCAGCCGGAACAGGTTGACCAGCAGGGCCGCGCTGGCGGAGCCGTCCACGTCGTAGTCGCCCTGGATCAGGATTTTCTCGCCGCGCTTGACCGCGTGCAGGATGCGCTCAACGGCGCGTTCCATGTGGCGGAAGGCGAACGGGTCTTCAAGCTGGTGGCTGCTTGGTTTTAAGAACTGCACTGCGGACTCGGCGTCGCGCACGCCGCGGTTGATCAGGGCGCGGGCGACGTACTCGGGAATTTTCAGCCCCGAAGCGATCTCTCGTACGTGGGAGCTGCGCTGGCTGGCAACGCACCAGGCGGATTCAAGGTGAGCGGCCGGCAAGGCGAATCCTTCCAGGGACGGTGACGGAATTGGGGGCATGTGACGCGCCCACGGGAATCATTAGTACCCCGCAGGTGCGGAAGGCGCAAGCGAAGACGCGTCACAGCCTTGTCGCAAATGCTTTTCTGAACAACGTTTCCACAGACGGGGCGAGGGGTTTTAGTCCGATAAATCTTACACGATCGTACGTAGCAGGGCGATGTTCGGGTATCTGGCGGGAAATTTTCGCTGTCGAAACGAGCTTCGAGCTGCAAACCCATGGGGCGAAAACACTTGTGCCATGTGTGCATTTCATGCGGTTATTTGACTTTCCGAACACTTTGCACCATAATCTAAGGCCTTATTGTGCTCAACTGAGTAGACGTCACTCAGGGATATCCACAAGTCGATGCGCCACCTGTGCGGTGGTGGCGCCTCGGCTGTCACCGGGGTCAGAATGCGCTGGGTTTGGTTTCTTCTACTGTTAACTGCAGCGATCCCAGTGTCCGCGCAGCCGGACATCCTTTACTACAAGTTCAACGAAACCGCCGGGGCGTTAGCCACTAACTCGGCGGTGCCGGGTCAAGGATACGACAGCGCGATCCTGAGCGCGTCACCGATTTGGAACACGGCGACCCCGAGGCTTGGTACAGCCTGCGTAAACAACATCGGGCAACAGCGCCGTATGAGTTCGGGTTATTCCATGAGTGAACGGAATGGCCAGGACTTTACGATTGAATTCTGGTTCCGCACTTCGGCTGGGGGCTATCAGGACTTCTGCAACGATGGGGATTCGTTCGCGATCTGGCTGTACAACGGGCGACTTCAGGTCTACATCAACGGACAGGTGCGCCTTCAGTCTTCGGTCACCAATCTGAACAACAATGCGTGGCGCTACGCGGCTCTCACCCGCGCCGGCAACACGTTCAGGCTCTACTGGGGAAGTATGTCCGGTGGACTGTCCAGCAGCAGCACAAGCTACACAACCAATTTTTCGACCCGCGCCTTTGAATTGCTGCACTGGCAAGGAGTGGTGCCGGCTACCTACGAAGGTGAGATGGATGAGTTCCGGTTATGGAGCGTGGCGCGTACGAGTGGGCAGCTGAACTCCAACCGCGGTGCGGAGTTGTCCACCGGCGACATGGAGGTGTTTGATGCGACAAGCTACTTCATCAAGCACCAGGGCACCGCGCACTACACCCGTGTCAACGCAGCCGGATTTACCGACTACACGTTCACGATCCTGAATACCCGCAACGGCGGCAGCATCATTTTCACACCGGTGACGGTGGCTTCGGCAACGGGGGCGACCGCTAGTGTCGTCGCGCAGCCTTCCACGATAGGTCCAGGTGCGACGACCAGTTTCACGGTGCGGGTGACGCCTGCCCAGCCCGAGTTCAGTGTTGGCGTGAACATAAACAGCGACCGGGCCCCCAACCCTTACCAGATTACCATCCACGGCATCGTCGACACAGGTCGACCTGAGATGCTCTACTTCAGGTTGAATGAAGGCGCGGGAGCACAGACAGCGAACGATGCTTCGCCCGGACGAGGCCCGAACCCGGCAACCTTCACGACCGGCCCCGCCTGGAACACTTTCGACCCGAGTTTGGGCGCTGCGGCAGCCGGCAGCAACGCAAACCTGCCCACGGGTTTCCAGGGAACAGACCTGCCGCGCGCGGACTTTACGGTCGAGTTCTGGATGCGCACGTCGACGACGACGAGTACGCGTACCATTGTGGGGGACGGTCAGTCGTTCCGCATCTATCTGCAAGACGGTTCACTGCGCGTGCTCGGTGGCGTCCAGGTGCTCTCGCCGGGCGGAACAGTGAATGATGGCAATTGGCACCACGTTGCATTGACCTCAAGTCCTGGCACCTATGGCATGCGCCTTTACATTGACGGCTCGCTGCAACTGGAGACCATCAATTTCTCGTTTCCGTTCTCGACAATCGAGTGGACGCTTTTCTCACACAATGGAGCCGACAACTTCGTCGGCGAGTTGGATGAATTCAGAGTCTGGGCTTATGCCCGTAGCGCTGCAGAAATTGCGGCCGACCTGAACTGGGAACTTTTCGGGCACCTGGATGTCCAGCGACCGGCCGCAACATCGATTCCACACGCCGGCACAGACAGCGTCGGCAACGCGCCGGTAGGCGTTCCTCTGAATCTCGGCTACACCCTGGCCAACTCGGGTGGGCGAATGCTGACGCTGGGCACTCCGGCCCTGACGGTAAGCAGTATGGTTAATTGCACGACGAATGTGCTGGCTGATCCAGCCGGTGCAGCCGTTAGCGCCGGCGGCAGTGTAGCGGGACAATTGCAGATCACTCCGACCGCACCTGGTCCGTTCAGCTTTGTGCTGACGGTGACAAGTGACGACATCGACCGCTCCGCATATCTGGTAAACGTTTCAGGCACGGGCACCTCTGGCGAGATCGACGTGCAACGGCCGGCCGCCAGCTCTATCGCCGACGGCGCGCCGGACCCCGTGGGTGGTACCTTTGTGGGTGTCGCCGCGCCCTTCACCTACACCGTTCAGAACGTGGGCTCCGGCGGCACCATCAACGTAGGTGCGATCTCGGCCCTCAGCCTGGTGAACTGCGGCGTTGTGATTACACCGCCCGGTGTGACCGCGCTGGGTGCCGGCGTCAGCACGACATTCCAGGTGAACATCACGGCCGTGGCGCCGGGACCATTCAGCTTCACGCTCAGCATTGTAAATGATGACACGGACGAGAATCCGTACGAGATCTTGGTCAGCGGCACAGCGGTAAACCCGCCCCAGTTGAGCGCAGCATCCCCGGTGGCTTACGGCAGCAGCAACGTTGGCGTGTCTTCTGCGCCGGTCGGTCATGTGATCAGCAACACCGGTGGCGCCGCTCTTACCATCACGTCGATTTCCATCGTGGGTGCTAACGCCGGCGACTGGGGTCTTGTTGCCCCGCCGGCCACACCGGTTGTAATTGCCGCTGGCGGAAACCTGCCGCTTCAGGGGATCTTCACACCGAGCGCTACGGGAGCGCGCTCGGCCCAGTTGCGGCTGGTTTCCGACAGCGGGGCGGTGCCGGGTACTGTCACACTGATCGATTTGAGCGGCACCGGAACGTTAGCCACCATCGGTGTAACCTCGCCGGTCAACTACGGCTCCAGCAACGTGGGTGTAGCAGCTCCCAGCCAGAACCACGTGGTGAACAACACGGGCACCGGCCCGATGACGGTCACGGCCATCAGCGTCGGCGGCGATTGGACACTCACCAACCTGCCAGCCCTGCCGCTGGTGGTGGCAGCTGGCGGCAACTTCAACTTTGACGGCATCTTCACACCGACGGCCACGGGCGCGCGAAATGCGACCATCCAGGTGAGCTGGAACCAAGGCGGCGGCGTCGGTGCCACAGTCACCAACATCAGTGTCGCTGGAAGCGGCACTTTCGGGGCGCTCGGTGTCACCACGCCGGTCAACCACGGCAGCAGTAACCTCGGTGTCTCCACCGCCTCCTTCCCGCATGCGCTGAACAACACGGGCACGGGGCCGATCCAGATTACGGCCATCACGCTCGGTGGAACCAACCCCGGCGACTGGGCTTTCAGCCCGTTGCCTTCTCTACCGGCTGTCGTCAATCCGGGCGGCAACCTGAACATCAGCACGATCTTCACGCCACTCGCAACCGGGGCGCGCAGTGCGCTGGTCAACGTGACCTGGAACCAGGGCGCCGGCAGCACCATCACCCCGATAACCCTGGATGGTACCGGCACCCAGGCCAGCATCGGTGTGACAACGCCGGTGAACTACGGAAGCAGCAACGTCGGCGTTCCCGCCTCCAGCCAGAACCACGTGGTGAACAACACGGGCACTGGCCCCATGACGGTCACGGCCATCAGCGTCGGCGGCGATTGGACACTCACCAACCTGCCAGCCCTGCCGCTGGTGGTGGCAGCTGGCGGCAACTTCAACTTTGACGGCATCTTCACACCGTCGGCCACGGGCGCGCGAAATGCGACCATCCAGGTGAGCTGGAACCAAGGCGGCGGCGTAGGTCCGACGATCACCGACATCAACGTCACCGGCAACGGAACCCAGGCCACCATCGGAGTGACCACGCCGGTGAACTACGGAAGCAGCAACGTCGGCGTTCCCGCCTCCAGCCAGAACCACGTGGTGAACAACACGGGTAGCGGCCCGATGACCGTTACCGCCATCTCTGTCGGCGGCGATTGGACACTCACGAACCTTCCAGCCCTTCCGCTGATTGTGGCGGCGGGCGGCAACTTCAACTTTGACGGGATCTTCACCCCGACAGCCACGGGCGCTCGCAACGCCACCATCCAGGTCAGTTGGAACCAGGGCGGTGGCGTCGGCGCCACGATCACAAACATCAACGTTACCGGCAACGGAACCCAGGCCACCATCGGAGTGATCACGCCGGTCAACTACGGCTCCAGCAACGTGGGCGTTCCCGCCTCCAGCCAGAACCACGTGGTGAACAACACGGGCACTGGCCCTATGACAGTCACGGCCATCAGCGTTGGCGGCGACTGGACACTGACGAACCTGCCAGCCCTGCCGCTGATTGTGGCGGCGGGCGGCAACTTCAACTTCGACGGGATCTTCACACCGACAGCCACGGGCGTGCGCAACGCCACCATCCAGGTCAGCTGGAACCAGGGCGGCGGCGTAGGTCCGACGATCACCGACATCAACGTCACCGGCAACGGAACCCAGGCCACCATCGGAGTGACCACGCCGGTGAACTATGGAAGCAGCAACGTCGGGGTTTCCACAGCACCCGTTAACCACACCGTGAACAACACGGGCTCCGGCCCGATGACAGTCACGGCCATCAGCGTCGGCGGCGACTGGACACTGACCAACCTGCCAGGCCTGCCGCTGGTCGTGGCGGCGGGCGGCAACTTCAACTTCGACGGGATCTTCACACCGACAGCCACGGGTGCCCGCAACGCCACGATCCAGGTCAGCTGGAACCAGGGCGGCGGCGTCGGCGCCACGATCACAGACATCAACCTCACCGGCAACGGCACCTATGGCGACATTTCGGTGCCTGTCAGTTACGACCACGGCGGCGTGCTGGTGGGTTCCGGCTCGCCTCGTACACATCGAATTGACAGCGTTGGCACCGGTCCGGCCCGCGTACTCAGTGTTTCAATTGCGGGTGCTGATGCAGTTTTCTGGTCGCTCAGTGTGCTGCCGCCGGCCAACCACGTTCTGGCCGCCGGGGCATTCTGGGACTTCGACAGCCTGTTCAGCCCAAATGCCGCGCGCCTGTTCACGGCGCAGATCGTGGTGAACTGGGATGAAGGTGCTGGCACCCTTGCGCAACAGTCAATCATCAACGTCAGCGGTACCGGCGGGCTCGGCTCAATCGTCACCAACGTGACGGTTGGTCCCGATGACGGCGGGCCCGTGCGCGTGCAGGGCGACGTCAGCGGTCCGCCCGCCAGTGTGGTCGATGTGGCCGTAACTTATTCCGGCGGCAGCAACCCCGGCTCGGCGGTGATTTCGAGTGCGCCCGGCTACACGATCGTCGGCAATGTCATCCAGGCCGTGCCGGTGGGCAGCACGCTGGTCTTCTACTGGGACGCCTACGCGACCGAGGGCCACACCACGGCCAGCGACTACGTGGTTACGCTCAGTCCGTCGATCGGCGGATTCCCCGGTACCCCGGGCAGCAGCGCAATGTTCACGCTGACGCGGCAGGGCGGCTGGACCAAGACTACCGCGATCGCGGATATAGCCGGCACCGTGACTGAGCATGCGATGATCCGCGATGTGGCAAACGACCGATTGATTGTTTTCGGCGGTTACCGCGGCGGCGTCCTGAGCAACGAAACCTGGGCCTTCAACAATGCGACCGCCACCTGGCGCAGGCTGTCGCCCTCGGGTACCGCGCCGTCACCGAGGCGCGAAGTGCTGGCGGTGTATGATGCAGCCGGCAACCGCATGATCGTATTCGGCGGCCAGGCGGCCGGCGGCTACACCAACGACACCTTCGCCCTCGATCTGACGCCCGGCGCCGAAAGCTGGAGCCAGGTCGCCCAGGGCTCGCCCGCTACCCCGTCGCCGCGCACCCATGGCACGCTGGTGGTGGATACATCCAACAACCGTGCCCTGCTGTACGGCGGCTATACATCTCCGAAGGTGCACCTTGACGTCTGGGCGCTCAGCCTCACCCCGGGAAGCGAAAGCTGGGGCAGCGGTCCGCTTACCACCGTGAACGGCCCTCTCACACAGAGCATCGGCAATGCCTCGATCTACGACCCGGTCGGTCAGCGCATGCTGGTGTATCGCGCCTTCACGGCCGAGCTTTATGAACTCAGCCTCGGCGTCACACCCACCTGGACGAACTTGACCCCCGCAGGCACGCCCTCCGCACGCCGCTACCCGGCGGTGGCATACGACTCTCTGAGGCACGCGATGATCCTGCAGGGCGGCCTGGTCGGGACAGCGACACTGACCGAGACCTGGAGCCTGGACATCGCGAGCATGACCTGGAATCAGCTGCCCGATGAACCCAACTCGAGCGGTCGTTTCTGGCATGCCGCCGCCTACGACGAGTCACGCGACCATTTCGTGATGCTCGGCGGCCGCGACGGTGCGCGTGTCCCGAACCAGACCCTGGCTGTGCTCGACCTTGGTGTACCGTCCTGGATACCGTCACCGGCCGCCGTCAGCGATGCAGCCGGGCCGGAAGGCCGCATCGGCGCAGTGATGTGTAACGACGCGGCGAACAATCGCGTTGTGCTGTTCGGCGGCCAGACACTCAGCGGCATGGTGAATGATCTCTGGGTGCTGGATCGCAACGCGCCCGGGCCCTGGACGCGGCTTTCGGTGGCCGGTTCATCCCCGGCGCCGCGCGCGTTTGCGGCGGCCAGTTACGACGCGGCCAACCAGCGCATGATCGTGTTCGGTGGGCAGGGCGGCTCCGGCCGGCTGGATGATGTATGGACTCTGGATATCTCCGGCAGCCCGGCCTGGACACAATGGAGCAGCGCCGGCGGCCCGGCCGCTCGCTCACTCAGCGCCGCCGCGTACAACCCGGGCACGAACCGTCTGCAGGTGTTCGGCGGCCAGGCTGCCACGCAACTCAACGACTTCTGGGAGTACGACTTTGGTACATCCAGCTGGAGTCAGCCTGCCACCAGCGGCACGCCGCCCGCGGCGCGTATCGGTCACGGCGCGGTGTACGACTCTGTCAACAACCGCTTCGTGGTGTTCTGCGGAACGGTGGGCAACGTCGAAGTTCGCGACGTCTGGGCGCTTGACCTGAGCCTCCCCACGCCGGCCTGGAGTGACATCAGCGCCGTCGGCACAGCGCCCACCCAGCGCGCGCGGTTTGCCATGGGGGCGACGCCGGCCGGAAACTCCGTGTACATCCACGGCGGCAAGTACGCTTACCACCAGTTGGGTGATACCTGGCGCCTTGACCTGTCCGGGGCCCTGGCAAGCTGGACGCAGGTCGCCGCCTACACCGGTGCGCCGACCGTCAGGCTTGAGCATGCCGGCTGCCTGGATAATGCCGGGCGCTTTGTGATGGGTACCGGCAAGTACGTCTTCAAATTGTGCAACGACGCCTGGGAGATCGATCCCGGGCTGCCTTCGCCGGCATGGTCGCAGCTGGCTGTGCCTTCGACTCCGCCCAACCTGGCCTATGCGCAATCCGCGTATGACCCGGTCGGGAACCGCATGATCGTGTTCAGCGGCTTGGTGAACGGCGCGCACCACTCCGGGTTGTGGCAGCTGGACCTCGCCGCGAATCCGCCGGCTTGGAGCCTGCTGTCGGCCGCCGGTACCCCGCCTGCACCGCGCAGCGGCGCCTCGTTCGTCTACGACGGCGCACACTCGCCGCCGCGGATGCTGATGTACGGTGGCCGAGCCGGAACCTCCGCCGCGACCTACCTGGCAGAACTCTGGGCGCTGGAGCTGACACCCGGCGCCGTGCAATGGGTGCAACTGTCACCCTCAGGCGCTTTCACCTGGCGGGGTTATCACTCGGCTGTGATTGACGGCTCCGGCGGCATGGTGGTGTTCGGTGGCACGGACCGATACGGCGGCGCGTCGGCCATCATCCAGCGCATGGACCTCAACACCCTGGTGTGGTCAAACCTGTCAACCACCGGTACGGGCCCCGCGGCGCGCTACTGGCACGGGGCGATCTACGACGGAGGTGGGGGACGCAACCGCATGCTTGTTTACGGCGGCAAGGGCGCCAGCTACTACAACGACCTCTGGGAATTGAATCTGACGACCCTGGCATGGACGCAGCTTGCCTCGTCGGGCGCGGCGCCGAGCGCCTGGATGTCAGCCGTTCACGACGTGGCGGGCGAGCGCATGCTGGTGTTCGGCGGGAACGACCCGCAGGCCAAAGCAGACTTCTTCGCGCTCGACCTTTCCGCTGATAGCTGGAGCCAGATCAGCCCCGCAGGTTCGACGCCGCAGGCGCGGTGGGGCCACACGGCGGTCTGGGACTCCGTCCGCAGCCGGATGGTGGTTGTCGGCGGCCTGGCCGGCAAGGCCGATGGCGGCGGAGGAGAGATTCCCCTGACCCAGGAAGCAGGCGCGGTGGTTGACACCTGGTTCTGGGGCGACTGATCTGCCGCGTGCACTTCGCGCAAACCACCGTATCTTCTTGCGTATGAAGGCAGCCCGCGACCTGCGTGAACTGTTCAGCTACCGCGAACTGGTCGTGGTGCTCGCGCGGCGGGAAATCCGGGCACGGTACAAGTACAGCATTCTGGGCGCGGGCTGGGCGGTTGCCCTGCCCGTTGCGCTGATGCTGCTGTTCTCGGTGGTGTTTGCCCGCGTGGCAAACTTCGACACCGGCGGGATCCCCTATCCGGTTTTCGCCTACATCGGTCTGCTGCCGTGGCAGCTACACGCCGGCATGCTGACCGGCGGCGCGCGAAGCCTGATCGACAATCGCGCCCTGGTCACCAAGGTTTACTTTTCACGCGAGGTGTTGCCGCTGTCCAGGGCGCTGGCGGCACTGTTCGACTTCGCAGTTGCTGCCATCGTGCTGGCTGGGCTGATGGCCTGGTACGGCCTGACACCGGGTTCGGGCGTGTGGCTGGTACCGCTGGTGCTGCTGGTTCAAATCGCTTTTGGCGTCGGGCTGGCCATGCTGGTCGCAGGCGCCAACCTGCTGTATCGCGACGTACAGTACGTGCTGCAGGTGGCGATCACGATCTGGATGTTCGCCAGCTCGGTCGTCTACCCGCTGCCGAGAGAGGGCTGGCTGCGCTGGCTGAGCTACGTTAACCCGATCACCCCGATCCTGGACGCCTACCGCGCGCTGCTGCTGGGCGGTCGCTTCAACGCAGGAGAGTTCGCGGCCGCCGCGGGAATCAGCCTGCTCACACTGGTCGCCGGCTGGCTCTGGTTCCGGCGCGTGGAAAAACGATTCGGGGAACTGGCATGACGGACCCCGGCGTGGTCTTCAAAGACGTGTGGAAGCGGCTCCCCCGCCGCACGGAAGTTTCGACGCTCGCCGAGTTGCTGTACGCGCTTCCGAAACGGGCGCTGCAGCGGCGCGACGAAGACGGCCTGCTTCCTCATGAATTCTGGGCCTTGCGCAACCTTTCCTTCGAGCTGCAGCCCGGAGAGTCCCTGGGCATCATCGGCCCCAATGGCGCCGGCAAGAGCAGCATTCTCAAGCTGATCTTCCGGATCTTTCGGGCGGACCGCGGCGCCGTGCGGGCAAAAGGCCGCGTGACGGGGCTCATTGAGCTCGGCGCCGGCTTCCACCCCATGCTGAGCGGTCGCGAGAATGTGTTCATCAACGGCTCGATCCTTGGCATGCGCCAGAAAGAAATCCGGCGCAAGTACGACAGCATCGTCGAGTTCGCTGAACTGGGCGAGTTCATGGACATGCCGGTCAAGAACTTCAGCAGTGGAATGCACGCGCGCCTGGCCTTCGCGATCGCCGCGCACGCCGACCCGGACGTGCTGCTGGTTGACGAGGTGCTGGCGGTGGGCGACGCTTCTTTCCAGAACCGCTGCTACGAGTGGATCGAGAACCGTCGGCGCAAAGGCTGCAGCATCGTGATCGTCACGCACCAGTTGCACGTGGTGCAGTCCGCCACACGCTGCCTCTACCTGAGTGAGGGCAGGCAGGTGATGCTGGATGAGCCGGCGCCCGTAATCGACCGCTACCTGCGCGACCAGGCCGAACTCCTGGAACGCGCCGACGCGCAGCCGGCGGCCAGCCCCGGCATTACCCAGGTGCAACTGCTGGACCGGCATGAGCGTCCCGTGCACGAAGTCGAGGCCGGCGCGCCCGTCACCCTGCGCGTTCACTGGAAGTTTCCTGAGCCCGTGATCGGCCCAGTGGTCACGCTGGACCTCTTTCATGATGACCCGCGATTCCTGATCTCGACACCGGGCGGCAACCTGGCCCAGCTCTCCAGCGGCGATTCACTCGCGACAGAAGTTGCCCAGGGCAGCGGGGCATTCGATGTACGTGTCGACGGGATGCACCTTCCCGTCGGCATGTATTGTGTGCGCGCGGCCGTGAAGGCGCACGGAGCGCTTACCGCCGCCATGCGCCGCGATGACGCGTTGCGTTTCGAGGTGCGGCGCCCGGCCGGCAGCGAGTCCCACGCGTTGATCGAGCTGGCCCAGAGCTGGAGCGTGGTCTCGCCGACGGAGTCGATCGAGAAACGATGAACGACGTTTCCGACAGCAGCGAACGGCCGGCGCGCCTGCTCGTGATCGCGGCCGCGGCGCACAACCCCGGTGGGGTGTTCGGTGCTGTCGAGGTTCGAGGAGCCGGCGACGCCGACCAGGCGGCCCGTGCGGACTGCATCCGCGCCGACGCGGCAGGCGCTGAGGCGGCAATCGGGCTGGGCAGGAAGTGGGGCGTCCCCGTGGTGCTGTTGGCCGACGCTGATCCGCAGTTTCTGAAGGAAGCGTCCTGCGTGCTCGCAGCCAGTGAATCCGCGGCAGCGAACTGTATCGAAGCCGGCGCCGATCCGGCCCGCGTGGTAACGATGCCGCCGGCCGTGGACCGAAGTCTGTTCACGCCGGAAGGCGAGGCCGCGGCCGGACCGCAGGGGAGGCCGCGTCTGCTGAGTTTGGAGCACGACAACCTGGATCGCGCGCTGCAGGCCAGCGCGCTGGCGACCGCCCGCCTGCCCGATCTAAGGCTTGTGCAGATTGGCGGTGACAAGCCATTGCCAGCCTTCGCCGAGCGGCGCGAAGGACTGCACGAAAACGAGTTGCCCGCCTGGTTTCGCTGGGCCGACGCACTTCTGCTGCCTGCACGTTCGGATGGGCCGGTTGATGCGCTCGCGCGGGCGCTGGCCTGCGGGACGCCGTGCATTACTTCGAACAGGCCGCCGATGAATGAGGTTGTCACGGATCAGTGGGACGGCCTGCTGGTCGACCCCGAGAGCGCCGATGAAATTGCGCAAGCCATCCGCGGTGTTGCAGACCCGGCTGTTCAGGCGCGGTTGGCGGCCCCGGCACGGACCTCAAGCGAGAGTTTCGATTCCACGGCGGTGCAGGCGCGGGAAGCCGCACTGTACCGCTGGCTGCTTGGCCGACAGCGACCGATGATCAGCGTCGTGCTGCCTACCTATAACCGCGCCCGGCTGGTTGAGGCGGCCGTGCGCAACGTGCTGTCGCAGGATTACTCGAACCTCGAGTTGATCGTCGTCAATGACGGAAGCACCGACGCGACAGCCGAAATCCTGCGAAAGCTGTCAACGGACCTGAATGACTCGCGGCTTCGCGTTGTGAGCCGCGAAAATGGAGGTCTGCCAACCGCACTGAACACTGGCTTCGCAGCCGCAACGGGCGATTATTGGACCTGGACCAGCGACGACAACGCTTATCGGCCGGGGGCATTGTCCGCTCTGGCCCGTGAACTGATGCTCGATGCGACCATCGGCCTGGTTTATGCAGACATGTTGATCCGCGACGAAGCGGGCGTTCAACGGCGCTTCGTCGCCGGGCCGCCCGAGCGACTTGAGGAAGGAAGTTGTGTGGGAGGCTGTTTCCTGTACCGCGCGGAGCTGGCGCGGCAGGTCGGCAAGTATGATCCCGGCTACACGCTGGCTGAAGACTATGATTACTGGCTGCGCATGCATCGCATCGCGCGCTTCGCCTGGCTGCACCGGCTGCTGTATGACTATGCCGATGCGCCGCACAGCCTGACGCGCCGGAGATTTCGAGAAATGCAGGCCGTGCAGATGAAACTGTTTGAGCGCGAACAGGGCGGACGCGCCGACTGGCGCCAGCGAAAGTTTGAGCACCTGCTGCGGCACGCGTCGGCCGCCAAGAATCACGGCCTGCCTGGTGCTGCGATGTCCGCGGCCTGGGCCGCGATCCGCCAGCAACCCTCGGTCGCGCGCGGCTGGTGGGCGCTGCTGCGGGCGCTGACGCCGATGCCGCTTCTGAACCTGTCGCGCAGAATGCGGGGACTCGATGCCGGTTGATGTCTCCGTCGTGGTCGGCACGCGGCCGGAAGCGATCAAGTGCGCGCCGGTGGTACTCGCATTGCGCGAACGCGGACTGAGCGTGCGGCTGGTTGCCAGCGGCCAGCATGCCGAGCTGCTGGATGACGCGCTGGCGGCGTTCGGCCTGGTGGCGGACGTCAACCTGCACGCCATGGTCGCGACACCCGACCTGTCCGCCCTGACCGCCCGGTTGCTCGAGCGCCTGGGCGGCGAGTTGCGCGTGAATCCGCCGCGCATGGTGCTTGTGCAAGGCGACGCTACAACCTGTCTGTCCGCCGCCATGGCGGCTTTCTACATGCACCTGCCCTGCGGCCACGTTGAAGCCGGCCTTCGCAGCGGAAACCTGGCCGCGCCGTGGCCCGAGGAGATGAACCGCCTGCTTGCCGATCGCCTCTGCACGCGACACTACGCGCCGACGCCCGGGGCGCGCGATGCCCTGTTGCGTGAGGGCTACTCGCCGGACTCGATCATCGTCACGGGCCAGACCGGCGTGGACGCCGCCTTGTGGATGGCAGACCGACTGGGAGACGCCCCACCCGAGGTGCTATGTGGAGTGAAAGGCCGCGTGGTGTTCGTGACTGCCCACCGGCGCGAGAACCTCGGCGGCGGAATCGAGGCAATCTTGCGCGGCGTGGTTGCAGCGCTGGATGGGCACCCGGACTGCGCGGCCGTGCTGGCTTCGCATCCCAACCCTGACGTGCGTCGCGAAGTCGAGCGCGTGCGGCATCCGCGACTGCTGGTCTGCGATCCGCTGGAGTACGCGGATTCGATCTGGATGCTGAAGCACGCCGCCGTGATCGTAAGCGACAGCGGCGGCATCCAGGAGGAAGCGCCTTCCTTCGGCACGCCTGTGCTGGTGGCGCGTGACGTGACGGAGCGCCCGGAAGGCTTGCAGGCAGGCTTCCTCCGGCTGGTTGGCTCTGACGAGCGCCGGGTTGCGAGTGCGTTGGATGAAGTGCTTGCTGATTCGGGGCTGCGCGAACGCCTGAAGGGAACGCCCAACCCTTATGGCGACGGCCACGCCGCCGAACGCATCGCTGCTGACGTCGCGGGATTGCTGAAATCGTGAACGAGCCTGACAGACCAGCGCAGCGTTTTGAGCAGGCCCGCCCACGCGTGCTGTGGCTCGGGCGCATGATCTTCGGGAGGGGGTACCGCGTCCGCGAAGTCGAGCTCGCGCAACGGCTGGCGCGGCGCGCGCAGGTGTTCGCGCTGGACCGCACGCAGGCCATGGCCGGGCAGCGTCCCAGCCTCGGTGACAAGTTGCGCCTGCGCGTGGACTTGCTTCGAGCCCCATTCGAACTGCTGGAGGAAGGACCACTGGCGCGATTTACCATGCCCGTTGCCGCCGGCACCGGTCCTCTGCTGAACGAGTTGGCGGCCGGCTGGAACGAGCGCCGCCTGCGTGAGGCCCTGCGCCACTTCGACTGCAGGCAGGTCTACCTGAGCTCACCGTTCTTCTTCATGCCTCCGCGCGAGCGGGCGTACCGTCTGCACTTCGACGTGATCGACAATTTCCACGACCAATGGCCCGACACCCGTGTCGGCCGCGCAAGGCGCGAGTTCCACCGCGAGCAGTTGCGCCGCGCCGACAGCGTCTCGGCATCCAGCCTGCAGCTGTGCGACTACGTGCAGCGCCTGGCCGACCGCCCGGCCGTATACATCCCCAACGGTGCGCCGCTGGCTGAAATGCGCAAGGTGCCGCGCGCAGAGGCGGAGGCCATCCGCGAGCGTTATGGCCTGCGCGACCGCTTTGTGATCGGCTTCATCGGCAACCACACCATGCCCTTCTACGGCATGGAGCGTCTGGTGCGCGGCTTCATGCAGGCGCGCACCAAACGGCCGGAACTCGCGTTGCTGGTGGTCGGACCCGACGGCGACCGCGCGCTCAGGTACTGCGCCGGCGAGGCTGATGGCGTGTTCGTAACCGGGCCCGTGCCCGTGGAGCAGGTGGGAGCGTACTTCCAGGCCTGTGACGCTGGCGCGCACCCTTACGATCCGCGGCCGCAGACCCACGATGCCATGGCGCTGAACGTGATCGAGTTCAGCGCCTGCAGCAAGCCTGTGCTGAGCAACCCGCTGACCGAGTTCCAGCGCCTGGCGTTACCCAACGTGCGATTCACGGACGGTGCTGCCATCCGCGACTGGGCCGCGGCGCTGGCCGATCCCGCCAGCTTTGCAGCCTTCGACGAAGACGCCCTGCAGCGCGCGCTGCAGCCTTTCGACTGGGATCGCTCGGCTGATCTGCTGGCGGGCGCCATGGGCCTGCCCGGCAGCACGCAGCCTCCCGTACCCCCGCCCGACACGCGAATGCACGGGGTTGTGCAGTTCACCCGCCGGCCGCTGCCGGGTTACCACAGCATCGAGAAGCTGTTCGCGGCCGTGCGCGGCGCAATGCGACCCAAGGTTGACGTGCGGGTCGAGGAGTGTCCCGAAGTCAGCCGCGCCGTCCTGCCCAGGTTCCGGAACCTGCGCTGGGCGAAGCGCGCGGCCGGGGCTGTGAACCACGTCGTGGGCGACGTCCACTACCTGGCGCTTGGGTTGCCGGGTGCGCGCACGCTGCTGACAGTGCACGACTGCGTGGCGCTGCACCGCGGATCGAAGCTCAAGCGCGCCATCCTTCGCAAGCTGTACTTCCAGTGGCCGGTAGCGCGCGCGGCGAGGGTCAGCACGATCTCGCAGACGACCAAGGACGAGCTGGTGCGAGTAACCGGCTGCGACCCGGCCAAGGTGCGGGTGATTCCCAACTGCGTGGCGCCGGAGTTCCAGCACGCACCGCGCGAGTTCAATGCCGCGCGCCCCGTGCTGATGCTGGTGGGCACCCTGCCGCACAAGAACCTGGAACGCACGCTGGAGGCACTGCGCGGCATGCCCTGCCGGTTGAGAATCATCGGGCGCTTGACAAGTCAACAGCAGATGCTGCTGCGGGAGTTCGAGTACGTCAACGAGTTTGACCTGACCACCCGGCAGATGGCAGCCGCATATCGCGACTGCGACCTGCTGGTGTTCGCCAGTCTCTATGAAGGCTTCGGCATACCGATCCTGGAGGCGCAGGCCAGCGGCCGTCCGGTGGTGACATCCAACCTGTCCAGCATGCCCGAGGTCGCGGGTGAAGGCGCCTGCCTGGTGGACCCCAATGACACGGAATCGATCCGTGCCGGAGTACTGCGTGTGGTCCAGGATCACGAATACCGCAACGGGCTGGTCGCGAAGGGCCTGCAGAACGTCGAGAAGTACCGGCCGGAGCGTGTCGCCGCAATGTACATGGAAGTCTACCGCGAACTATTGCTCTAGAAAAAGTCCGGCATCCAGGGTGTGGTGCCCGCGAACATGGCCTGCAGGGCGGCGTCGTGCTGCTCGGTGCCGGTCAGCAGGCCAGCGTGGCGCAGTTGTGCCGGCGCCAGGCTGCCGGAGTAGAGGGCAGCCAGACCGCGCACATGCAGGCGCGGACCGCCGCGACCACCGCGTTCGACCTGCATGCGGCCGTCGCTGAGCTGTAAGGTCCAGTCGCCGGAGTTGTCGGGCAGGGCCGGGTCGTCAATCGTGACCTGAGCTTCTGTTTTCACGTGTGCCGAGTAGCCCCGCTGCTGCAGGGCGTCGGGCACTCTCACGATTCGCAGCATCCAGTCCTGGCGCTCGTGCACGCGCACCTCCTGGTTGAGCTGCAGTTCGATCAGCAGCGGGTCCTGCGGCGCGGCGTAGAAATACAGGTGGTTCGCCACGCTGCGGTTGCGGGCGAAGAAGCCCAACAACTCGCGGGCCGCGTCACGCGTCAGGCACACGAGGTCGCGCGCGTGCATGTCGTAGCGGAAGCCGGCGCCAGGTTCGCGCTTCTGGATGTAGAGCGTATACCCCTCAGGCACGCCGTTGCGCTCAACCACATAGGCGCACAGCGGCGTCTCGCGGGGTGCTCGTTTTACGCGCTCCCAGATTCTGTCAATGCGGTCGAGGCAGCCGTTCTCTACAGCGTGGCGACGCCGGTACAACTCGGACAGCAATTCCTGCGCCGAGTCGTCCAGCGGACGCACCTGCAGACTGCCATCTCCGTGGGGCAGCTCGCTGAGTCGGGCGGCATAGGCGCAGCGGGAGCCGGCGAACTCCCAGCCCAGGTTGCGGTACAGTTTTGGCGCGGCGGGGTAGAGCGTTGAGAGAGGGGCGCCAAGCTCGAAGTTCTCCTGCAGCAACGCGCTCATCAGCTCGCGGGCCATGCCCTGTGAGCGCAGCTCTGGCTTTACGCCGACGCCGGCCACGCCCCAGGTGGGCACGCTTCGCCCGCCGAAGAACTGGCCCATGCGGTAGAACACCAGGCCGGCCTGCACGTCGCCGTCACGCAGCAGGCGCACGTCGGGGCCTGCACTGTTGATCCAGCCGGTGAACGCGTCCACGTCCCCGGCGAAAGCCTGGGCGACGATCCCGGCGTAGCGGCGTCTTTCGGCGTCGCCGTCGGGCTCGCCGTAACGGGGAAGCTTGGCCATGGATTCACTCCTGCCGGGTGCCGAGGATTTCCGCTTCGAACTCGCGCCGCCAGCCGCCCGCCCACAGCGCTTCGACCTGGTCCAGCTGGGCACGCACCGACTGCAGCTGATCGAACATGGCCAGCACCTCGCTGTCGGCTGGGCCCCGGCGCTGCAGCAGCGGGCGCAGCTTCGCCTCGAGCGCCCGGTTGGTGGCGCGCAACTCGGCCAGGTCGGTGTTGCGGCCCATGCCTTCCAGGATCGCTTCAAGGCGCGCTTCCGAGTCAACGCTGATCACGGGGCGCAGTTTTTCCATGTCGGCGTCACTGGGTGGCGTGCCGGCGATCGCGACATCCATGGCCAGCAGGGCAACCGTCTGCTCCCCGGTCATCACCACGTCCAGCATCACGGCCTGGGTGGCCAGCGCGAGATCGGTTCCCTTCAGGCGCTTCAGCTGGTTGAGGGCGAAGGTGGCGCGTTCCGGCCACGGGCTGCGCGCCAGCGCCAGCAGCACCAGTACATCCTTGCCGACCAATTCACCAAGCTGCAACTCGGCCGCGGCGCGGTCCACGGCGCGCGGCAGGGCCAACTCATCCAGCGCATCCTGCAACTGGCGCAACGCCAGTCGCGGGGCCTGCGGGCGGCGGTCCTGATAGCGGCTCCAGGCAGGTTGCGCGAAGGGCGAGGCGATCGTTGAGCGCAGCACGGCGTCTTCTGCGGCAAACGCCAGCAGTGAGCCGGGCTCCGCCACGGCCAGCACCTGCTCCGCGACGCCCTGGCCGCGCGCGCTGCTGAGCGTGCCGAGCAGGTTACAGCACTCGATGCGCTGGAACAGCTCGAGTTCGGGCTCTGCCAGGCGTTGCTCGATCAGCGCAAGCAGCTTGTCCTGGTCCGCGCTCTTGAGCCCGCGTGAAGCGATGGTCCGTTCCGCGCGGCGCGATTCGCGATTACACAGGGTGTCGAGGCACAGCCGCACCCGACCCTCATGCTCGGTGTGGGCCAGCACGCGCAGCAGAACTTCACGGCCGCGGCGCGGCTGGGCGGGCATTTCTTCAACAAGCTTCTCGAAGTGTTCCCGGGCGCCTCGCTCCACCAGCCGCTCGGCCTGCAGGCGCTGCTCCGGCACGCGCGACGACAGGTAGGGAAGCACAGCCTGCAGGCTCTGCCAGCCGGGGGCGCTCTCCGCCGCAGGCTGCGGGGGTTGGTCGTCCTGCGCCAGCACGGAACCCAGCACCGCGAAGGCGATGACGGCCAGCAGCACGATTGTCAGGCGCAACCGGTTCATAACTCGATCTTCGTGGTGTCGCGGTTCTCAGCCACCTTAGCCCGGTGCCGCTTCAAACGCTGCTGCACGCGGCCCGCCAGCATCAACGGCATTATGCACAGGATCACGGCCAATGACAGCCAGCCTAGCCCGCGCTTCACCATGGCCACGAAAACGGTCGGAGTCGGGTCCGCCAGAACCGCCGGGCGCATCAGCAGCAAACCTCTCACCTCGCGGTCGGAGCTGTCCACGCGCAGGGTTTCAAGCACGCGGCCCGCCGCGTCGATGCTGCAGGTGATGCCGGTGTTGGTGCCTCGCACCATGGGCACGCGCGACTCGATGCAGCGCAGCCGGCAGTAGTCCACGGCCTGGTCCAGCTCCGCGCTTTGCTTGAACCAGCCTTCGTTGCTGATGTTCACGTGGAAGTCCGGGTAGCGTTCCGGCTTCTCGTGCAGCTCGGCATAGCAGCCGGGCCAGGCGTACTCGTAGCAGATGCTGCTGGTGAACGCCCAGTCGCGGCCCTTCAGGCGCTCGGCTTTTGAGGGCAGCCGGAACGTGGTCAGGCGACGGCCGCGCTCGACCCGGCTGGCGTAGCCCTGCAGGCCCTCGGCATAGTCGATCATCACCTTGCGCACCAGCTCGACGTCTTCGATCGGGATGTACTCGCCGCCCGGCACCAGGTAGCGCTTGTCGTAACTGGCGGCCACGCGCCCCTGCGCGTCGAACAGCATCGCCGTGTTGTACTTGCGCAGGTCATACGTGTCCTGTTTCCAGGGTACGTCTCGCTCTTCGGCTGGAATGTCCGTCAGCGTGCCGACCAGCATGGGCACTTTGAACTCGTAGGCGATGCGGCCGCGCAGGTGCTCAACGTAGCTGGCGTTGCGGGTGCGGCCGTCGGCGGTGATCACGGTGCCTTCGAACAGCGAGCGATCGGGTACGCCGTCTACGTAGTAGGCGGCGGATTCTGCTTCGCGCCCGCGTGTCAGTCCGTCGCGCGTGGTGCCGTAGAACAGCATGGTCTCGGCCCAGCAGACCAGCTCGGCGCCGTCATCGACGGCCTGCTTCGTGAGCTTGAGGTGGTCAGAAAAGGCGTTGGGCAGTCGCAGCGGGTCGTTGCGCACCTTCACTTCCTGGGCCAGGTTGCCCTGCACGCCGGCGACCAGGGGGCCGTCAGCCAGGGTGTCCGCGTCGATCTGCGCGATACGCACGAAGCCATAGATGCAGCTGGCCACCACGAAGAACAACGCCACGCCGGGAACCACGAAACGACGCAGCGGATCGGTGCGGATCTTCAGCCTGGCCTCTTGGCCGTCGAAGTGCAGCAGCGAGGCGATGCCCAGCGCTGTCAGCGCCAGGCCCGCCGACAGGCCGTATTGGCCCCAGATATCGGCGGTCTGCACGAAGGGCGTGAACTCGGTGATGGAGGTGCCGAGCGGCAGCCAAGGGTAGGGAGCCGGGGTGTTGAACTCGTGAATGAACTCGAACCCCAGCCAGCTCAACGGCACCAACCACAGCAGGTGGCGCTGGCGCCGCGTGAGCAACCAGCGGATCACCATGGCGCTCACGCCGTAGTAGGCGGACATGGCGGTCGCCACGAACGCGAACATGGCGAAGATGATCCACTCATTGCCGGGATCGGTGACCATCTGCCCCAGCCACCACATGTCGATCCAGAAATAGAACATGCCGACCAGCCAGCCGGCCAGCCAGGCACTTCGCGGGCGCAGACGCGGCAGCGCCATGAACAGCGGCGCCAGCGCCACCAGGCCCAACAGCGGCACGTCGAACGGCGGCTGCGACAGGGTCATCAGCACGGCTGAAAGCAGCACGGCGCCCCATACCCGCGGGCGGGCCTTGCCCTTCAACGGCTCGATTTCGATCGACTTCAGCATGTTGCACCAAGCCCCATTCAAACAATTACGGACGAAGCGGGCTTGTCCAGCAACTGCAAAAGTTCGATCAGGGGGCCGGGGTCAAAGGCGTGTGGGAGCAACGCGGGTTCAAGCTCAAGCAGGCGCTGACCGGTAGCTGCGTCGTATAGCCGCGCCGCGCCGCGCGGCTGGGGTCCCTCGGCGGTGCGGAAGATGCGGCCTTTGAGCTCGCTATCCCAATGGGATTCGCACACGGCGCACTGCAGACGGTCGCCGCTGCGCGCCCAAGGCGGGCCGCCGCACAGGGGACAGTCGTTGCCGTCGCCTGAAAGCTCAAAGTGGCGCAGGCTGGCGGCCGCAACGGCTTCGTACAGGGGCTTGAGTGCAACCCACAACGTGCCGGCCAACAGATGCGGGTCGAGGCCGTGACTTGCGGCCGCCGCCGCGAAGGCGTCGCCGCCGTCCTCGCGCCACAGGGCTTCGGCCAGGGTCTGCAGGTCAAGGCCGTTGCGGCGGGCATTCAGCAGGGCGCGCAGCTCGGCGCCGCGTTCGGGAAAGTCGGTGATCAGTTGCAGCACCACCAGGCTGTGGTAGTCGGCCGTGAGGGGTGAGTCACGACCCACAGCGCCCAGATCCAGCAACGGCGGTTCGTCACGGGGCGCGATTTTCACAAGCGCTCCGCGCGAATGCTCGATGGTTTCAAGCTGGCGCTGACGCAAGCGCAGCAATGCCGCCATGGCGCGGCGCGAAAGGCCGCTGTCGGCCGCGGTCAGGCTGATCACCAGGGCCAGCGGGTCAAGCCTTCGCCTTGAAGCTTTCGCGTGGGGTGAGGCGTTCGCCACGTATCACGTCCTCGATCGTTTCGCGCTCGCGCGCCACCCAGTACTGGTCGCCGTCTACAATCACTTCGGCCGGGCGGCCCCTGGTATTGTAGTTGCTGGCCATGCTCATGCCGTAAGCGCCGCTGCTGAAGATCGCCAGCAGTTCGCCCTCGGCCATCTTCGGCAGCTTGCGCCCGAGCGCAAAGTAGTCGCCCGACTCGCAGATGGGGCCGACCACGTCGTAGGTCACGCCGTCGTCGGGTCCTTCTTCTTTAATGGGCGAATTTTCACCCAGCACCGGGCCGTCGGCCAGGCCGGGCGACTTCACCGGCCACGCCAGATGGAAGGCCTGGTAGATACTGGGGCGCAGCAGGTCGTTCATTGCGCCGTCAACGATCAGGAAGTCCTTGTCGCCGCTGGGCTTGTTATACACCACTTGCGTGAGAAGGATGCCGCCGTTGCCGCTGATGAAACGGCCGGGCTCGCTGATCATCTTGAGTCCCAGCGCCTTGATGCGCGGCACCATCTGGGCCGCGAAGTCGGCAATGGGCAGGCCTTCGCCCACGTGGTAGCTGATGCCGAAGCCGCCGCCCACGTTGATGAACTCCAGTGGGAAGTCCTGCTGCTTCAGCTGCTTGATGAAGCCGGAAACCTTGTCGATCGCCTCGGCGTGGCGGTCGGCGTAGGTGATCTGGCTGCCGATGTGCAGGTGCAGGCCGCGCAGGCGCAGGTTTTTCAGCTCTTTGATTCGTTTCGCGCAGGCCTCGGCGCGGGCGAGGTCGATGCCGAACTTATTCTCGCGCTTGCCGGTGCTGATGTACTTGTGGGTCTTGGGATCGACGTCCGGGTTGATGCGCAGGGCCACGGGCGCCTCGGTCTTGCGCTTGGCGGCGACGCGGCTGATGGCCTCGAGCTCGGCCTCGGACTCCACGTTGAACATCAGGATGCCCTGCTCGAGGGCGTAGTCGATTTCGTCGGGGGTTTTGCCGACGCCGGCGAACACGATTTTGCCCGGCTCGGCCCCTGCGCGCAGTGCGCGGTACACTTCACCCTTGCTGACGGCGTCGAAGCCGGAGCCCGCCAGCGCCATGGCGCGCAGGATGCCCAGGTTGCCGTTCGATTTGACGCTGTAGCACACCAGGGGCTCGACCTCGGCGAAGGCCTGCTTGATGGCGGCGTGCTGGCTCAGGAAATGGTTCTGGCTGTAGACGTAGACGGGCGTGCCGACTTTGGCCGCGATCTGCTTGACCGGCACGTTCTCACAGAACAGCTCGCCGCCCTTGTAGTGGAATTCTTCGTTCATGGTTCGTGTTCCGTGGCTGGTGGACCTTTTCCGGCTTTCTCTTTAGGCACCGGCAGCCCACGCGCAAGGGTGCGCCCGCCGCACGATCTGTGCAACCAGGGGTACAATCCCAGGCACCGCTCCCTACACAGACTCCTCGCGAAACGCACGGCCCATGAAATGGGCCAGCGGTTGGCGCCGCCGGTTGCCTGGCACCTGGCAGGGCCGCGCGCTTGCGCGTGCGGCTCTTGTTCCTGCTGCCGCCTGCACCACTGCTACTCGCCCGCGTTGGCTGTTCTTGAGCCGCGCTGGATGGTGGTGCTCAGCCAGGCGGGCTCGTCGGCCGGGCGGGTGTACTTGCCGAAGGTGAAGGTGGCTTGCGGGCGGTTGCCCGTGGGCTCGCGCCACCAATGGTAGCGCATGTGGTACCAGCGGCTCTTGTCGCGGTCGTCCTGCAGCACGGCGCCCGTGTGCTCGTGCTTGCGCTGGTGGCTTTCGTTGAAGTTTTCGGGGATATCCGTGACCATGCTGCCCGTACGGTTCTGGGGCAGGTGAGCAAAGCCCAGCTCGGTCCAGTCGGCGCCTTCCACGTAACCCGGGTAGAAGCGCACAACGCGCCACACGTCGATCTGCTTGATCATCGGCCCGACGCTTTCGTAGCCGCGCTCGTAATGACGGTCGCGCTGGAAGCTGGGCAGGCGGTAGACGATCTTGCCGTCGTCACGCCCCACGCGGTTCAGCTTGAAGGCCTCCACCAGCACCAGCGTCTCGCGGATCTTGCGGCCGTCGAAGCGCTCATAGATCACTTCCTGCACGATTTCCTGCACCACGGCGTTGTAGGCGAACTCGTCATTGGCGCGCAGCTCGAAGCCAAGGCTGACCTCGTAGCGATCCTCGTCGTATTCGGGCTCTGATCGCAGCTCAAGTTCGAGCTTGTACTCCGGCAGAACCTGAGGCTCGACCGGCGCGGCCTGGTAGTTTCCGGCGGTGGCGCAGCCGGAAGTGAGTGTACCCCCCGCTGCCAGCAGCAGCAGGATCGCTATACTCGCGGCGCGTCTTAAGAACACGGAAGCCATGCAAACCCTGTCCAAAACCAGCGAGCTGACCCGGGCGCCATATTACAACCCATTCAGCCGCCTGATGAAACAGTGGTTCGGCGAGCCGGCGTACAAATTGACGCTGGATGCCGGTTTCACCTGCCCAAACATCGACGGCACCAAGGCCACGGGCGGCTGCACCTTCTGCGACAACGTCAGCTTCAGCCCGGCCCTGCGCACCGGCGTGACACGCATCGCCGAACAACTTGAGCAGGGCAAAGTCTTCTACCACGACCGCTTCAACGCCCGCATTTTCCTGGCCTATTTCCAGACTTTCACCAACACCTACGCGAAGCTGGAACGGTTGAAGGCCCTTTATGACGAGGCCTTGGACGTGCCGGACATCGTGGGCATCTCAATTGGCACGCGGCCGGACTGCATCGACGCAGAGAAGCTGAAGCTGATCCAGGCCTACGCAGACGGCAGCGCCGAAGCGTGGCAGCGAAAGCTGGCCGAAGGCCGCACCCGCCTGGAGCGCCCCTTCGTGTGCGTCGAGTACGGCCTGCAGACTGTCCACGACGCCACGGCGGAGTACGTCAACCGTGCACACACCCACGCCGAGACGGTGGCGGCCGTTGAGCTTACCCGCGCTATCGCCCCGGACGCCCACCTGTGCCTGCACCTGATCAGCGGCCTGCCCGGCGAGACCGACGAGATGATCCACCAGACCATCGAGGAATGCGCGCGCCTGCGGCCGGACAGCATCAAGTTCCATCACCTGTACGTGTACGAGAACACGGTGATGGCGCGGCAGTACGAAGCCGGCGAGTTCGAGGTGCCCAGCCTGGAGCGGCACGTGCGCCTTGCCGCTGACTGCCTGGAACGCATGCCGCCCGACACCTGGGTACAGCGCCTGGTGGGGGAAGTCAGCAGCGGAGGCGTGATTGCGCCGCAGTGGGGTAAAACCAAGCTGCAGATTTACAACCTGATTTCCGATGAGCTCAAGCGCCGCGGCACCCACCAGGGCGCGCGCTGGCGCGCCTGAATTTTGGATTTTGGATTGGCCGGGCGTGCGGGAAGCAGCCACCACAGACGGGCGCAAACATGAACGAGCCATCCGACCTGAGCGCTAACGCCACCCAATCCAAGTCAATCCAAAATCCAGAATCCAAAGTCCAAAATGATGCCATTCTGGAGTGCACCAGCCTGAGCCGCGACTTCCAGTCCGGTGAGACCACGCTGCACGTGCTGCGCAGCGTGAACTTCAAGCTGTATGAAGGCGAGATCGCCAGCATCGTCGGCTCAAGCGGCGCCGGCAAGTCCACACTGCTGCACCTGCTGGGCCTGCTGGACACGCCCACCGAGGGCGACATCTTTTACCGCGGCCGCAACATCACGCGCCTGGGCCAGGAGGCGGCTGCCAGGGTGCGCAACCGCGAGTTCGGCTTCGTGTTCCAGAGCTTCCACCTGCTGCCCGACTTCACGGCGCTGGAAAACGTACTGATGCCCGCGCGCATCGGCGCGGGCTCGCTGCAGTGGATGCGCGAAGCCGGCAAGCTCAAGGAGCGCGCCGAGAGCCTGCTGACCCGCGTGGGCCTTGGTGAGCGCATGTCCCACGTGCCGAGCCGCTTAAGCGGCGGCGAGCGTCAGCGCGTGGCGCTGGCACGGGCCCTGGTCAACGAGCCGGCGGTGGTGTTCTGCGACGAGCCCACCGGCAACCTGGACAGCAAGACGGCCGACGAGATCTTCGCGCTGATCGAGCAGTTCAACCGCGAGCTGGGCAAGACCTTCCTGATCGTCACCCACGACGAACACATCGCCAGACGCGCCCAACGCCACCTGCACATGAGCGACGGCCGGTTCGTGCCGGCCGATTAGGTCATCTTCTGCTTCTGGGCGTCGGTTACGGGCCAGATCGACTCCCACCAACGGGCCAGCGGATCGATGGCGACAAATGCAAAGGCCGCGAACAGCAAGCCGAACAGCACATCGGTCATGTAGTGATAGCCCAGGAACACGGTGGCGAACAACAACCCAGCCACGAAGGGCGCGTACACCAGGCCGACTTTTCGGTGGTACCTGAGGGCGATCACCATGGCGACGGTGGCGATGGCGACGTGGCCGGAGGGGAAGGCGTCCCAGCGTATCACCTCGGCCTCATCGAGTGTGCGCTGCCAGAACTCCGTGAAGAACCAGGCGCCCGGTTCCGCCATCCACTGTGAAAACCCGCCCTCAAAACGCGGCCCGGTTGCGGGTACCAGGATGTAGCCGATGTAGGTGGTCATCAGCGCACCGGCAAACACCGCTGCCCCGTGCCGCACCTTGCGCCAGTCGCGCCTGAGCACCTGCGGCAGCACCGCCACCAGCGGCGAAACGTAATAGGACAGGTAGCACAGCATCATCAGCCCGACCAGCGCGGGAGTGTGAAACTGCCGGAACCACAGCGCCGGGTACACGCCCGCGATTGCCACGTCTGCTTCCTTTAACCACAGGTCCCACCAGGTAGCGGCCGGGTCGTAGACGACAAGCGGGTCGAAGGACACGTGGGTGTGAATGCCGGGAACGCCGGAAACGCCGGCGATGAAAGCCCCCAGCAGGTTGAACACAATAGGCACCAGCAGAATGGGCAGGAACACATAAACGAGGTTCGCGATGCTCAGCCACAGGGGCGCTTTGCGGCCGGTAGTGAAGAAGTTGCGGTGGTAGTACACGCCGAAGCGCTGGGCGATCAGGTAGGCGCACAGGATTTCAACCAGCTGCACCAGCAGCGAACCGTTGCCGATCTCGGCCCAGGCGTAGCGCGATTCATGCGGATAGAGGCGCAGGCCGGGCGCGACCATGCTCAGCAGCGTCCAGCCGATCACCAGCAGCATGAAGCCGACAATGAACAGGTCCATCGCCAGGAACTGACGCCGCAGGCCGGCCAGCATCGGGGACTTAGCATCTTGAGCGGCGGACAGCTGGGTGCTGGGGCTTAGCGTGGATTCCATCGGCGGGTCGTCGGTCGGCGCAATGCCGGAGAATCGGGCCTGCGGCCGCGAACGTCAAGATTCCGTTACGGCGTGCTGCGTCACTTCGACGTCGATCACGACTTCCGGCTCGTCTTTCAGGGGCCGGCCGCGGGCGATCCAGTCGTCGGCGCGCGTCAGGAAGGGCTTGATCAATGGGCCGATGATGGTGAGGGCGGCGGTGATCACGGCAGCGTCGTCCAGCAGACCGGTCAGCGGCACCATGTCGGGGATGGCATCAAGGGGCGAAACGAAATACAGGATCGCCAGCACCGCCGTGGCTTTGACTCCCAGGTTCACCCTGGGATCGCGGATCAGGTAGTACAGAGCGGTTGCCTGTCGGGCGAAGGGCACGCGCCCGGCGAACTGGCGCATTTTCTTCCAGAAGGCGGCCTTGGCGCGCTGGATGTCCTCGGCGCTGACGCCTTCCTTGAAAACGCTGCTGTAGTCGCGCTCTGCCATGACCTGTCATTGGAACAGTACGGGCAGGGATTTCAAAGGAAATGCGCCCAGGGCAGTGAACAGGGCACGGGAAAGCTACAAATCTTCAGCAATTCGGCCCGGATTGGGCTCAATTGCGACAGCACTCACGTCCGATAAAGCCGGGAGATTGCGACCGCTGAAAGCGGTGCGGGCCAACTCGTAAACAAAAAGTTGTTGAATTCAGTTATCAACAACGATTGGCTAGTATGCGCTAACCAGTGGGAGAGCGAACCCTGCCGAAGTCTTGCCATAAGCTTCTGTGGTCTTTGGTGTTGTGACGCGGCTGGCACCCGGCCGCGCTCAGCCAGTTGACCGCGACCGGACCGCCGCTACCATCATCAAGCTTCGCTCACGTTGCCAGGAGGCGACCTATGAGATGGGCTTTGACACGAAAGCGCGGCGCGCCCGACGGCCTGTGGATGAAGTGCCCTTCCTGTGAGGGCATGGTCTACCGCAAGGTTGTCGAGGAAGGTTTCCACGTCTGCCCCGAGTGCGGTTTCCACATGCGCCTGACCGCCGAGCAGCGGATGGAGTACCTGCTCGACCCGGGCACCTTCCAGCCCCTGTTCGAGAACCTTGAATCCACTGACCCGCTCGGTTTCAAGGGCAAGAAGTCCTACAAAGACAAGCTTGCCAAGGCACAGAAAGAGACCGGCCACCGCGAGGCCGCCATCTTCGGCACCGCTGAAATCGGCGGCAAGGAAGTGGTCTTCGGCATCATCGACCCCAACTTCATCATGGGCAGCATGGGCAGCGTGGTGGGCGAAAAGATCGCCCGCGCCGCCGAGCACGCCCACGACAAGAAGCTGCCCCTGATCATCGTTTCGGGCTCGGGCGGCGGCGCGCGCATGGAAGAGGGCATCCTGTCCCTGTTCCAGATGGCCAAGACTTCGGCGGCGATCAAGCGCCTGCAGGACAAGGGCGGCGTGTACATCGCGGTGCTGACCAACGCCACCATGGGCGGCAGCATGGCAAGCTGGGCGGCCCTGGGCGACATCACCATCGCCGAGCCGCAAGCCCTGCTGGGCTTTGCGGGCCCGCGTGTGATTGCGCAGACCGTGCGGCAGGAGCTTCCGCCAGGCTTCCAGACTTCCGAATTCCTGGTTGAGCACGGCTTTCTTGACCAGGTGGTGCACCGCAGCGAGATGCGCAGCCGCCTGATCAGCCTGCTCAGGTACACCTGCGCCGACATGCCGGCCTATCAGAAGACCACGGTCAAGCAGCGCCAGACCGCCAAGATCAAGGCGGGTTCCAGTGCAAGGGTCAGCGGGTAAGTTGGACGAGGAACCAGAACCCCGCGCTTCGCCGCGGGGGTTTTTGTTGGGAGAGCCGGTGTCGGACGACTCTGTGATGCAGCACGCGCAACGCCAGTTCGTGGTGTTGCGCGATCACTGGAATGTCGATCACGCGCTCGCGGAAATCCGCAATCAGAAGGTCCCCGGGCCCATCCTGTACTTCTATGTGGTGAACGACGACGGCCGGCTGGTCGGCGTGCTGCCCACTCGCGCGCTGCTGACCGCGTCGCTGAACGCCACCATCGAATCCCTGATGGTCAAACGCCTGGTTACCCTGCCCGAGGACGCGAGCCTGGAGACAGCCAGCGAGCTGTTCGTGATGCACCGCTTCCTGGCCATCCCCATCGTCGACAAGGAGATGCGGCCGATCGGCGTGATCGACGTCAACGCCTTCTCCAGTGAGGTGCTGGACATCGCCGAGCGCCGCAATGCCGACGTGCTGTTCGAGGCCATCGGCTTGCGAATCTCCGGACTGACGGAGGTCTCGCCCGCCAAGGCCTTTCGCCTGCGCTTTCCCTGGCTGATCAGCACCATCGCCGGCGGTACGGCCTGCGCCCTGCTGTCTTCCGTGTTCGGCGCGACGCTGGCGGAAAGCATCGTGCTGGCGTTCTTCCTGACCCTGGTGCTGGGCCTGGGCGAAAGCGTGGCCACCCAGTCGATGACGCTGGCACTGCAACTGCTGCGTTCAACCCAGCCCACCTTCAGCTGGTTCGTCTCCAAGATCTCGCGTGAGTTTGCCTCGGCGCTGCTGATTGGCGGTGCCTGCGGCCTGATCGTGGCGACTATCGCCCAGCTCTGGCACGGCAACTGGCTGGAGTCGGCGACAATTGGCGGCAGCATTGCGGGCTCGATACTCACCGCAGCGCTGCTTGGAGTGACGGTGCCGACATTGCTGCACACTCTGAAGCTGGACCCGCGCGTGGCTTCCGGCCCGCTCACGCTGGCACTCACGGACCTCGCCACCATCACCATTTACTTCGGTACCGCCACACTGGTGCTGTAACCCGCACGCCTCTACGCCTGCGCCGGCAATCACGCTATAAACGCGCCCAGGGTGTTGCCTGTCATCTCCGAGTTGGGGCATCTCGGCTTCCTGGTTGACCTTGGCGTGGTGCTGGGCGCGGGCGTGATCGCCTCGCTGGCCATGGCCGTGCTGCGCCTGCCCGCCGTTACCGGCCTGCTGCTGGCGGGCGCGATCTGCGGGCCTTTCGGCCTGGCGCTCGTTGAAGACAAAGCAACCATCGACACTCTGGCCGAGGTCGGCGTAGTGCTGCTGCTGTTCACTATCGGCCTTGAGTTCCCGCTTTCGCGCTTCCTGCGCATCGGCAAGACGCTTGCCCTGGGCGGCAGCCTTCAGGTGGGCCTCACGTCCGCGGCGGTGGCGGGCGCCTGCCTGCTGCTGGGCCTTGAGTTCAAGTACGCCGTGCCGATTGCCTTTGCCGTGGCGTTGTCCAGCACGGCCATCGTGCTGCGCGGCCTGAGCGACCGCGGCGAAGTAGACGCCCCCCACGGGCGCTTCATCGTCGGCACCCTGCTCTTCCAGGACCTGTGCGTGATCCCCATGATGCTGACCCTGCCGGTGCTGGCGGGCTCGGGCACCCTGGCGGACATCGCCACCAGCGCTGCGGTGGCCCTGGGGACAGCCACCATAGCCGTGGTGGTTACCTATGTGGTGTCGCGCTTGCTGATGCCATGGTTTCTGCGCAGCGTCGACAAGACCCGCAGCCGCGAGAGTTTCGTGCTGGCGATCCTGTCCATCTGCACCGCGATCGCGCTGGCCACAGGCTACGCGGGCCTTTCGCTGGCACTGGGCGCGTTCCTTGCCGGAATCGTGATTGCCGATTCACCCTTTGCCAACCGAGCGCTCACGGAAGTCATGTCCCTGCGCGATGTGCTGACGGGCCTGTTCTTCATTTCGCTGGGCATGATGTTCGACTGGCGCACCGTGGTGGAAGGCCCCCTGCTGGTGGCCGGCGTATTCATCGCCATCTTCATCGGCAAGGCCATCCTGGCAACCCTGGCCGCGTTGGTGATGCGTTTCCCGCCGCGGGCAGCCATCATTGCGGGCTTCGGCCTGGCCCAGTTCGGCGAGTTCGGCTTCGTGCTGCTGAACACAGCCGCCGGGCAGGAGCCGTCACTGTTCGACGCCGCCGGCGAAGGGCGCTGGTTGTGGGCGGCAGCGCTGATCACCATGTTTGTCACGCCCCTGGTGCTGCGCTTCTCGCCGCACCTGGCCACGGGCGCCAGGCTGTTGCGGCCCCTGGAGCGGCTGCTGGGCGCGCGAGGCATCGACGAGCAGCCGAAGTCGGACGCCCAGCTCAGCGGACACGTGGTCGTGGCGGGCTACGGTGTTTCCGGCCGCACGGTGGTCAACGCGTTGTAAACGGTAGGTGTGCCGTACCTGATAATGGAAATGAACGCCGAGACGGTGCGCGCGGCCAGCCAGGCCGGCGAGCCCGCCTTCTACGCCGACGTCACCAGCGAAGAAGCCCTGCACCACGCGCGGGTCGATCATGCCAGCGCGTTCCTGCTGACCATCAATGACCCCGGCGCCGTGCAGCGCACGGTTGATGCCGTGCGACGCGTGGCGCCCGGGGTGCCGATCGTCGTGCGCGCCCGCTACCTGGCCGAACGCGAGGCACTGCTGAAAACCGGCGCCAGCGACGTGGTGGTGGGGGAACTGGAAGCCGCCGTCGAGATACTTGCCCGGGTGCTGCGCCTGATGCAGGTGCCGCGCAACCTGATCAACCGCGAACTGGCGCTGGTGCGGGAGCGAACTCAGACCAGCGCCCGGCCATCAACCGTGCCGCGCAAGACCCTCGCCGAGCACGGCCTGATCGGGGAATTGAAGATCGAGACGTTCCAGGTGCCGGCCGTGGGCTACACCTGCGGCAAATCCTTGAAGGAGTTGCAGTTGCGCACACAGACCGGGGTGTCAGTGGTGGCCATGAGCCGCGACGGGCAGGTGATCGACAACCCCTCGCCCGAGATGCCGCTGCTGGAGGGGGATGTGCTGTACCTGCTGGGTTCACTCGAGAAGGTGCGCGACGCCCTGTATTTCCTTGAGGCCGGGGCAGTACCGGTGCCGGACGCGATCGGCGAGGCCACGCGCATGTGGAAGAAGAGCTCTCCGCCTGTTTAGCGCCCCTCCAACGCCTCCTGCTGATCGCGAGCGCCGTGGATCAACGCTACAACAACAACCTCATCGTTCTCGTATCTGTAGTAAACCAGTACGGGATACCGCTTCATCACGAACTTGCGCAGACCGTTGTACTCCGTTGGGTACATCTCGGGAAATTCGGTCAGCACGCCCAGATGATCATCGAGGACCTGCACAAAGCGGATTCCCAAGCCTGGTCGTTGCGACTCGTAGAAGGCCGTAAGCTGTGCGATGTCGCGGCGTGCGAGACGTCAGAACGCGTACCGGAACTGACCTCATGCCGCGTCCGACGCTTCACCAAGTAACTCGGCGCGCAGATCTTCCCATGACACCCAATCGTCCGGGTTTTCTTCCATGTCTTTCAGACGGGCGTCAAGAATCGGCATGTGCCAGTCTGGGATTGGCGCTGATTTGGACGACTGCGCAAGTACGGCTTCAACAAGGGCATTTGCCAGCAATAAGCGATCTTTGTCGCCGAGTGCCATGGCCTTCTGAAGCAGTTCTCGGACGGCTTTCGTCATGCCTGAATTGTAGCAGCCGGATTCAACCGGGTCCAAGACCCCAAATCGTTGACGTGAAGGGGTCCAAGAGGCAAAAGCGTGGTCCCCGCTGCATCCACGGAGGACCGCATGCGCGAAACACCGCTTCGGCAAGAGCACGAGAAACTCGGCGCCCGCATGGTTGATTTCGCCGGCTGGTACATGCCGGTCACCTACACCAACATCAAGGAAGAGCACGTCCGCGTACGGACCAAGGTGGGCCTGTTCGACGTGTCCCACATGGGGCGCTACTGGATCGGCGGGCGCGACCACATCAAGCTCACCGACCGCATCATCACCAACAGCCGCGCGACCATGAAGCCGGGCCAGATCCGCTACAGCCTGATCCTCAACGGCCAGGGCGGCATCCTCGACGACGTGCTGGTCTACAGCATGGGTGACCAGGGCACCTTGCTGGTGGTCAACGCCGGCAACCGCCAGGTGATCTGGGACTGGATCGCCCGCGAGCGCAAGGGCTTCGTCGTTGACGTCACCGACATGAGCAACGACTACGCCATGATCGCCATGCAGGGGCCGGAAAGCGTCGCGCTGCTGAACAAGATCAGCGACCTCGACACCAAGGCACTCAAGTACTACCACCTCACCCGCAGCACCGTACTCGGCGAGCCCGAAGTAATCGTCTCGCGCACCGGCTACACCGGCGAAGACGGCTTTGAATTGATCATGCCCACCAACAAGGCCGTCCACTTCTGGAGCGAGCTGATGAACGTGGGCAAGCCGCAGGGTGTTGGACCCGCCGGCCTGGGCTGCCGCGACACCCTGCGTCTTGAGGCCGGCATGCCGCTGCACGGCCACGAGATCAGCGACACCATCAACCCGCTGGAAGCCGGCCTGGATTGGGCCGTGAAGCTGGACAAGGAAGACTTCATCGGCAAGCAGGCCACCCTGGACCTGAAGGAAAAGGGGCTGACCCAGAAGCTGGTGGGACTGCACATCGCCGGCAAGCGCATCCCTCGACAGGACCAGGAAGTAATTCGCGACGGCAAGGTTGTCGGCAAGGTCTGCAGCGGCACCAAGGCGCCCTGGCTGGACGAGATCATCGCCACGGCCTACGTGCCGGCCAACGCCACCGCCATCGGCACCACCTACCACGTGGACTTCCCGGCCAAGGGCACGCGGGCCGTGAAGCCGGGCGAAACCACCATGCAGACCGCCTTGGTGGTGCCGCTGCCGTTCTACAAGCGGCCGGGGAAGAAGTAGTTTTCAGGCGGCAGGCAGCAGGCGGCAGTCAAGCAACACACGTAGTTTCTGCCGCCTGCTAACTGCCGCCTGCCGCCTCAAACAGAAGTGACAACCATTCAGCGCAGGGCACACAGTAAGGAAAATCCTATGGCTCGACCCAAAAACGTTCGCTACCTGGAGTCCCATGAGTGGGGCCGCCTCGAGAGCGATGGCACCATCACCATCGGCATCACCGACTTCGCCGTGGACCAGCTCAATGACCTGACCTTCGTCGATCTGCCGGAAGTGGGCGACACGGTCACCAAGGGTGAGCCCTTCGGCGAAATCGAAAGCGTGAAGGCTGTAAGCGACTTGATCAGCCCCGTCAGCGGCGAGATCGTGGCCGTGCACGAAGACGTGGACGGCGACGACTTCAGCGCCCTGAAGACCGACGCCTTCGGCAAGGGCTGGCTGATCAAGGTAAAGCCCGACAACGCTGACGAGCTGAATGAAGGCACCAAGGACCTCGCCGCCTACGAAAAGCAGCTCGAGGAAGAAGCCCACTAACTCAAAATGAAAAATGCAAAATTCATAATTGCCCCCGCCGGGCGCACCAATTTTGAATTTTGAATTTTGCATTCTGAATTCCAAGGACTCCCATGCCGTTCATCCAGCACACTGCCGAAGACACCGCCGCGATGCTTAAAGCCATTGGCGCCAAAAGCATCGACGACCTCTACGTTGACATCCCGAAGGACATCCGGGTCAAGCCTGACGGCGACAAGGTCAAGCTGAACCCCAGCATGGGCGAGCTCGAGGTCACTCGTCACATCAACGCGCTTCTGGCCAAGACCAAAAACGCCGGCGACTACGCCTTCTTCCGTGGCGCCGGCATCTACAACCACCACGTCAGCACACTGACCGACCACATCGCGCTGTATGACGGCAACTTCATCACCGCCTACACGCCGTACCAGCCGGAGTGCAGCCAGGGCACCCTCACCAGCGTGTTTGAGTTCCAGAGCTGCATCGCGACCCTGACGGGCTTCGAGGTCAGCAACGCCGGCATGTACGACGGGGCCAGCGCACTGGCCGAGGCCGTGCTGATGGGCTACCGCCTCACGGCCGACAACTTCCGCAAGGAAACCCGCGAAACCGTGGTGCTGGCCGGCGCCATCCACCCCGAGTACGCGGCCACGGTCAAAACCTATTGCGAGACCACCGGCCTCAAGCTGGTGCAGGTCGGAGCCGGCAAGGACGGCCGCGTGGACGCCGCAGCGCTGCAGGCGGCACTCACACGCGAAGCGGCCGTGGTGGCAATCCAGTCGCCCAACTTCTTCGGCGTGATCGAAGACGTGGAAGCGCTGGTGAAGCAGGCTCACGACGCTGAGACCATGATCGTGCAGGTAATCGGCGAGCCGGTCAGTCTCTCGCTGCTCCAGACGCCCGCCGAGGCCGGCATCGACATCTGCGTGGGCGAAGGCCAGGCCATCGGCAACCACATGTTCATGGGCGGACCGGCATTCGGCTTCTTCGCCAGCCGCAAGGACTACGTGCGCAAGATGCCCGGCCGCATCGTCAGCGAGACGACGGACAAGGACGGCAAGCGCGCGTTTGCGCTGGCGCTGGCCACGCGCGAGCAGCACATCCGGCGCGAGAAGGCCACCAGCAACATCTGCACCAACCAGGCCCTGTGCGCCCTGCGCGCGCTGATCCAGCTGGCGGCCTGGGGCAAGGGCGGCTTCACCGAGCTCGGCCGCCAGATCGTCAGCAAGACTCAGTATGCGCTGAAGACTCTGGGTGCTGTGAAGGGCGTCGAGCTGCCGCACCAGGGCAGCCCGGTGTTCAACGAGTTCGTGATCCGCACCAAGCCGGGTCTCGACGCCAAGCTGCAAGCCCAAGGCATCATCGGCGGCCTGCCCCTCGAAAGCGTAAGCATGGGCCCGGCCGGCGACTACCTGGTAGCAATCACCGAAATGACCACCAAGGAAGAAATCGACAAGTACGCCAAGGCATTGAGTCAGGCGTGAAGCGCGAGGCTGGAGGCGTGAGCTTACAGCAACTGCGGGAAATGACATGGCGACGTCGGACCAATCAGGATACCGCAACTTGCGTGTCTGGCAGCGAGCCATGGACTGCGCAGAGATGGTTCACACGGTCACCAGGGGCTTCCCCAAGGACGAGCTCTACGGACTTACCAGCCAGATCAGGCGAGCGGCGAACTCAGTTCCGCTCAACATAGCCGAGGGCTACAAGCGTCGGCGCTACAAGCGGAAGTACCTGCAAGCGCTGACTTACGCCAGCGGGTCCGAAGGAGAAGTAGAGACGGCAATTGAGCTGGCGCAGCGGTTCAAGTACATCGCGCCGAACCAGGCGGGCGAGATGGCAGCGCAGTATGACGAAGTAGGCCGTATGTTGAGCGCTTTGATAGCGCGAATCGAAGCCGACATTGAAAAGGAGGAGCGCGAAGGCGGCGGCAAGCGTGAGTAGTTTCTCACGCCTCACGCCCAACGCCTCACGCCAAACATTCATGACGAACATTCCCGCCAATCCCGCCGAGCAGCTGCTGTTCGAGATCAGCAAGCCCGGGCGTCGCTGTGTGACTTTCCCGGCGCTGGACGTTCCCGAGGTTGACCCCGTGGACGCCCTCAAAGGCGCGAAGCTGCGCTCTGAGCCCGCGCGCCTGCCCGAAATCGGCGAGCTTGACCTGGTGCGCCACTTCAAGAACCTGGCCCAGAAGAACTACAGCGTGGACAAGAACTTCTACCCGCTGGGCAGTTGCACCATGAAGTACAACCCCAAGATCAACGTCACCCTGCTGGCCCAGCCCGGCTACACCAAGGCCCACCCCTACCTGCCCGAGCAGGACATCCAGGGCCACCTCGAGCTGATGTACAACCTCGAGCACTACCTGCGCGAAGTCAGCGGCCTTGACGAAGTCACCCTGCAGCCCGCCGCCGGCGCCCATGGCGAGCTCACCGGCGTGATGTGCATCAAGGCCTACTTTGAGGACAAGGGCGAAGGCGCACAGCGCACGGAGTTCCTGATCCCCAGCGCCGCCCACGGCACCAACCCGGCGACCGCAGCCATGGCCGGCTTCAAGGCCGTCACGCTGAAGGAAGCCGCCAACGGCAACATCGACCTCGAAGAGCTTAGAAAAAAGGTCGGCCCCCAGACGGCCGGCATGATGATCACCAACCCCAGCACGCTGGGCATCCTCGAGCCGAAGATGCGCGAGATCGCCGAGATCCTGCACGGCGTTGGCGCGCAACTGTACATGGACGGCGCGAACATGAACGCGATCAGCGGCATCGTGCAGCCCGGCGACTACGGCATCGACGTCATGCATTTCAATCTGCACAAGACGTTCAGCGTGCCCCACGGCGGCGGCGGCCCCGGCGCCGGGCCGATCGCCGTGCGCAAGCACCTGGCCCCCTTCCTGCCCAAGCCGCGCATCAAGAAGAACGCCGACGGCAGCTTCGCGTTCGACTACGACCGGCCGAAGTCGGTCGGCAAGGTGCGCAGCTTCTTCGGCAATTTCGGCGCGCTGGTGATGGCCTACATCTACATGACGCAGCTCGGCCGTGAGGGCGTGCGGCGCATGAGCCAGTACGCGGTTTTGTCCGCGAACTACATAAGGGTGATGCTGCGCGACTACTACCACGTGCACCACGACCGCACCAACGCCCACGAGTGCGTGTTCACGGACCTGAAGCAGGACAAGGAAAACGGCGTGCACACGCTGGACATCGCCAAGCGGCTGATCGACTACGGCATCCACCCCATGACCATCTACTTCCCGCTGCCCCAGAACACCGGCGGCCACGGCGCCATGATGGTCGAGCCGACCGAGACGGAGAGCAAGGAAAGCATCGACTACTTCATCGAGTGCATGAAGAAGATCGCGCAGGAGTGCAAGGACAACCCGGAGCTGGTAAAGACCGCGCCGCACACGACGCCGGTGAAGAAAGTGGACGAAAAGACCGCCAGCACCAACCCGCAGCTCTACTGCCCGATGTGCCTTGGTTAGGTTGTAGCGCTTAGGTTGCAGGTTGTAGGGAGGACGTTTGAATCTTGAGCGTCACGCGTTGATCACCCGGATCGCAGGATAGCTCGCGGTCTAAAACAACCCACGCGATGCTTGATCCCTATCACCTACAACCTATTACCTACTACCTGAGTCAATTCTCACCCAGTCCAGAGAGCGCTCCCATGGAACTCGTGCCATCCCATCGCGTCGCCAGCATCGGCGCTTACGCGTTTGCCGCCGTTGACGAAAAAGTAGCCGAGCTGAAAGCCAGGGGCATCACGCCCATCGACTTCGGCGTCGGCGACTACCAGGACCCCACGCCGCGGCTGATCCGCCAGGCCTGCAAAAAAGCCATCGACCAGCACGCCACCGACGGCTACCCCAGCTACATCGGCTCGCTGCCGTACCGCGAGGCGATCGCCGCCTGGCTGAAGCGCCGCTTCGGCGTCAGCCTTGACCCCAAGACCCAGATCACCAGCACCATCGGCAGCAAGGAGGGCATCTTCAACTTCGCCGAGGCATTCGTGAACCCCGGCGAATACGTGATCTGCCCCAGCCCCGGCTATCCGCCTTACAAGCGCGGCACCCTGTTCGCCGAGGGCGTGGCGTACTTCGTGGCCGTCACCCACAAGAACAAGTGCAAGTACGACTTCAAAAAGATCCCGCCCGAGGTCGCCGAGCGCGCGCGCATCATGTGGGTCACCACGCCCAGCAGCCCGCTGGGCTACGTGGCCGAGCTCGACTTCCTGAAAGCGGCCTACGAGTTCTGCCAGCAGCACGACATCATCCTCGCCAGCGACGAGGCGTACTCCGAGCTGTACTTCAAAGATCCGCCCCACAGCGCGCTGGAAGTCGCGGCTCAGAATAACTTCGACGGCGTGGTGCAGTTCCACTCGCTGTCAAAACGGAGCATTATGACCGGCTGGCGCGTGGGCTGGGTGGCCGGCGACAAGCGCGCTATCGACGCGTTCAAGAAGGTCAAGACCAACATCGACAGCGGCACGCCCAACTTCATCCAGGACGCCGCCATTGCGGCACTGGCCGACGAAAAGCACGTGCAGAAGCTGCGCAGCATGGTCAAGCGCAAGCGCAACATCATCTGCACCGCGCTGCGCAAGGCCGGCCTGAAGAACTGCAAGAACCCCGCCGGCCTGTACCTGTGGCAGAAAGCCCCGGAGGGCATGCGCGGCGAGGAATTCGCCACCCTGCTGATTGAGAAGTGCCACGTGGTGACCACGCCCGGCGAATGGCTGAGCGACGAGGTGGACGGAGAGAACCCCGGCGCCGGCCACGTGCGCTTCGCCTTCGTGCCGCCCATGGCCGAGGTGCAGCAGGCCGCCGAGCGCATCGCGCAGTTGAAGCTATAGGGGCAGGCCCATGTGCCCGCCCGGGGTCGAAGGCCGCCGCACAGGGCGGGCGCTACGGGATTGCTGCCTCGCCGGAATTCGTTAGGTACAATGACCCTATGGACTGCCAGTGCTGCAACAAGAAGCCCGCCCGAATACGCATCTGCGATGTTGAAGAGAACAACATCGGGGAGCAGATCAACGTCTGCCCCGACTGCTTCAACCTCATCAAGCGCTACATGTTCGACATCACCAAGCCGCTGATGACCACGCCCGACGTGATCCGCGAAGTACAGGGCCTGCTCACGGCCGGCGAAACCTCCCTTGCCACGCTGCCTGAGCCGGGCGGCATCACCCCGGTTGGAAAGGAACCCGTGCCGGTCTGCCCTGACTGCGGCATGTCGCTTTCCGAGTTCCGCGCCCGCGGCCGTTTCGGCTGTCCGCGCGACTACGAAGTGTTCGCCGAGCACCTGGACCCGCTGTTCGAGCGCATCCATGACGTGCAGCCAGCCCGCCACCAGGGCCACCTGCCCGAGAAGTCGGGCGGCGAAGAAGTCGTGCAGCGGCGCCAGACCGTGGCCGACCTGCGCAAACGCCTTGACGCGGCCGTGGCTGAAGAAAACTACGAACTGGCGGCGCGCCTGCGCGACCAGATCGCCGAGCTGGAGTCGCGGCCCAAGGCGGAGGAACGTTCGTGAGCGAAGCCTTCGACAACTTCCCTCACATCCTGGGCGAGTGGCTGAAAGGCACTGGTCCCGACAGCGACATCGTGGTCAGCACCCGCGTGCGCTTCGCCCGCAACGTGCGGGGCTTCCCGTTCACCGGCCGCGCCAGCGACGCCCAGCGCAGCGAAGTGCTGAAGCTGTGTGAGGACGCGCTCAAGCAGGTGCACCTCGACCGCAGCGTGGTCACGCTCGAGCTGGACAAGCTGCCCGAGCTGAAGCGCGACGTGCTGGTCGAGCGCCACCTGATCAGCCGCGAGCTGGCCAGCGGCGAGGGCCCGCGCGGCGTGACCTTCGGGCGCGGCGAGATGCTCAGCATCATGATCAACGAGGAAGACCACCTGCGCCTGCAGTGGATCAAGTCCGGCTTCGACGTGGACCGCGCCTTCCACGCACTGTGCAAGGTGGACCGCGCCCTCGAGAAGACCCTGCCCTACGCCACCAGCGACCGCTACGGCTACCTGACGGCGTGCCCCACCAACGTGGGCACCGGCATGCGCGTCAGCGTGATGGTGCACCTGCCGGCCCTTACCCTGAAAGAAAACATCGACCAGGTCTTCAAGGCCGCCCAGCGCATGAACCACGCCGTGCGCGGCCTGTACGGCGAAGGCACCCGCGCGTTCGGCGACATGTACCAGATCAGCAACCAGACCACTCTCGGCCGCAGCGAAGAGCAGATCGTGGAGGCCATCAAGGCGATCGTGCCCAAGATCCTGGAGTTCGAGCGCCAGCGCCGCGGCCAGCTGTACACCGAAGACCGCAGCTTCGTCGAAGACAAGGTGCTGCGCTCGCTGGCGCTGCTGCGCTCGGCCCGGCGCCTGAACGTGCAGGAGATGATGTCGCACCTGTCGATGCTGCGCCTGGGCGTTGACCTCGGCATCGTCGCGGACGTGCCGGTGCGCACGCTCAATGAGCTGTTCATCCTGGGCCAGCCCTCGCACCTGCAGGAGAGTGAAGGGCGCATGCTGCCGGCCAACGAGCGCGATACCCGCCGCGCCGAGCTGGTGCGCTCGCGCCTCGCGGCCGGAAGCAACTGATGAGCGACACTTACCGCGACACCAGCCGGCTGTTCACCATCCGCCTGCCCAAAGGCTTTGAGCGTGACCCCCGCGCCAAGAGCCTTGTGTTCCGGAACCCGGAAATCGACGGCACGGTTACCGTAAGCTGCCTGCGCCACCGCACTGGCGACGCCGACGTCAACCTGTTCGACGCGCTGCCCAGCCGCGAGGCCATGGGCAACATCCAGCGCGGCCAGCGCGACGGCATGAACTTCGTGTATGGCGACTACGAGGGCGAGCTGCAGAACCGCCCCGAATACTGGCGCTGGTGGACCCTGCAGCGCGGCCCGGTCGGCATCGTGGTCAGCTTCAATGGCGCGCCGGAAACTGCAGACGACCCCGAGCCCGTCGATCAGTTCGTGGCCGGCATACGCATCACCGAGCACCCCCCGCTTTCCGTGGAAGAATTCACGGTGCTTGGTGCCGAGGTGTACGCCCGTGCATTGGGCAAGGACAAACCCGCCATCAACAAGCCCCTTGAGCTCAACACCGGCAACAACTCCACCCTGCGCCTCGACAACGCCTACATCAGCTACCTCGATGAATGGGACGTGAACCACCAGGCCGACCCGCAACCCTTGCTGCAGCAGTGGTTCGAACGCCTGTGGGGTGAACACGTCGAAGTGCTGGGCCCCTTCGAAGACGTGCGCTCGCTGATCTACCCCATCGTCAAGCCCTGGGGATTCGGCCGCGAAACCAAGGTGCCCGTGCTGCGCCGCAGCATCATCGACGGCGAGCTGGAACTGCTGGCGGCCGTGGACACCGGCCGCACGCTGCGCTTCCTGAGCAGTGAAGACCTCGCGCGCTGGGAAGGGGTGAGCGAAGAGGACGTGTTTTTCTACGGCCGCGAAAATCTTTCCGCGCTGTCGCAGGACATGCAGTTGCAGGCCCTGGCGGATGCGGACGGCACGCCTCGGGCGGTGATCGTCGCCAGCGGGGACAGCTACGACGCTTCGCGCCTGATGCTGCCGGAGCTGTACAACAAGCTGTCCGAGGTGCTGGGCCCCAACCTGCTGGTAGGCGTGCCCAACCGCGACTTCATGATCGTGCTGACAGAGGACGACCATGAGCTGGTGGAGAACGTAAGCAACCAGGTAAAGATCGACGCCGAAACCCGCCCCTACTCCATCAGCGGCAAGCTCTACCGCCTGACCAAAGACGGCGTCCAGCCCAGGTGACAGGTTTCAGGTTTCAGGTTTCTGTGTTCACGGTATTGTGTTGCCCCTGAAACCTGGAACCTGACACCTGAAACCTGATCTCATGACGAACCCACTTGATGTTGTTGCCATCGGCAATGCGCTGGTTGACGTGCTGGCGCACTCGGACGACGAATTCCTCACCGCGCGCGGTATCGAAAAAGGCTCCATGCGCCTGATCAACGCGCAGCAGGCCGAAGAGCTTTACGGCCAGATGGGTCCCGGCGTGGAATGCTCCGGCGGCAGCGCGGCCAACACCGTGGCCGGCATCGCTTCGCTCGGAGGCAAGGCCGGCTTCATCGGCAAGGTCGCCGGCGACCAGCTGGGCAAAATCTTCAAACACGACATCACGGCGCTCGGGGTCGAGTTCAACAGCGCCCCGACCTTCGACACCAGCCCCACCGGGCGCTGCCTGGTGTTCGTCACCCCCGACGCCCAGCGCACCATGCAGACCTTCCTGGGCAGCGCCGGCGAAGTCAGCCCCGCCGACGTGGACGCCGGGCTGATCCAGCGCGCGCAGGTGACCTACTTCGAGGGCTACCTGTTCGACGCGCCGCCCGCCAAACAGGCCTACCTGAAGGCCGCCGAGATCGCCCACGCGGCCGGCAAGAAAGTCAGCCTCACCCTCAGCGACAAGTTCTGCGTGGACCGCCACCGCGCCGAGTTCAAAGACCTGGTGCACGGCCACATCGACGTGCTGTTCGCCAACGAGCTGGAGATCATCGCGCTGTACGAGACCGGCGGCTTCGACGAGGCCGTTGCGGCCGTGCGCGGCAAGTGCGATATCGCGGTGCTGACCCGCAGTGAAAAGGGCGCGCTGATCGTGACGCCGGAGCAGACCATCGAGGTGAAGGCTCAGCCGGTCGCCAAGGTCGAGGACACCACCGGCGCCGGCGACTTGTTCGCCGCGGGCTTCCTGTACGGCTACACTCACGGCAAGCCGCTGGCCGAATGCGGCAGGATCGCAGCTATCTGCGCGGCCGAGATCATCAGCCACGTTGGCGCCCGGCCGGACACCAACCTGGCGGAGCTGGTGGCGCGCACGTAGGGGCGGGCCCATGTGCCCGCCCGTTGGCACTTCCGTCGGCAGCATCTCCTGCCTACACTCCGCGAGCAAAGCGGGCGGCCACGCGGGGCCGCCCCTACGGGGGCGCCATGCTCGGGGTCTTTGAACCAACCTGGATTCCCATGGCCGTGCTGGGGGTGATCATGCTGATCACCTACCTGTTCATTGCGTTCGAGAAGCTGCACAAGAGCGTGTGCGCCATCGTGGGTGCTATCGCGGCCGTGGTGGCCGCCATGGCTTTCGGCCTGTTCGGCAAGTCGGGCTATCACGAAGTGCACGAGATCATCGGGCACGACCTGAACATCCTGGGCGTCATCATCGGCACCAGCATCCTTGTGGATACCGTGGGCGGCAGCGGGCTGTTCCACTTCATCGGCATCCGCGTCGTGAAGCTGACCGGCGGCGAGCCGAAACGGCTGTTCCTGTTCGTGTGCATCCTGACTTTCCTGTTTGTCAGCCTGCTGACCATCGCGCCGGGCACGCTTTTAATGGCCTCGCTGGCGCTGGTGATCTGCCGCACCCTGGGCTACCACCCCAAACCCTACCTGATCGCCGTCGCCATCGTGGCCAACAGCGCGGCGCTGACCACCTTCAGCAGCGGCATCGCCACACTGATGATCGGCACGGCGGCCGAGATCCCCTACTTCCAGTTCTTCATCGGCAGCACGCCGCTGGCGTTCGCCACGGCCGCGGTGGCGTTCCTGGTGCTGGTCAAGCTGTACGGCAGGAAGCTGCTGGAAGACGCGGCCAAGGCCGGCGACCCCGCCACCCTGAAGCAGAAGGTGGCCGGCTTCGACGAGTGGGCGATGGTGAAAGACCGCCGCGTGTTCCGGCGCAGCGCGGGCGTGCTGGGCGCCACGGTGGTGGGCTTCGCCACCGCGCAGGCCCTGCACGTCGGGCTTGATTTCGTCGCCATGGCGGGCGGCATGGCGGCCCTGTTGTTCTGCGCCGGCGACCCGGAGCAGGCGATCAAGAAGGTGAAGTGGCCGGTGATCCTGTTCTTCGTGGGCCTGTTCGTGATCATCGGCGCGGTGAAGGCCACGGGTCTGCTGGCGGCCACGGCCGACGCGCTGGTCAGCCTGGGCGGCGGCAGCGGCACGGTGCTGGTGCTGATCATCGGACTGTTCGTGTTGGGCTTCAGCGGCTTCATCGACAACATCCCCCTGGCGGCAACCATGATCCCGGTGCTGGACCCGATCGCCGCGGACAACCCGGCCCTGGCGCCGGCCCTGTTCTGGGTGCTGATCGCGGCCGCCAACCTGGGCGGCAACAGCACGCCGATTGGCAGCGTCAGCAGCGTGATCGCCCTGCACGCGCTGGAAAGCGACCGCGGCGAAAAAGTGGGTTGGGGCGAGTACATGAAGGCGGGCGGCCTGATTCTGGCCGTGCAGTCCGTGCTGGTACTCGGCTACGTCCTGTTGATGATGAACCTGGGCTGGTTCCCGGACCTGCCTAAGTACGTGAAAGGATAGCCATGTCCAACACGCCCCTGGACGACGACTTGCACGAAACCATGTCGCGCTTCAAGGCGGCGGCGCAGGCCCAGCCCATAGAACTGCCGAAAGTCGAGCCGCCCGGGCGAATACTGGTCGCCTTCGACCAGAGCAACCAGGACAGTGCGGTGGCGGATGTCGCCCGGGAACTGTGTCTGCGCTTCGGCGCTACGGCGGTGCTGACGCTGGCCAACCCGGGGCTCAACGTCGACACTTATCGCCAGCACCTCGAAGGCATGAAGGCGAAGCTGCCCGGTGTGAACTGCGAGATCGCGCCGCAGCAGGATGATGAAGACCCCGCTGACGCCATCCTCGATGCCAAGCGCGCGGCGGGTGCAAAGCTCTTGGTCATGGACGCGCCCTACCTCGAGGACTTCAGCCGCCTCGGGCGCGATTCGGTGGGCAGCACGGCCGAGCGCGTGCTGGCCAAGGCCAGCGTGCCGATTCTGTTCGTGCGCGAGCCGCGCGAGGGGCTGGCGAACAGCCTGTCCAGGCCGCTGGTCAAGCTGCACGTGCGCCAGGCCGAGGCCGCGCAGGCACTGGCCACGACCTTCAGGCTGGGCGGCAACGCCGCGCAGTTCCGGGTGCTGTTCGTGGTGGATGCGGCCGCGATGGCTGAAGCCGCCGCCCTGCTGGGCCACGAAGTGGACCCGGCCAGACTGACAGACGACGCCCTGCTGGCGGATGCGCAGGCTGCGGCGGGCTCGCTGGTGGCGGCGGCCCAGCGCTGGGCCACGGAGAACAAGGCGGCGCTGAAGGTGGATTTCAAGATCGGTAGTGACCCGGACGTCACCGCGCGCGAGGCCAACGACGGCAATCACCTGCTGGTGCTGCCTTGCCCAGCCGACCGCAACACAGCAGCGTACGGCCGGGCGCTCACTGTGCTGAGACTCAGCAGCGCACCGGTGCTGATGGTGTGAAATGGGGCGTAGGGGCGGCGAGATGCTGCCGCCTGGCCCGACCACCGACCTCTACTCTTACCAAAACAGTCAACGTGGACACGCGGGGTCCAGTTTCATAATCCCGTTATGTTCTGGCGCTGGTGCCTGGTGAGCCGCTATCCTCTGGTCATGGAGACCAAGGCCGCACTCGCCTACGTTCGCGAGTTCCTGCGTATTTACTGGGCTAACGAGCACGCGCACGAAGCATGGTCGCGCGAGCTCGAGGCTCAGCACGGCCTGACCGCCAAGCAGTACGCCCTGCTGCGGGCTGTTGAGCGTTCGCAAGACATCACCACAACCAGTTTGACGGAGCTGCTGGGCAAGGCACAGCCCGCCATCACCCAGATGTTGAACCGCCTCGAGAAGAACGGCTACATCACCCGCGAGGTCAACCCGGCCGACAAGCGTAAACGCGAGTTGAAGCTGACCAAGAAGGCGCAGAAGGTGCTGGACAGCGTTGAGCCCGTGGGGCCCACGCGGGTAGCGCTGGCGCTCGAGCACGCCAACGACCGAGAGGCCGGCCAGGTCATCAAGTCCATGGAAACCATCCACGACTGGATGACCAAACGCCGCATGGCGCCCTGAGCATGCCGCCGAAACCGCACGCTCACTCGGTGAAGGTGGGATTCATGGGATCGAACAGGGTGCCGAAGTGGTCTACTGGCTGCTTCAGTGTCTCGATCAAATCCTCGCCCGCCCGGCGCATTTCTTCCCGGTGCTTCTGGGCCATCTCCTCGCCGGCGACGTCCGTGTACAGCAGGTGCACCGTGATGAACGCCTTGAAATCCGACAGCTCGATGTACAGGCCGTCGTAGGCCGTGTTGAACACGTAGCTGAAGGTGCTCTGTTTGCCTTCGGGGATCTTGTTGTTCGGGTAGCCGAAGTGGTGCAGCGCGGCATACATCGCCGCCCAGGGCGCGAGCTCGTATTCCTCGAGCAGGTCCAGGCGGCCGCGACGATGCTCGTCGATGAACTTCAGTGTGCGCTTGTCGGTCAGATCCACGAGCCGTTCCTGGCCAAGGTGTTAAGGGGTCAGACCCCACCGGGCTGACGTTACCAACAGTCTACCCCGTCACTTTGACATCGTCCAATCCGAGCAGCGCAAACACTTGCTTGGCAATAACTTGCGGCTCCGACAGGCGGCCTTCTCCCTGCCAGCCGCAGGCAAGGTCGCCGCTTTCGGGCGCGATGAAGTGATAGCCGCGCTCTCGCAGGGTCTTCACGTTTTCAACCGTGGCCGGGTTCTTCCACATGCGGGTGTTCATGGCCGGCGCGAACACGATCGGCTTTTCGTCCGGCAGGCTGGACATGATCAGCGTGCTGACCGGCTCATCGGCGATGCCGTGGGCCGCCTTGGCCAGGATGTTGGCCGTGGCGGGCGCGATCAGCAGCAGGTCAAGCTCGTCAGCGAGGTCGATGTGCTTGGGCTTGCTGTGCGTGGGCTCCCACAGGCTGGTGATCACCGGGTTGCCTGTCAGCGCCAGAAAGGTCTGCGGCCCCACAAACTGCGTCGCGGAGGGCGTCATGGCGACGGTTACCTCCGCGTGGCCACGCAGATACTTGTGCAGCACGGCGATCTTGAACGCCGCGATGCTGCCGCAAACGCCGATCACGATGTGCGGCCGATCAGCCATCTACTTGCCGGTCTTGATGACCGTCTCGTTGTCTTCGCCGAGCTTGATGAGCCCGCGCTTGAGCTCTTCGACGGCGATGTAGATGAAGTCCTTTTCGTGCTGCTGGCCGACGCGAACCAGGCGCGGCATGCCGCCCACCAGCTCATTGACGCGGCGCTGCAGCAGCACGGTGAGGCGGAACTTGCCGCCGGCCATGCTGTAAAGCCCTTCCAGTTCCGGGTAATCGAGTGCGAATGCCATGGTCACTCCGTTTTCTAAGAGTCCAGAGGTCAGAGGTTGGAGGCCGGAGAACTGCTTTTCCCTGGCCTCTGACCTCTGGTCTCCGGCCTCTAGCTCATATCGAGGCCGGGATACAACGTTTCGCCGGCCTGCTTGCGTTCCAGTAACTTGCGCCTGGCCTGCTGCACCAGGCTGTGTACTTCTTCAACACAGGTATCGAGGTCCTTGTTCACCACGATGTGGTTGTAGATCTCGGCCGCGACCTGCATTTCCATGTCCGCGCGTTCAAGCCGCAGAGTCTGCTGTTTAGCATCTTCGGTGCGACGGCCCTCAAGGCGCTTGACCAGTTCTTCTTTGCTGGGCGGCGCGAGAAAAATCAACTCCGAGTCATATCCCTTGCCGCGCACCTGCTGTCCGCCGTTCACGTCGATCACCAGCAGGAACGCCTTGCCTGCTTTCAAAGCTTCGCGCAGGGGCTGTTTCGGCGTACCGTACCAGTTGCCGACGACCTGCGCGTATTCGATCAGTTCGTTCGCGTCACGCAGCTTCTCGAACTCTTCGACGCTGGTGAAGCGGTAATCCACCCCATCCACTTCGCCACCACGCGGCGCCCTTGTCGTGACGCTGATCGAGCGCAGATAGCCGCCCTTTTCCAGCAGCCGGTTGGCAACAGTCGTCTTGCCGACGCCCATGGGGCCGGAAAGCACGACAAGGATGCCCGGCAAGTCTTCCATTCCAGCGTTCGGAACGCGGACGTCTCGTCCGCAAATGCGGGCCGGAGGCCCGCGCTCCGCCCTCACTCGAGGTTCTGCACCTGTTCCTTGATCTTCTCGATCTCCGACTTCATGGCCACCGCGATCGTTGCCAGCTCAGCGTCATTGGCCTTGCTGGCGATCGTGTTGGTCTCGCGCAGCATTTCCTGCGCGATGAAATCCAACCTGCGCCCCACCTCGCCCTTGCCCGCGATCACCTGCTGGAACTGCTCGCAGTGGTGGGCAAGGCGCGTGGTTTCTTCCGTGATATCACAGCGGTCAGCGAAGAAGGCGACCTCTTTCACCAGGTCGGCCTGCTCCAGCTTTTGGCCGCTGTCGGCCATCAGCTTCTCGATGCGCGCCTTCAGCTTGTCGCGGTATTCCTCAACCACCTGCGGCGCGCGTTTTTCGACCTCTTTGGCGTGGGTCGCCACCAGCGCCACCCGTGTGGTCATGTCGGTCATCAGCGCGGCGCCTTCTTTGGCGCGCATTTCCAGCAGGCCTTTCAGCGCCTCATCCATGGCGCCCAGGGCGGCCTGCTTCAACTGCTCGTCCAGCTCCAGCTTCTCGGACTCTTCCAACACCACGCCCGGCATCGCCAGCAGGTCTTTGAACTCGGGTGCGCTGCCGCCAACTTCGGCAGCCAGCTTCTTCAAGCGCGGCAGCCAGTCGCGTAGCAGCGGCTCATTCAGGCTGTAGCTGGTTCCGCGCTGCCCGCGCTCAAGCTGGATGTTGGCGTACACCGAGCCGCGCTGCAGCTTGGCGCGAATTGCCGCCTCCAGTTCAGACTCCAGCTCGTTCAGCAGGTCCGGCAGCCGCAGCGATACCTTCAGGAAGCGGTTGTTCACCGACTTCAACTCGACGGTCAGCGCGCCTCCCGGGTGCTGGGCGGTCGCGCGGCCGAAGCCGGTCATTCCGTACGGCACTTATTCGCCTCCGTCGGCGGGCTGTTCTTCCTGGGTTTCGTCCAGGCCCTTGACGTCGGACTTGGTGCCGCCGGTGCTGACCAGGCTGAATACCAGGGCCAGAACGATGAAAGTGCCGCCCATGAAGGTGATGACTTTATCCACCACGGCCTGGCCCTTGGTGCCGAAGGCGCCGCCGCCCTCGCCGCCGCCGAAAGCCGCGCCGATGCCGCCGGCGTCGCTCTGGCGGAACAGCACGAACACGACCAGCGCCACGGCGTTGATCACGAACACGATGGCAAGAATCGTAAGCAGGGTGGGGTTTGCGGCGGCCAGTGTCATTTGATCTCCCTCGCTGCGTCGTCGATTGCCCGCAGGCTTTCCAGTTCCAGGCTCGCGCCGCCGACCAGCACGCCGTCAACATCCGGCTGCGACATCAGCTCAAGCGCGTTGTCGGGTTTGACGCTGCCCCCGTACAGGATGGGCAGCTTGTTCAAACCCAGCTTCTTCAATTCTTCCCGGATAAAGGCGTGCATCTCTGCCGCCTGCCCCGGTGTCGCGGTTTCGCCCGTGCCGATCGCCCAGACAGGCTCGTAGGCCACTGCGGCGATTCCTTCCGTCCCGGCCAGCGTTGACAGGTGGTCCTTCACCACCGCCTGCGCCTTGCCGGCCTTGCGCTGCTCCAGCGTTTCGCCCACGCAGTAGAGCGGCTTCAAGCCCGCTTCCAGCGCGCGTTTCAGCTTGCGGGCCAGCAAATTGGCGCCCTCGCTGTGGCCATGCCTGCGCTCGCTGTGGCCGACCAGCACCAGACTGCAGCCCGTGTCGGCCAGCATTTCCGCGCTGACGTCGCCGGTGAAGGCGCCGTCGGCCTCGGGACTTACGTCCTGGGCGCCCAGCTTCAACCCGCTGCCGATCAGCGCGTCGTGCACCGGCGCCAGGTGCGGAAAGGCCGGAAACAGCCAGCAGTTCCGCCCGTCAGATTTCAAAGCCGAAGCCAACTCCACGGCCGACTGCCGCCTCAGATTCATCTTCCAGTTGGCGGCAACGATCTTCGGCAAATTAGCCCCTTCCCGCCTTCGCCAAGGCTACGGCGGGCAAGCCCCGCCCCGCCTGCGCTAAAGCTTCGGCGGGCAGGCGAAACGGGCGAAACACGGTAACACCGGCCTAGGCCCTGTAAAGTACGGGCACAGGCTGGTTTGTGACCAAAAACCATGCCCAGCCCGCCACGGGAGTGGCGGGAATCACCTGTGCCAATCGTCCACCTGAGCCCGAGAACATCAAAGCCCAGATGCTTCCAAAATCAGACGGGACCAATGACCCACCCAATCCCCGCCACTTCCGTGGCGGGCTGGGGCGCAACATCGCTTTCATCGCTACATTGTGCCGATGCCAGTGTACGAGTTGCCTGAGGAAATTGCGTTTCCGGACCCTGCTTTGGCGGAGCCTGATGGCCTGCTGGCTGTGGGCGGCGACCTTTCCGCTGAGCGTCTGCTTACGGCCTACGCGCTGGGCATCTTTCCCTGGCCGCACCGGGGCTGGCCGATGCTTTGGTTCAGCCCGGACCCGCGCATGGTGCTGTTTCCCGCCGAGCTGAAGCTGTCACGCAGCCTGCGCCAGAGCATCCGCAAAGGCCGTTACGAAATCCGCTTCGACACCGACTTCGCGGGCGTGATCGCCAATTGCGCCAAAGTAAAGCGCCCGGGCCAGCGCGGCACCTGGATCAGCAAGCCCATGGTCAAGGCCTACACCGAGCTGCACAAGCTCGGTTTCGCCCATTGCGCAGAAGCCTGGCTTGAGGGCAAGCTGGTGGGCGGCGTGTACGGCGTGTCGTTGGGCGCCGCCTACTTCGGCGAATCCATGTTCGCCCTTGAGCCCGACGCCAGCAAGGTCGCCTTCGCCGCCCTGGTGGGCAAGCTGAAAGAGTGGGAGTTTCATTTCATCGACGCCCAGGTTCACACCGCGCACCTGGAGCGCTTCGGCGCGCGTCTGATCCCGCGCGTTGAATACCTGCAACGGCTGGAGAAAGCCCTGCAAGTTCCCACCCGCCGCGGCCCTTGGATCTAAGAGCCTGTCTGGATACCCAGAGTGAGACTGATTCGGAGCGCCGGGCGAGTGATGCGAGGCGCCCGACTGAGGCGTAGCCGCTGCTACGCCGCAGGGAGGGCAACGAAGCAGCGCGAAGCCCGCCGCCCGAATCAGACCGCGAGTGGGTTTCCAGACAGGCTCTAAGGCTTGAACACACTTACACTGCAGACGTTGTCAAATGGCAGGCCGGCCGTGCGGTTGGCTGTGCGCACGGATTCGGCGTCCGGCGCCGCGTAGAGGCACAGCATGCGCTTGCGGTCCTTCGCGAAATAGCTGCGCAGGAACTTCACGCGGTGCTGCTGCAGGCACCAGGCGAAGGCGTCTTCCTGGGCCTGCACGTCGTCGAACGCAACCGGCTGCTTCCAGCTGCGTGTCACAAGTACCAGCTCACCGGATTCAGGCTGAACCAGGTCGGGCTCCGGCCCGTGCATCGTGGCGCTGTACACATGGCTGAAGGGCGCGTCGCCGTTGCGATTGGCGGTGCGCACGGATTCAGCGTCAGGTGCGCGGAACACGCAATCCAGCCGGTGACCATCACGGGACAGGTAGGCGCGAACGTGTTCCACGCGATAGATGTCCGCGCAGCCCCGCAGCCGCGCGCGCAGGGCCCGGATGTCGTCAAAGTTTACTGCCTGCGGCAGTTCGCGCTCGACGATGACCCACTCCATCAGCGACTCCTCCCCGCGCCGGCCACGGCTTCAACCATTTCTTTGACCTTGCGCGCCAGCCGCTCGGCGGGGAGCTTTCCCAGCGCGGCAACCTGCTGCTTTGCCGCCCGCGTATCACCGTTTGCCTCCGCGGCCTGCAGCAGCAGCAGCCTGGCGGCGGCGGCATCTGTGGGGCGCTGCAGCAGCTCGGCCAGCCGCAATGCTTCCGTGGCGCGTGCCGCCGCATGCCCGGTGCGGGCCTGCCGCAGGTCCAGCGCGGCCATTTGAAGAAGCGCGTGCAGCAGGTGCTGCTTGGCGTCTACCTCGCGCAGCTGCGCGACGTCGCGCTCAAACTCGGATTGCGTGTCCTTCCCCGCAGCCTGGCGCGCGACATCCAGCATCACCGCGGCGCAAGGCGCCTCGCTGCCGCCGCGCAGCTTCTGGCCGATCTCAAGCAACTCCTCGGCCAGCGGCAGCGCGGCGTCGGTATTGCCGCGTTCGAGCTCGAGCAACAGCCGGTGATCCAGCACCTGGAACTCGGAAACCCGGTCGCCGCGCGCCCGCGCCAGCGACTGCGCGCGTTCGAACAGGCCGGCGGCTTCTTCCACTTTCCCCTCGTGCAGTCGCAGCATGCCGGCCGCGTGCAGCATGCCCGCGGATTCCACGCCGCTGCGGCGCGCCATGGCGTTGGCTTCCAGCAGCAGGGCCTCGGCCTGGCCGAGGTCGCGCTCGAGCATGGCGAGACAGCGGGCGGCCTCGGCCATGGCGAGCGCGCGCTGCTCGGGGCCGGCGTCGCGGCTGGCGACCTCGGCACGCATCATCTGGCGCTGGGCGTCGCCCCATTCGCCCCCCTCCCAGCGCAGCCAGGCGGCCATGTGGAATCCGAGCCGCGCGTGCTCAAGGCAGCCGAGGTCCAGGGCGTGCTCGGCCAGCTGCTGCAGCTCGACGGCGACCTGGCCCAGCTTCTCGGGCTTGCGGGCGCCCAGCTGTACCTCATGCAGTTCCAGCATCAGGCGGGTACGCTGTGGGTCATCGAGCTTTGCGGCGAAAGCCATGCCGCGGCGCGCGAATCCGTCGGCCTCGCTGCCCGCGAACAGGCGCAGGCAGCGGCGACCGGCCGCCACGCAGCTTTCGGCGGCCAGCTTGAACTCACCGGCCTGCGAGGCGTGGTGGGCGACGTCGGCGGCGATGCGCCCGTCCGGGTCTTCGCGCGCCGCCAGCAGTTGCGCGACTTTCAGGTGCATCAAGCGGCGGCGCGGGCCGGACAGCTCGTCATAGATGGCGCGGCGGGTGATCTCGTGGGGGAATGCGAACGCGCCCAGCGGCGTGCGGGCGTCGGCCACGCTCTGCATCAGGGCGTGGCGCTCGAGCGTTTCCAGGGACTCGACCAGCGGCTCGGGTTCAAGTTTCGCGAGTTCGCCCAGCAGCTCGGCGGGCGCGTAGCAGCCCACCACCGAGCCCCAGCGCAGCACATCGAGGGCGTTTGCCGGCAAGGTTTCCGTGCGCTCCCGGATCGCGTCGGTGATCGAAGCGGGCAGTGACTCACGGCCGCCCGCACCTCGCGCGAGCTCAAGCGCAAACAGCGGGTTGCCGCCGCTGTCCCGGATGATGGCGTCTACGTCCGCCCCGGGCGCGACCGCGCGGACAAGCCTGCCCGCTTCGGCCTCCGGCAGAGGCGACAGTTCACGCTCGGCCAGCAGCCCGTCGCGATTCAGCTGGCGCACGAGGCGCAGAGCGGCATCGTTGTCCGGCAACTCGCCGGGTCGGGTCGCAAGCAGCAGCAGCAGCGGACGGTGCCGGTTGGTACGCAGGGCGTAATGCAGCAGCTCTGCGCTGGCGGCATCCAGCCACTGCACGTCATCCAGCATCAGCACCACAGGCGGCGCTGAGTGCGCGCGGGCGGCAATCAGCTCGCTGATCGCTCCGTACAGCTGCTCCCGGCTGCCGGACTGTTGGCCGGCGGCGCCCAGAAGCGGCGCGAGCTCGCGTCCGAGCTGGGCGCCGATGGCGTGTTTCGAGACGCGGCCGAGGGCGTCGATCCAAGGGCCATAGGGGCGCTGCTGCTCGATTTCAAAGCAGCGCCCGGCCAGCACGGTGGCGCCGGACTTTGACAGCCGGTGGCCGATCTCGTCCATCAGCCTCGACTTGCCGATGCCGGGCGGCCCTGACAGCAACAGGCCGTGGGCGCGCCGCTTTTCGCGCGTCGATTCGGCAAGCAAGCTGATCTCCTGCAGTTCCGCGTCACGCCCGAACAGCGGGGCGCGGATTGCGGTGGCCGTGTCAGTGCGCCTGTCAGGCGTGACCGGCGCGGGCTGGACCGGCGCCTGCAACGCCTGAAGCAGCTCGGGCACTGGCTGTTCGCCCAGCTCACCCAGCAGCCGCCTGGCAGATTCGAACTGGGTTTGTGCCTCTCGTTGCCGGCCGGCCGCGACCAGCAACCGCACCAGTTGCGCCTGGGCCGACTGGTTGAGGGGATCAACCTGTGCCAGCCGCCGCGCGAGGTGCAAAGCGCTTTCCGGGTCGGATTTGCGCCGCACGCCCTCAGCCAGCAGGCGCGCGTGGGCGCGGCGGGCGGTTTCCCGCTGGCTGGAGACCCAGCTGTGGAAGTCAGTAAACTCGGTAAGTTCCAGACCTTCCAGGAATTCGCCGCGCACCTGGGCCAGCAGTTCTTCCAGCTCCGCGTCGGTAAGCTCCTCAGGCTTGGCTGCGCACAACTCAGTCAGGTCGATGCGCGCGCCCGAAGCCTCGAACGTCACTTCTTCCCGCGTGGCTTTGAGGCGCTCGACATCGTCGTTCACCAGCGGGCGCAGCTTTGACAGGCACCAGCGCAGGGCGCCGCGCGGGTCGTCGGCCACGTCCCAGAACATGCCGCATAGACGATCGCGCCGCTGAGGTTTGGCCGTCACGGCCAGGTAGGCCAACAGTGCGCGGGTCTTCTTGGACTGCGGCAATTCAACGGGCAAGCCGTTGCGCAGCACGCGCACTTCGCCAAGTAGCCCGATTTGCAGTCCAGCGCCGCCCATCGCGTCCAATTTCACTGTTTTCACACGAATCGGGGCCAAAAACTTTCGGAATTCTTGTCTTACCACGTTGGCTCAAACGCTTCTTCATACGGTCGCACCCTACTTTTCTCCCGTGGGCGGATGGGCCGCCCGAGCAAAAGACACGGGAGAAACACAATGACAACCGCAACGAAGTTCAGCTTCGAAGACGCCCTGGCCGCCTCGCAGAAGGTCAACTGGAAGATTGAAGACATCATCGGCGGCAACAGGCGCCTCGACTTCAGCCGCTCGTTCCTGCCCGAAGGCCTGGCGCGCACGGAAGAGCTGGCGTTCCTGGATGCCGACGAGCGCCGGGTGCTGAGCCAGATCCGCGGCCACGCCTACCTCAACATCTTCGGCCTGGTCGAGGAGTTCATCCTTCCCTTCGTGCTTGACCACGCGCGTCCCAGCCTGGCCGGCGACGACTACCGCACACGCGCCCTGCTGCAGTTCGCCGGCGAAGAGGCCAAGCACATCCACCTGTTCAAGACCTTCGCCGAGGAGTTCCGCAAGGGCTTCGGCCACGAGTGCCAGATGATCGGCCCGCCCCAGGCCATCGCCCGCGAGGTACTGAGCCACCATCCGCTCGGCGTCGCGCTGGTGATCCTGCACATCGAGTGGATGACCCAGCGGCACTTCATCGAGGCCATTACCGGCGACCTCGAGATCGACCCGCAGTTCAAGAGCCTGCTGCGCCATCACTGGATGGAGGAGGCCCAGCACGCGAAGCTCGACACGCTCATGGTGGAAGCCATCGCCGACTCCTGCACGCCAGGCGAGATCGAGCACGGCGTGGACGAGTACCTGGCGATCGGCGGCTTCATTGACGAAGGCCTCAAGGCCCAGACCCGGTTCGACCTGGAAGCCTTCGAGCGCGCCACCGGACGCGTACTCAATGTGGAGGAGCGCGAAGAGTTCCTGCGCGTGCAGCACCAGGCCAACCGCTGGACCTACCTCGGGACCGGCATGTCGCACCCCGAGTTCCTGAAAACCGTGGGCTCGCTCAGCGACGTGCAGCGCGCCCGCCTTGAACAAGTCGCGCCGGCGTTCTGCTAGCGCCTGAGGGGCCCCGCCGTGGGGCGGGGCCCCGCACTTCCCCGGAGACTGCCATGTCCAACGTGTTCGCACCGCCCGTTGACCTGCGCCCCGACGCCGAAATCCTGGCCGCGCTGGTGGATGAAACCTACACGGAGTTGGCCCGTGCCCCATACGCGGGTTTCCACTTCAACACGGGCGCGAGCTACGCCCTGGAGCGGCTGGGCTACGACGCCGGCGAGTTGCTGGCGCTGCCCGTGGAAAGCACCTCGCGCTTCGCCGGCCTGGGCAACCCGCTGGCAGAAGCCTATCTGCAGCCCGGCGAAGTGCTGCCCGATTCCGTCTGCGGCGCGCGGGCGGTCCGCCGCTTCGATTCGTTCTCCGGCACGGTTTCCGGCCGGCGCATTCCCCGCAAGTACAACCTGCACGCGGCCAACATCGTGGCCTGGCGCGCCTGACCTGGAGAGAGCCATGAACGAAGCATGCATCGTCACCCCCAACCGCGACTACCTGAAGAACATCGTGCGCGAGACTTACACGGCCGTCGCGGACGACCCTGCCACTGAGTTCCACTTTCATGTCGGGCTGGAGTACGCCGTGCGGCTGCTCGGTTACGACCGCGCCGAGCTGGAGTCACTGCCGGAGATCGCCACCTTGCGCTTTGCCGGGCTTGGCAACCCGCTGGCGATCGGGCCGATCCACCCGGGCGAAACCGTGGTGGACCTGGGCAGCGGCGCGGGCACGGACCTGCTGCTGGCCGCGCGACGCGTGGGCCGGCTCGGACGCGTCATCGGTGTCGACCCGACGCCCGCCATGCGGAGCACCGCCTGGCAGGCCGCGTGCGAAGCCGGCCTCGCGGAGCAGGTCTGGATGCTGGAGGGCGAGGTGGAGTCGATCCCGCTGACGGACGGCGTCGCCGACGTGGTGATCAGCAACGGCGTGTTGAACCTGGGCGTGGACAAGGCCCGGGTGTTCCGCGAGATCGCCCGCGTACTGAAGCCCGGCGGGCGCGCCTACCTGGCCGACGCCGTGATCGACCGCCCATTCGGCCCCGCCACGCTGAGCGACCCGGCCCTGTGGGCTTCCTGAGTGGCAGGCGCTCTGCCGGTGGCAGAGCTGCACAGCCTGATGGAACAGGCCGGGCTGAAAGACGCGCGGGTCACCGCCGAGTTCAAGAGTTTCCAGGGCACCAGCTCCGAGCTACAGGTGGCCCCGCACATGAGGCTGCGCGCCGCCAACTTCACGGCGCGCAGGTAGCGTGGCGCACCGGGCAGGGACAGGCACCCGTCGTGCCTGTCCCTGACGGCAGCGGACTAAGCCATAGGCGCGTTGTTCAGCAGGCTCAATTCGGTGTTAAGCGCGCCGATGTGGTAGTGGATGTCGCTGATCCCGAAACCGGGTAGCCTTGCCACGTGGGTGTCCACGTAGGTGCGCGCCTGGGCCGCCGTTTCGAACAGGTACACGCCGGAGGCACGACCGGCGTCACGGTCTTCACTCCAGAACTTCCAGCGCAGGCCCGGCAACTCGTTCAGGCTTTCGGCCAGCATGCGGTAGGTCGCGGTCATCTCGCGCCCCCAGGGTCCCGGGTAGGCGAAGTCGATCTGCAGCAGGGCGGGGGCGCAGCAGTCCGGGTCCACGCCCAGGGCCTTGGCCAGCGCCAGCCATTGGGCGGGCGGCAGTGCGCGGTGGGCCGCATGCAGCAGCTGCTCATACAACGGGCGCGGCAGCTTGGCGCTTGCCCCGCGAAGCAGGGCCTCGCGCTCGGCGGCCGTGGCGGCGGGCAGAATCTCGGCCACGAAGGCTACCAGTACATCCGGTTTCAGGCCGGCCATCACGCGGCCTTCCATGGCGCGCAGTTCGGCGTCGCTGAAGTGCTCGTGGAACAGGGGCAGCAATCGCTCTTCCTCGCGCGCCATGTGGTCGAGTTGATCGGCCATGAAGTAACCGAACTCGAGGTACAGGCGCCGGCCCGGTTCGTCGCGCTCAGGGGCGCAGGTGACCTCTTCGGCCAGCTGCCGCAGTCCGCGGGTGGCTGCGGCCAGGCCGGCGTGCTCCTGCCCAAAAGTGCCCAAAACTTCGGGCCGTGCCTGCGTCAGCGCGGCGTGGGTGGTGGTCTCCTCGGCGGCTGCGTGGGCATCGCTGAGCTGCAGCACGCTTTCCAGCCCGGCCAAAGCGGCGCGGGCGGACTTGGCGTCCTGCCATTCGGCAGCGCCCAGGGTTGCCAGCACGCGGCCGAAGGCGCGGCGCAGTGCCTTGTGGGGCAGGTTGTAGATGTCAACTCGGGTCGGGGTCAGCATGGCGGTGGTCATTGTCGTCTCCTGTTCAGGGGCGCTACCCGCGCCCGTGTGCAGAAAAGTAGCGCGTCTGTTATCATGCTTCCAATTCATGTATGGAATGGTCCCATGCAGCATGTGAATATTGAATCCGCCAACCTGAACCTGATGGTGGTGCTGGACGCACTGCTTGAATCCCGCAGCGTCACCCGCGCCGCCGAGCACCTGGGGCTCACCCAGCCGGCCGTCAGCCACGCCTTGGCGCGTCTGCGCGAACTGCTGCGTGACCCTTTGCTGGTCCGCGGGCGCGGCGGGCTGGTGCCGACGCCGCGCGCGCAGGCGCTGGCCGCGCCGTTGCGCCAGGGGTTGAACCAGCTCGAGCAGGTGCTGCGGCACGAGGGGGGCTTCGACCCCGCCAGCAGCGCGCGCCGCTTCAGCATCGCCACCGTGGACTACCCGCACCTGACCGGCCTGCGCAGCCTGCTGGCCCGCCTGCAGCGCGAGGCGCCGGGCGTCAGCGTGGAAAGCCAGATGATCGGCCCGCGCCTGGCGGAGCAGCTGGAAAGCGGCGAGCTGGATGTCGCCCTGGCGGGCGTGGAAGTCGAGGCGATTCTGGCGTCAACTCCGGGCATGCAGTCGCGGCTGATCGTCAGCGAAGACCTGATGTGTATTGCGCGCAAAGACAATCCGCTGCTGCGGCGCGGCCTTGACCTGGAGACCTACCTGCGACTCGGCCACGTTACAGTGATGGCGGAAGGCGGTGCTTGCGACCAGCACGTGGATCTCAGTCTGCGGCGCATGAAGAAGTCGCGCCGCATTGCCGCCGCGGTGCCGCATTTCATCGCCGCGCCTTTGTTGGTGGCAGAAAGCGACTACATCAGCACCCTGCCGCGCGCACTGGTGGAGTACGTCTGCACGTTGTTGCCGCTGAAGATGCACACGCCACCGCTCAAGCTGCCGCGGGGAGAAGCGTACTTGTGGTGGCACGCGCGCTTTGACAACGATCCTGCGCACAGATGGTGGCGCGAACAACTGATGCAAGCATTCTCCCCATACAGGGGATGAACGAAACAATTCCCGTGCTTAACTCGCTGAAACTCCAGAACGCTAACGCGAGCGTCGGGGCGCGAGGCGCAGGATCTGCTGAAGGCGCGCCACAGGCTCGGCAGCAGGCGGTTCAGGCTGCTGCTTGAGCTGGCTGCTGAGCCAGCCGGAGGCGTAGTCGGCCATTTTCTTCGCCACAGCGTCACTGGAAAGCGGGCGAAATACCGCCGTGCTGACGGGAGAGTCCGGGTCGCCGCCCATTTCTTCGGGTGTTTCGTACCAGACGTGGCCCATGTTCATCAGGGTCGGGCATTCGGGCATGCCGAACTCTTTCACCAGCTTCTGGTACAGTTGGACGGCCTCATTGGACATGGTTCTGATGGTAAGCAGGAAGGCCCCTTCCCGCCAGCGTGAATGGCGGGCGGAAAAAAAACTGCTCCGGGCGGGAACCGGGGGCGTAAAGGGCGGGTCTCTTTCACGGACATGGATCACGGATGCCGGGCCAGGGCTCGAATGAAAACCTGCTACCAGGCCCCGGCAGCACGTCGCACAGCGACGAGTTCCGGGTGTTGTTTGAGCGTTACCACGACGCCGTGTTCCGCCAGATTGCGCTGATGCTCGGGCGCGATTCGGCCGCCGCGGAGGACGTAGCCCAGGAAACCTGGTTGCGGATTTCGCGGAGCTTGAAAACTTTCGAGGGCCGCTCGGGCTTCTACGCGTGGGCCTGCCGCATCGCTTCCAATGAGGTGAAGCGCTGGTGGGGGCGCAACCGCAGGCCGACAAGCCTGGGCCCTGAGCCAAGTGAGGACCCCGGGGAAGGGCGCGAACGCGATGAACTGGTTCGCGAAGCCCTCAGGCGCATCCCCGAAGAGTTCCGGCAGCCGCTGCTGCTGGACTTGTGGGAAGGACTGAGCGTCGCGGAGATCAGCAGGGCGTTGGGAGTGCCGGAAGGGACCGTGAAGTCCCGCCTGCACCGGGCGCGCGAGAAGTTCAGGCAGGCATGGCAGGAGTTGCAGTAGGGGCGCAACCGCGCAGACAGACATGAACGACGATTTCGACAACCTGATCCGCAACGCAAAGCCGGCCGTGCCCGCAGGGGCCCGCGCCAGGGTGCTGGAGTACGTGGGGGCGCACGGTGCGGTCGCCTCCGCGCCGGCGCCCTGGCGTGTGTTCCTGCGCGCGGCAGCGCTGGTGCTGCTGGCGGTGTTTGCCGGCGTGGCCGCGGCCCTTGTCTCTCGGCCGGAGACTGCCCCGGCGGTTGATCCCGTTGCGCAGCTTGCCGCTGACGTGAAAGCACTGGAAACGCAGGTGGCGGCTCTGGAGCGTGACTCTCTGTACGAGCAGCTGGCCGGTCTGCAGGCTGAGGTTGCGGCGCTGGAAAGTTCCCGTACCGACAGCGCCACGGCCTTGGAGCAGGTGGTGATGGCACAACTCGAGGCCCGTGAATCGCGCGAACGCGAGGAATGGCGGCAGCGCCACATCGAGCACATGCGCCGCCATTACGCCGAAGAGCAGGAAGCCACCGTAGAGCGCTTGCGCCGCGATCTGAACCTGAGCGCCGAGCAGGAGAAAGCCGTGCGCGAGTTGCTGACTGAAACCGGCAAGCAGGCCGAGGAGCTGATCGGTGAGGTCTACACGGGCCGTCGCCACCGTCGCGACCCGCGCATGCACGACAAGTTCGCGGAGCTGGCGAACGAAACGGAGAAGAAGCTGGCTGAGCTGCTGAACGAACAGCAGCGCGGGCGGATGGAAGGAACGGGGATCGTAAGTGCGGCCCCTGAGGACTGGGCGCCAAGGTCGGAATTCCGGGATGACACGGACCTCGACGTCTGGACAAACTGGATCAATGTAACGCGCGAGTAGCGCCCCAAGGAGAGAAGATGAAATCAGCATGGTTGATTGCGGCGGTTCTGGCATCGGTGGTGGCAGGCGCGGGTGGCGGCTACGTGGCGGTGCAGTACGCCGGCCAACAGCCGGCCCCGGCCAAAGTGGAAGTGGCGGCGACGGACCTCGACAGCGGCACAGACCACAGCGCCGATCTGAAGCAGCAGTCGGATGAAATCAACAAGCTGCGCGCTGACCTTGGCACGCTGCTGGTGCGCGTGGAGAACGCCGAGAAGGCCGGCGCCGAGAACGCCGAACTGAAGAAACAGATCAGCGATCTGCAGACCCGGATCGAGGCCCTGAAGGCCTCGGGCGGCACAGTGACGTCCAACGATTCCGGCGGCGCCATGACACCCGCACCGGACACCAACACGCCGGAGTTTGAGGCGGCCGTGGCTGCTGCGATCGAGAAGCGTGAAGCAGCCCAGCGCGCCGAACGCGACGCCGAGCGCCAGAAGCAGATGGAGGAATGGGCCAACCAGCGCAACAAGGCGATCGTGGACAAACTCGCCACGGACCTGTCGCTGACCGAAGTGCAGAAGACGAACATCGAGACGATCCTGAAAGACCAGGACGCCAAGCGCGCCGAGGTGATGCAACGCGGTCGCGCCGCGCGCGACGCTGGTGAAGAGTTCGACTGGGGCACCGAAATGGGAGCCGTCAGCACAGCGGCCGTCGAGGCCGTGCGCGCCGAGCTTTCCTCGGCCCAGTTGACCACCTTCAACGAACTGCTGGGAGACAGCAACAGCCTTGACGCACTGGCGGGTCGCCAGGGCCGCTTCGGCCCGGGCGGTGGCCCCGGCGGCGGTCGCGGCGGACGCGGCAACTAGATTCACCAGCTCAAGCACGCCGGGGAATACTCCCCGGCGTGTTGCTTTAACCGTTGAGATCAGCCGCCGGCAGGAATCGGTATCTGCATTTTGACCGCGTCCCACACCTTCCAGAGCGCCGAAATCACCGCCAGCAGAAACAGCGGCTGCATGATGAAGTTGTGCACCAGGATCTTGCGCTGGTACTTCCATGGCGCGGGGCGCGCGCGGCGGAAGCGCTGCATGGCCAGGTGCTCCTCGCGTGATCGCAGCTTGACGATGCTGACGGTCAGGTATACGCGCGCCACGTTGTAGAGCAGCAGCGCAACGGTCAGCGTGGCGTGGGTCCAGCCCAGCAGGCTGTCCATGCCGTAGAAGCCGAACAGCAGGATCTCCCAGACCGGGATCATCTCGTACTTCTGTTCTTCCAGGAACGGGATGTTCAGCGCCAGGCCGGAAAGGCCTGCAGCGCCGGCCGCCATGGCCATCTTGGTAACCAGCGGCGCGATGAACGCCAGCAGGAACATCAGGTGGAACGCGAGCAGCGTGCCCGAGTAGTTGTCGCGCAGCACCTCCCACTCGTTGTCAACGAAAGCGTTCTGCAAATCCACGCTGCTGCGGTCTTCGCACTGGTTGGCAATCACCTCGCTGTCCACGGTGATGCCCTCGAAGCTGACGTCTTTCAGCTTCAGCTCGCCCTGCACCTCGGCGGCCCAACTGCCTGAGCGGCGGTCCTCAGCCTTGTGGCTTACGGAGGTTTCGGACCAGGCGGCCGCGCCGGCAGTGACGCGGCAATCCTGCAGGTCGGCGTTCCGAAGCGCCACGGACGCGAAGTTGCCCGTGATCACGCATTCGCGCACGGACACGCCGTTGAACGACAGGTGTCCGCCGCCGCCCTTGAATTCAAGGTTGCGCAGCCTGGTGCGCGGGTTGGCAGCGCCGGACTCGACGCGGACGTCACCCGTGGCCGGAATCGTGATCAACTTCGCGGCCTGCATCGACCAGCAGTCGCGAACCACCAGCACGCGAGCGTCCAGCGTTGCGTCTTCGATGACGCGGCATTCCTGTAACGTGACCTGCTCTGCCTGGATGCGGCAGTTGCGGATTTCGCCGCAGCCCTCGAACGCCAGCTCCAGCGCCAGCTCATCGGCGCAGCGGATCGTGACGTTGCTGAGGTTGACGTTGCGGAACGTGACGCGCCGCCCCTCGACCCGCGGGCCGACCAGGATGTCGCCGTCGCTGAGGCTGCCGTTGCGGATGCTGTAGAAGTGCGAGGTGATGTCGAGGTGGACTTCGCCCAGGGCGCGTTTTTCGCCCTTCAGGTCGATGACGCGCTCGGCCGCCACCGCCGCCACCGCCCCCAGGGCGTCAATGGGCGTGCGCGAGCCAAACCAGGATCGGGTCAGGGAAGTCATCGTCACCTTTTACCCGGCGACCCGCCTAGCCGTAAATGTACTGGGTGCTGTCGGGCAGCCTGCCCACGGCCCAGTGGTTCCAGACCGCCTTGCAGGCGCACTGGTAGAAGGTGTTGGTTTCGTCGCCCGGGCAGGGCTCAAGCAGCTGCATGTCGCCGGTGCGGCGCTCGATGCTCATCACGCCAACCACGCCGTCCTCCGGGCTGAACGAGTAATGCACAGCCGCGCCGTTCTCACTGCTCTTCCAGATGTAGATGTAGGTTGCCACGTTGCCGTTCCGTCAGTCGGCAGGCATTCTTGGAGCATGGAGCCCGAGGCGCAAGAGAAAGGACGACTGCTGCCCGCGATATTGGCGGCCTCGGCGCTGGTCGCGTTGCTGCTGGTGCTGGCGGCGGGCACTGGCGCCGGCCCGGGCATCAGTCCTGACGGCGTGGTCTACATCGACGCCGCCCGCCACTTCGCCGAGGGCGCAGGCCCGCTGGCCACGGATGCCCACGGCAACACGCGGCTGGTGACCACCTGGCCCCCGCTGTTCCCCGCCCTGATGGGCTTCGGCGCGTTGCTGGGTCTTGAGCCCGCGACCGCCGCACTGCTGCTGAACGCGTGGTCTCACGCGGCACTCGCGCTGCTGGTCGGCCTGCTGGCCTGGCGTTGCAGCGGCAACGGCAGAGCCGGCGCGATTGCCGCCTGGTTAGTGGCAGTGGCGCCCCGCGCCGTCAATTACGCAAGCTGGGTGCTGACCGAATCGCTGTTTTTGGCCCTCGCGACAGGGGCGCTGCTGGTGCTGGTCGGATGGCTGCGTGAAGGCGGTTGGCGTCGGCCGGTGGGGGCGGGGTTGCTGGTAGCGCTGGCCTGCATGCAGCGCTATGCCGGCTATGCCTGGCTTGTGGCGTTGCCGATGTGGCTTTTGCTGCAGCCCGGTCGGTCCATCCGCGAGAGATCGCGGGCGGCGGTCGTCTTCGCGGGCGTCGCACTGCCGCTGCCCCTGTTCTGGCGCGTGGTCATGTGGGTATTGCAGTCCAGGCTGGATTCGCGCAGTGGAACCGCCGCTCTGCCCACATGGCTGCACGTGAAGTCGCTGGGGCACTCGCTTTCGACTTGGCTGATGCCTGAGACGTCACCCATGCTGTTGCGTGCGGCCGTGGCCGTGCTGGTCGCGGGCGCGATGTTGTGGGGCGCGGTGTACGTGGTGCGGCGCAGGGCGGATCCGATCCTGGCGCCGGGGATGTTGCTGCTGATCGTTGGTGGCTGCTACGCACTGCTGGTGGCGGTAACGGTCGTGTTCCTGGATCGCGCCCTGCAGCCTGAGCCGCGCATTGTGTTGCCCCTGTTGCCGCTGGCGCTGGTGGCGCTGGCCTGGGCGCTCAGCGCCCTGCGGGGGCGCCTTTGGTGGGCGGGATTCGTCCTGGTCGTTCTGCTGGGTACGGGTAGCCTGGTGCGCTCGGTCTGGCTGATCACGGAGCTGCGCGATGGACTAGGCTATTCGTCGCCCGAGTATCGCGAATCGCCAACACTGGAGGCGGCGCTGGAGCAGCCGGGGCCGCTGTACGCTTCCAACCCGCAGCCGCTGATCCTGCGCGGCGTGCCGGCCCGCGCGCTGCCGCTGGACGGCACGATCGAGTACCTGATGCCCCTGGGCGCGTCTCCCTGGGCTAACACGGCTGAAGCGCGCCGCGAGTTGCGCGAAAAGCTTGCCGAGGGCGGCTGCGTGGTGTGGCTCAAGCGCGACGGACCGGTCGATGAGCTTAAGGCCGAGCTCGACCTGGTAACACTGGCCGCCTACGACGACGGCGAGCTGCTGGTTGGGCGTCAGGCGCAAGCGCGGAAGTAATCGATAGTGCGTTGCAGGCCGGCTTCCAAGGCGGTGCTCGGCTTAAAACCCAGTTCCGCGCCGGCGCGGGTGATGTCCGGGCAGCGGCGGCCGGGGTCGTCGGGCTGGGCGGGCCCGTCCACGATCGTGCTGCTGCTGCCTGTCAGGCGCAGGATGGTCTCGGCCAGCTCACGAATGCTGATCTCGTGCGGGTTGCCCAGGTTGAAAGGCTGGTGGCGCAACTTGCCCTGATAATCCATCAGCGACACCAGGCCGCCGATCAAGTCATCCACGTAGCAGAAGCTGCGGCTCTGGCGCCCGCCGCCGTACAGCCGCAAGGGCTCGCCGCGCAGGGCCGCCAGTATGAAGTTGCTGACCACGCGGCCGTCATCGGGCGCCATGCGCGGGCCGTAGGTGTTGAAGATGCGGGCGATGCGCACGTCGATGCCGTGTTCGCGGTGGTATTCCATCATGAGGGTTTCGGCGATGCGCTTGCCTTCGTCGTAGCAGGCGCGCGGGCCGAGCTGGTTGACGTTGCCCAGGTAGTCCTCGCGCTGGGGCGAAAGCTGGGGGTCACCGTACACCTCGCTGGTGCTGGCCAGCAGGATGCGCGCGCCGGTGCGTCGCGCCAGGCCCAGCATATTCATGGTGCCCAGCACGTTGGTCTTGACGGTACGCACCGGGTTGGACTGGTAGTGCACGGGGCTGGCCGGGCATGCCAGGTGATAGACCTGTTCGGCGTCCAGTTTGATGGGATTGATCAGGTCGTGTTCGATGAACTCGAAGTCGCCCTGCAGGCGCTCGATATTGGCGCGCGAGCCGGTGCTGAGGTTATCCAGGCACAGCACGTGATGGCCCGCCGCCAGCAGGCGCTCACACAAATGGCTGCCGAGAAACCCGGCGCCGCCGGTCACGAGAATGCTGGTCATGGCCTAGTCCGCCAGGCCGCCGTCGGCGATGGTGTCCACCAGCAGCGCGGTTCCCAGTCCGCTGGCGGTGGTGCCCACGATGCGGGCGTAGATGCCCAAGGCGCGCTCCATGTCCTGCAACCAGGACTGGTCGAGGAACAGCACGTCGCCCGGGTGCAGCGGCAGGTCCACCTGGTTGCCGACCACGGCCTCGGCCAGGTCATAGCGGAATACTTTGCGGTCCTTGATCGACTTGATGTTGCGCACGACGTACAGGTAAGGCGTCACGTCCAGGTCCGGCTCACCGGGGCCGCCTGCCAGCGCCACGGCCTCGATCACGCCCATGTTCTTGCGATACGGGATTACGCCGCCGTTGCCGCGTTGTCCGACGCCGTTGCGCTCGTTCACGCCGCCGAAGTTGCCGATGAACACAATCGGGTCCGGACCGTTCACCCGCTTCAAGTAGAGGGTCATGGTCGGGTTGACGTAGTAGCGGGTGAGCTTCGACTTCAGGGTTTCACGGGTCTGCTTGAGGGTCATGCCCATCACGTCGATTTCGCCGGCCCACTTGAAGGTGGCGCTGCCGTCGGGCAGCACGGTGGTTTCCCAGTCGTATTCTTCGTCTTCCGCGATTTCGACCTGCACCACGTCGCCGGGCGTCAGCGTGTACACGTATGGGTCGGGCGGCAGTTCGGTCAGAGTCGAGACGTCGGTGTAGGTGTCGGGCGAATGACAAGCGCCCAGCAGCAGCGCGAACAGGCAGGCCAGTGTAAGTCGGAGCGTCATACGGTCCTCGCGGTGCGCATCTGGCGGCGGCGCAGCAGGCCGATGGCCACGCCGATGCCGACCACCAGGCCCAGGATCAGGCCCACGGCGATGCCGATCAGGGTTTCGCGCTCGATCTTGCGGGCGTCGGAGGCCGGGCTGACCAGCGCAAGCTCGCGGTCGGCGGAGGCTTTCACCACCGTGAGCTCTTCGATCACGATCTCGGTGCGGTCCTTTGCGCGCAGCAGGTCCTGTTCGTCGCGACGCAGGGCCTCGGAGGCGAGGTAGTCCTCTCGCAGACCCTCCAGCTCAGTTTCCAGTCTCGGAATCCGCTGGTCGAGGTACGCGACGCGATCCTGGGCGATGGTCATCCGTGAGCGCGCGCGCGCTACGCGATCTTCAGCCAGGGCGCGCACCGGGTTCAGCTTGCGCTCATCGAGGTCTTCCGGCGCGCCTTTTTCGAGTTCGCGGATTTCGGCCTTTACCAGCTCAATGTCCTCCTGGAGCTCGCGAATCTTCTCCTGGATCGGGTGATCGGGCCCGAAGTTGTTGCGCTTGCGAGCATGCTCATACAACTCGCGCTCCAGCTGCTCGAGGAAGCTGCGGCGCGCGGCTATGCGTTCGTTCTGCTGCGGCAACTCGTACTCGGGCAGACGCTGGGCGATGGTGGTTTGCGCGTCCAGTTCTTCACGCGAAGCGCCCAGTTCGATCTTTGCCTCCTGCAGGTCTTCCCTTGACTGCTGGATCTCCGCCACCAGCTGTCGGGTGCGTGACTCGATGTCCACACCGATCGCCTCTACGTCACCGGTCGCGAACTCCTGCAGGCGCTTCTGGTACACTGCCTCCAGGTCCTGTTCGATCCGCTTGTTGCGCGTCTCATAGTCGGCCAGGTTCAGGGTCGCCTCGCGCGTCACGTGTTCATAATGCACGCGCCGGAACTCCTCGGCCGCGGCTCCGGCGATCGCCTGCGCAAGCTTGGCGTCAGTGTGGACGGCCTTGAACTCGATCAGGTAGGCCTCGCGGCTGGTCTCGTTGACGTTCACCGTCAGCGCTTTGGCCACGGCGTCCACCGTCACGGAATGCTTCTCAAGTTGTTCGAGCTTCGGGTTTTCGCCGGGGGCCCAGCCTGTTTCAGCAAGCCGATGGCTGATGCGCTGATGAAAGCTGTGAAGCTTGACCAGCTCAAGCACCGTTTTGGCGGGCAACGACGGCACGTATTCGCTGGTTTCTCCGGTGATGGGCGCGCGCAGGCGCGATGTCGGCGTCTTCTGCAGCAGCGCGCTGCTCTCGAAGCGGTCGGAGCTTGCGGCCATGGCGAGGTAGCCGAAGGCCGCGAACACCAGCATGCTGAACAGCACCACGTGCCAGCTCGCTAGCGCGGCCCGACCCACGAGTTCGAAGATATCCTGGCCGGCCCCGACGCCCGAGGCTTGGGTCTGGGGTGCGGGGGACACGCGCTCGCGCTCCTCCTGCTCAATCAGGATGCGCCCGATTACCGGGGATTCGCCTTGGGTTGCGGCAGTGCGGGCCGAGGGCTGCTCGGGTACGGCTTCAAGAGCCGGGCGGATGTTTGGTTTCCAGGGCCGGCGCGCCAGCAGGTCGCCAAGTGTGTAGGCGGAAGCGCGGTCGGTGGCGAACTCAAGCGGGCGATCCACGCTGTCGCGCCCGAGCTGGTTCAGTTCCGAGCCCAGGTACTCGACAAAGGCGTCGAGTTCTTCGCGCGTGTCGTGGCCGCGGTCGCCGGATTCAACCCGGCGGGCAAGTTCCCCGGCGCGGCCCAGCAGGGTCAACGCGGCAGCCACCACGCCCAGCCTGGCGTAGTCATCGGATGAAAGGGCGTCAAGGATGGTGCTTGAGGCTTGCGAAGCCGCTGCGGTATCGCCGCTGCGCAGCAGCCGCCGCACGACGTCAACGGATTCCAGCACCTCAAGGGTGCGCCCCTGTTTCTCGAACTCGCCGCGCAGGTGGTCGTCAACTGCACCCTCGGCGCCGGACAGCAGCTCCGAAATACGGCGACGCGCGCCGGAGTAATCCCCCCGGGCGGCCAGCTTGCGGACCTGCTCAATGACAGCCTGCATGTCTGACGCCAATCAGTCTCCCCGCATCCGGCGCCGCGGCGAAAGAAATCCTCGCCCCGAAGACGTCCGAATATCGTACCCTTTGTTAAGTATCGTCTTTCAAGGGCCCAGACTCAAGCGCAAGTCGATGCAACCGACGGCCATACTTCCATCTGAGCCCGAGGGTCTGCGCAATCCGCGACTGCGCAAGGCACTTGCGTCATCACTGGCCATTGCGACCGTTGGCACCTTGCTCGGGGCGGCGGCCTACAACACCGACCCGTTGCTGGGCTCGGCCCTTGGCGCCGGCGTGGGTTTCCTGCTGGGCGCGATTGTCGGCGCTTTCACCGACTGGCGCATCGGGCTGGCGCTGCTGGTGGTGGTCCTGATCGGTGAAGACTCCCTTCGCAAAGCCGTGCCGGGATCCCCTTACACGATTTCCCTCGGCAAGGATCTCCTGATAGCCGCCTGCTACCTGTGCTATGCCTTCCGGCCGCAATTGCGCAGGCCGCTGCGCCGGGCGGACAATCTTGAGCAGTGGGGCATTTACTTTCCCATCCTGGCATGGATGGCCTTTGTCGTGCTGGAGGCGGCGAACCCGGCCATTCCCAACATACTGGTCGGCATCTCGGGAATCCGTACCTGGCTGCTGTACATGCCGATGATGGTGCTGATGTCGAACTTCTTCCGAAGCAACACGTCGGCCGACAGTTTCCTGCGGGCGCTGGCCTACCTGGCGATCCCGATCTTTATCATCACGCTGCTTCAGAACTCTTTCTACGACAGCCTTCCGCCATTTCTGCGTGAAAGCGCGTTCCGAAAGATCCGCATTCTCGAGAGCGGCGGAGAAGTCCGTTACAACGAATCGATCTTCGCCAGCCCTACCCTGCTGGCGCTCGTATGCGTGTTCCAGCTTTGCCTGGTAATCGGGCTGCTGAAGGTTGCCCGACCGCGTCGGCAACGCATCTGGCTCTGGATTGCTGGTTACTGTGCGATCATGTCGGCTCACCTGTCTGGCATCCGCACCGGCCTGCTGTTCTGTGGCATCGCCATCCTGACCTGCCTGCCCTTGATCCTGTACCGGTTCGAGAAGTTGCCGGGCCAGCCGCGACGCCACCGACCGGGGCTGATCACCGGCGGTCTGATCGGGCTGTTGCTGGGCTCAATGCTGGTCGGCTTCATGGAGGGCAACCGGGCGGAGGCATTCTGGACATCCATCCAGCCGCAACTCGTGGAAGAGCGCATGGACGTCGCCATCGCTGTTACCGATGACTTCGGCGGCGGCCTGTTGGGCAACGGCACTGGCAGTGCGGGCAAGTCTGGGCGCGTGATGAACCTTCTGGGCAAACCGAGCCCCGGCAACGAAGCCGTTGAGTGGGGCACCGCGCTGGTGCGCTACAGCTTCGGGGTTGTGGGTATGTGGCTGGGCGCAATCCTCGGACTTTGGGCGCTCTTTGGCTTGCTGCGCGCCGCGACGGTGAACCGTGACGCGCCCTTTGCGCCGGTCCGCTATGTGCTATGGGTGTACGTTGGCGCGCAGTTAAGCTGGTTCCTGTTCAAGGCCTACCCGGTGCTGGAAAACGGGACCCTGGGAGTGTTGTACTGGAGCAGCGCCGGGCTGATCATCGGCCTGCGCAGGCTGGATGAAGTCACAGAGGTCAGAGGCTAGAGGTCGGAGGTAAGGGTACTGTCCCCGCGCTGACAGGCCGTGGCGTATCCCCGGCCTATGACTTCTAATCTCTGCCCTCTATGAAAGTCCTGCACGTTATCCCAAGTATCGCGCCGGCCCAGGGCGGCCTGCGCACCGGCACACTGGCAACCTGCCGCGCCATGCAGGCCGTGGGCATCACGCCGGAGATTGCCTGCCTGGATGCGCAAGCGGACGCGGAGGGCATCGCGGTCCACTGCTTCAGGCCGGGTTTGCGTGTGCTGGGAGCGAGCAGAACCATGCGCGAATGGCTGAGCGCGCATGCGGGCGAATACCAGGCCGTCATCGCACACGTTGTCTGGCTGAACCCGGCCCATTACGCCGCCGCGGCGGCGGCCAAAGCCGGCGTGCCGCTGTACCTTGCATCGCGCGGGATGCTGGACCCGGATGCCCTGGCACATCATCGACTGCGCAAACTGATCCGCTGGCACCTGGGTGCCCGCAAGCTGGTGCGCAGCAGCGTGCTGGTGTTTTCATCTGAAGCCGACCGACAGCGCAGTCTGTCGCACCCTGAGCTTTCGGGCGCGCGCGCCGTGGTGGTACCCAACCCCGTCGAGCCGATCCAGCCGCATGACCAACCCGGCCCGCCCCTGATCGTGTGCCTGAACCGCCTGCACCCGCGTAAGGGCGTCCGTGAATGGGTGGCGGCGTTGCTCGCGCTCAAGGCTGAGGGTCTGCCTTTCCGCGCCATCCACGCCGGTCCGGTCGAGGACGCCGCCTACGCTGCTCAAGTGATGAACAGCGCAGCGGGGATCGTTAACTTCAAAGGCGTGATCGACAACCCGGCCGCTCGTGAGCTGATCGCGTCCGCGCGCATCGTGGTGCACCCTGCGGTAGGCTTCGAGAATTTCGGCAATGTAATCGCGGAGGGTATAGCCGCCGGGCGCGCGGTGGTGGCATCGCGCCGGGCGCTGGTGACGCCGGAACTGGAGGCCGCCGGCGTGGTCATCGGCGTGGAGCCCACGATCGAGCAGCTGGCCGCCGCCATGCGCAAGCTGTTACAGGATGACCGCGCAACTGCCGAACTGGGCCGCAGGGCCCGCACTTATGCGAACGAACACTTCAGCCTTCAGGCCGTGGGCCGGCGCTGGCGCGACATCCTGCGAGGCTGACGCGGCTTCTCCACAAGCAGCAAACCCTTACCAAGCATGACTCGAAACTTATAGTGGAGTCTGCACTTACACATTGCGGGGATGCGCTGCATGAGCAACGAGCTGGCACCGGAAGGACCGGAACTTGTCCCGGAAGGCATGGGCTTCGATGAAGAAGCAGGCAGCGAGGATGCTTCCCACCTGCTGCCGCCCATTCGCGAGTTGCCGCAAGACCGCGAGTACCTGCCCGGTGCCTTCTACAGCATCCAGGCCGCTAACGGTACGCCCGCCAACCCGCCCCAGCAGCTGGGTGAAATCCTCGGCCAGGGGTTGTTCCAGAGCTTGACCGACGTGCACTTGTTCGGGCGCAATGCCGATTCAGAACCATGGCTCGAGGTCGGCCCCATGACGCCGGAACCCGTGCAGATCCTGGTGAGCCAGGAACTGCTGCCGGCCACCGGCGAGCCGCTGGCACAGGACGACCTGGAGATGTTTGAAATGGTCGCCGGCCGCGTCGCCAAGACACTCAAGCGCGGCAAACAGCCGCCGAAGGAAGACGCCGCCAAGGCCGCCACGCGCAGCGCTGAGCTGGCGGGCATGAAGGGAAAGCTGGCCGACACGTTCGGGCTCGCGCTGAATGGCAGCTTCAAGCTGGCTGATGTGACGGACTGCTGCCTCTGCCTCGGTATGAAGCGTGTGGGGGACGGCTTTGCCTGGTTCGGCGGCAAGGCCACCGGCGACCCGATCTTCCATGTAACCGTGGCGGGCGCAAAACTGGCGCCGGGCGCACAGGGCGCGACGAAAAAGATCAACTTCAACTACAAGGTCGCGGCCGTGAACCAGCCCCGCAAAGTGCTGGAGCGCATCTTTGCCTGCACCTACTACTTCCATAAGCGCCTGGGGGGCGATGTGACCCTCGACGATGGCAGCGCCCCCGGCGACGGCGTCGCGCGTGGCGAACACCCGCGCCTGGAGGCCGCGATCAAGAAGGTCGAAGCCGCCCGCCTGCGCCCGGGCCATGTCGTGACCAGGCGCCTGGCATAGTGATCACTGTTCCCAGGGCGCCAGCTTGAGTGGCTCGCCGGCCTGCATCCGCTGCAGGTCTCGTTTGGCGTCTTCCATGAATGAAAGGCCGGGCGGCGCTTTGTGCAGGAAGCGAGCCGCTTCCTCGGTAACCGCGGGCTCGTTTGGTTTGCCAGCCACGCGGTAGGATACCAGGTGGAACATCCAGTCGATCGCCGGTTCGTCGCTCGCGGCGGACAGCTTGCGCAACTCCGCGATGTCGTTCAGCCACACAAGCAGCAGTGCCATGCTGCGCCGCGTATCATCGGCCGCCTCTGACTGACCATGCGCGGACTGCAGATCGGCCACACGCTTCAAGCTCTCAGCGGCCTCGCGTGTCAGCTGCCGGGCGCGGTCGACTCCGAGCTGCCGGTCGGTCACCACCATGCCTTTGTTCACGGCCGCGAGCAGCTTCAGTGCCATCACGAATTCCGGCTCGGTTTTCAGCAGCTCGCGCAGCTTTTCGGCGCAGGCGGCGAAGCGTTCCGAGTCGTACTCAAGCTCCGCGGACTGATAGGCCAGCAGGGTCTTTGCCTTCGTGTGCGGCGAGGGGCGCTCACGCGTGTCGCTCAGCGACTCCGGCTCGAAATCCTGGGCCACCGCAGACTCACCGGGGTAAGGTGTGCCGGCCGTGGTTTCGCGCACCATGCCCTTGCCCTTGCGGGGCGGCACCCAAGCGGCCATCAGGCGGTTGATTTCACTGCGCGCCTCGGCCAGGGCCGTTGCGTTGTCCCCGGCGCTGTCGGTGAGCTGCTCGGCGTCGGCCAGGTACTTCACCTCGTCGCCGGCGAACAGGGCCAGGGCCTTGGGCGTGCGCAGGGCGCGGATCTTGGCCCAACTTGCGTTCAGCCAGGCGTAGTGGCTTTCAATGAAAATGCCCGCGCGGCCGGGGTCTGTGCCGTCGCGCATGGCGCTGACCAGGCTAACGCCGTGCATCTGCTTGCGGAACTCGGGCGCCTCCAGGCCCATCAGCTCAAGCAGCGTGGGCGCCAGGTCGTAGTTCGCGGCCAGGTGCGGCACGCGGGTGCCGGCCTTCACGCCCGGCGCGCCCTTGATGATCAGCGGCACGCGGGTGGTGGTGTCGTAGCAGTAGTAGCCGTGGGTCAGCTCGTCGTGCTGGCCCAGGCCTTCGCCGTGGTCGGCGGTGATCACCACCAGTGTGTCCTTGAGCAGCCCGAGCTCGGTGAGGCGCAGGATGAAACGGCCGATCTCGCGGTCGGTGTAGGCGATTTCGCCGTCGTAGCGCGCGGTGTTGTCGCCCTGGAACTGATCGCCCACGTCGGCGTGGGGCAGGTAGGGCGCGTGCGGGTCGAACAGGTGGACGAAGCAGAAGAAGCGGTCGCTGCCCAGGGAAGCAATCCAGTCGCCGGCCAGCTTCAGGGTTTCCGGGGCGCTGCGCTCTCGCACGGTAAGGCGGCCGGGCTCCAGGGTACGGACGTCCTTGTCGTCGTAAACTTCAAAGCCGCGCTCGATGCCGCTGCCCGCCTTCATGGTGTGGGCGCTGACGAAAGCACCGGTGCGGAAGCCCTCTGTCTTCATGGTTTCGGGCAAGGTGGCGATCTCGGTCGGCAGTTGGTGGTACAGGTTGTCGCGCACGCGGTGGCCCAGCGTGCTGACGCCGGTCAGCTGCGTCAGGTGCGCGGGCAGTGTCAGCGGGTAGCAGGTGTAGTGGTTCTCGAACAGCACGCCCTCTTTGGCGAGGGCGTCGATGCTGGGCGAGGTGGGCTTGCCGTAGCCGTAGCAGCCCAGATGGTCGGCGCGCAGGGTGTCGATGCTGATCACCAGCAGGTGGCGCGGCGGGGTGACTTGCTCGGGCGGCGGGTTCTCGCCCTCACCCTTGTCCATGTACTTAATGACGCTGACGGCCACGATGCCGGCCACCAGAAGCAGGCCGATCACACTCCAGATACCGCCACGGCGCTTGAGTACAGGTTGGTTGGGTTCTTCAGGCATTGCGCTCCTGGCTATCGGTAGGCGGCGGTTATCTGATGGCCAACAGCTAACAGCCAGCAGCCGCGGCTACACCCATTTTCGCCAGGCCACGGTGATGATGTCGTTGGCCAGCACGAACAGCATCAGGCCCACAACCAGGATGAAGCTGGCCAGCTGCACCCAGCCCATGGCCTTTTCCGGCAACGGCTTGCCTCGCAGCGCCTCGATGGTGACGACCAGCCACTGGCCGCCGTCCAGCACCGGCAGGGGCAGCATGTTGACGATCGCAAGGTTGATGCTGATGAACGCCAGGAAGAACAGAAGCGTGCCGATGCCCCACTGGGCCAGGCTGTAGCTGCGCTTGGCGATCACCACCGGCCCGCCCAGGTGCCACACCTTCACGCGCCCCGTGAATAGCGCCGCCAGGGTCATGATGATTTTGTAGCCCACCTTCTTGCTGTGGTAGAAGCCCTGCACCACGCTCTCGCCCAGGCCGTAGGTGACCGGCGCGCTGCGCTGCTCGGCGGCGGCGATCGACATGACCGCACCGGAATCGGGCCCTTCTTTGTCAGTCTTGAAGCTGATCGACTGGATGCCGTCCGCGCGCTCGACTTCGTAGGTGATTTCAGCTGGGTCTTCCAGCTTTGCCGCGTCCTGCAGGGCCGTCGCCAGCGCCAGGCGGTCGAACTCGCCGGTCTTGGGATTGGTCTTGGCTGCTCCGTTGACCTTCACACCGACGATCTTGTCGCCTCGCTTCAGGCCGGCCTTCTCGGCTTCGCTGCCGGGGCGCACGCCATAGGCCACCACCGTTCGGTTCAGTTCGGCGGCCTGTTCTTCCTCAGTCTTGTCGCTGCCCGGCGCGAAGGGTGAAACGGTCACGCCAAGCTGGTAACGGCCGGGGCGGCTCTCCCGCGGCTCCGGTGTGATGCTGACCTGCTCGCGCTTGCCGGCGCGCTCGACCACCAGGGTCATCGCCGAGCCCCCGGCCGCATCCACCAGGCGCGTCAGGTCGCCGAAGCTGTCCAGCTTCACCTCTGCGCCGTTGGGGCCTACCACGGCCAGGAAACGGTCACCGGGCAGCAGGCCGGCCTTGGCGGCCGGGCCGTCCTTGCGCACCCGGTCAACCCATGGGGCGGGCAGTTCGGAGATGCCGGCCTTGTAAGCCGAGCCCTCGGCGTAGAAGCTGCGGCGCGGCGTGTAGCTGACCTCCCACTGGCGGGCGTCTTCATCAAAACCGCGCTGCATAGTCAGCTTGATGACTCCGCGGCTGGCCTCAATGAATCCCTGGGCGTCCTGCGCGTTGCGTATCTTCTGGCCGTTGACCTTCAGGATTTCATCACCTTCCTGGGGGCGGTCCTCACCCAGTTCTTCTGGGAACAGGGCGGCTTCTTCCTCGGTGAGGATCACTCGGTGTTTGGCCTTGATGGCCGGCAGCTTGATGCCGAAGGTGGGGTCTTCGTCCAGCTTGATGGTGACGTCTTTCTGGATCGACTTGCCGTCTTCGTCGCGCTCAACCACCAGGTCAATGCTGTCGCCGCCGTCGAAGATGCCGGCGTAGACCACGTCCTCGAAATCCACCACCTCGCGTCCGTTGACCTTCAGGATGCGGTCGCCCACCTGGATTTCGTTGTCCACCCAGGCCTGGCTGCTCTGGTCCACCATGCCGACTGTGGGCTCGATGAACGTGACGCCCACCTGGAAGGCAATAATGAAGAAGATAATGGCGGTGATGGCGTTCATGGTGACGCCGCCCAGCAGCACCTGGGTCTTCTGCCAGTAGCTCTTGTTGCGGTAGTCGCCCGGGTCGTCTTCTTTGGCTTTCTCGAGCTGGCCGGGCGAGTCGCTCTGGCCCTGCATGGTCACGTAGCCGCCGAAGGGGATCCAGCCCAGACGGTACTCCGTGCCGCGCCACTTGTAGCGCAGTATGTTGTAGGCCTTCCAGCCGCCCTTGCCCGGCACCGGGAACGGGAAGCCGATGCTGAAGGCGGGGCAGGTGATGCCCACGCGCTTGGCCGCGAAGAAGTGGCCGGCCTCGTGGATTGCGATCACGAAGCCGAAGCCGATCAGAACCTGCAGAACGTAGAGTATGTTCATAACCAGTTCATCGTACCGGACATCCCCGAACTGTGAAGTAGCGCGCCGGACAAAACCTTACCCTATAACCTCGCTTTTCACGCTTTTCGTCCGGATACGTGCTCAGTGGCAGCCCGCGAATCACGCAAGGTTCTTAGCGCCTTTGCGCCCCCGCGTGGCTTACGCAGTTGCAGTTCGTGGTGAACTTCGTGTGCTTCGCGGGCAACAGCTTTTGCAGTTCGCTTTTTCCGCGCCGCGGCCGGCTGAAGAAGCAACTGCCGTTGTCCACGAAGGGCACGAAGGAGCACGAAGAAAAGCGTAAGCCACGCGGAGGCGCGGGGGCGCAAAGGGCTGATTGGCATTCGCCAATCAATCGACCGGTCGGGGAAGGGATCAACGCCAGGGCGCCAGGGTGCGCCACGGCTCAATCGTAGCGGCACGCCCCCTGGCCGATGGACGCTCAAGCCACGCAAAGGCCGTGGCGTTCTTTGCGCCCTGGCGTTGTTTCACCGTCCCTGAGCAAAAACAGCCTGCGGATCAGGAAAGACCCTTAGCGCCTCCGCGCCCCCGCGTGGCCAATGCAGTTACAGTTCTTAGTGACCTTCGTGCGCTTAGTGGACAACCGCTTTTGCAGTTGTCTTTTGAACCCGGCCAGGAAAGCAACTGCGGTTGTCCACGAAGGGCACGAATGAACACGAAGAAAAGCCAGCACCACGCGGAGGCGCAAAGGCGCGAAGAGTTGGCCGTTGTCCGGCGGTCACTTGCGGGGCCGGACAGGGATCAACGCCAGGGCGCCAGGGTGCGCCACGGCTCAATCGTAGCGGCACGCCCCCTGGCCGATGGACGCTCAAGCCACGCAAAGGCCGTGGCGTTCTTTGCGCCCTGGCGTTGTTTCACCGTCC
>JAJVIO010000052.1 GCA_022071975.1 Planctomycetota bacterium
AGGCTGCGCCTCCCCTGTTTACGGATCGCCCGGTGCCGATGATGTCCCGCAGCCCGCCGTTGGCCGCCGACCCGGTCGCCTGGTCAAGGCGCTGAAAGTAGGCGTACAGCAGTTTACGCAGTGCCAGGGCGTATTCAACTTCGTCCAGTTGGTTCGGGTGCTTGTATTTGTCCTCATCGGCGAAGCAGATCGAGTAACGCGTGATGTAGTCCGCGAGGTCAAAAGTCTGCACGGCCGCAGTGTCCGAGTCGTCATTGACCGGCTCGCAAGCGGCGGGAGCGGTGGCGGGCGTCAGGGCGCTGTTGGCCCGGGTGTAGGTCAACTGGCCGCCGGCAACGCCGAAGAAGGGCCACACGCGGGCGATCTGCAGCTTGACCGGCGAGTTCTCGATCAGCCAGCGCGCGAGGCGGTTTTCAGTCAGCAGGTTTGAGTTGGTCAACGGCATGCGGGTTCTCCGGCGAGTTTGCTTGGTAATTTGCGCCAGATGGTACCCCGCAAAAAAAAAGGATGTCAAGTTAATATTATGAGAAACGGCTCCCACCCGGTGAGCGGGAACGGACCGCTCGCTACTTCAGTAACTGGGAGATGCGGCAGCAAAGGGCAGATACGCGCCCGCTCGCACTGACAAGCCTGCTTGTGGCTACGGCTTTTGCCTATTGGCAAGTGTTGCTTTGCCCTTTGCGGGGTGGCGTATGGGGGGTGGGTTTCGCTGTTGAATCGGCCCGATCTGGCTAAACTGTTGGCCTTGGTGCATTTGGGTGTTGGGCTGAGTTTCGGGTTCCGTCCCCTCTGCCGGGCGGAAAAACTTCGTCGCATTCCCGGGAACTTCGTATTCCGGGGTGACGTCTTTACCCGGTCCAGCTCAAAACTGTGCCTGTTGCTCACTGGGGGCCCGCATGAAACTTACCTGGTTGCTGCCCGCGATTTTCGGCGGTCTGCTGCTCTTCACATCAACCCACAACGACCCGGCCCCCGCGCCGGCCGTACAACCCGCCTCGCAAGCCGCTGAGCCCGCGGCCCTGCTTCCCGACGTGCCCCTGTTCGATGCCGCGGCTGTGGCCGACAGCCCGGTCGGCATCCTGCTGGACGTGAACGAGGGCGGCCGCATCGACCCCATGCAGGCGCGCGGCACCCAGCCCCCGGGCTGGAAGCCCGACCCGCCCCTTGACCTCAGCGGCCCGATGCCCAGTGACGACGAAGTGCGCGGCGCGATCGTGAAGGCCGTGAATTACGTGCTCGATCTGCAGAAAGAAAACGGCTCGTGGGACGTGGTGCTGTCGGGCAGCCTGCTGTCCGAAACGGCCGACCAGGCGGTTGATGCCATCGCGGCGACGGGCCTGGCGGGCTACGCGCTGCGTCGGCACATCAAGGTAAACCCCGAGCGCATTGAGCCCGCGCTGAAACGCGCGGCGCAATTCGTGATCGACCGCGTCTACCGCGGCAAGCTGCCGCTGCAGGTCTGGTACGCCAACTGGCGCTACACCCTGGGGCTGAAGTTCCTGCACCAGGAGTACATGAACACGACCGACCAGGAGTTCCGCAACGAGTTGCGCAGCGTGTGCCGCCGCATGGTGCAGGGCCTGCTGAAACTGCAGCTCAGCAACAGCGAGGCCCCGGCCCTGGAAAAGAAGCGCCGTACCCGCCTCAGCAGCCGCTTCAAGAACAGCGCCATGCCCAGCCAGCTCGGCGTGGTGCTGGCGCCGCCGACCGACGAAGACTACCGCGGCGGTGCACTGGTGCTGCGCGTGCTTCCCGGCAGCGCCGCCGAGCGCACGGGCATCAAGGCCGGCGACCGCATCTGCGAGACGGAGGGCCTGCGCGTCGAGAACTCGCTGGACTATTACATGCAGGAAGCGGCCTTCGTCGGCGGGCAGAAGATCAACATCGCGGTGCGCCGCGAGGGCGCCAAGGATTTCAAGAAAGACGTGCAGCTCGACCAGACCTGGCCCGGCTACCTGGGCATCAAGGTGAACGCCGGCACGGGCGAGGGCCCGGTGGTTGAAGCCTTCCTGCCGTTCAGCCCCTGCAAGGGCGAGCTGGAGGTCGGCGACATCATTGTGGAAGCAAACGGCAACGCGGTCACCGCCATCGACCAGCTGCGCGAGATTGAGCGCAACATCAAGCCGGGCGACAAAGTGCGCCTCAAGGTGCTGCGCGGCGAGAAGTCCAAGAAGAAAAGCGCCAGCGTCGAGGCAACCGGCGCGCCGGAAGGCTGGTTCTATTTCGGCATCCAGGAAGAAGACAAAGGCGACGACAACGGCGTGGTGGTCGACGGCGACCCGGCGCCGGGCTCACCGGCAGCCGAGGCCGGCCTGAAGGACAAGGACCGCATCACCTGGATTGGCGACACACCGATCCTCGGCATGGACCACCTGATCGAGTTCGCGGGCACCGTGGCCGCCGGCAAGCCATACATCGTGAAGTGGGTGCGCGACGGCCAGGAAATGCAGGCTGAGGTTTCGGCCCGCGCCATCCCGCAACCCTTTGACCTGACCGCAGACCTGGACGTGAACCGCGGCAACCTGAAGGTGTTCGTGACGTCCGTTGAGGCAGGCGGCGTCGCCGAAAAGGCGGGCATGAAGAAGGGCGACGTGATCAACAAGATCAACGGCCAGGACTGCTCGAACTACTTCCTGTTCGTGCGCGTGTACTACAACCTGAGCGCCGGCGAAGAAGTCACGTTCACCATGCAGCGCGGCAACAACGAAGTAGAAGTGAAGTTCGAGCTGCCCAAGGCCCCGGAAACCGGCGGCGAGCAGGTCGCCGAAGAAGGCGGCTGGGCCTACTACCCCGAGATGGGCGAATCCCCCAGCTTCTCGACCGCGGCTGCCATGCTGGTGCTGATGGACGTCGAGCACGACATGGAGATCAAGGGCCTGAACCGCGTGCTCAAGGAGCCCATGGCCGCCGCCGCCGCGCTGATGAACAAGCTGCGCGTGGTGGATAAAGAAAACGGCGGGCTGGAAACCTACGTGTACCGCGGCGGCAGCATCGGCATGGGGCAGATCGGCATCGACGTAAAGGGCTGCCAGGGCCGCAACGCGATCTGCGAGTTGACCCTGGTGCGCATGGGCGTCGCCAAGCGCAGCAAGACCACGCTCAAGAAGATCATCGAACAGTGGATCAAGTACCGCGGCGAGCTTGATGCCGTCAAACGCATGGAGTACTACAACCCCCCCGGCAAGGGCGGCTCGCCCCACAACTTCGACCGCCACTTCAACGCGGCCTACTACTGGATGTACGGCCACTACCACACCCTGCTGGCCTCAAAGGAAGTGGGCGGCAAGCACTTCGAGCAGATCAACGAAATCTGCACCAAGGCGCTGATGCTGGTGCGCGAGGACGACGGCACCTGGCTGGGCCACCCCAGCTTCGGCAAGCTGTGCGGCACCTGCCTGGCGCTCTGGATCCTGGGCGAAACCGAGGGCGGCTGGCGCGACGGCTACGCGGCGCCCACCACCCAGGAGAAGAAGGACGGCGGCCCGGCAAACCCCGAAACGCCGGACAAGTAAGCAACCCAACACAAACCGGCCCGCGCTGCGGGCCGGTTTCGTTTGCCTACTTGATCAGCTCGCGCCACTCCTTGGGCACGGCCTGCACGGGGCGGATGTAGCTGAGGAACTCCATGGTTTCCGGATCGTGCAGGGTCTCGGTGGGGATGCCGCAGAGTTCGCCTTTTGCGTTGATGGTGGTGCCGCCGGAGTTGCCGGCGCTGACAAGGCAATCCGACTTGTACCACTGCAGTTCGCCCTTGGTGCTCTCGAAACCGCTGATCACGCCGCGGGTAAGCGTGATGCTGGTCAGGCTGCGCGCGCCGCCGATGGCCGGGTAGCCCAGGCTGCGCAGCTCGTCGCCGAGCTCGCCTTCGCCGGTCGCCAGGGGCAGCCACACGAAGTCGGGCTTCTCGATCGGGTTGCCGTCCAGGTCGGTCTTGAGCTGCAGCAGTGCCAGGTCCAGCCCCGCGTCTTCCTTAAACACTTCCGCGATGTGCGTCTGCACCGGCGTTTCCCGTGCCGAGCGGGTGAAGGAAACCCACACGCGCTTGAGCGCCTTGCCGTCTTCGCCCTCGATCACGTGGCGGTTGGTGAGGATCAACCCCGAGGCGCTGATCACCGTGCCGCTGCCGCCGGCCCCTTCCTCGGTGTACAGCATCACGCAGGCCGCCACCGCGCGCTGCAACGGCGTGAGCGTGGCCATGGGGGCAAACGGCAGTGTGGGCGTGTCCAATTTCGGCTTGGTGTTGAAACTGAGCAGGATGTCGAAGCTGACCTCTTCCTCGTCGTAGGCCGCAAAGGAGCCCGCGTAGACGTACCAGGCGCCGGGCCTCAGGCCGTCCTTCTTCGTGAAGGCCAGGGTCTCGTTGATGCGGGCGGTCATGGACTCGCAGATCGAGTGCTCGTCCAGGTCGTCCACGGTTTCCAGCTTGTCGTCGCACAAGGCCAGGTCGATGTCGGCCGTGGCGTCGAGCACGTTGAGGTAGACGGCGCTGGTGCCGTCGGGGACGGTGATTTTGAAGCCCTGCAGGTCAGTGGTGCCGGAGAGCAGTTCGACATGCAGGCGTTCATCGGCCTTCAACTCGATCAGCTTCGCCGCGATCTGGATTTCGTAATCGTCATCCTGGGCAACGACCACACCGAGCAGCAGAGACAGCAGCAGGCAGGCGGCAAGCACGCGCATGGGAAGCTCCGAACGGTAGATGCCCGCGACAATAGAAAACGCCGGCGCGGGATCGACCCCCGCGTAGCCGCAAGCGAGCCAGTGTGAGCCCTTTGCGCCCTTGCGCCTCCGCGTGGCCTTTCCCGTGCTCGCGACTGCATAAGCCACGCGGAGGCGCGAAGGCGCGAGGCCCGTCTCGTGGCTCGAACAGCTCTCGTGGCAGGGAGCGGCCGTCAACGCCAGGACGCCAAGGGACGCCACGGCTCACTTGTAGTTCCACTACGAAGAAACTCCGTTGGGTTGTGTGTCTTTTGACTGCTTTACGCGAAGGCGCGAAGAATACGCGAAGGACGCGAAGAACTGCTTGAAGGAGGCCGTTGCTTCGCGATCTTTGCGCTCTTTGCGTCTTCGCGTGTCGCAGTTGACGAGCGCACAAACCCAAGAAGGTGAATCGCATTGGTACAACGGGACATCCAGCGTTCGGCCGAACCGAGTGGCCTGCGAAGCAGAAACAGGCCGTGGCGCAACCTGGCGCCCTGGCGTTGAGGTTTTGAAAACGCCGTTCAGCGCTCGATTTGCCACTCCGGGAGCGAAGCTGCTTGAATCCTTTGCGCCCTTGCGCCTCCGCGTGGCCTTAGTTGGAGTTCGCCACTGCATAAGCCACGCGGGGGCGCGAAGGCGCAAGGCCCTTCTCGTGGCTCCGACACCTCTCGTGGCAGGGAGCGGCCGTCAACGCCAGGACGCCAGGAACGCCACGGCCCTTTCGTAATGGGCCATCCATCCTATTGGGCGACCCTCAGCATCAGGACGACAAGCGGACGTTGCTAGCGGCCTGAATTCATGGAACTGCAATTGCCTGCCGTGAAAGCGCTAAAGCGCCAAAAAAGCCGTTTTGCGTTTTTGCGGCTTGTGCCGTTGCGGTTCATTTCAGGGGATGACTTGCTGACGCTTGGGGCCACCCACGTCGATCCTTCGGCCGAACCGGCCAGCGAACAACGGGCAGATCGTGGCGTAACCTGGCGCCCTGGCGTTGTTTTTTTCTGCCATGCGCTTGAAGAGCAGGGCACAGCGCACGCGCTGGCCTGCCCGACGTAGCCTTGGCCGAGTCGGGAAGCGCGTGCCACGTCCCGGGCGCGGCCGCGTGCATGTAAACGAGAATCGCCCACCGGGCCGGTGGGCGACTCTGCGTCTCATGACGAGCTACCTGGCGGTCTCGAAGTCCTTCAGGGCTCTCTCCAGTTCATCTTCGCTGGCGTACCATTCGATGTCCGAGTCCCCGTTGGAGTAGTTGAAGTAGAGGACGCCCCAGCCCAGGCTGTCGTCCTCGTTGGGCTCGGCGACGATGGCGCCGCGGCTCATGTCCGGCTTCTTGTACACCTTGTCGCGCAGGCTGAAGTACACACCGCCGAAGGCATCCTCCAGCGTCACCCCGTTCAACGTATCGCTGAGTAGTTTCGGCTCGATGGCGGTCTTGGAATAGTGCACGCGACACTGGTTGCGGGCGCTGCCCATCAATTGCTCGGCCTCGGAGCGTTTGGCTTCGGCTGCCGCGACTGCCTCCAGTTCGTTCAGCGGATTGGCCATCAGTTCGTTATCGTCCATCACAGCGTCCCAGTCGCCGATCACGGCCTTGAACTGCACCACCTGCCACGTTTCGCCGTCGGCCACGCAGGTCACGACCAGGGAATCCATGAAGCGGTTGACGTAGCCCACCTTGCCGTAGGTGCGCAGCACGGTTTCGCCCTCATCCCACTCAAGTTCTTCCTGGGCCTGGTAAATCGCACGTTCCACTTCGTGCCACTTGGCGGCGCGGCGATCTTTCAGGTCTGCGTTCGCCTGCAACACGAGCTGGCCGATCTCGAGGCTGTACATCTGCGCCGCGCTGAGCTTGATCACGTCGTCGTAAACCTTGACACCCAGCTTGCCCTCCGGGTCGCGATCGGCCATGTCCTCGACCAGCGCCTTCTGCAGCTCCTTTTCGTACTCCTCGCGCATCTTTTCCGGCATCTTCTCTTTGTACTCGCGCAGCTGTTCCGGCAGGCGTTCGTCGAACAGCTCGACGCGGCCGCGCATCCAGGGCGCCAGCTTGTTGAACAATTCGTCGGGCGTGCCGTTCAGCAGGGCGTCGCGCAGGCCCGCGGCGGTTTTCTGCAGTGCGTCGCCGCCGGGGTTCTGTGCCTGGGCGGGCGAGTGCGCCGTCAGCGCCAGCAGCATCAGTGCGGTGAATGAGCAGACGATCATTTTGCGCATGTTCGATTCTCCTGGTCGGAAACATGGGTCAGAACAGCCACACTCTAGGCCACCCCGCTACATGTGCCACTTAAAGCCCTGCCATTACCGCAGGGTTGTTCACAAACCTGCCCGGGTGGCGGGGATCTGGGCCGCAAATGGCCTTCTGGCTTGGGCATGGGGTTTGCACCCCCTAATCCCGTGATGAAACCGGAATCACCCTTGCCCTAATGGCGTTCTTTCCACAACGCATGGCGGGCGAATCCGGGCTCACCGCGCGAAAACGTTGCAGCGCCCGTCGTTGACGCCCTTTCGGCCTACGGCTACCGTTGTGATAGAAGATAACCACAGCCTCCGGATGCCCATCAAGCCGGAGATCAGAGGCGGAATATGTTCGAGCAATTCACGGAACGCGCACGCAAGGTACTGGGCCTGGCACGCCAGGAAGCCCAGAAATTCAACCACGAGTACATCGGCACCGAGCACATCCTGCTCGGCCTGATTCTCGAAGGCTCCGGCGTCGCCGCCACCGTCCTGCGCAACATGGACGTGGACCTGCGCAAGATCCGCCTCGAGATCGAAAAACTCGTGCAGCAGGGCCCGCAGGTCATGACCGCGCCCAGCAAGCTGCCCTTCACCCCGCGCGCCAAGCGGGTGATCGACCTCGCCAAGGAAGAGGCCGCCACGCTCAACCACGAACACGTCGGCACCGAGCACCTGCTGCTCGGCCTGCTGCGTGAGAATGAAGGCATCGCCGCCCAGGTGCTGATGAACCTCGGCGTGCGCCTCGACGAAGTGCGCGAGGAAGTGCTCGAGCTGCTCAGCCCCGAGGCCGGAGCATCCGGCGGCGAAAAGGGCGACACCGGCCGCCGCGGCAAGCCCCGCGACACCGCCAGCATCAACCCGCCCGCCGCCGGCAACAGCGGCGAAAAGAGCAAAACCCCGGCGCTCGACGCCTTCGGCCGCGACCTCACCGAGCTCGCCCGCGAGGGCACGCTGGACCCGGTGATCGGCCGTAAGGACGAAATCGAGCGCGTGATCCAGGTGCTGTGCCGCCGCACCAAGAACAACCCGGTGCTGATCGGCGAAGCGGGCGTGGGCAAAACCGCCATCGTGGAAGGCCTGGCCCAGGAAGTAATCTCCGGCGCCGTGCCCGAGCTGCTGCGCGACCGCCGCATCGTGGTGCTTGACCTGGCCATGATGGTGGCCGGCACCAAGTACCGCGGCCAGTTCGAGGAGCGCATCAAGGCCGTGATGACCGAGGTGCGCCGCGCCAAGAACGTCATCCTGTTCATCGACGAGCTGCACACCCTGGTGGGTGCGGGCGGCGCGGAAGGCGCCATCGACGCCAGCAACGTTCTGAAGCCGGCGCTCTCGCGCGGCGAAGTGCAGGTGATCGGCGCGACCACCCTGGACGAGTACCGCCGCTACATCGAAAAGGACGGCGCCTTGGAGCGCCGCTTCCAGCAGGTGCTGGTCGAGCCGCCCAACGTGGACGACGCGCTGGCCATCCTGCACGGCCTGAAAGACCGCTACGAGACGCACCACCGCGTGCGCTACACCGACGACGCCCTGAAGGCGGCCGTGGACCTTTCTTCGCGCTACATCCCCAGCCGGTTCCTGCCGGACAAGGCGATTGACGTGATGGACGAGGCGGGCGCGCGCATCCGCCTGCGTTCCATGAGCAAGCCGCCTGACCTGTCCGACCTGAACGGCGAAATCGACAAGCTGGAGGCCGAGAAGGATGAGGCCATCAGCAACCAGGAGTACGAGAAGGCCGCCCAGCTGCGCGACAAGGCCATGCAGCTGCGCAAGGAAAAAGAGCGCATGCAGCGCGAGTGGCGCGAGCAGGCCAACATCATCAGCGGCGAAGTCGATGAGGAAGTGATCTGCGAGACGGTCAGCAAGATGACCGGCATCCCGCTCACGCGCATTGACCAGGGCGAGTCCGAGCGCCTGCTGAAGATGGAGGAAGAGCTGCACAAGCGCGTGATCAGCCAGGACGAGGCGATCAGCCAGATCGCCCGCGCCATGCGCCGTTCACGGGCCGGGCTCAAGAATCCCAAGCGCCCGATCGGCAGCTTCCTGTTCGTCGGCCCCACCGGCGTGGGCAAGACCCTGCTGTGCAAGGCCCTGGCCGAGTTCATGTTCGGCAGCGAAGACGCGCTCGTGCAGATCGACATGAGCGAGTACATGGAGAAGTTCAACGTGAGCCGCCTGGTCGGCGCGCCCCCGGGCTACGTCGGCTACGAGGAAGGCGGCCAGCTGACGGAAAAGATCCGGCGCCGTCCCTATGCCGTCGTGCTGATGGACGAAATCGAGAAGGCGCACCCGGACGTCTACAACATGCTGCTGCAGGTGATGGAGGAAGGGCAGCTGACGGACAGCTTCGGCCGCATCGTGGACTTCAAGAACGTGGTGCTGATCCTGACCAGCAACATCGGCGCGAACATCATCAAGAACCAGACGGGGCTGGGCTTCGTGAAGAAAGACGACGAAAGCCGCCACGAGAAGATGCGCGAGATGCTGATGCACGAGATCGAGCGCCACTTCAAGCCGGAGTTCCTGAACCGCCTGGACGAGATCATCGTGTTCCGCCCGCTGACCAAGGAAGACATCTTCAAGATCTTCGACATCGAGATCCGCGGCGTGCGCAAGCGTCTGGCCGAGCACGAGATCGAGATCGAGGTGCCGATCGAGGCCAAGGAGTGGGTGCTGGAATCGAAGGAAGTCCAGAACCTGGAGTTCGGCGCGCGTCCCCTGCGCCGCGGCATCGAGAAGTACATCGAGAACCCGCTGTCTGAAGAGTTGCTGCGCGGCAAACTCGCCGGCAAGGACAAGGTCACGGTCAAGGTGAAGAAGGGCAAGGACAGCGAAGGCAAGGAAAAGACCGAGCTCGATTTCGTCTACACCGACAAGCCCAAGGAAAAGAAGAAGGACAAGTCGGAGACGGAAACCGTCGCCACGGAAAGCTAGGCAGCAAGCAAACCAAAGCCCGGCCCCAAAAGGCCGGGCTTTTCTGTTTCACCATACCTGCTAATCGTTCTTGGGCATGACCAGCGATTGCGCCAGCGTGTTGCTGCGGCCGGAGAAAACCTCCACCTCGACGGCTTCACCCGGGCGGTCCGGGCTGCCGGCCCACACTTTGAAGGTGCCGGGCGGCACGCGTTTGATGACGAAACGGCCGAGTTCGTCGGTGCTGGCTCCGCCCTTCCAGTCCTGGCTGATGCTGCCTGCCAGGGCCTCCTGCACGTTGGGCGACAGCAGGCGCACGCTTTCTGCGTCCAGCAGCCCGAGTTTGCCGGTGCAGAACACCTGCACGCCCGCGGCCGCCGCGTTCTCGCTGTCCAGCACTTCGCCCTCGATGGTGGTGTCGTTCGAGAAGGCGTGCAGTTGCAGCTCGATTGGTCGTTCCGGGTCGGGCGTAAGCACACTGCTCAGGCCGTAGCCGTTCTTGTTGGCGGAAACTGCGATCTCGGTTTCTTCGCCCTCGCGAGGGGAGTAGCGCAGGGCAAAGGAGAAGCGGCCGTCTTTGCCGGTGGTGACGGCCTGCACGGCCTCAAGCGTGTGGCCGCCGACGCTGCTGGTGCGCACGACATATGCCACCACGTTGGCGCCGGGGAGCGCGGCGCGATCCTGGTCGATGACCGTGCCGAAGGCGATCGCCTCAAGGCCATCGGTGCCCAGCCCGAAGCCGGCTTTGACCGGCTTGGGGAAACCGTGGGCCTCGGGGCCGGTGGTGGGTTTTTCCTCGGGTTCGGGTTTTGGCTCGGGCTTAGGCTCCGGGCGTGGCTCTGGCTTGGGTTCCGGACGGGGCTCTGGCTGTGGTTCAGGTTTCGGCTCGGGTTTCGGTTGCGGCGCAGGCTGGTTAGCCGGCGGCAGCGGCGTGTTGGCGGCCGGGGCGGTGTCCGGTTCTATCGAAGAAACTCGAGGCCGCGGCACAGGCCGGGGTGAGTCGTCGCCCAACATGAAATAGACGGCAACGCCGGCGCCCACGAACAGCAGCACGATCAGGACGATGATGCCGAGAGGGGATTTGCGCATACGGATGGAACGAACGTCCGGGACGCCCCGATTGTAGAAAGGGTGCAATCGGCGCAACAGCCCGCCGCCCAGCCCGCCACGGAAGTGGCGGGAATCGGGCGGGCCATTGGTCGAGTGGGTTCAGGTTACGTCAACGCGATGATTGGACCGTAGCCAGAGGGAAGATTGGCCGGCCCAACACCCGCCACTTCCGTGGCGGGCTGCGGCGGGCACCAATGAAATCACCCGCTTGCGCGGGTGGTTTCATTGGTGGACCCGAGGGGATTCGAACCCGCAAACAGTCCAGTGGACTGTTTGCGACGCGCAGTAGCCCGGCCAAAGCCCGCCCAAAGGCGGGCGACGCCGGGCGTAAGCGGAGCGGTCGCGGATCCCGCCATGGACACGCCCGCGTTGCCAAGGTTGCAACGGGCACTACGACAACAGCCCGCGAAAGCGGGCTGTTGTCGTGGTGGACCCGAGGGGATTCGAACCCCTGACCTATGCATTGCGAACGCATCGCTCTACCAACTGAGCTACGGGCCCACGGCAGGCCGAAAACGTACATTCCCTGTGTTAAACGGCAACAGGGCGGCGCAAGTTGCAGTAGGGACACGCTGCCGCGTGTCCCTACCCGTTGGATCCCGGGCCTTTCCTACGGACACGCTGCCGCGTGTCCCTACGCGTTAGATTCCGGCCGCGAAACACACTAGGATTACGCCCCGCACGGGGTTCGTTTGTCATTGGGAGACGTGATGAAGAAACTCGCCTGGCTGATCTTGCCCGCCCTGCTGCTGGTTTACGCGCCCATCCAGGCGCAGAAGGCGGAGCCCAAGCAAGACTTTCCCGCCCGCAACGCCAAGGCCACGCTGCCGGAAACGCAGCCCGAAGACGGCCCCGGAGGCAGCAAGTACGCCCACGAAAAGGTCGAGGTGTACACCGCGCTCGAAGGCGGCGAGCACTACTGGCTTTACATGCCCGCCGAGCCGCGCCCCAAGAAAGCCCCGGTGGTGGTGTTCGTGCACGGTTACGGCCAGCTTGACCCGGAGGGTTACGACGCCTGGATCAACCACCTGTGCCGCCGCGGCAACCTGGTGATCTACCCGCAGTACCAGGCCCACGGCCTTGAGCCGCCCACCAACTACGCGCCCAACGCCGCCACCAGCATCCTCGACGCCTTCAAGTACCTTGAAGCCGACGCCGAGCGCGTGCAGCCCGAGAAAGACAAGTTCGCCATCGCCGGCCACAGCGCCGGTGGCGTGACTACCGCGAACCTTGCCGCCGACTGGGAAACCCTGAAGCTGCCCAAGCCCAAGGCCGTGATGCCCGTGCAGCCCGGCCGCGCCTTCAACAGCAGCAGCAAGGCGCAGAAGAACGGGCTGATCCCGCTGTCTGATTTCAGCGGCATCCCCGAGGAAGCCCTGCTGCTGTGCGTGTTCGGAGACAGCGACCACACCGTGGGCTCATGGTGCGCGAAAGAGTTTTTCGTGAAGGCCACAAAGGTTAAGCCCGAGAACAAGAACCTGGTCGAGTTCGTCAGCAGCGACTACGGCAAAGAAGCCGTCGTCGCCACGCACCGCACACCTGCAGCACCTTCCACCATGGCCGACATGGTGGACATCTGGGACTGGTACGGTTACTGGAAGCTGCTGGACGGCCTGACCGACGCCGCCTTCCATGGCAAGAACCGCGAGTACGCCCTGGGCGACACACCCCAGCAGAAAGACATGGGCAGCTACAGCGACGGCCGGCCGTTCGAGAAGCTGAAGGTCTGGAAGGGCGACGCCGAGATCAACCCGGATGAAGAATACACGCCGGTGTTTGACCGCAACGGCAACCGCAACCAGAAGGCGCCGGAGCCGAAGGAAGCGGAGCCGAAGAAAGACAAGCCCACGGAAACCCCCGGCCGTAAGGAAGACAAGGAAGAGGAAGAAGAGTTTTAGACACGCTGGATACGGGCAGGAGTGGCATCGAGTCGCATGCCGACTCGAAAGTGAAGCTCTGCGGAACGGCAGCAGACGCGCTGGATTTATGCTGGAGTGGCAACAGGCGCAGGGGTGGCGAAATTGGCAGACGCGCTGGATTTAGGTTCCAGTGGGGAAACCCGTGCGGGTTCAAGTCCCGCCCCCTGCACCAGGCTTCACGAATCGCGGCGCTTGACGGTGATCTTGGGCTTGGCCTTGGCGGGCTCGCGCAGCAGCTCCATCCGGAAACTCTCGTTAGTGCCCAGCCGCAGCTCGATCGGCGCTTTGCGCATGCCGATGATCTGGTCGCGCCCGTCCACCTTGTGCCCGTTCAGAAACGTGCCGTGCTTGGACAGATCCTCAATGTAAATCGCCTTTGCGCCCTGGAAGCTGATCTTCACGTGGTGGCGGCTTACCGTGTGCAGGTGATCGTCCTTGCCGGCCGTGGCTTTGTGCGGCTTGTCGGTCGCGTCGCTGTCCCCGACGCGGATGGTGCAGTCGCGTGAACGGCCGATGATTGCCTCGCCGCCTTCTTCAATCACGTACTCCTTGCCTTTGCAGAAGCCCGCAATGCCGGTCAGCTTGATGGTCAGGGTTTCTTCGGCCATGGGCTATTTCAGCTCGGCGAGCATGGATTCGGGCGGCTCGTGGTTGGTGTAGACATTCTGGACGTCGTTGTTGTCCTCCAGCGCGTCCACCAGTTTCTGCACCTTGCGCGCGGTCTCTTCATCGACTTCGTTGCGCAGGTGGGGGATGTATTCGAGCTGGGCCGAGATCCAGCCGATCTTCTTCGCCTGCAGGGCCTTCTTCACGGGCTCAAGGGCGACGGCCGGCGTGGTTACGGTGAAGCCTTCGTCGTCGGCCTGCAGGTCTTCGGCGCCGGCCTCGGCCACGATCTCGAGCAACTGGTCTTCGGGCGGGGCGCCGTCCTTTTCGATGATCACGATGCCTTTGCGGTCGAAGCTGTGCATCACGCTGCCGCTCTGGCCCAGGTTGCCGCCGTTCTTTTCGAAGGCGTGCTTGATGTCGGGCGCGGTGCGCTTGCGGTTGTCGGTCAGGGCTTCAACGATGATCGCCACGCCGCCCGGCGCGTAACCCTCGTACACCAGCTCTTCAGGATCGGCGCCCGCCAGTTCGCCCGTGCCGCGTTTGATGGCGCGGTCGATGTTGGCGGCCGGCATGTTTTCTTTGCGGGCCTCAAGGATGGCGTCGGCGAGACGGTTGTTGGTTTCGGGATCGCCGCCGCCGAGGCGCGCGGCCACGATGATGCCGTGGGCCAGCTTGCTCCAGATCTTGCCGCGCTTTTTGTCCACCGCGGCTTTGCGGTGCTTGATGTTCGCCCACTTGCTGTGACCAGCCATGTGACTGCCCTTCCTTTAATGCGCGGATTATAGGGTTTGCGGGCACCTGCGCCTAGGCATACCGCCCGTGGGACTAGTGGGACGGGTGTGACCAGTGGGACTTCAGCAGTTCGTCCCACGGGTCCTACAAGTCCCTCATGTCCCACTGTTCACAGGGGTCCGCGCTTGCGGATTTCGTCGGCGCGCATCAGCTCGGTGTCCAGCTTGAAGCGCTCGCCGAGGTATTCCTTGCGCACCACGGGGTCGTCGGCGATTTCGCGCGGCGGGCCTTCCTTGATGACCTGGCCGTCCACGATGATGTAACTGCGGTCGGTCATGGGCAGCACTTCGCGCACGTTGTGGTCCGTGAGCAGCACGGCGATGTTCTTGCGCACCAGGCCGGAAACCAGCTCGCGCAGGTCCTGGATCGCGATGGGGTCAACGCCGGCGAACGGCTCATCCAGCAGGATCACCTTGGGATTGCCGATCAGCGTGCGCGCGATCTCGAGCCGGCGCTTCTCGCCGCCGCTGCAGGCGCCGGCCGGGTTGGTGCGGATCTTGTGCAGGCCGAACTCGTCGATCAGCTCTTCGAGCCGCTTGCTGCGCTCGGGGCGGGGCATGCTGGTGGTTTCAAGGATCGCCAGCAGGTTTTCCTCGACGGTCAGCTTGGCGAAGTAGGTGTCGTCCTGGGGCAGGTAGCCGAGGCCGTGGCGCACGCGCTTGTACATGGGCATGCGGGTGACGTCTTTGCCGTCGAGGATCACCTGGCCGCCGTTGGGGCGGTGCACGCCCATCAGCATCTTGAAGGTGGTGGATTTACCGGCGCCGTTGCGCCCCAGCAGGCCGACGATCTCGCCGGCTCCAACCTCAATGTTGACGCCGCGCACCACAGTGCGCCCGCCAAAACGCTTGGTAAGCCGATCGCCCTTCAAGACAGCCATTGCCGGATGATCGAAGATGGAGGCAGAGTGCGCAAGGCGGCAGAGAACAGGAGCCGCAAGCGCCAGCGCGCGGGGATCGTCGGCAGGCGGCGGGGAAACAGCGAATTACCAATAACCAATTACCAATTTCAAATTGGCCCCGGGATGCCGGGGCATTGGTAATTGAAAATTGGTTATTGGTAATTTGCTGTTCGACCAGGGCGCCCCTACTTCTTCCGGATCAAGCGTTCATCCGGCACGCCGATCTTTCTGCGCAGCTCGCCGGTGTCGCTCAGCCAGCGCTTGCCATCCTGGTAGTAGCCTGCTGTCGGCTTGATGTCGGCGTCGTAAGTATGGAACCAGGCGTTGAACTGGTGCATGGTCAGCTCGCGCATGTACTTGGCCGCCATGCTGGCCAGCGCGATCGGCAGATGCTCGCTTTCGCCCTTCTCCTTGAACGCGATGAACATGCGGGGGCAGCCCTGCACCTCGGGGATGCTCAGCTCGTAGGTGCTGATCTCTTTCTCCTCGGTGAAGATCTCGATCTGCGCCTCCGGGAACTGCGCCGCCAGCGCGCGGCCGTAACGTGTACGGCCGCCCTGGCGGTCGCACACCACGGCGAGCTGCCGGTGCTTTTCCCACAGCGGGCCGATGATGCGCGCGATGCCCTCGAACTCGGCGCGCGCCTTGTTGCCGAGGCGCTGGATCAGGCGGTTCAGCTCGCCCTCGTAGATCGGCGCGACGCCCAGCGCCGCAAGGCCGTAGCCCGCGGCCTGCAGCGCGCGGCCGATGGCCTGGCCGCGCAGGGCCGCGCGGTCGGCGCCGGCCTCAAGCGGGAAGGGCTGCGGCGGCTTGGTGTACCAGTCGTAGTTCTCGGGCTTTTCGCGCGAGAGGGGCGCGAAGGCGGTGCGGAAAGCGGTGAAGTCGGCGAGATCGTGGCCCGCCAGGGCCGCCCAGGCCAGCAGCTCTTCTTCCAGCGCCAGCAGACCCTTGGCCGGCGAGTACAGCTTCTTGCTGTCGCACACCACGGGGCGCTTTTTGCGCTCGGCGGGCTCGCGTCCGAGGTTTAGCGCTTGCCACATGTCGAGGTGCAGCACGCCGGTGGGCGTCATGGCCTGCGGCAGTGTGAAGGCCGCGTAGCCCAGTGTGAGCGGGCCCAGGATGGGGCCAAGGCCGGCCTCGTCGATACCCAGGATGGTGCGGTAGTGCGCCATGGCCCGATTGTGGCTGGCCGCATCGCCGGCGCGAGCAAGTGGAGGGAATGCGGATTGCTGTCAGGAAGTGGGGTTTCAGGAGGCAGGAGGCAGTAGGCAGGAGGCAGGAAAAACAGCGAATTCTCAATGACTGATTACCAATTGACCGGGAGCGTAGCGGCATTGGTAATTGAAAATTGGTTATTGGTAATTTGCTGTTCAACCGGAGCGCTGCTGGCTTCGCTTGCGGATTACGTTGTCGCGGGCGATGCAGGCATCGCCCCTACTCGTATTTGGGCCAGCTGGTGATGTCGTCGCCGAGGCCGTACTGGTTGATGCCGTCTTCGCCGAAGCTCCAGATCACATATCCGGTTGGGTACTGGCCGGTGACGGGGTGGCGCAGGGCGTTCTGGCACTCGGTGGCGTTGATGTTGACGGTGCTGCCGTCGGCCAGCGTCACGCTGTACTGGTAGTTGCCGGCGCGCACGGTCTTGATGTCGAGGTACACCAGCGGGTTGCCCCAGGCGTCCGTGATTTCGAACAGGTCGCGGGCCGAGCCGTCCTCGAGGTCCAGGTGCTCCGGCGTGGTGGCGTCTTCAAGCACCGTGTCGATGTCGAGGTTGGTGCGGCGCTTGTCGTCCTGGAACAGCGGCCCGTCGATGTAGGGGCCCTGCTCGCGCTTGCTGCGCAGGGCCAGCACCAGCGCCTCGATGCCGGTGTTGTCCTTGTTGGGGTCAACCAGCGCCGGGTATCCGATCAGCAGCCCCAGCTCCTGCAGGCTGCAGGGCGGCGGCACGCCCCAGCGCGCCTGGTAGCTCTCCACGTTGGTGCGCAGCGTCTCGATGGTGGCCTGGGTCTGCGCCTGCTTGCTCTTGCTGAACACGCCGCCGAAGCTGACCAGCAGCACGGCCGCCAGCAGCACCAGGATCCCGACCACGACCAGGATCTCGATCAGCGTGAAACCGCTACGGTGTCGGCGCATGGCTACTTCTTCCTGGTCAGGCCGCTGTCGTAGATGAACTTGACGCTGTCGACCTCGATGGTCGCCTTCACGCCCACCAGCGCGCGGGTGAAGAAGCCGCAGTGGACGGCGAAGGTAGCGGACTGGAAGTCCACGCGCGTCAGCTCGCTGAGGTGCAGCTTGTCGTTCTCGCTGCGGTTGACGGGCAGCTTGACCTCCCAGCCGTTGATCACCGCGACGTAGTCGATGTCGCTGAAATCCTTGCTGTACTGGCGGCGCAAGGCGAGTGTCAGCTTGTCGTCGGGCAGCAGCGGGCGTCCGCCGTATGCGGTCACGTCGATCAGCCCGTACTCCATGCGCTTCTCCACGCTGGTGCGGTCCTGCAGGTCGTATTTGCGGGTTTCCCAGAACACGCGGCCCTGCGAATCGACGCCGACGAAGACGCTGACCTTGGGGTCCGCCTCGGTGCCCTTGCCGGCCGAGGACTTGCTGACCTTGGTGAGGTAGATGCCGAAGTCGAGGGGCGCGTCGCCCAGGCGCGGCAGGGTGGCCTCGAATGTGGTGAGCGTGGCGTGCGGCTTCTCGACCTCGAAGCGGCTGATCACGCCGGACTCTTTCTGGTTCACGGCCAGTTGCAGCTTGCCGGCGCGGATCCTGGTGGCCTCGATGAAGCCCTGGTCGGGCTTGAGGCGGGTGGGGATGATCCAGTTGCCGTAGAAGTTGGGCGTGCTGTCGGTGGTGAACTCGTCGATTTCGAAGTACTGGCGCTGGTTCTGCTCGATGCGCTGGACCCAGTCGCTGGCGTAGATGAACGGGGAGGTCTTGTCGTAGTCCTTGCGCAGGTTGGGGTCGGGGATGAACTCCTTGCTGCGGGCGTTCTCGATGTGCTTGCGGAAGGCGGCCAGCGCGGCGCCGTGGTCGCCCAGTTCATAGAGCGCGTAGGCGTACACGTTGTAGCAGGCAAGGCTGGGGATCTGCGCCAGCTCGCGCTCGCTGAAGGTGTTGGGCTTCTCCGACTCGGCGAACGTTTCCAGCTGCTCGATCAGCTCGGCGGCCAGGTCGCGCGCCTTCACCAGGTAAGCCTTGCGCACCGACTCGGCGTCGCCGCGGTCGGCCACGGTCAGGGGCGCGACTTCCGACAGCCGCAGCATCAGCGTGCCCAGCGCGAGCTTGGCCGCCGGCTGGGAGTCGCTGATCGCCAGCGACGACGAGAAGAACGCTGCCGCCTCTTTCATGGGCGGCACCATTTCGCCCGCGTAATCCACGGCCTCGCCGGCGGCCATGCGCAGCAGCAGGTTGCCGCGCACGCGCTCGACTTCGCCGAGCGCGATCTCGCCCAGCAGGGTGTGGGCGGGGAAGAAGTCAGGCGCGTACTTGAGGCAGCGGCCCAGGTGGTCCTTGGCGACGCTGACCACGCCGGCCTTCAGGTTCAGGTCGGCCAGCGCGAAGTTCAGCAGCACGTGGCGCGGGTCCACGTCGAGCCCGGCCTGGTACGCCGCCAGCGCCTCGGGGAACAGCCCAAGCCGCTGGTACAGGCGGCCCTCGGCGTAGTGCGGCTCGGCGGACAGCGGATCAAGCGCCTTGGCGGCGTTCAGGAAGCGCAGGGCCTCGGCGCTGGGCTTGGCGTTGCCGTCCTTGGGACGCGGCGAGAAGAACTGGCTGTCGGTCTGGGCGTACAGCACCAGCGCGCTGGCGATCAGCGGGTCGAGCGGGAAGTCAGTGGCATTGGGCGCCCCGTACTGCAGGGCCTGCTGCCAGAAGCTGAGGGTCTTCAGCACGTCGCGGATCTTCTGCTGGTCGCTCTTGTCGCCGTCGCGGCGCGGCTCGTTGCGCTGCAGCAGCATTCCGCAGAACAGCACCTGGGCGGCGTCGAAGCTGGGGTTGCCGTTGGCGATTTTGCCGATCGCGTCGTTGGCGGCGCTGTAGTTCAACAGCTTGAACTCCAGCTCGGCCAGCTTCAGCCACGCGCGGCCGAGTTCTTCGTCGGCCGTGGTTTCCAGCACGACTGAGCCATCGTTGGCCTGCAGGGCAGCGACCAGCCCGTTGAGTTCCGCGCGGGCCTGCTCGAAGTTGCCGCGCTCGAGCTGGCAGTGGGCCAGCAGGTAGAGCGCCTCGCTGTGGTTGCGGGCGAGTTCAAGGTAGGGGATCGCCTCACCGTGCAGGTTCAGCCGGTTCACGAAGATGCGCCCGACAGTGAGCGCGAACACCTCGCGGTCGGGGCTTTCCACGCCGGCGCGCAGGGCGTCGAGGTAGGTGCTGAGCTCGGCGTCGAGGTTGTTGCGCTCGCGGTGAAAGTTGGCGAGCTCGGTGTAGATGCCCGCCAGCTTGGGATTGCTGTTGCGCACCCACACGAACTGCGCCTGGTAAAAGCGGGCGAACTCGTTGCGCTCTTCCTGGGTGAAGCCTTCGTCGCTGTTGTCGACGTTCTTGATGATGTCGCGGTGGGCTTCTTCCCACTGCTTCACCGCGGCCTGGCGCGCCTCGCCCTCCTGGCGGGTCACGAAGGCTTCGTACACATCAACCCAGGTCTGCGGGTAGCCCTTTACCTCGACGGCGCTGGCCGGCACCCAATAGATGTGCTTGCGCTCATCGACCAGGTTGACCACGCCCTCGGCGCGCGGCTGGCGCGGGCTGATCGCGTAGAAGTAGAACTTCGCGCCCTCGACCGGCTGGCTGCCGTTGCGCAGGAGCTTTTCCGCGGCCGCGCGCCACAGCTTGGTGTTGTAGCGCTTGGGCAGGCCGGTGCGTTCCCAGCGTTCGATGTCGGTCTTGAAGTCGCCTTCCGTGGCGCCGGGCAGCGTACGGCCGCGCATATCGGTGATGCGGATGGGGCGTATCTCCCAGTCACGGGTCGCGCCATCGGCCCGCACAACCAGGTAGCGCCGCGGTTTTTCGTCGATGGAAACCTGCGCCAGCAGAGCCGAAGGCGCGAGTAACGCCAGCACCAAAACCAGCAACAAACCCGGCTGTCCCCCGCGCACCCCCTCTGCGGAGTTGTCGCGACCGGCTGCGCCCCTTGGGGCGCTCGTCAGTAGCCGGGGGCGCAAGCCCCCGGAACCGGGCGACCCCGCCGGCCGGAGCCCTTCAGGGCGACCGAAATGTTCAATTCGCGGATCCATCGCCTACCTCATCGTCGTCCATGAATTGCAGACCGTGGCTTTCGACAAACCAGCGTAGTTCGTCTTGAAAGCTGGTCTTCGCGTGGTGCGCTTCCTGGGTCTGGATGTATTCACGGGTTGGCTTCAACTTGCTGATGCTGACAGAGAACACGCCGTAGCCGTCCTGCCAGCCGAACTCGCGATCGGGAAAGGTTTCATGCACCCATTTCGAGCTGTTCGATTTGAATTCTCGCATCACGTCGGACAGCGCGTGGCGCGGCGGCATGCCGATCAGCAGGTGCACGTGGTCGGATACGCCGCCCGCCTCCAGCAGCACGCAATCGCGCTTGCGCAGGATGCCGCCTATGTACGAATAGAGCCGCTCCTGGATCTCGTGGGTAATCAGCGGGCGCCTCTCCTTGCAGGAGAAGATCAGGTGCAGGTTGATGCTGTGATAGGTGTTGCCCATTCCGTTGCCTGCTGTCGCCCCAAGGGGCTCCTGTCTTTTCGCCAGTTCCCCGGGGGCTTGCGCCCCCGGCTATTTGCGGCCGCCCCAAGGGGCGGCACTAGTGGAGTCCTGTTCTCTGTTTGCGCAAGTCGTTCCGAAGAGGAACCATTGCGGTGCACTTGTTTACTAAGCTTGCGTTCACTCCCTTGCCGGTTTTTCAGTCGAATTCCGGGCTGGATTCGCGGGTCAGGGTTACCGGGCGTTCGTCGCGGGGCACGTGGGCCTGGGCCTTGGCGAGGCTGGGCCTGGGGCCCGCGGGCATGTCGTAGTCGGGCAGCGAGCTGAAGCCCGGCACGCTCAACTGCACGGGCGGCAGGCTTTCGTAGCTTTCCTGCGAGAGGCTCCAGCCCGTGGGCTTGCTGGCCTTGAAGCGGTCGTCTTCCTCATAGAAGGGGCGCTCGACGCGCAGGTTGTCGAGCTGCACGGGCGTCCAATCACCCGGCTTTTCCAGCTTGGTCAACACTTTCTCGGCCTGGGCCTGGTCGATGCCGGCGGCCGAGATCGCGGCCTGGCGCTGCTCGGCGTCGATATCCACGATACCGCCGCCGATGGGCCGGGCCTTCATCACGATCGCCAGCGTGGCCAATACCACCACGCCGAAGAGAATCTTCTCTTTCCACTCGGACAGCCGGTTCAACACCTGTTCCATGGCTTCGTCCTCAAATCCTAGCGGAATGTCCGGGGCTTGCCCGCCGTGGTCTGCTGCACGGCCTTCTGCGACTCATCGGGCGGGTAGGTCGAATCCGGGTTTACGCTGTACGCCACCACGGTGATCTTGGCCGCGATCAGCGCGTCTTTGGGCTCCAGCAGGTCCGGCTTCTCGAACTCGAACTTTTCGACGGCCAGGTAGCGCCCCTGGCGGCCGTTCTTCATCGGGTTCTGCAGCTCGATCAGCAGGTTGTACAGCTGCTCTTCCGTGGCCTGCACGGTCAGCGTCACGCCCTCTCCGTTCAGGTAGGGCTGCTCGCCGGCGGCCGCGGGCTTGGTCGGCACGCCGCGCGCCGACAGTTCTTCGTTGACCGCGACGAACTGCAGCTTCACCAGCAGCTGCACGCGCGAGGTTTCCACGCTTGAGGCGATGGCGCGCACGATGTCGAGCTTGCGCAGGTAATCGCGCACCTGGGCCTCGGTCAGGTTGCCGTCGGGAATCTTGAAGCCGAACGCGTCATCCTCGCGCACGTCCGGCCCGAAGTAGCGCTGGAAGCCCAGCTCACGCTGCAGCTCGAGCTTCTTCACGTTGCGCAGGTAGTTGACCATGTCGTCCACGGCCGTCGTGCCGAGCACTTCCACGGTGTAGGCAGGGTCGGTCTCGAAGGCCATGCGCTCGTTGACGATGCCGGTGAGCGCGCTGGTGACCTGGGTTTTGTCCTGCATGCGGCGGCCCTGGATGGTGGCCGGGTCGCCGTTGTACTTGGCGGCGTCGCTGAACAGGGCGCGGTAGTTCTTCTGCAGCAGCGAGGTCGCCTGGGTTTCCTTGGCGTCGAGGGACTCGGCGATGCCGCTGAACTCGCCGTTGGCGAGCACCAGCACCACGATCAGCACGACCGTTACCGCCAGGAAGCGCGCGTGTGTCTTCAGCAGCTTCATTTCGCGGCTCCTTCCAGCTTCAGGTCGAGCACCACGGTGTGGGTGACGTCGTAGCCCTGGGCACTGTCATTGGCCTTGGATTCACCGGGCACCACCTGCGCCACGCCGGTCAGGGCGCGCAGGGTGTCGCGCAGCTTGTTGTTCACTTCGATCGGGTCCGCGCCCGGCTTCTTCTCGATGAAGAAGCTCATCTTCAACACGGTGCGCGGCTTGAAATCCTTGGCCCCGCTGGGGTTGGCGGTCTCGGTCTGCAGCTCCGCGCTGCGCACCCGCACCGTGTCAGGCCGCTTGGCCGAGAACTGCACCAGCACCTCCGTGGCGACGCGGCCGGGCATCAGCGCGCCGGCTGTGGCCTCGAAGCGCTTTTCTGCGCGCAGCTGGGCGGACTCGTGGGCGGGGATCTCGCCGGATGCCGCGACGTAGCGCCCGATGGGCCCCTGCTGGCGGTCGCGCAGGGTTTTGTCGGCGTCGTCGAGCGTCCTGCTGCTCAGGATGTAGAGCGGCAGCACGATGGCGATCACCAGCGCCGCGGCCAGGTACAGGAACAGGCTCTTGTTCAGGAACTCGCGGCGGCGGCGCAGGCTGGCCGGCTCAAAGACGGCGCGCTCGGCCTTGGGGTCGCTGGCCAGCACGGCCAGCCCGACCGCCAGCGCCAGCGCGGGGCGATAGGCCTGGCAGGTCTCGAGGGTCTGCTCGTCGGCGCCCTCGACGTCAATATTGCGCAGGGGGTCGAAGATATCGACCGTCTTGCGCACGCGGTTCATCATCAGCTCGCGCAGGCCGGGGATGGCCGCGCCGGGGCCGCACAGCACGATCTTGCGGGCGTCAAGCTTGGGCGCCTTCTGGGCGCCCTTGGCGAGCATGATGGTGCTGGTGATCTGTTGGAAGACGCGGGATGCGACCTCCTGGCCGCCCTGCACGCCGCGGTCGCCGCTGAGGTTGTCGGCGGCCACGCTGGGGCGCAGGTCGATCTGCTGGAACAGCACCTGGCGTATGGCGTCGCGGTCGCCGCCGTATTCGGGCAGCAGGCGGGTGATGAAGTCATTGACGCCGATGTTGATGCTGCGCGCGTAGAGCAGCGTGCCCTCGCGCACCAGGATTACGTCGGTGCTGTCGTCGCCGATGTTGGCGTACATCAGCACGTGCTCGGTATCCATGTCGCCGCTGATCTTGTAGGCCTGGTACAGCGCGGCGCAGCCGGGGATCAGCTCGCCGGTCTCGATGCCCGCGGCCTTGAGGCTGCCGGCGAAGTGGTCAATCACCTCTTCGCGGGCCAGCGCCACGTGGATGGCGGGCGCGTAGTCGAAGTCGGCGCCCGGGACGTAATCGGCCATGATGCGCGCGTCTTCGCCGCCGATCTCGTCGGCCTCCATGCGCACCTGCTGCTCGATCATCTTGGGGTTGTTGGTGGCCGACAGCACGAAGCGGTAGTACACATCGCGCCCGGGCACCAGCGTGGCGGGCAAACCGGGCTTGACGCCGATGTTGCGCAGGGCGCGGAAGGTGCTGCCCAGGGGGGCCGAGGCGTGAAACTCGGGCTTCTGGTCGGGATCGACGCTGAAGCCCGGCAGCGCGAGCGCCTTCTTGAGCTTGTACTGGCTGCCCTTGCGGGACAGGCCCACCAGCATGCTCAGGTTGCTCTCGATGTCGAAGCCGTAAGCCACGGGCTATTTCCCCTCTTCCACGGGCGGCAGGTCGGCGGGCAGGCGGCGGCGCATCTCGGTGATGCGCTTCTGCAGCTCGCCCTCGCGGCTGATCCATTCGTTGGCGCGCAACTCGGCGGGCAGGCCCGGGTCGCGCAGCCAGCCCTTCTCATCGGCGCTGAGCAGACCGGCCAGCAGCTTGCTTTCCACCAGGTTCATCAGGTCGCGCGCCTGCATGGCCCGGTCGCGCGCGATGTTGCGCAGGTTCTGCTTGCCGTAGTCGTCCATCTCGGCCAGCAGGATGGCGGCGACGTCCAGCATGCGCTCTTTGGCCTCGATGCCGCGCAGGCAGCGCGGGTAGTTCACCACCACAGCGCGCAGCTTCACCATGCCCTGCACGTACTGGCCGCTGTCCAGGAAGTCGCGGGCGCTGACCATGAACGACTCGCTCTCGCGCTGCTCGATCTCGATCTCCAGCACGAACAGCGAGCGGCGCGCCACCTTGGCCAGCTGGTCGAACTCGGCCGCCAGCTCGATCAGCTCGCGCAGGGCGTCGCGCGCCACGCCGGCCGACTCCTTGGTGCGCGGCAGCATGTTGTCGCTGATCACCGCGCGCAGCATGGGCATGGCGTCCTTGTTCCAGCGTTCGCTGGCGGCGTGCAGCTTGTCGGCCGAGGTGATCGCCTCTTCCATGGCCGCGCGGTACAGCTGCTCGTTGCGGGTCAGCTGCGGCACGTTGATGCCGTCGCGCAGCTCGATCAGCCGCAGGCTGTAGTGCTTGCTGGCGGCGTCCACGGCCTGCGCCGCGGCGGCAACCTCGTTCTGGTTGTACAGGTAGTCGCGGAAGATGCCGAGCGCGCGGTCCACCCGGTCCATCTGGTCTTCGCCCGGCTGCACGCCCGCCACCATTGCCACCATGTCCTGCAGCTCGTCGCGGCCCTGCCCCGGTTCAAACCTCAGGGCCAGCGAGCCCTGGGCGGTGATCATCAGCTCGCGCCCGGCCGGGTGCTGCTGCGCCATTACGCCCGGCGCGCCGCCCTCGCCGGCCACGATGCGGTTTCCGGTGCCGGTGTCGGCTGAAAGCAGCACGGCGAACTCGCTGCGTGTGTCGCGCCCGGTGCCGAGCTCATGGGCGTAGGCGCGGGGGGCGCCGCCGGCCTCTTCGAAGCGCACCAGCTCGGCGGGCGCCCAGGCCGGCGCGGCCATCACGTGCAGGCACACGTAGCGCGCCGCTTTGTCCAGGGTGCCGTCCTGGGTGGGCTGCACGGCGGCGGACAGGGCGGGCTTGCCGTCGCGCGACCCGAGCTCAAGCGCCAGCTGAACCGCGTGCCCGGCCAGCGGGTCGAAGTAGCGGTACTTCACGTACAGCTTGTTGTCCGAGCGCTCGATGGTCGGCTTGTCCACCAGCATCTCCAGCACCGGCAGGGGGTCGCGCCGCTGGGGCGCCTGGAACAACAGGAAGCGGCCGCCGCGCAGGTAGACGCCGTCCGGGCCGTTCAGGGAAAGGTCGCCGCGGTCGTCGATCTGCCAGCTCATACCGTTGCCGGCGCTGATGCTCTGCGGCGCGAACCAGTTCTCCGCGGCGGTGTCGGCGCTGACGTTTACTTCGTCGAAGGCCACGCTGCCCTGGGTGCCGGTCATGCCCAGCGCCACGGCGAACAGCTTGGCGCCGGCGGGCGCGGCGGCGCTGCCGGTCAGCTCGGTCCAGTCGTTCATGCGGGTGCGCGCGGTTATGGGGGTTACCAGCAGCGGCTCGGAGTCGCGTTTGCCCGCGTACCAGAACACCGAGATCAGCGCCGAGCCGAAACGGTCGGCCGAGGCTTCGCCGTTGATGGCAAAGGCGCTGACCTTCACGCCGCCGGCCGGCGCTTCCATGCGCTCGCTGACCACGTAGCTGGCCTCATTGGCCGCGCCGAAGCGCGAGATCTGCATGGCGTAACGGCCGCCCTTGGCGCCTTCCACCAGGTTGAAGCTGTCGGTGCCGCTGACGATGTAGCTCCAGCCCTTGGCGTAGCCGCCTTCGTCCACGTCGTCGAAGCTGGGGTTGTTGGCCAGCAGGCCGCCTTCGCGCGAGGGCGGGTAGTTGCCCTCGCCGCCACCGGAAGCCGTGCCGTCGTCCTTGAGCATGGTCCAGGCCGCGAACAGGATCGCGCCCGCGACGGCGACCACCACGATGATCTCGACCACCGCGAAGATACCGCCGCCGCCGGACTTGAACTTGATCTCCTGGCTGAGCGCCGCCTTGTCGTCGTCCTCGTTCAGGGCCGCCTGCTCGGCGGGAGTGGCCATGATGGTGGCGGGCTGGTCGGGCTCATCCAGGTCTGCGCTTTCGCCGGCCTGGCCGGGCGGCTTGAGCCGCGCCTGGATGTCTGCCGCCGCGATGGCCGGCGCGGTGCGCCCGCTGGAGACGTCGTCGCGCCCCTGCAGCTGGAACTTGAACAGCTGCTGGCCCAGCAGCACCTTCATGCCCGGCTTGAGCACCACCGGGCCAGTGATCTTTTCGCCGTTGATCACGACGCCGTTGGTGCTGCCCAGGTCTTCGATCACGTAGTTCACGCCGTCGCGCCGGATGTGCGCGTGGTGGCCGGAAGCTTTGCCGTCGTTTTCGAGGCAGAGCTGGGTGTCGTGCTTGCGCCCGATGATGAACGGGTCGGTGGTGATCGGGTGGATTTTGTCCTGCAGGGTGCCCTTCACCAGCACCAGCGCGGCGGGCGCGACGACGGTGCGGGTGCTGTCGGACTTTTCCGCGGTTGGGGCGGCGAGGCTTTCATCGCCGAAGTCGGCGGGCGCGGTCCTGGTGGACTGCACGCCGGCCATCACGGTGTTGGCGCCCGGGCCGCCGACTTCTTCGAACACCATGTCGCAGGTGCCGATGGTGATCACGTCGCCCGGCTTGACCAGGGCCTCGCGCACGCGCCTTCCATTAAGGAAGGTGCCGTTCTGGCTTTCGAGGTCGACGATCGACCAGCCGTCTTCGCGAGGCTCAAAACGGCAGTGGGCGCGGGAAAGCCGGTTGTCCTGGACCACCACGTTGGCGTGGCTGGCGGAACGCCCGACCGTGACGGCCTCCGTGAGGTCGACCGCCGCGTGCTCGAGCTTTTTGAAGACAATTCGGGGCATAGCGCAGGTCGCACTGCGTCAGGTCATCACGGCCGGGGGCGTTTCGGCGCAAGTCTACGGGCAAATCGAGTTTGTGACAAGGTTGGCGCACCCCTGCCGCTTACCAGACCCGCGCAACGAGCGGCCATCTAACCCGATCCGCAAAACGGGGTTGCGCGGATTTACGCCAGCCTGTCGCGCTCTTCGCGGATGGCTTCCAGCTCGGCGATGGCCTCGAAATCCTTGGGCCGCCCGGCCGCGCGTTTGACCTCGATCAGCTTGTCGAGTTCCAGACAGCGGCATGTGATGCCGAACAGCTCAATTAGGAAAGAGTGCGGGACGATGTCTTCGTAGCTGCCGCCGCCGGCAATCTCGCCGAGGATATCGATCTCCCCGAGGTCTGTGCTGAACGTGAAGTTCAGGCCGGAGCGAATGCTGCGCTCATCGAAGGTGAACGGCACACCTTCCGGTGCGCCCCTGAGAGATGGATGGTGGGGCTTCAACGCGCGGATCAGGTTGGCGATGTTGGCCGGGTCGCGCGCGTAGACTACGTCGAGGTCGTAGGTTACCCGGGCCGCTCCGTGGGCCGTCGCGGCCAGGCCGCCCACGACGATGAACTTCACGCCGGCGTGTGCAAGGGCCTGCAGCATGGCGGCGTAATCGGTCATGGGCGCTTGCTCTTGGCTTGCTTGACGGCTTCACGCATGGCCAGCGCCAGCTTGGCAAAGCTCATCATCTTGAGCACGCGTTGTTCCACGCTGAGTTTCAGCGCCTCGCGGATCAGTGTGCGGTCCACGTCTTGCTTGTACAGGTCGATGATGTCGTCGATCGAGGAGCGCTCGCGTGTCGTCTGCGGGGCCATGGGCCTACCCTCCGGCTACATGCTACCAGCCGCCCCGAATCGCGTCACTTGCGGGATTGGCCGGGCTGCCCCGGAAATGTCGCACCCACTTGTATGCTTTTTCGCGTGGCCCAATGGCGGGCCTGAACGAACGAGGTGCAAGATGGGAAGAAAGTCGAGAAACAAGCGTTTGCGCAGGCTGCTGCGGCCTGCGGCGCCGGGCGCCAATCCCGGCCGACGCGCGGAGCCGCGGGTCTCCAGCGCGCGGGCCAAGGTCAAGCGCCTGCTGGAGGCGATGGTGGACGCGGCCACGGAAGATTTGGCCAGCGGGGCCGAGAAGCCCCGCGTAAGCTACGGCCAGGCCCTGCGCGCGGGCGAGCTGCTGGTGCGCTACGAGGCCGAAGAGGCTGACGAGCAGGCCGAGCCGGCGGAGGTCGAGGCACAGGACGAAGCCGCCGACGACGAAGCGCCGGATGAATGGCTGGGAGCGGAATATCCCGCGCCGCATGGCGCAGAAAGCGAGGCGGCGCCCAGCGCCCGCACCGGGTGAAGCGCCTGGCTCATTGACAAATGAACCAGGGCCGGATTGGCCGGCCCTGGGGTGAGTTGATCGAATCCGCCTTCGCGCATCACATCTGGCCGATCATGGCATCGCCGAACTCGGCCGTGCCGAGCTTGGTGGCGCCGGGGATCTGGCGCTCGAAGTCGTAGGTCACGGTCTTGGCGCGGATCGCGCCCTGCAGGCCCTTGTAGACCAGGTCGCGCGCTTCGGTCCAGCCCATCCACTCGAACATCATCGCGCCGGACAGCACCACCGCACCGGGGTTGATCACGTTCTTGTCGGCGTACTTCGGCGCCGTGCCGTGGGTGGCCTCGAACACCGCCGCGTTGTCGCCGATGTTCGCGCCCGGCGCGATGCCCAGGCCGCCGACCTGTGCCGCGGCGGCGTCGCTCAGGTAGTCGCCGTTCAGGTTCATGGTCACCAGCATGCGGTACTCGGCCGGGCGCAGCAGGATCTGCTGGAAGGCGCTGTCCGCGATGCGGTCTTTCACCAGGATCTTGCCGGCCGGCATCTTGCCGTCGTGCTTGGACCACACCTCGTCCTCGGTGACGACGTGGTCGCGGAACTCGGTGGTCGCGAGCTCATAGCACCAGTCACGGAAGGCGCCTTCCGTGTACTTCATGATGTTGCCCTTGTGGATGATGGCCACGTCGGGGATGTTGTGCTTGATGGCGTAGCGCATGGCGCGCCGCATGTGGCGCTGGCTCTTGAACTTGGTGACCGGCTTGATGCCGATGCCCGCGCCCTCCGGCAGCTTCTTGCCCTTGGTGGAGGGGTCGCCGGCCAGCACCGCGTTCAGGGCCTCGATCACCTTTTTGGCTTCCGGCGTGTCGGCCTTCCACTCGATGCCGGAGTACACGTCTTCGGTGTTCTCGCGGAAGATGATGATGTTGACGTCTTTGGGGTCCTTCATCGGGCTCGGCACGCCCTCGAAGTAGCGCACCGGGCGCTGGCACGAGTACAGGTCAAGCAGCTGGCGCAGGGCCACGTTCAGGCTGCGGATGCCGCCGCCGACCGGGGTGGTCAGCGGGCCCTTGATCGCGACGCCGAAGTACTTGATGGCCTCGAGCGTGTCGTCGGGCAGCCAGGTGCTGTACTTCTCGTTGGCCTTTTCGCCCGCGTAAACTTCGAACCAGTGCACCTTGCGCTTGCCGCCGTAGGCTTTCTTGATCGCCGCGTCGAACACGCGCACGGAGGCCTTCCAGATGTCGCGGCCGGTGCCGTCGCCCTCGATGTAGGGGATGACGGGGTTGTCGGGAACGATGGGTTCGCCGTCTTTGAAGGTAATGCGCTGGCCTTCGGCAGGCGCCTTGAGGTCCTTGAACTTCGGTGCGTCGGTCATTGCGTGCCCTCGCGAGTCGAAAATTAGCGGACCGGCATGTTAGAGGCGCAGTCTCAGGAATCAACGAGCGGTTTGAAGCGGATTCGGGACACGGACTGGTGTCACAGCAGAAGGCAGGCGTCATCCGCCTCCGCTGAAGCTACGGCGGACAGGGGCGCCTGGAGACACGAAGCAAGCAACGCAAGGGCGGCAGGGAACGCCACGGCCCTGGATGGGGACTGTCCCCGCAGTTGGGGACTGTCCCCGTCTTCGATTCGGTTGCGGCGTGCCGTACTCGGTTGAACAGCGAATTACCAATAACCAATTTTCAATTACCAATGGGCTGTGTGCTGGCGCGGCCATCCCAACGGTGGCGCGGACATTCCTGTCCGCGCTTTGGAACCGCGGATGCCACACGAAGGAGCGAAGGAACGAAGGATCATGCGGTGCACGAACGCTGATCATGTTCAGGGACGGGTTTCAAACGCCAGGGCGCCAGGGAACGCCACGGCCTTCGCGTTGCTCGATGATCCATTGGCCAAACCGCGTGAAGACACAATCAGGCCGTGGCGCAGCTTGGCGTCTTGGCGTTGTTCCCGGCCCGACTGGCTGATGGATCGACGAACACCGATCAGCCCTTTGCGCCCTCGCGCCTCCGCGTGGCCTTCTGCGGTTCGTTTTGCGTCACTCGATGACAGGGACAGTCCCCTGCGGGGACAGTCCCTTCACCCGGTGTGGCGCCGCGCTACGCGCCTACTCGAAGCGCAGGGCTTCTACCGGGTCTAATCCGGCGGCGTGTCTGGCGGGCCATACTCCGAACATCACTCCGGTGAAAAAGCTTACCGCGAGCGCGAGTACCACCGCGTAGGCCGGCAACACGAACTCCACCTGCGCCCAGCCCGCCAGCAGCACGCCGCCGACGATGCCGAATACGCCACCCGCCACGCCGCCGATCATGGACACCACCACGGCCTCAATCAGGAACTGCAGCAGCACGTCGCGGCGCCTCGCACCCACGGCCATGCGCACGCCGATCTCGCGGGTGCGCTCGCGCACGCTGACCAGCATGATGTTCATGATCCCGATCCCGCCCACCAGCAGCGAAACCGCCGCCACGGCCGCGAGGAACGCCGTGAAGGTAGTGGTCACCTCGCTCACGGTCTCCAGCATCTCTTTGGTGGACATCACGTTGAAGTCCGATTCGTCCCCCGGCAGCAGCCGGTGGCGCTGGCGCAGGATGCGCTCGATGTCGGCCTGCACGGGCTCGACCCAGTCCTCGCCCTCGACCTCCACTGCGATGCCCGTGAGGTAATCCTGGCCGAATACCGTGGCCTGGTGCGTGCTGATCGGGATGAAGGTCTGGTCGTCCGGGCTCACGAATGAGCTGCCCACGGCCGCCAGTACGCCGATCACCTCAAAGCCCAGCCCCTTCAGCTGGATGCGCTTGCCCACCGGGTCCAGGTTGCCGAACAGCTGCAACGCGACTTCCGAGCCCAGCACCGCCACGCGCCGCCGCCCGTCGATATGGCCGGTACTCAGGGCCTGGCCGCGCTGCAGCTCGAGGTTGTTGATCGCGAAGTACTCCGGCGTGGTGCCGATCACCGTGGTGTTGAGATTGGCCGACAGGTACTTGGCCTGCGCGCCGCCCGTGGCCATGGGCGCTACCCGCACCACGCCGCTGATCACCCGCAGCGCCTCTGCGTCTTCGTTCTCAAGGGTCTGCACCGCGCCGCTGCGCACCGGGCCCTGGCGGCGCTGCCCCGGCCGAACGCTCAGGTTGTTCGCGCCCATTGAGGAAATGCGGCCCTCGATGCTCTCGCGTGCGCCCTCGCCCAGGCTCAACATCGTCACCACGGCCGCCACGCCGATCACGATGCCGAGCATGGTCAGCGCCGTGCGCAGCTTGTTCGAAAGCAGCGCGCGCAGTGCCGCCGACAGAGTCTGCCACAGCGACATCAGGCGCCCTCCCCGGCCGTGACGCCGGCCAGCACCTCGGCTGCGGGGCCGTCGGCCTCGATCATGCCGTCGCGCATGCGGATGGCGCGAGCCATGCGGCGCGCGATGCCCATGTCGTGGGTGACCACGATCAGCGTGGAGCCCGCGGCGTTCAGTTGCAGCAGCAGGTCCAGGGTCTCGGCGCCGGTGCGGGTATCGAGCTGGCCCGTGGGCTCGTCGGCCAGGATGATGGCCGGGTCGTTCACGATCGCGCGCGCGATCGCCACCCGCTGCTTCTGGCCGCCCGACAGCTCGCCCGGCTTGTGGCGGGCGCGGTCGCTGAGGCCCACGCGTTCCAGGGCGGCCGAAGCCTTCACGGACGGCGACCTGTCGCCCGCGTACAGCAGAGGCAGCTCCACGTTTTCGAGGGCGCTCTGGCGCGCCAGCAGGTTGAAGGTCTGGAACACGAAGCCGACCTTCTGGTTGCGCACGCGCGCGAGGTCGTCGTCGTCGAGGCCGGAGACGTCGCTGCCATCGAGCTTGTAGACGCCGCGGGTGGGGCGGTCCAGGCAGCCGACCAGGTGCAGCAGGGTGGACTTGCCGCAGCCCGAGGGGCCGACCACGGCCACCGATTCGCCGTGGCGGATGGTCAGGTCGATGCCGGCCACGGCCCGCACGGCGATTTCCGGGCGGTCCTCGTGGTAGACTTTCTCGATGCGCGCGAGCTCGATGACCGGGGCGTTCATCAGCGCCTCCCGAACATGCCCGGCCCGGCCGTGAGGTTCGAGTTGCTGGTGCCGACCCGCAGCTGCTGCCCTTCCTCGACGCCCTCCAGCACCACGTAGCGCGTGCCGTCCGTGGCGCCCAGCTTCACGTCGCGGCGCTCGCCCTCCGCCGTCAGCACGTAATACTGCTCGCCCTCGCTGTAGATGGCCGACACCGGCACCAGCAGCACGCCGGCGTGTCGGCCGGTAATGACCTCGAGGTCGGCGTTCATGCCGGGGCGCAGCAGGTAGAAGTCTTTGTCGGTGACGCGCACGTCCAGATCGAACGTCACGATGTTGCTGGTCTCGACGCCGAGCGGCGACAGGGTGTCCACGACGCCGCTGAAGGCGCGGCGCGGCCAGGCGTCCACGCGGATCTGCACCTGCTGGCCCTCGTCCACGCGGCCGACGTCGGCCTCGTCCAGCGCGCCGACCACGGTAAGGGCCGACAGGTCGCCCAGGGTCAGCAGCGCCGTGCCGCCGCCGATGTTGGAAATGCCCGAGGCGATGATGGTGCCCTTCTCGACGTCGATCTTGAGCACCGTGGCGGCGATCGGCGCGACGATGGTGGTCTCGGACAGGCGCAACTCGGCCTGGTCCAGGTTCAGCTGGGCGCTGCGCAGCTCGGCCTCGCTGCTTTGCACGTCGCTCTGCAGCGACTTCACGTTGCCCTCGGCGATCTCCCAGTTGCTGCGGGCGATGCGCAATTCTTCTTTGCTGATGACGTCGCTTGCGTCCTTCACGCGCGCGTCGTACTTGGCCTTGGCCTCGGCGGCCTGCATTTGCGCGATGCCCAGCGCGGCCTGCGCGCGGCTGAGCCGCGCCTGCGCCGATTGCAGCGAGGCCTCGGCCTGTGAGACGGCGCGGGTTTCGTCGGCCGGGTCCAGCTTGACCAGCAGATCGCCGGCCTTGACCAGGTCGCCGACTTTCACTGCGATCTCGATGACCTCGCCCGAGGCGCGGGATTTCACCTCGACCTGCGCGTTGGCCTCAACCTTGCCGGAAAGCGAGGCGGCTTCCACCAGTTCGCCGCGCGTGACGGTGACCAGCCGCGGCGGGGCGGGATCAGCAGCAAAGGGGTTGAACCACACCAGCACCACCACGGCCGCCACAGCGACCGCGCCCACCCCCGACCAAACCAGCGTCTTGCGAAGTTTCATCGCCGCCCCATGTCCCTTTGTCTACGGTTACAACGGGGAGTGCCCCAAGGAGCATCCAACCAACCCGCAGTGCGAAGGCCTGCGAATCCATCGACCGAGTCGGCAAGCAACGCCAGGGCGCCAGGGAACGCCACGGCCTTCGCGTTGCTCGACAATCCATTGGTCAAGCCGCGTGCCACAACGGGAAGGCCGTGGCGCAGCCTGGCGTCCTGGCGTTGGACTCCGTGCCCTGAGCACCAGCCGCGTTCGATGCACGGTGGACTCTTGGCGCTCTCGAGCCGCCGCGTGGCCTTCTGCGGTTCGCTTTGCGTCAGTCGATGACAGGGACAGTCCCCTGCGGGGACAGTCCCTTCACCCGGTGGCGCGGACATTCTTGTCCGCGCATTGGAAACTGCGACTGCTTAGGCCACGCGGGGGCGCAAAGGCGCGAAGGGATGTTTCGTAGCTCGCGAGACTTGCGGCAAGACGAATCGACAAGCAACGCCAGGGCGCCAGGGAACGCCACGGCCTTTGTGTTGCTCGACAATCCATTGGTCAAGCCGCGTGCCACAACGGGAAGGCCGTGGCGCAACCTGGCGTCCTGGCGTTGGATTCCGTGCCCTGAGCACCAGCCGCGTTCGATATACGCGAGAGTCTTTGCACCCTCGAGCCGCCGCGTGGCCTTCTGCGGTTCGCTTTGCGTCAGTCGATGACAGGGACAGTCCCCTGCGCGGACAGTCCCTTCACCCGGTGGCGCGGACATTCTTGTCCGCGCATTGGAAACTGCGACTGCTTAGGCCACGCGGGGGCGCAAAGGCGCGAAGGGATGTTTCGTAGCTCGCGAGACTTGCGGCAAGACGAATCGACAAGCAACGCCAGGGCGCCAGGGAACGCCACGGCCTTCGCGTTGCTCGACAATCCATTGGTCAAGCCGCGTGCCACAACGGGAAGGCCGTGGCGCAACCTGGCGTCCTGGCGTTTGCACCCGCTCCCTGAACACAAACGGCGTACCTTGCACGCTGGAATCTTTGCGCCCTCGCGCCTCCGCGTGGCAAACGCCTTGCTTGGTGTCCTTCGTGTCCTTGGTGGATGACCACAATCCGCCCCTACGCCCGGCGCAGCTCGGCGGCGAGGCGGGCAGAGTTTATGGCTACGCTCAAGTCGCTGAACACCATGGCGAGCGCAGCGTAGCTGGGAGGCAGGAAGATCCCCGCCCACAGCATGGCGCCGGCCGCCAGGGGAATCCCCACCGCGTTGTAGCACAGGCTTAAAAACAGGTTCTGCCGGATCGCCCGCAACGAGCGCCGGCCGAAGTCGATCGCGCGTGGCAGGTCAGTCAGGCGGCCGGTCATCAGCACCATGTCGCCGGTTTCCTTGGCGACGTCGCTGCCGCCGCCGATCGCCACGCCGATGTCCGCGCGGGCCAGCGCCGGCGCGTCGTTGATGCCGTCGCCTACCATGGCCGTGACGCCCTTTTCCTTTAACTGGTCAATCAGCTGCAGCTTGCCCTCGGGCGTGACGCCCGCGTGCACCTCGTCGATGCCCAGTGCGTCGGCCACGCGCCGCGCGGCCGCCTGGTGGTCGCCGGTAATCAGCACGGTGCGGGCGCCCTGGTCGTGCAGCTGCTCAATCACCTGGCGGGCTTCGTCGCGCAGGGAGTCCGCGAAGCCGAAAGCGGCCAGCACTTTGCCGTCCGCGGCCAGCAGGCTGACGCTGTCGCCGCGCTCGCGCAGGGCTTGGGCGCGGGCCTGCAGGCCGTCGGTGAGCGGCACACCCTCGCGCTCGAGCAGGGCCGGCGTGCCGAAGATGATCTTGCGGCCTTCGGCTTCGGCGACCAGGCCCATGCCGGCGTGTTCATGGGATTTTGGATTCTGGATTTTGGATTCTGGATTGTCCTTGGTCGCCAGCCACTCGGCGGCGGCTTTGGTGAACGGGTGCTGCGAGGCCTGGGTCACTACGGCCAGGGCTTGCAGCACAGCGGCCTCGTCCACGCCGTCGGCGTACTCGACGGCCTGCACGCCGGGCTTGCCCATGGTCAGTGTGCCGGTCTTGTCGAAGGCGAAGATCTGCGCCCGCGAGATGCGCTCCAGGGCCGCGCCATTCTTCACCAGTATGCCGCGCTTGAGCGCCGCGCCGCTGCCGATCATCACCGCGGCCGGCACGGCGATGCCCAGCGCGCAGGGGCAGGCGATCACCAGCACGGCGATCGCGTGCGTGACGGCACGGGCGGGCCCGGCGCCGGCGATCAGCCAGGCCAGGGCGGTGACCACCGCGATGCCCACCACGATCGGCACGAACCAGTTGCTGACACGGTCGGCGAAGCGCTGGATGGGCGCCTTGGTGCGCTGGGCTTCCTCGACCAGTCTCACGATGTTCGCCAGCACCGTGTCGCGCCCCACGGCGGTTGCCCTGATTTCCAGCGTCCCGTTAGTGGCGATGGTGCCGGTGCGGACGTGGTCGCCGAGCTTGCGCGCCACGGGCACGGGCTCGCCGGTCAGCATGGCTTCGTCCACGTCGCTTTCGCCGGCGACGATCTCGCCGTCCACGGGGATGCGCCCGCCGGCGTTGACCACGCAGATATCGCCGGCGCGTACACTTGACGCGTCAACCTCAAGGGTCTGCCCGTCGCGCTTCACCCGGGCCTTGTCAGGCGCCAGTTGCAGCAGGCTTCGTAGAGCGCCCAGGGCGTTGCCTCTCGCGCGCGCCTCGACGTACTTGCCCAGGCGCAGGAACACCACCAGCAGTGTCGCGGCCTCGAAGTAGACGTCTTTGGTCAGGCCCGGCGGCAGCGGCCAGTCAAACAGCACCACGCCCGCGCCGAACACCAGGCCGCTGGCCATGCCGATGCTGACCAGCACGTCCATGCCCAGGTTGCGGTTGCGGATGCCCGCCACGGCGCCCTTGTAGAAGTCGAAGCCCACGGTGGCCTGGATCGCCACGGCCAGCGCCAGCGCCGCGTAGTCCCAGCCCGCGCCGTGCAGGTGCACGAAGTGGGGCAGCATCACCGGGATCACCAGCGCCGTGCCCAGCAGCAGCAGCCACAGGTTGCGGCGCTGCTCGCGCTTTGCGACCTCGGCCGGGTCGCGATTCTTCGCTTCTTCCTCTTTAACCAGCGTGTAGCCGCCCTTGCGCACCGCGGGCTCAAGCACCTCGTAGGCCGGCTTACGGCCGGTGAAGCAGACCGTCACGCTGCCGGAGGCGAAGTCGGCCTCGGCCGTGGTGATGCCCTCGACGCCCTTGAGCGATTTCTCGACCGAGCGCGCGCAGTGGGCGCAGGTCATGCCGTCTACCTTGAGGTTGAGTGTGCCGGTGGCCATGGTTATGCCTGCACCAGTTCGTAGCCGGCCTCGCGGATTGCCTCAGCCAGCGTCTGTACCGGCGGCTGGCCGGCGTACTCGACGCGCAGGCTCTCGCTGCCAAGGTCCACCTTCGCGCTGCTGATGCCTTTCACGCCCAAGGCCGCGTTCTCGACGCGCTTGGCGCAGTGGCCGCAGCTCATGCCTTTGACTTTGAAGCTCTGTGTCTCGGTTGCCATTGGTTCCTTTCCTGTTCCTGCCGCCACGCCGCGCGCTTGCGCTTGCGGCTCTTGTTCCTGCCGCCCCTGTCCGCCGTAGCTTCAGCGAAGGCGGATGCCTCCTGCCTCCAGCCCCCCCCATAACACCTCCGTAGTTAACTCCGGATTCCAGCAAAATCGCCCGCCCAACCTTGCGGTTTCTTCCGTATAAGCACAGGCCGGCCTGTCTGATAAACTGCAGGCTGATTGCATGGAGCCGTAATGACGTACACCCGGATTCTCGCGTTGCTGGCCTGCGCCATGCTGGCCGCCGCTTGCTCACGCAACGAACAACCCGCCAGCCCAGCCCAGCCCGTGGCCGACCGCGTTGACCTGGACCAGTACGTGGTCCAGAACGACAACAGCGGCGACGGCCCGGTCGCGAACAAGGCCACCCGCGAGAGCCTGCTGAAAGAGCTTGATGCCGCCGTGGCGCAACTCGAGAAGGCCGCCACCCTGCACGACGCCTTCCAGGTTGCCGAAGCAATTGAAGACCTCGGCACCAGCATCGCCCCGGAACTGATCGAGCGCGTCAAGAAACTGCCCGAGCTGCCCCGCATCGCGGGCTGGCGCGCGGTCTGGACCCTGGGCTCGATCAACAACAACGGCTGGGACGCCGGCGTTGACGGCCTGCTCGCGATCGTGACCGGCGAAGGCAGCGTCGAAAACCGCGTGGCGGCCGCCGAGGTGCTGGGCGCCGTGGCCAGCACCCGCCACGAAGAAAAGCTGCGCAAGGCCCTCAATGAGCAGGTGTTCACGCCCGAGGTGAAGGTGCAGCTCGCCGTCGCCCTGTGGCGCAGCGCCAAGGACACCGCCGCCACCAAGACCCTGCGCGAGATGCTGGCCAGCGACAACGACAGCTTCCGCATCCAGGCCGCGCTCGCGCTGGGTGAAATCAACCAGCTGACCGCCGACGCCAAGCCGATCCTCGAGATGGTCGCCTCCGAGCCCACACTGCGCGGGCGCACCGCCCAGCGCGCCCTCGATTACGAGCGCGCCATCAAGCGCTTCGAGGCCGCCATCGAGAGCAAGCTGCCCGGCCAGGAGAAAGTCGAGAAGATCGACACCCGGCTGCTCGACAGCGTGCAGAAGATGATCCAGGAGCGCTACATCTACCCGGACGCCATCAGCGGCCGAAAGCTGCTGTACGCGGCGGCGAGCGGAATGCTGGACGGCCTTGACCCGTACACCTGCCTGCTGGAGGACAGCCAGCTGCGCGACGCCGGCGAGATACGCCGCTTCGCGGTGCCGACGCTCGGCATCATGCTGGGCAGCGCGCGGCTGGACCCCAAGCGCGAAGTGCGCCTCACCCGCGTGCTCAGCGTGCGCCCGGGCAGCCCGGCGGCCATGGCCGGCATCCGCCCCGGCGACCGCATCTACCGCGTGCTGCGCGGCGTGACGGAGCAGCAGATCCACCAGCTGCGCATCGACAGCAGCGGCCTGCCCGACGAAGACAAGCCGTTCCAGACCCTGCCGCTGGACGAGGCGATCAGCCAGTTCCACGGCGCGCTGGGCACCACCGTGGGGCTGAACATCATGCGCGACGGCTGGCTGCTCTCGCGCTGGGTGCACGTCACGCACACCGAGCAGAACCCTGAGGCCGTGCAGCACGAAGCGCTGCCCGGCGGCCTGGGCATGATCCACGTGGCCGAGCTCACGGCCGCGTCACCGGCCCGCGTGAAGGAAGCCCTGGCGGCGCTGAAGGAAGGCGGCGCCAAGGCCGTGATCCTGGACCTGCGCAATTGCGCGGGGGGCAGCATCGAGGCCGCGACGCAGGTCGCGGGCCTGTTCCTGCCCAAGGGCACGCTGGTTACGTTCAGCAGCGGGCGCAGCGAGGAGGTGGCGCCCACCACGAAGTACGTCACCAGCCACGACGCCCCGGACACCGAGCTGCCGCTGGTGGTGCTGATCAACGGCGGCACAGCCGACGCGGGCGAAGTGCTGGCCGGCGCGTTGCGCGAGCATAAGCGCGCGAAGACCGCCGGCGCCCGCAGCTTCGGGCGCGCGATCGTGCAGGAGCTGATTCCGCTGCGCGCTGCGGAACTGGAGGAAGACGGCAAGCAGGCGGCGCTGCTGCTTACCGTGGCGCGCTACCGCGGGCCGGTCAGTGAACTGGCCTGGTACGACCGCGGCGTGGAAGTCGACACCGAGCTGAAGCCGCGCATGTTTGAAAGCTGGATCTATGACGCCTTCGAGGAACTGGGCGAGAAGAGCGTGCTCGGGACGTACCTGAACAAGCTGATGGCCGGTACCGACAAGGAAGCGCTCAAGCAGCTTGCGCGCGGCGACGGCCACAAGACCGAGGGCTACCCCGGTTTCGACGAGATGTACGCCCAGGCCGCGGAAACGAAGCTGAGCCGCGAGGACGTGCGCTTCCTGCTGCGCCAGGAGCTGCGCCGCAGGCTGATCGCCGAGGGCGTCGAGATTCCGCAGGTGGACCTGCAGGAAGACACGGTGTTCGTCGGCGCGGTGAAGGAAGCCGCCAAGGCCGCGGGCATCGACCTGTCGGAGATTCCCGAGTACCGCATGATCAGCAAGTAGCATGGCCGTTCCGGCCATGTAGTGTTCACGGCCCTCCGGGCCGTGATTCGGGCCGGAGGCCCGAAGCTACGCCATCGGCGGGGACGCCGATGCTGCTGCCGACCGAAAGCATCCACCCGACCAGCGCGCACAGGCCGAAGCCGAAGGCGTTCAGCGTGCCGTGCCACACGATCATCTCTGGCACCGTCTGCGTCGGGTAGCCGCGCCACACGCCCCAGGCGAAGATGATCGCCAGCGTCATGGCCGTGCCCAGCGACAGGTCCGCCACCACCAGCAGCACGCGCGAGGCGGGCGGCAGGCCCGAGCCCGGCCGCAGCGCGTGGTAAAGCTGCATCCAGCCCAGCACGATTACGCAGCCCGCATAGAAGAAGGCGCAGCAGGCCTCGAACCACCCGGGCGCGCCCAGGTGCGAGGCCGTGATGCCCGCCGCCACCAGCAGGTTGCCCAGCGAGACGCAGACTCCCACGGCGCCCGGAATGCGACGCTCGCCGAAGCGGGCGACAACCCGCCACGCCACCACCTGCAGCACCAGCCCGGCGTACAGCTGGTGCACGCCCGCCAGCAGCACGATCACTTCCGGGAAGCCGAATGCCTGCCAGCGCAAAGCAGCAGCCCCCGTCCACGCGCCGCTGACCGTGAACAGCACCAGCCCCCAGTCGGCCAGCGCGCCCGCGCGGCGCAGGCCCAGCGCGATCAACCGCCAGGCGCCCGCCGCTCCGCACAGGCCGGTCAGGGCGATCCAGGGCAGCGCCAGCCAGATGCCGGCCGGCTCGGCGCTGAAGGCGACCATCAGCAGCAGCGCGGCGGGAAGCTGCGCCCAGGCGGCGAAACCCAGCAGACGAGCGGTGGGGGAGTGGCGGTCTTGACCGGTCAAGATCATGCCCAGGGCCAGCGGAACATGTACCAGCGCCCCCAGCCACAACAGGCCCAGGGCCCAGCCGGGCTCGAGAGCAAGGTGCGCGGGCAGCCAGATGCCGATGCCTGCGAACGCGCGCAGCCACGCGCGCCCCCGGATCAGCGATGCCGAAGCCGGCACTGGTTGGGGGGCATGTGTTATGGCCGGCTCCGACATCGACTTTGACTCCCTAGAGACGCGCTGCCGCGCGTCCTGACCGCTGAACACCAGCACGTAGGGACACGCGGCAGCGTGTCCCTACCCGTAGCGGAACACAAACATCACCAGCACGTCCCAGCCCAGGTGCGCGATAAACGCCGCCCAGAACGAGCGGGTCTTGTACGCGATCCAGCCCCAGGCCGAGCCGAACACCACGGCCGCCACCAGCAGCAGCGGCGGCCCCCAGGGCAGGTGCACCAGCGCGAACGCCAGCCCGCCAAGGGGCACGCCGGCGAGTTTCCACTTGTCCGTGAACGACAGCGTGACCGCCAGGCGCCAGACGATTTCCTCGCCGATGATGATCCACACCAGCAGCGGCCATACCCAGAACGCGGGCGCCGTGTCCAGCATCGCGTAGCTGCCCGCCACCTGCTCGGCCATGCCCGGCCAGACCCGCGCCAGCAGCAGCGAGCCCAGCCAGCCCGCGCCGTAGAGCAACAGTGCGCACACCAGCCCCAGCCCGATCCAGCGCACGGAGGGCCTGAAGATCGAGCGCCACTCCAGCTTCACGCCCAGCAGCGCCACCGGCACAGCCACCAGGTAGAACGCCGCCATGCGCTGCCAGACGTTGCCCATGGCCTCGGTCAAAGCCCACATCAGCCCGAGGCCCCCAAAGGTAAGGCCCAGCGCGACAGGCAGGTTGCGGGTGGGTGCGGCCATCACGCCACCCCCAATCCTGGCAGTACGACCCCACGAAGGAACCAGGGGTGGAACAACAGAGGCAGTGGCGCGATCACCCAGATCACCGCCCAGAGGCGGGCTTTGAGGGTACCTGCCTTGATCGGCGCCAGCATGGCCGCTCCGTTGAGCGCGAAGTACAGCGTGGGCAGGCCGTAGCCCGCGTTGACCGGCAGGCTGATGGCCGCCTCGTGCAGCAGGCCGCTGAACAGGAACACCACCAGCACGCCCGCGCGCCGGCCCCAGCTACGGGTGGCGCGCTGCACGCTCTCCTGGCACATCTCGGTGTAGGCCAGGTTCCAGCGCCGCGTCCAGAAATCGGCCAGGCTGCGCGAGGCGAACGGATTGCGAAACAACGGGCCGACCTGAAACCCTGCCAGCCGCCAGCCCGCCACCAGCAGAGTGAACAGGCCGTAGTGCAGCACCAGGCTGCAGCCAATCAGCGCCGGCGCCGCGAACGCCCACAGGTTGCCGGTTTGCGCCCAGGTCCAGCGCGCCAGCAGTATGCAGCCGGCGCCGGCCCCGATACTCAGCAGCCCGAGCGCGGCAAGGCTCAGTGCGCCCTTGCGGGCCGCCGCGGGCGAGAGCGCCCGCGCCATCACCTGCGGCCGCATGCCGGGCCACAGCAGCAGCCAGGCCAGCAGACGGGGAAGCGACGGCAGCCGCTTGCCCGCCAGCCGCTGCTCCACCAGCACCACGGCCTTCATCCAACCGAACAGTACGCCGATCAACACCAGCATGCGCGTGACCGCGTCCGCCTCCAGCAGCCAATGCACAGCCGCCACCAGCGGCGGGCCGACTCCCCAGGCCGCGAGCCGCAGCGGTAGGGCCCCGGCGTGTCGTGTCAGGCCGGCCGTGCGGGTGCTCATGGCGCCTCCAGCAGGTTGAAGGCGGCTGCCCAGCCGAACGCGGCCGAGAAGTACAGGAACAGGGCGAGGAAGCCCCACTCGGCGACCTTGTATTTCAAGCCCTTGGGCGCGTCGGAGGCGTCGAAGTAAACCAGTTGCAGCACGAAGCGCAGAGCCCAGTACACGCAGATGAAGCCGCTGACGATGGCGGCCAGGGGCGTGCGATCCAGCAGCAGGCCGGGCGCCGCCACGGCCAGCAGGCCCATCAGCACGTTGATGGCCAGGATGTAGGCGGCCTGGGTGGTGAAGATCTGGCGCGTGAGGGGGCGCAGCGAAGCCAGCTCAGTTTTCCAGCCCAGCGCCTTGGGCGCTTGCGTGCTGGCCGCGGCCAGGGCGAACAGTCCGAGGCCCGCGACGCGCAACGCCCACGCGATCAGTTCCGGGTTCACGGCCGCACCTCCATGCGCATGGGGCGCTGCCAGTGGCGCGCGCGGGACCAGCGGCGCTGCTGGCGCCAGAGGGGCTTGATCGCCCAGCTTGCGACCTCGCTGCCGACCACCGCAAACGGTGCGGCGAACATGGCGTAGACCACGCCGAACATCAGGACCACGAAAACCATGCAGGCGTTCAGGGTTTCCCACAATGCAACCATGCCCAGCGCCGCGTAGATCAGCATCAGCCCGAGCCATGAGGTGAACATGCGGCGCTCCGCGCTTGCCGCGGGGCCTAGCACGGCCGCGCAGGCCAGCACGCCGATGGCGGGTGGCAGGAGCACAGGCACAAGCCAGTCCTCCAGCGCGAGCGCCGCCGCGAACAAAATCCATTCGAGGGTGACCGTAGCTACTGCGCAGGTCATTGCCGCAGTCGCGCTGCGGAGGGGACCTGGTTTACGGGTTTGCCTTGCGCCCGGCAGGGGTGAGGCGTAGGGGACGCGGACGCTCAAGCGCTTGCCGAATGCCCGGGAGGGGAGGTCCGTGGCACGGGGCGCGGTTCTGCGCCATTCGCCGCTGTCTTCGGGCAGGCGTGTGTCGATGAGGACGCCGCCCTTGATAATGGTGCTGTAGACCGTCATGGCGCACCCGTCTTTCATTTCGCTATCGTCAGAGAAAACTGACGTATAGCGGTCAAACAAAAACTCAGCCCCGGTCCTTGGGGATCAGCTTGGCTGCCGTGCGGAACACCTTGGCCATGCGGCCGTGGCCGATGGCCAGGAACACGTCTATTAAATCCACGAACTCGTGGGCGAAGTCGGCGAACTTCTCGATCTTGTCGTGGGCTTCCTCGAGGCGCTTGCGTTCGGCCCCCTTGGCGCCCTTGCCGGCGCCTTCTGCGAAACCGGCGGCCTCGTGCAGGCGCTCCATGACCGGCACCACCTCGCGGCGGCGGCGCTCGCGGATGGTGGTGTGGAACCAGGTCCAGGGGTCCTGCTCGGCCTCGAAGAAGGTTTTGCGGTCGCCGGGGCGTGTCACGCGGCGCACCACGCCCCAGGCGATCAGGTCGCGGATGCTGGTGCTGGTGTTGCCGTGGCTGATCTGCAGGCGCTCGGCGATGCTGTCGATGTCGAGTGGTTCAGGCGAAAGGTACAACAGGGCCTGCACGCGGCCGACGGATTTGTTGACGCCCCAGAGCTGGCTGATTTCGGACCACACCTCGATGAAGCGGTCCTGCACCTCGCGCAGGGTGTCCCGGTTGTCGGCAGGCTCGTTCATCGCAGCATCCTCTGAACCGTCAGTCTAAACTGACAATACTGCATGAACCGGCCAGGAGCAAGAAAAACCAGAGCCCGGGGCGCAATCCCCGGGCAAGACGGCATGGATGCGCCGGTAAGGCCCCGCCCGTCCCAGGGCCCAGGAATTCTTTGAGGATTTGCGGGAGAAACCGGGGCTGGCGACGTGTTAAAGGCAAGTAAAGTAGTCGCCCTGAAAGGAAACGCCATGCCGACCGACACCCTGGAAACACTGCCACGCCAGTACCCGCGCGAGTTCGTGCCCGCCGAGCTGGAAGTCCGCGGCTTCGACGACGTCGCGCCGCTGTTCAACCAACTGCTGGCCGCGAAGCTCGATACGCCCGAGGCCCTGGAAACCTGGCTGCGCAACGTCAGCGAGCTGGAGGCCGTGATCGGCGAAGTCGGCTCGCGCATTCACATCCGCAGCACCGTGGACACCACCAACCCCGAGTACAAGCGCGCGTTCCTGGACTGGGTCGAGCATTTCGAGCCGCGCCTGAAGCCGGTGATGCACAAGCTGAACGAGAAGTTCCGCGACGCGCCCGCCCGCGCGAAGCTGGACCGCGCGACTTACGGCATCTACGAGCGCGGCGTGCTGACGCGCCTCGCGCTGTTCCACGACAAGAACGTGCCGCTCGAGACCGAACTCGCCAAGCTGACCAACCAGTACGACGAGATCCAGGGCGCCATCACCATCCCCTTCCAGGGCGCCGAGCACACGCCCCAGGCCATGGCCAAGTTCCAGCTTGAGCCCGACCGCAACCTGCGCGAGCAGGCCTGGCGCGCCACCGCCGAGCGCCGCCTGGCCGAGCACGACAAGCTCAACGAGCTGTACGACAAGCAGGTCCGCCTGCGCGAGCAGATCGCCGCCAACCTGGGCCTGCCCGACTACCGCGCCTACGCCTTCAAGTCGTTCCTGCGCTTCGACTACACCCCCGCCGACTGCGACGCCTTTGCAGACGCCGTCGAGCGCGTGGTGATGCCGGCCGTAAAACGCAGCCTGGAGCGCCGCCGCAACGACATGAAGCTCGAGAAGTTGCGCCCCTGGGACCTGTCGGTGGACCCGCAGGGCCGCCCGCCGCTGAAGCCGTTCAGCGACGTGGAGCGCCTGAAGGCCGGCTGCAGCAGGATCTTCCACCAGGTTGACCCTGAGCTCGGCTCGCAGTTCGACAGCATGCGCGAGCTGGGCCTGCTTGACCTGGACAACCGCAAGGGCAAGGCCCCCGGCGGCTACCAGAGCACGCTGAACGAAGTGCGCCTGCCGTTCATCTTCATGAACGCGGTCGGTGTTGACAGCGACCTGCGCACCCTGCTGCACGAGGGCGGCCATGCCTTCCACGCCTTTGCGGCCGCGGACCAGCCGCTGATCGACTACCGCAGCGCGCCCATGGAGTTCTGCGAGGTGGCCAGCATGTCGATGGAGCTGCTGGGCCTGCCGCACATGGACGAGTTCTACAAGGGCGAAGAGCTCAAGCGCGCGCGGCAGGAGTTCCTGACCGGCATCATCGAGTACTTCCCGTTCTTTGCGGTGGTGGACCAGTTCCAGCACTGGGTCTACACGCATCAGGGCTGCACGATTGCGCAGCGCGAACAGAAGTGGCTTGAGCTGAACGAGCGCTTCGGCGGCGGCGTGGACTGGAGCGGCCTGGAGCCCTATCGCCGCAACGCCTGGCAGCGCATCGGCCACCTGTTCTGGGTGCCCTTCTACTACATTGAGTACGCCATCGCGCAGATCGGCGCGCTGCAGGTGTGGCTGAACAGCAGGAAAAATGGCCCGAAGGCCCTGCAACAGTACCGCAACGCGCTGGCGCTGGGCGGCAGCAAGCCCCTGCCCGAACTGTTCAAGACCGCCGGCGGCAAGTTCGGCATGGACGCCGACACCATCAAGCCGCTGATCGACGCCCTGGAGTCAGCGCTGGCGGATTCTGAGTGAAGTAAGGGCAGGCATCGCGCAGAGAGCGCAGAGTACACAGAAGGACTGACGCTGAAAGGCTCTGTGCTCTCTGCGAGCTCTGTGCTCTCTGCGAGCTCTGTGCGGCGCCGCACTTGCGGTTCTTCCTTATCCTCGTCGATCACACTGCAGTTGCAGTTCTTCGTGTCCTTCGCGTACCCTTCGCTGCCTTCGCGTAAGGCAGTTCATGGAACGCACGCCGGAACAACAGGCTATTCGCACACGCCGCATCGCCACCGGGGCGCTGTTGTCCGTCTGCGTGTTCTGGGGCGCGACCTTCCTGTGGATGGAGCAGGGCACCGACGCCCTGCAGCGCATTCACGGCGAGGGCAACCACGCGGCCATCGGCGCGTTCTTCCTGTTCTGGCGCTTCGTGCTGGCGGCCGCGCTGATGCCGCTGCTGGTGCCGCGCAGCGTGAAACGGCTTGACCGGCGCGCGCTGAAGTGGGGCTTCTGGCTGAGCGTGCCGTTCGCGCTCGGCTTCCTGCTGCAGATCTTCGGCCTGGCGCAGGCCGACGTGCCGCCGGGGCAATCGGCCTTCCTGACCTCACTGTATGTGGTGACTACGCCGCTGCTGGCGGCGCTGGTGTACCGACGCCTGCCTCCGCGCGGCGTGATGCTGGGCGTGGTGCTGGCGGTGATCGGCGCCGCGTTCATGAAAGGCCCACCCGAGGGCGGCCTGAGCATCGGCGCCTGGGCCACGATCGGCTGCGCCGTGGTGTTCGGCGCGCACATCCTGCTGACCGACCACGCCACCAAGCTGGCCGACCCCATGTCGATCACGCTGGTGATGTTCCTGTGCAGCGTCGGCTGGAACGGTCTCGCCGTGCTGATCGCGCCCGGCGGCGCCGTGATGTTTCAGCCCGCGCTGCTGGCGCAGGCCTTCACGGACACGGCCTTCGTGACCACCGAGCTGCTGTGCGCCGTGTTCGCCACCGTGATCGCCGTCAGCGTGCTGAACCGCTGGCAGAAAGAGCTGGCGCCCAGCCGCGCGGCCATCGTCTACACGGCCGAGCCGGTGTTCGCCGCGGCGATCAGCATCATCGCGGGGCGAGACCACGTGAACGGCTGGCTGATCTTCGGCGCGGGCATGATCCTGCTGGCGAACCTGAGCGCGGAGTTCCTGCGCAAGCGCACGAAGCTTCCCAGCTGATCAATGCCGCACGTTGTGCAAAGGCCGGTCGTAGACGGGCATGAACGCCACCATCGCGCCCGCGGGCCACAGCACGGCAAAGCCGAACAGCAGCGCCGCCAGCAGCAGGCCAAGGGTGCGCTGGCCGCGACCGGCACGGGTAACGGCCATCGCCACCAGCCAGGTCACGACCGGCAGGACAAATGCGCCGGTTACCGCGCTGGCATAGAACTGCGCGAGCACCGGCAACTCCATGCCCAGGCTCTCGGCGGCCTTCAGGTTTTCGCCCACGTGGTACCAGGCAAAGCCGCAGCCGCCCAGGGCCGCAGCCAGACCCATGGCCAGCAACGTTGCGACACCACCCTGCTGCGGCCGCTGATCGGGAGGAACTTCGGACATGGTCACCCCACGAGGTAGAACTTTTCGAGGCCTTCCCTCAGGTTGTTGATCTGGATCAGGCGGAAGTCGTGGGGCGCGCGCACGTTTTCGCCGCGCAGCCTGGGCACCACCGCCTGCTGGAAGCCCAGTTTACTTGCCTCGTCCAGCCTTTGCTGCATCTGCGTCACGCTGCGCACCTCGCCGGCCAGGCCCACTTCGCCGATGAACACCGTAGCGGGCGGCAGCTTCACTTCCTGGGCGCTGCTGGCGATCGCGAAGCAGGTGGCCAGGTCGGCACCCGGCTCATCCACCGTCACGCCGCCCACGATGTTCAGGTACACCTCAAGTTGGCTGAGCCGCAAGCCGGCCCGGCGTTCCAGCACCGCGAGCAGCATGTGGGCGCGGTTCTGGTCTAAACCCGTGAACCTGCGGCGCGGGCTCGAAAGCGGGCTGGGGCTCACCAGCGCCTGCACCTCCACCAGCAGTACGCGCGTGCCCTCGGCGGCCGGCAGAATCGCGCAGCCCGAGCGCGAGTTGTCGTACTCGTCGAGGAACACCCTGCTGGCGTTCTCGACCTCGACCAGGCCTTCCTGGCGCATTTCGAACACGCCCAGCTCGCCGGTGCTGCCGAAGCGGTTTTTGCTCGCGCGCAGCAGCCGGTAGGCCTGGAATTTCTCGCCCTCGAAGTTCAGCACCGTATCCACCATGTGCTCCAGCGTACGCGGGCCCGCGACCGTGCCTTCCTTGGTGACGTGGCCAACGAGAATCACCGGCATGTGCAGCGACTTCGCCTGCATGATGATGCCGGCCGCGCACTCGCGCACCTGGCCCACGCTTCCGGGCGCGCTGGGCAGCTCGGAGTCGTACAGGGTCTGCACGGAGTCGATGATGCACAGGGCCGGCTCGAGCTCCTTGATGTGGTTGCGGATGGCGTCCAGCATGGTCTCCGCCACGACGAACAGCTCGTTGCCCAGGCAGCCCAGGCGCTCGGCCCGCAGCTTGACTTGCTCGGCCGATTCTTCGCCGGTCACGTACAGCACGGCTTTGCCGGTCGAGGCCGCGAAGCGCGCGGCCGCCTGCAGCACCAGGGTGCTCTTGCCGATGCCCGGGTCGCCGGCCAGCAAGACGGCCGAGCCGGGCACGAAGCCGCCGCCGAGCACGCGGTCAAGCTCGCCAATGCCGGTAGGGATGCGTGAGGCCTGCAGCGGCTTCACGTCGGCGATGCGTTGGGGTCTGGTGGGTTCGTTCAAGGCCGCGCGCCGCGAAGGCCGCACCTTTGACGTGTCAAGTTCCTCGACCAGCGTGTTCCAAGCACCGCAACCAGGGCACTTGCCCAGCCATTTCGGCGAGTTGTAGCCGCACTCGCGGCAGGCAAACACAAGCTTGGTCTTCTTGGCCATAGGCGGTCATGGTCGATGGTTAATGGTTGATGGTCAATGGTTCGTGGCAGCGCCCCTACGGGGCGCGATGGGTTGGGCGGATATCATAACCCACGGCTGAAGCCGTGGGCTAAGACCCATGGCCCCTGCGGGGCCGAACAGGCGAATCCCCGTGGCCTCGATGCGCTGCTAGTCCCCGTGCGCTGCTGGCCGCGATGCTCAGCCAAGCCTCACGCATAGCTGGCCTAGAAGCGCCGGTGGCTATAAAGGTTGCCGCACCGAGGCCACTTAGCGCCGGAGGGACCGTGCTACTCAGGCCGCTGGCGCCGGAGGCATCGCGGTACTCAGGCCGTTGGCGCCGGAGGCGCTTTGGTACTTAGCCCACGGCTTCAGCCGTGGGTTTCGGATGCCGTAAACGAATCGCGCCCCGTAGGGGCGCAGCCTAGTCCCACAAGTAGCGTTCGTCGTATTCCATTCCGTGACGCTTCAGGAAGTCGATGAGTTCATCCTTGAACCCGCGCTTGAGGTGATGCTCTTCCTGTTCCGCGATGTATCGCTCCACGTTCGGAATCTTTGATTGACTGACGCTGAACGCGGCGTAGCCGGTCTGCCATGCGAACTTCGTGTCGAGTTTCAGTTCATCGTTCGCCCACCTGGAAGAACTTCCCTTGATCTGACGCAGGGCGTCGGCAAGCGAGACGGCGGTGCCGAGCCGGCACAGAATGTGTACGTGGTCTTCAACGCCGCCGATGGCGATCAGTTCTCCTCGAAGTTCTCGAACGATGCCGCCGATGTAGGCGTACAGTCTGGGCTTGGCGTCCGGAGTGATGATCGGCAGCCGATCCTTGGTGCTGAACACGAGGTGATAGTTGAGATTGGTGTATGTATGTCCCATGGCGCTCCCTACGGCAGCGCCCCTACGGGGCGCGTGTGAATTCGCGACCATGATACCCACGGCTGAAGCCGTGGGCTAAGTTCTTCGGCCCCTACGGGGCCAATTGCATCGACGGTTCACCCGGATTCGAACCCCGTTCAGGAATCCGCGGGATTCTGAATTTCGGGGGTGTCTCCGCCAGTGAGTTTGTCGTCGTACGGCTGCCAGCCCTGCTCGCCACGGCACGGCGCGCGCTGGGTGAGGCCGCATCCGGGGCAACGCCTGACCTCACAAAATCCGCCGTGACCGTCTTCGAAGCTTAGGTGAACGACGCCCCAGTCCGCCAGATTACGGGCCTGGCAACGGATACATCGACGTCGCCTTTCGATGATCGACGTAAGGATCATCGATCCAAGCACCCAGCCGCCGAGAAGCGCGACAAAAGCGAGCAGTCCCCAGAACTTCCAGTCGATCTCAGCCAGCATTGCGACATTCTATCTCACTCGCTCCGCCACCTGCCGCTCAATCCGTAATCGCTATTGTCCCTGGTAGCCCTTCCAGTAGCCGCTGGGGCTGGGGCCTTGCTCGGAGGGGTAAACTACGCTGCCTTCGATCACCACGTCGGGGCCTACGGTGCGCGTCCGTACATGGTCGAAGGTGATGGCGCGCTCCACGTCCGGCACGCCGGGGCCTTCCACGGGCGTGGTGGCCGTTTCGCCGCCGAAGATTTTGGGCGCCAGGTAGATCTTCACCCGGTCGATGGCGCGCTCCTGGAAGGCCGTGGCGAACAGGCCGCCGCCGCCCTCGATGATCACACTGGTGACCTCGCGCTCGCCCAGGTCGCGCAGGATTTCCATCCAGCGCAACTGGCCGTCGCGGCGCGGCAGCAGAATCAGGTACACGCCCGCGTCCTCCAGCATGCGCTGCTTCTGTTCGTCGGCGTCCTCGGCGCAGTAGATGAACACCGGGAACTCGCCGGCCGTCTTGATCAGCTTGCGGTCCATGGCGATGCGCAGGTCGCGGTCGATCACCACGCGCAAGGGCTGACGGCCGACGTCGCCGCGGGCGGTGAGCATGGGGTCGTCGCGCTCCACCGTGCCGGTGCCCACGATCAGCGCGCCGGTGCAGCCGCGGTCGTAGTGGACTTCGCGGCGCGAAGCCTCACTGCTGATCCAGCGCGCGTCGCCGGTGCGGGTGGCGATCTTGCCGTCGAAGGTCATGGCCCACTTGGCGGTCACCAAGGGGCGCCCGCGCTCGACGTGGCTGAAGTAGGCGGCGTTCAGCTCGTGGGCTTCTTCGTGGCATTCGCCGACCGTCACGTCGATGCCCGCCTCCGCCAGCATCCGCACGCCCTTGCCGGTCACGTTGGGGTGCGGGTCCTGCACGGCCACCACCACGCGCTTCAGGCCGGCGCTGACCAGCTGCGGCGCGCAGGGGGGCGTTTTTTTGCCGTCGTAGGCCTCGCAGCAGGGCTCGAGGCTGACATACATGGTAGCGCCCGCGGCCTTGTCGCCGGCCATGCGCAGGGCGTTGACCTCGGCGTGGGGGCCGCCGAACTCCTCGTGGAAGCCCTCGCCCACGACCTGGCCGTCTTTCACGATCACCGCGCCAACCATGGGGTTGGGGGCGACGTAGGGCTGGCCTCGACGCGCAAGCTCGAGGGCGCGCCACATGAATCGACGGTCCTGCGCCATGGTGCAATCCTGTTGGGTGCCTCAATGTAGCGTGTTCGGTGGAACGAGCATAGGGCTAGGGGGTGCGAGGCGGCAGACGTCAGGCGGCAGGAACTGCGGTAACAGCGGATGACCAATGACCAAGTGAGAGACGTCGCCGTTTCCCCGGACTTGGGAATCCGCTGTGGTATCTCTGCCGCCTGCTGCCTGCCGCCTGCCGCCTGCCAACTGCTGCCTCGCGACGCCGCCCCTACTCCGTCGTCCGCAACCTTACGAACGTCAGCCCCACCACCCCGCACACCGCCCCGCAAGCGCCGCCGATAAAAAACAGTTCGCGCGGGCCGATCCACCCCAGGGCCGCACCCGTGGCCAGCGCACTCAAGGCCGTAAAACCCTGCACCGTGATGGTCACCAGCGCGAACACGCGCCCCAGGCGCGCGCGGGGGTAGTGGCGCTGGATCAGCGTGGTGCGGCCGACGGTGATCAGCGGGATGGTCAGGCCGTGGATGAAGATCGCCACCAGGAACTGCGGGAACGTTTCGAGCCACAGGAACGGCACGTAGGTAATGCCGTCCATGAACATGCCGATGATCACCAGCTTGCCGGTCTTGATACGCGAGCCGAAACGCGCGATCAGCACCGTGCCCACGAACCAGCCCGCCGCCAGGGCGGCCTCGAACACGCCATAGGCCCAGGTTTCCAGCCCCAGGTAGCCCTTGATCAGGAACATCGCGCCCACGATCGCCGGGCCCATGATGAAGAAGTTGTCCACGGCCGTAAGGAACAGCAGCGCCCGCAGGCGCGAGTCTTTCCGGGCCGTGGCCAGGCTCTCGCGCAGCTCGTGGAGACTGCTGGGCCGGGGCCCCAGGGGACTGTCCCCGCTTTTGGGGACTGTCCCCGTCGTCGAAGACTCTTGAACGTCACCACCGGGAGTGCCAGACAAAGCACCCTCAGACTCATGCGACTTCACTGGCCCGACTACGGGGACAGTCCCCAAAGGCGGGGACAGTCCCCTTTGCTTGATCAGCAGCACGCACACGAAACTGAACGCGAAGCTGGCCGCGTCGGCCGCCAGCAGCCAGGCGATGCCCGTAGGGCCCGGCTTCTCGGCGCCGTAGAGTTCCGGCCACAGCAGCAGGCCCACCAGCCCGGCGCCCAGCACCACGGCCAGTTGCTGGCTGGTCTGGAAGATGCTGTTCACGCGCAGCAGCTGATAGCCCTGGGCCAGGTCGGGGATCAGCGCGTCGCGCGCCGGGTTGAACACCGTGGCGAACAGGTAGCTGCCGAAGGCCACGGCCGGCAGCATCCACCACTGCAGCAGTCCGGCGAAGTAGAGCACGGGGACCAGGCCGACGATCAGCGCGCGGGCGGCGTCGGAGAGCAGCATGATGCCGCGGCGCGAGAAGCGATCGACCAGCACGCCGGCGTAAGCGCCGAAAATCAGGAAGGGCAGGGCGTCCATCATGCGCGTAAGGCCGACCTCAAAGCCGGCGTCGCGCCCGAGCATGTAGATGACCAGAAAGCCGATGCAGGTAGAGAACACCGAATCACCGGTGCCCGAAACAAACTGCGCCAGCCAGAGCAGGAACAGATTCCGCCGCCGATGAGGCGAAGCAGCAACCCCAGACTCAGCACCCGCATCAACCATGGGCCGAAGTGTAGGATCGCGTTTGCCCGCCGCGAGAGGCCATGGATCAGTCGGCGCCGGGATAGAATTCCAGACTGATGAGTGGCAGGCGGGGTTCGAGTTCCTGCAGCTTTGCGCAGGCCGCCTTGGTCGTCATGCCGATGTAGACGTGTTCCAGACTTGGCGCGCCCGACAGCGCGGACAATGCGGAAGCTTCCTGCTCGTTCACCCACAGGGAAAGATCACGCAGCTTTGGCAGCGTTGCGAGCGCCCGCACAGCGGATTCGTCGAGTCCCTGCGGTGTGAACGCAAGAGATTCCAGAGTCTCGATAGCAGCTAACTCGCGTACGGCCTCTGGAGTGAACCCAGAGTAATTCAGCTTCAGGCTCGTCAGTTTCAGAGCTGCCAGAAACCGCACGCCCTTGGCAGTTACTTTACTTTCGTCAACCTCCAGTTCGGTGAGCGAGGTGAGTCTGCCCAATGTCTGAAACGTCGTGTCAGTTAGCTGTTCCGCATCAAAGAGGCGCAGCACGCGCAGATGCTTCAGCGACGCGAGAGCGCTGATCGCGTCGTCATCCAGTTTGTCGGCTCCGATTTCCAGCACCTGCAGGCTTTGCACTTTGCACAGCGCCCGCAGCACCTCAGGCGTAACGTAGTCGTAGTACATTCGGAATTCCTGCAACTGCGTGCATGTGGCGAGATGCACGAGCGCATCCATCTCGACGCCGCAGCAGTAGCTCATGTCCAGCACGCGCAGCCTGGGCAGGCCGCAGATTGCGGCCATTGCGGCGCTGTCGATTTCCACGTCGTGCGTGAAGTACAACTCTTCGAGCGGCGAATCGTTGCCGAATGCATCGAAGCCGCGTGCATAGATGGTTTCACCGTTCAGGCAGTAGGCATGTAGGACGCGCAGCTTCGGCAGCAAGGCGAGGTGCCGAATGCCCTCGTCCGTCATCTTCATGCAGTAGCCGATATCGAGGTGTTCGAGGGTCTTGAACTCTGCCAGCAAGGCGCAGGTTTCGTCATCCAGTTCCGGCGAGCCGCGCAGCACCAGCAGGCGAAGACGCTCCAGCTTCTTGATGTGCTTCAGGCCGCTGGTCGTCCAGTTGTTCCAGTTCACAGAGGTGAAGCAACTGGGTACGTGGTCCCATGCGTCGAGGCTCAACTCCTCAAGTTTCGGCAGCTTCGCCAGGTGCTCCAGCGTTGCGTCCGTGAGGTCGCAGCACTCGACCAGCGCGACCCGCGTCAGCGCCGGAAAAGACACCAGCTGGGCGATTTGATCATCCTGCAACTCGTGGGCGCCGATGAAGGTGATGCTCTGCAGCAGTGGCAGTCTCGCCAGGTGCTTCAGCCCTGCTCCGCTGCCCTGGAACGACCGGATCACCAACTCGCGCAGGCCAGTGAGCTTAGCCAGCTCACTCAGAGATTCGTCGTTCGCCGTCTCCCAACTGGCCAGCTTAAGCACTTCGAGGCCGCTCAGTTTGGCGAGGTGGTCGAAGTTCTCGACGCCAACCGCGGCGCCATGCTGAAGCTCCAGCGTTTTCAGGTTCGGCAACTTCGCCAGTGCCGCCCACCCCTTCGCGCTGATCTGCCAGTCCCAGCAAGTAAGCGACTCCAGCTGTTCGAAGCGGGGAAGCACCTCCAGCTCAGCGTCCGTGAAATCCTGGCCTTCGATCGAGCGTGTGTCCAGCGGCATTGCCTTAAGGCGCGCCAGCGTCGGGTTGGCGCTCGCGAACAGATAACTGCTCAGGGTGAAAGCAAACAGGATAAGGCACAGGCGCAGCATGCGGCGCTCCCGGGGTGGGAGAGGGGACCGGCTCATTATTGCTACCCACGCCAACCTTTGCCAGCACAACCTGAAATGGCTTGTGGGCTATGCGCCGGGAACTAGCCTTGCGCGCCATGGCTGACCCTAACATTGAGCGCGCGCGGGTTGCCTTCGGGCGCATGGTGGACGAGCTCTACAAGCGCGGCGCCACCGGGCGGCCGGTGCTTAACTTTGAGCTCACCGAGGACATGATCGCCGCCACCATCGAGTCCGGCGCGCGCGAACAGCAGGATGCCGAGATCACCGAGGTCAAGCTGCAACTGTTTGAAGACGCCGCCCTGTTCTCCGCCCGCGTCAAGGTAAGGGGCAAGGCCTGGCCGCCGCGCCCGCCCGTTGACTCGCGCATCGAGCTGGGCGTCCGCGAAATCACCCACAGCGAGGCCGGCAAGTCGGGCTCCGTGCTGTTCCGGGTCGAGCGGCCGCTGACTTTTTCCAGCACCTTCGCGGAGCTGCTGGTGGGCATGGTGGGCAAGCTGCTGAAGAGCGGGCCGGTCAGCCTGGACGCCCTGCGCCACAAGGACGCGCTGGTAACGCTGGATTTCGCCAAGCTGCTGGCCATGTTGCGCCCGGACCTGGCGGGCAACGCGCAGCAGATGCGGCTCTACCACATGAAGGTAAGCCAGGGGCGCGTGCGTTTTGAGATCGGCTTTGTGAAGTAGGGGTTGCCCGCGTGGACATCGTCTACATCATCATGCAGCTCGCTTTCGGCGTCGTGGGTTTGCACTTCGGCGCGGAGTGGCTGGTTTCCGGCTCGTCGCGCCTGGCGCTTTCCTTCGGCGTCAAGCCGCTGATCATCGGCCTGACACTGGTCGCCTTCGGTACCAGCGCGCCGGAGCTGACCGTCAGCATGGCCGGCGCGCTGCAGGGCGCCGCCGACATCTCGGTCGGCAACGTGGTGGGCAGCAACATCGCCAACATCGGCCTGGTGCTGGGTTTGGCAGCGCTGATCAAGCCGATCAACATCGACCCCGAGGTGTTCAAACGCGACCTGCCGGCCATGCTGTTCGCGGCGCTGCTGATTGCAGTGCTGCCGTTCATCGGCGGCCCGGTAGCGGTGGGCGATGGCGCCGGTTTCATGCTTGAGCGCTGGAAGGGCGTGATCCTGCTGGCGACGCTGGCCTTCATCGTGTTCCTGATGTTCCGCGGCGCGCGCGGCGGCGCGGAGCCCAGCCAGGCGCACTCAGGCCGCAGGCGCGCTCTGCTGGTGGTGCTGACGGTGCTTGGCCTGGGCGCCCTGGTCGCCGGCGGCAAGCTGTTCGTGGACGGTTCGGTTGAGGCCGCGCAGATGCTGGGCATCCCGGAGCTGGTGATCGGCCTGACCATCGTGGCGGTGGGTACCAGCCTGCCGGAGCTGGCAACCAGCGTGGTGGCGATCATCCGCGGCGAGACGGCAATCAGCCTGGGCAACGTGGTGGGCAGCAACATCTTCAACGTCTGCGGCGTGCTGGGGCTGGTGGCGCTGGTCAGCCCGCTGGTGATTGACGCCCGCGTGATGAAGCTGGACATGATCGTGATGCTGGTCTTCAGCGGCGGCGTCACAGCGCTGGCCTGGCACGGCAAGCGGCTCGGGCGCGGCAAAGGCGCGCTGCTGCTCAGCGCTTACGCGCTGTACGTCACAAACCTGGTGGTGGGCTGGGTGTGAGGGATTCTGGATTTTGGATTTTGGATTGGGTTGGAATGGGCCCCTGCACGACTCAGGCGTTCATTCGTGAAGCACTGCCTCTCGCACGATCTGCGAGTGATGCTCACACAGCAGCCCTTTTTGTGGCAGTGTCTTTTGTGCTTTCGTGTTTTTGTGGCCCGACAATGTGGTGGCACGCCAGAGATGGCAGCAGTTCTTGGCGCCTTGGCGTCTCCGCGTGAGCCCTGCAGTTACCGTCCCTTCGCTGAATCTGACCGGGGCAGAATTCACGTAACACTCCAACCCTTACGGCCGTACTTTGTTCGGTGCTTCACCCGGAGAGACCGATGAAAGGTTCCACCCTGCTCGCGGGCCTGTTGGCCCTGCTGATTGCCTGCGGCATCTCATTTGGCGCGGGCTACTACGTCGCCAAGGAACAGGGCGCTGCGCCCGCAACGCGCCCCGTTACCGTTGCCGACGCCAGCATTGACCAGAAGCCCGCCCCCGAGGTCAAGCCGCTGGAAGCCCCTGCCCGGGAGACCTCCGCCGAGACGCCGCCCGCACCCGAGAATCCCCCCGCGACGACCGGGAAGGTGCCCCCGAAGCCCGCATCAGAAGCGGGCGAAACCCCGGCCAAGTACGAGCCGACCGTTGAGGCCGAGCAGAACACCCAACCCGGCCCGGCCCAGCCCGCGGACCCCAAGGAACTCGAGGACCAGATCAATGAGCTGAAGGACAAGCTCAAAGACCTGAAGCTCGACGAGGTTGAAGACTTCGAGAGCATCTTCAACGGCCCCAAGGTCGACTTCACGGCCACGATCTCCGGCCAGGTGATCGACGGCGCCGGCGTGCCCGTAGCCGGCGCGCGCGTTTATGCCAGCTTCAGCGAGAACTACTCGTCAGACGGCGAGGGCCGCCGCATCGCCTTCGTGCGTTCCAGCGACGACAGCGAAAGCGGCGAGCCGATCGCCACCACCGACGGCGCGGGCTTCTTCATGGCCGCGATCAACCGCAAGGTATCGGAAAAAGCCAGCCTGCAGGTCAGCCTGACAGCAAACGCCGACGGCTACGCCGAGAGCAAGAAGGACAGCTTCAGCCTCAAGAACGGCGACACAAAGGAGAACATCAAGCTCACCCTGCGCGGTGCCGGTACGGTTTCCGGCCGCGTGGTGGACGCCAACGGCATGGGCGTCGCGGGCGTGACGGTCAGCCTGAACCCGGCCGGCGGCGGCGACTTCATGGGCGGCGACAATATCGAGATCGACTTCGGCGGTCGCGGCGGCAAGTACAACGCCACCACCGACGGTGCGGGCGAGTTCCTGGTCACAGGCGTGCCGGAGGGGCGCTACAAGTTCCGGCTCAAGGGCGCGGGCTATCGCCAGGTCAGCGGGCCGACCGAGATCGATGTGAAGTCGGGCGAAAGCGCCCGCGCGGCGGCCGACTTCCAGGTGGCGATCACCGCCAGCATGGCCGTGAACTTCACGGATGCTGCGGGCAATCCTGTACAGGGCTGGGCCTCGGTCAAGATTACGGGCGAGGGTGGCAAGGTCGCTAAGCGCATGAACGGGCCGATCGGCAAGGACGGCCTGTTCGAGCAGAACGACCCGCCGGCCGGCAGCTACGAGGTTGAGTTCCAGGTATGGGGCTACAAGAAGCAGACCGTGCGGGCGAATTTCACGGAAGGCCAGCGCTACGACTTCGGCGCGATCACGCTCGAGCCCGATGCGGAGGGCGGCAGCGGCGGCAGTATCATCCTTCCCGGCGACGACGAGTAGCAACCAGCGCGGACGGGGACAGTCACCTCAGGTGACTGTCCCCTTTTTTCTGGAACCCGGGCATCGGAGCACGCGTCCTAAGGTCACCCCAACCCGGAGTAGCCGATGACCATTCGACGCCTGTTCCCGTATGCCGCCGTGCTGCTGCTGGGCGTGGCCGCGCAGTTCGCCGTGCAGGCCCAGGACGAAGTCAACGAAGACGCCAGCGAACGCAAGAGCCCCGCGCGCCGCGGCAGCGCCGAGAAATCGGACGAAGCCAAACGCGACCAGCCCAGCCTGCCCGCCCTGAAGGTCTACGAGTGGGGCGTGGCCACCATGAACTGGGACGGCAGCGACGAAGGCCCCGACGATGTCCCCGCCTTCTACTATGAACCCGGCGAAGTCCCCATGGAGGCGCAACCCGCCGCGCCGCCTCAGCCCGAGCCTGTACCCGAACCCAAGCCGCCGCGCCCGCCGGTCAAGATCCGCAAGCCGGTGCTGTATTTCGAGTGCGACCGCGACGTGGTGTTCGACCTGGATGTGCGATTCACCAGCGGCAAGATGACCTGGATGTACCCCAAGCCCAACCGCCTCACCGACGCCTCCACGGCCCAGTGGGACAACATCCAGCTCTACAGCGACAGCGTGGAACGCGACAAGTTCGCCCCGCCCGAGCTGCACGCCGTGGATGCCAGCCACTGGGCGGGCTACAGCCGCGACGGCAGCACCGGCAGCATCGTCGTGAACGGCGAGCACGAGCGTTTTCTGTTCTATGAGGGCGCGCGCAACGGCCTGCCCGAGGCCGATATCTTCATCAACGCCGAGGGCCAGCCGGTGGTCCACAACTACACCGCCCACGAGCTGCTGGACCTGCGCGTGCATGTGGCCGTCGGCGCGGAGATCTACACCTGCTACGTCGCCCGCGTGCCGGCCGCCAGCGGCGAACAGCCCGGTGAAGTCGTGCTGAAGGACGACGCGCTGGTGGCGCCGGAGAGCCTGCTGCCCGTCGGCCGCCTGACCAGCGAGACCAGCGCAGCGGGTCTGACCGAAGCCCAGGCCAGGGTGTTCGAGCGCTGCTGGCAGGCCGACATGGCGAAAGTCGGCACGATGTCGTGGCGCCGCACCCAGAAGGCGCTGGATGAGCTGATGGAGCTGAAGCTGACCCTGCCCGCCGGCATCGGCAGTGAGGTCAAGCGCGTGGGCTACGTGCTGGTCAACAACATAGACTTGACACGTCAAGCCGAAATGGAGGCGCTGGTGCAGAAGGCCGCCGAGGGCGACGCCGACGCGGAAAGCAAGCTGAAGGCCGCCGGCACGGCCGGGGCAGGCGCCCTGCGCCGCGCCATGAGCAACAAGGACATCGGCCTGAAACAGCGCCTGAAGCTCGCCAAGCTGCTCGGAGAAATGAGCGCTTCGTGAGGGCGATGCCCTCGAAGTGCATTTGTCAGGATGGACAGGATGTGAATGGACGCGGACACTTGTGGCGCTCAACCTGAACCCGCGTCCTGTTGCTTCCTGTAAGTCCTGACAACTGGAACTGCGGGGAAGCACCAAGAGCAATATCACGGTTCGTTCGCGGCCGTTCTGGCCCGAAGGGCCCAGCTTGGGTAGCCGGGCGCGTAAGCGCCCGGATGCTGGAAACGATCGCTCGCGCGCCCGTAGGGCCGCCGAACCGCGCAGTGCGCCTTTTGGGCGGCCCTTCGGGCGCCCGGCATCGCGGCTCCAATATCCGGGGGCTGCCGCCCCCGGCTACCCTAGAGCATTTTCATGGTTAGTTTGCAGGCTTCCGCTTGCGGCGAACTTCGCAGCTCTGCGTCGCGCTACCTCGGCGTGGCCTCCAGCCACGCCTGCGTCCGCGCTCCTTGATCTGCTCGCTCGGCGCTGCGCGGAATCTCTGCAAACTAACCATGAAAAAGCTCTAGCCAGGCCCTTCGGGCCAGTTCGACTGCAAGCGAATCGTGAACGTGTCCTAAGCAGTGCCATGAACGGTTCAGGTGGCCCTTCGTGGACAACCGCTGTTCGCAGATATCGTGAGACTGTTGAACGGGCTGCCGACTTCGCAACTTCGCGGAATCCTTTACTGGTCGCGAATACAGTGTGCTAAACTGCACCCATGCGGCTGATAAGTCTGATCGTATTGATGGTGATTGTTCTGGCCCTCTCCGCCTGTGGCGGTGAGGAGCCCAAGCTGCAGCCACAGCAACCATCTCCGCCGCCCGCGGCGGCTGAGCCCAAACAAGAGCCGGAACCGGATTCGACAAAGGCCGCCAAGCTTCTGGATCAGCCCAAAGTAACTCTGAAGCCGGAGAAACCCGTTTCGGCCCGGGTGGATCATATCGCCGAGGCGCGACGCTGCCTCGCGGCAGGCGACACCGAGGGCTACCAGACCGCGCTGAAGAGCTACAACGAAGTCCTGAAGCGAGACGGTGGAGGACTGACCGTCGTCGCGGTAACAGCCACCTCCGTCACCTGGCGCACGGAAGACGGGCAAGAGTACACCACCAACCTCTGGCACGACGCCCTGATCGACTAGGCAAGCTCCACTGACCGCGCACGACGCGAACTATATTTGTCAGGATGGACAGGATGTGAATGGACGCGGACACTTGTGGAGCGCTCAAACTGAACCTGCGTCCTGTTGATTCCTGTACATCCTGACAACTGCGACTGCGGGGAACCACCAAGAGCAATATCACGGTTCGTTCGCGGCCGTTCTGGCCCGAAGGGCCTGGCTAGGGTAGCCGGGGGCGGCAGCCCCCGGATCTTGGAGCCGCGATGCCGGGCGCCCGAAGGGCCGCCTAAAAGGTGCACTGCGCGGTTAGGCGGCCCTACGGGCGCGCGAGCGATCTGGTCCAGCTTCCGGGCGCTTACGCGCCCGGCTACCTTAGCGGGGCCCTTCGGGCCAGTTCGACTGCAAGCGAATCGTGAACGTGCCCTATGGAGTGCCATGAACGGTTCAGGTGGCCCTTCGTGGTTAACAGCTTTTTACCGTTGCCAATCACAAAGGCCGCCTCTGGCGGCCTTCGCGTTCTTCGCATCTTCGCGTGAAACTAAACCTTGCGGTGGGTGGTGCGGGTGCGTTCGCTGCCGTCGGGCAGCTTGACGATCTCGTAGTCGCCGAACAGGTTGGGCGCTTCCTTCTTCAGCAGCCGCGCCACGTCGCAGGCCAGGGCCCGGATCTCCGCCTCGGCGTGGATGTCGCCCCGCAGCTCGATGAAGTGCCGCCACGAGCGCGCGTTGCCCGTCACAAAAATCTTCGTCTCCGTCGCGTTCGGCAGCACCGAGCGCGCGGCCTCACGAGCCGATTTGCGACGGCCGCGGATGGTCTTCTTCTTGAAGTACTTGGCCACGCCCTCGTTCCTGCCCACCAGCGCCCGCCAGTCGTTGATGCTGAGCTTGTCGTGGCCTTCAACAGCTTCACCGAAGGTGAACTTTCCGTTTTCGCCCTCGGTGAGCTGTTCTTCCCGCAATGCGAAATCCACCAGGCCCTCGGGCGTGGCGTACTTCTCGGCGAGTTTCTCGGTCAGTTCCGCGTAGACCTTCAGCGTTGCGTCGCAGTGGTCCTTCAGCAGCTTCTCCAGCTCGGCGTCGCCCTGCACCGCGGGCGGGATCACGAACTGGGCCTCGGTTTCGTCCACGTAGCGCTGGCTGAGCTGGCTGTACGCGAAGCCGGCGCGGTGGCGCACCAGCTCGTGCGTCAGGCTGCGGCTCACGCCGGTCAGCAGCAGGCTGAACACCGCGTGCTCCAGCACGCTGCCGTGGCCCACCTGCATGATGTGCCCCAGGTAGCTGGCGTTGTCTTTGCGGCCCTGCTTGTCGCCGAAGCTCATGTAACAGATGCGCCCCGCCAGCTCAGGGATGCGCTGGGCGGCGTTGTCCGTGTCGGTCTGCCAGGTGTCGGCTTCGTTCTCGAGGAAGCGCTGCACCTCGGCCTCAGGCATGACCTGCTTGCCGACCAGGTAGATGTTCGCGCGGTTGAAGTACTTTTGCATGGCGGGACGATACACGCTCAAGCCCGCAGGGCAGCACTGTGGATAGGTGTCGGAAAAGCGGCACGGAGCGCGGGCATCTTGCCCGCAAATCCGGCGGCCGGGACGGCCGCGTTCCGTCACATCAACATCGGGTCCACGTCGTCGTGCTCGGGCGCGAGGCCGGTGTCGTCGGCCGGCGCGAGCTCAGCGCCCTCTTCGGGGCCGTCGGGGATGGTGAAGTCGCGGGTGGCTTTTTCCACCTCGTCGAACTTGTCCAGCGCGGGCTTGGTCTTGGCGGCGTCGTTCGGGTTCATGGCTTCGAAGAAGCGCACCTGCGCCGCGAAGTCCTGGGCCGCGCGGGCGACTTCACCGACGGCCGTGCCGATGCGCCCGCGCACGTGGCGGATGTCGCCGGCCTCCAGTGTGCGGTCTTTCTCCAGGCCGCCGTCCAGCTTCTTGAGTGCCGCAAGCGAGCCCTCGAGCTCAGATGCGATCTGCATGAAGTCGGCGGCGAGGCTGTCGCCGTCCGTGGGCTCGGAGCCCGTGGCGAACGGCTCGGTGATGGACGCGCAAAGCCTGGCGGCCTCAACGCGCTTCTCCAGGAACAGAAGCGTAAGTTCAGCGGACATGCGGTCCCCGTTTTCGTCTGGTGCTGCCGCATGATAACGAAGGTCGCGCGATTGCTGAACCCTGTTTGGCCTGTGGAGAAAATTTGGCTAACCGGCCGTCCATGTGGGACAATCTGGGCGGAGGCTCAAATGCCCTACGTGTTCTATGAGCTGCCGGCGGATTCGTCCGAGCTGGAGACCTTCAACGGCTACCAGGTCAGCCGCATCGTGACCCGTGCCGAGGGCGGGCCGGTACCGCCAACCGTTGATCCGTTTGAACCCGCGCCGGAGCTGGTGCTGCAGGGCGCGCGCCGCCCGTGGTTCGAGCCCGTGCTGTCGCGCGCGCCGGCCAAAATGGGCATGGCCCGCCGCGTGCCGACCCGCGCCTGGTGCATGCGCGGCTTCATGACACCGCGCGCCGTGGCCAGCTACCTGTCCGTGCCGTCATTGTGCTTCACACTCGTCTGGCTGCTCGGCCGGATATAGCGGCACAGATGTACTTATCCGTGCCCGGACGCGCGCCCCAGGCGAGTGTTTCCATGGGCGGGGACACCCATGCCACGCCGGCCCCTGTACTCTGTACGCCGTACCCTGTACTCAGTACTCCCGTGCCCGACTTCATGCTCAAACGCCACCTGCCGAACCTGGACGTGCCCCACGTTCAGCTCGGTGAGTACCCCACGCCCGTTGAGCATCTGCCGGCGCTGGGAGACGTTTGGCTCAAGCGCGAGGACCTGTCCTCGCCGCTCTACGGCGGCAACAAGATCCGCACGCTGGAAACACTGTTCGCGGACGCCCTGGCGCGCGGCTTCAAGCGGGTCTGGACGCTGGGCGCCTACGGCAGCAACCAGGCCGTCGCCTGCATCCTGCACGCCAGGCGCGTCGGCCTTCAACCCGGCGCCGTGCTATTCCCCCAGCGCGCCACGCCCACGGCCGCGGAAAACCTGCGCGTAATGGTGACCGCTTGCGACGAAGTTGTCGCACTGCGCAGCCTGCTGACGTTCCCCTGGCACTGGCTGAAGCTGAAGCGCTCGCGCGAAATCTACCTGGTGCCGCCCGGCGGCGCCGTGCCCCTGGGCGCGCTGGGCCACGTGGGCGCGGCGCTTGAACTGGCGGAACAGATCAACGCCGGGGCCATGCCCGCGCCGCGCCACATTGTGCTGGCGATCGGCAGCACCTGCACCACGGCGGGTCTGCTGGTGGGCCTGCCGCTCGCGCGGCAGCTTGGTTTATGGCCCGGCGAGCTTCCGCTGGTGCACGCCGTGCGCGTGACGCCCTGGCCCGTGACCGCGCGCTTTCAGGTGCTAAGGCTGGCGCGGGCCACTGCGCGCTACCTGGCGCAGGTCGGCGGGCCCGTTGTGAAGCTGCAACCCGAGCGGCTTGTGCTGAACACGCGCCACTTCGGCTGGGGCTACGCGCGCATCACCCAGGGCGGGCTCGCGGCCGCGAAGCACTTCGCCGAGCTGATGGCGCCGCCCCTGGACACCACCTACGCGGCGAAGTCCGGCGCGGCGCTGCTGGAGATGCTCGACACCGGGGACAGTCCCCTGCGGGGACAGTCCCCGGTCCTGTACTGGTGCACCAAATCCAGCGCGCCGCTGCCGCCCGTTGACGAAGCAAAGCTCGCGACCGCCCCGGGTTACATCCGGCGCTGGCTGAAGCGCGCGGACAAGCTCTAGAGCATTTTTAGATCGACTGTACCGGCTGCTGCGCGCGGCGGACTTCGCATCTCTTCGTCGCGCTCCCTCGGCGTGGCCTCCAGCCACGCCTGCGTCCGCGCTTCTTGACCTGCTCGTCCGTCGCTGCGCATCAGCACGGTCCACTCAATCTAAAAAAGCTCTAACGCGGGAACGCGGCCGCGATGCCGCCGTCAATGGGCAGTGTCGCGCCGGTGGTGGGCGTCTGGTTGGTGGCGAAGAACACCACCGCGTTGCCCACGTGTCGGCCGGTAATGCGCGCGTGCAGCAGGTTGCGGTTGCGGTAATGCTCCTCGAGTTGCTTGTAGTCGATGCCGTGGGCCTTGGCGCGGTCCGGGCCTACTTCCTGCCACAGGCCGCTGGGGTTCTTCTCGTTGCCGAACACCGCGTCAGGCGCCAGCACGTTCACCCGGATGCCGTCCTTGGCCAGCTCCAGCGCCGTTACCTTCGCAAGCTGGTGCACGGCCGCCTTGCTGGCCGAGTACGCGCCGAACTCCGCGCCCGGTGCCATCACGTTCTTGCTGCCGATCACGATGATGTGGCCGCCGGTGGCCTGCTGCTTCAGCAGGCGCGCGCCCTCGCGCATCACCAGGAAGTAGCCCTTCAGGTTCACGTCCATCACGCGCTGCCAGTCGTCGACCTCGAGTTCGTCCAGCGGGCGTGAGTGGGCGATGCCGGCGTTGGGCACCACGATGTCAACACCGCCGTACTGGCGCGCGACTTCATAGAACAGCGCGCGCACAGAGCGCTCGTCCGTCACGTCGCACACCACGCCGCGGCGGTTGTCCTTGCCGTGCTTCGTGCCCAGCTCAGTGCAGGTTTCCTCCAGGCGCTCGGCGTTCACGTCGCTCAGCACCACGTGCGCGCCCGCCATGATCAGGCTTTCCGCGACCGCGCTGCCGATCGCGCCGGCAGCGCCGGTCACCACCGCGACCTGGCCGGCGAGCGGCTTGGGCTTGGATTTGCCCAGCTTGGCCTGCTCCAGCGGCCAGTACTCGACGTCGAACAGGTCGCTTTCCGGCAGCGCCTCGTATTCGCCGGTGGCGTGAACGAGAGTCTTCACGCGAATGGTGTGCTCGTAAATGTCGGCCGCGATGCGCGCGTCCTTTTTGCTCGCGCCCCATGCCAGCATGCCGACGCCGGGCACCAGCACCACGCGCGGGAAGTCGTCCAGGCGCACGCGCTTCACGCCCTTCTGGTAGCTCATGCTGCTGAAGTACACGTCGTAGCCGCGGCGGTAGGCGGTCACCGCGTGGGCCAGCTGCTCGCCGATGTCGTCGAACTCGGGCGCGAACAGCACCAGCGGCATGGACTTGGTGCGGATCACGTGGTCGGGCGTGAGCGGGCCCGTCAGCGCCAGCGTGGCCAGCTCATGCGAGTTCACGAAATTCAGGATTTCATCCGTGGCGCGCCACTCCATCACCATGCGCTTGTACGGCGCGTCGGGCTCGCCGGTGGCTTCCGCCAGCAGGCCGCGCAGCACGGGCGCGAGATCGGCTACCAGGGCTTCGGGTTCGTCGGGCGCGTCGAAGGAGGGCTTCAGGCGGCGGCCCTTGGAAAGCTCATTGCGCAGCCAGTTCTCGGCCATGCTGACCAGCTCGACGTGGCGCTCGTAGCTGTCTTTGGCGCTCTCGCCGAAGCTGAACAGCCCGTGCTTCAGCAGCACCAGGCCGACCACGTTCGGGTTGGCCTCGTACACCTCGGCACACACCTTTGCCAGTTCGAAGCCCGGCATCACGTAGCGCACGATGCCGACCTTGTCGCCGTAGATCTCGCGCACCAGCGCCTCGCCATCCGGCCGGTTGGTGATGGCGAGGATCGCGTCGGCGTGGCTGTGGTCGATGAACTTGTGGGGCAGAAAGGCGTGCAGCAGCGTCTCGACGCTTGGGTTCGGGCCGCCGGCGTCAAACATGTGGGTGCGCAGCTGGTTGACCATTTCTTCGTCGGACAGCTCAGGCAGCTCGCGCAGCTTTTTCAGATAGGTCAGGTCAAGGCCGGGCAGGCCGGGAGGTTCGATGGTGTCGAGGTTCCAGCCGCTGCCTTTGACGAAGATGGCGGGTACGGCCTCGCCCAGGATGTTCTTGAACTCGCCCTTCACGCTGGTGTTGCCGCCGCCGTGCATCACCAGGTCGGGGTCGCGCCCGATCAGTTGCGAGGTGTAAACGCGCAGGGCGACGTCTTCGCCCGCGGAGGCAAAGCGGTCCACGAACGCGGCCGCATCTTCATCACGATAAAGGCTCTTCATGCCGCCCTTTTCGGTTTGCGGGCGGCTCGGGGCAAGGGTTCAACACGAAGAAACGAAGAAGCGAAGTTCGTGCGGGCGGTTCTTCGCTTCTTCGTTTCTTCGTGTTACAAGGCCGCCACAGGAGACTGCCATGGACTCGATCAAGCGGCTGATTCGCGACATCCCGGACTTCCCCAAGCCCGGCATCATCTTCAAGGACATCACGCCCATCCTCGGCGACCCGGCCGCCATGGCGCGCATCACCGGCGCCTTCGAGCGCGAGTTCGAGGCCGCGAAACCCACACGCATCGTGGGCATCGAGTCGCGCGGCTTCATTTTCGGCGCCGTGCTGGCCACTGAACTGGAACTGCCGTTCACGCCCGTGCGCAAGCCCGGCAAGCTGCCCTACGACACCATCAGCGTCAGCTACACGCTTGAGTACGGCCAGGGCAGCCTCGAGATGCACACGGACGGCGTCACCAGCGACGACCGAGTGCTGATCATCGACGACCTGCTGGCCACGGGCGGCACCGCGGCCGCGGCCAGCGAGCTGGTGGAGCGCGTGGGTGCGCAGGTTGTGGGCCTGGGGTTCGTGGTGGAACTGCTGTTCCTGAACGGGCGAGAGAAGCTGGGCGGGCGCAACGTGCTGAGCCTGGTGACGTACTGATCGAGGCGGCGGGTGGCATCCGCCTTCGCTGAAGCTACGGCGGACAGGGGCGGGAGAAACAGGAGCCGCAAGCGCCAGCGCGCGGTAGGTTGAACGGAGGTGGAACCACCTCGCACCAGACCGCTAAACCGCCTGGAGTAAGGGTTTACGGGCATGGAATGGCTGGCGGTTACGGTTCGTTTTTACGGTTGTGGAAACCTTGTTTCGTTGTGAGGAAAGATCCACGGGACGGGAATTAACGGCCCCTGAAAAAAAGATTTGCATTGGGGCTTGACCCGTAAAAAAAACGCGCTACTTTTGCGCGCCCCACGGGGGAGTCCGGCAGGCCGTGAGGCGTGACGGAAGGCCGAAAGCAAGCGGTTCGGCAGAAAAACTTGAAAGCCGGGGGTTGAAGCAGCAAGCAACCTTGGCTAGGATGAGGGGCCCGACGCTGTCAGGGTGTCGGAGTTCCAACCGGATCTGTGATACGGGAAAGTGGCGCTGAGCGCCTGGGGTCAGAAGACCTCAAGCGCCCGGTGCCTACCCGGAAACAGAGCGGATGGGCGCCGGTGTCTTTTTGGGTATTGAGCCAACGGCTTGAATCCTGGAAAGCACTGTTCTTTGAAAACTGAATAGCCATGAATTAGAGGATGTGATTGTGGGAGACCGCGATCGCACGATGAGCAAAGCTCCTGGCGGGCGGCCCATGCGGGCCAAGCGTCAGCCACCAATTGAGGTGGGGGTGCGTAAGCGACTCTTGCGCCCTGGACGACATGCGCCGCAAGGCGAGGGTCGGAAGGGGTAAATCGATCTGTCTGCACCAAGTGCGGACACCGAAGCAAAACAATCAGTCACATCTTTGCATTGAAGTAATGAACCCGTAATGAGTTACGGGAGCATTGCCCAATGCCCAGAGAGGTGACCGAGATCAAATTTTTGTTGATGGAGAATTTGATCCTGGTTCAGAACGAACGTTGGCGGCGTGGATGAGGCATGCAAGTCGAACGGTAAGGCCCCTTCGGGGGTACACGAGTGGCGGAAGGGTGAGTAACAACTGGTTAATCTACCCTTGAGTGGGGGACAACTCCGGGAAACTGGAGCTAATACCGCATAAGACCACAGGGGGGCATCCCCCAGAGGTCAAAGTCTTCGGACGCTCAAGGAGGAGACCAGTCCGTATCAGGTAGTTGGCGGGGTAACGGCCCACCAAGCCTGCGACGCGTAGCCGGCCTGAGAGGGTGGCTGGCCACACTGGGACTGAGACACTGCCCAGACTCCTACGGGAGGCTGCAGTCGAGAATCATTGTCAATGGGCGCAAGCCTGAACGTGCGACGCCGCGTGTGGGATGAAGGCCTTCGGGTTGTAAACCACTGTCAGGAGCTAACAATAAGCGTGTAACTCACGTGATGAGTTAAACTCCAGAGGAAGTGACAGCTAACTACGTGCCAGCAGCTGCGGTAATACGTAGGTCGCAAACGTTGTTCGGATTTACTGGGCTTAAAGGGCGCGTAGGCGGCAGCGTAAGTCAAGGTTGAAATCCGGCGGCTCACCCGTCGAAGTGGCCTCGATACTGCGTTGCTAGAATCATGGAGGGGTGCGCGGAACTTGTGGTGGAGCGGTGAAATGCTCAGATATCACAGGGAACACCGGAGGCGAAGGCGGCGCACTGGCCATGTATTGACGCTGAGGCGCGAAAGCGTGGGGAGCGAACGGGATTAGATACCCCGGTAGTCCACGCCGTAAACGATGTGCACTAGGGAGAGGGAGGCACCTAGCCATTCTCTCCCCAAGGGAAACCGATAAGTGCACCGCCTGGGGAGTATGCTCGCAAGGGTAAAACTCAAAGGAATTGACGGGGGCTCACACAAGCGGTGGAGCATGTGGTTTAATTCGAAGCAACGCGAAGAACCTTACCAGGCCTAGACATCAGGATGTAACTGCGTGAAAGCGCAGCCAACCCTTCGGGGAAATCCTGTGCAGGTGTTGCATGGCTGTCGTCAGCTCGTGTCGTGAGATGTCGGGTTAAGTCCCATAACGAGCGAAACCCCTACTGTCAGTTGCCAACGCGTAATGGCGGGGACTCTGGCGGGACTGCCTCGTAAGACGGAGGAAGGTGGGGACGACGTCAAGTCATCATGGCCCTTATGGCCTGGGCTACACACGTGCTACAATGCATGGTACAAAGGGATCCGATACCGCGAGGTGGGGGAAATCTCAGAAAGCCATGCTCAGTTCGGATTGGAGTCTGCAACTCGACTCCATGAAGTTGGAATCGCTAGTAATCGCGGGTCAGCCATACCGCGGTGAATATGTTCCTGAGCCTTGTACACACCGCCCGTCAAGCCATGGAAGCCGGTTCTATCTAAAGTCGTTAGCCTAACTTCGGAGGGCGGCGCCTAGGGTAGTGTCGGTGACTGGGGCTAAGTCGTAACAAGGTAGCAGTAGGGGAACCTGCGGCTGGATCACCTCCTTTCTAAGGATTACATAGACTTCTATGAGAGGCGACTCTCATAGTCGTAAGGCATATCCTCTTTCATGGCTATTCAACATACGCGTGCGCGGGGGCCCTGTCGTCTCGGGGCCCCCTTCGCACCCTTCGCAGTGGAAGACGGGCCGGCAACGGTCTCGGGCGCGCCGGTAGCTCAGCTGGTTAGAGCACACGCCTGATAAGCGTGAGGTCGGCGGTTCGAGTCCGCCCCGGCGCACCATTCCACGGCAGCCGGGACGCAAGGGCCGGTAGCTCAGTGGTAGAGCGTCGCCTTTGCAAGGCGAGGGTCAGGGGTTCGACTCCCCTCCGGTCCACCAGCCTTCGCACTTTGTGCTTCGGCTGTCAGGCCAGGCGGCGCGCGTATGAGGTCGAGGTTTGGGAATGTGCGCCTGGGCGCATGCTCTCGAGCCCCGACGACGAGTCGGGTTTCGGCTCTTTGACAACAGCATACTGTGATAGATCAGAGTGACTAGATTACTCCAGATTAGTGTTATCCTAGTAAGATAACCTATTCGCTAAGCCGCCGCCGGGAGGCGTCGGAAAGCGCGCGTCTGGAGAAAGTAACCAAGGCATCAACGATGAAACAGCAGCTGACGTCGCGAGACGTCGGGTGCTGACGCTACAACGTGTCTTGAGGCCTCAGCCACGGGATTGGCCGGGCGGCTTGTATTGTCGGCCCGGTCGGGAACGGAGCGAGAGGAAAGCGCACTCCTGGAGGGATCCAGGGGTTGTTGTGGTCAAGATATTAAGGGCGTACGGGGGATGACTAGGCACTTAGAAGCGATGAAGGACGTGGAAACCTGCGATAAGCCTCGGGGAGGTGGTAACAACCGTTATTACCCGGGGATTTCCGAATGGGGAAACCCGACCGGTTTGAATACCGGTCACCTCCGGCTGAATGCATAGGCTGGCGGGAGCAAACGCAGAGAACTGAACCATCTCAGTACCTGCAGGAAGAGAAATCGAAGAGACTTCCTTAGTAGCGGCGAGCGAACGGGAATTAGCCCAAACCGAGTACATGTAAGCATGCAGGCGTTGTGTACGCGGGGTCGCGGGAAACACAGGCAGGGGCTGCAAACCCTGCGCGGAGTTACAAATCCGGCCCTAACCGAACAGACTGGAAAGTCTGGCCGTAGAAGGTGAAAGCCCTGTAAGTGAAAGGGTGTCGGACTCCGGTGTCTCTCCCAAGTACTGTCAGATAGGAGGAACCTGGCAGGAATTTAGGGAACCCACTCTCTAAGGCTAAGTATTCCTAAGTGACCGATAGTGTACCAGTACCGCAAGGGAAAGTTGGAAAGATCCCCGGGAGGGGAGGAATTGATCCTGAAACCGTATGCCTACAAGCGGTCGGAGCGCTATACCCGTATGGGCAAGCGTGACGGCGTGCCTTTTGCATAATGATCCGGCGAGTTACGTTGCGTTGCAAGGTTAAGTGTCTCTGACACGAAGCCGAAGCGAAAGCGAGTGCGAAACGTGCGATTCTAGTAACGTGACGTAGACCCGAAACCGGAGGATCTATCCATGACCAGGGTGAAGTGGGCTTAACCGCCCATGGAGGTCCGAACCGTTTAGAGTTGAAAATCTATCGGATGAGTTGTGGATAGGAGTGAAAAGCTAACCGACTTCGGAGATAGCTGGTTCTCCGCGAAAAAACTTTAGGGTTTGCCTCAAGTAATAGTGCATGGGGGTAGAGATACTGAGAGGATCGGCGGGCGGTTCGCCGTACCCCATCCTTTCAAACTCCGAATACCATGCGCCGTATCTTGGGAGTAAGACCGTAGGGGATAAGCTCTATGGTCGAGAGGGAGATAACCCAGAACAGCAGCTAAGGTCCCCAAGCCTACGCTAAGTGGACAAAGGAAGTGGAAGTGCTAAGACAGCCGGGATGTTGGCTTAGAAGCAGCCACCATTTAAAAAGTGCGTAATAGCTTACCGGTCGAGCACTTTCGCGCCGACAATGATCGGGACTAAGCGTAGCACCGAAGCTCTGTCTGCAGAAACACCGGAGGGTGTTCTGCGGGGTAGCGGAGCGTTCCAGTCAGCATTGAAGCCATACCGCAAGGAGTGGTGGAGCGGCTGGAAGTGATCATGCCGGATTGAGTAGCGATAAAACGGGTTAGAATCCCGTTCGTCGTAAGCCTAAGGGTTCCGGGGCAAGGTAATTCCGCCTCGGGTTAGTCGGTCCCTAAGCCGAGGCCGAAAGGCGTAGGTGATGGGAATGACGTTAATATTCGTCAACCATGTGCAAGTGCGATGGGGGGACCCGGAGTGAATGGCCTAGGGTCTGTTGGATGGCCCGTTGCCTGGAGAGGTGGCAGATAGGTAAATCCGTTTGCGTAATCCTCGAAGGGTGAGACGGCGCGGCTTCGGCCAAACCGTACTGGCGTGCAGCTTCGGCAAGAAAAGCCTCTAAGCATAACTTGTATGTGACCGTACCCGAAACCGACACAGGTAGGCGAGGAGAAGATCCTCAGACGCGCGTGAGAACTCTGCAGAAGGAACTCGGCAAATTGGCCCCGTATGTTCGCTATAAGGGGCGCCTACCCGCAAGGGAGGCCACAGAAAAGAGGTTCCATCGACTGTTTATCAAAAACACAGCTCTCTGCTAACTCCGAAGAGGATGTATAGGGAGCGACGCTTGCCCAATGCTGGAAGGTCAAGGGAATCGGTTAGCCGCAAGGCGAAGCTGTGAACCTAAGCCCCAGTGAATGGCGGCCCTAACTATGAGGGTCCTAAGGTAGCGAAATTCCTTGGCTGGTAAGTTCAGTCCCGCACGAAGAGCGGCACGAGTGGAACACTGTCTCCTGCAGGGACACGGCGAAATAGGAGTCGTTGTGAAGATACAACGTACCCGCAGCTAGGCGGAAAGACCCTATGCAGCTTTACTGTAGTCTGACATTGGGCTTTTGTATGTAATGCGCAGGATAGGTGGGAGGCTTTGAGACCAGGGTCCTGGCCCTGGTGGAGCCATCGGTGAGATACCACCCTTTATGTATGAGAGTTCTAACCCTGTGCCGTGAATCCGGCCAGGGGACACTGTTTGACGGTCAGTTTGACTGGGGCGGTTTCCTCCCAAAAAGTAACGGAGGAGTTCAAAGGTACCCTCAGGGCGGTCGGTCATCGCCCGTAGAGCGCAAAGGTAGAAGGGTGCTTGACTGCGAGACTAATAGGTCGAGCAGATGCGAAAGCAGGACTTAGTGATCCTGTGGATCCGTGTGGAAGGGACATAGCTCATCAGATAAAAGCTACGCTAGGGATAACAGGCTGATCCTACCTAAGAGTCCATATCGACGGTAGGGTTTGGCACCTCGATGTCGGCTCATCGCATCCTGGGACTGAAGGCGGCCCCAAGGGTTCGGCTGTTCGCCGATTAAAGCGGTACGTGAGCTGGGTTCAGACCGGCGCGAGCCAGGTTGGTCCCTACCTACTGTGGGCGGAGGAGTCTTGAGCGAGTCTAACCTTAGTACGAGAGGATTGGGTTGGACGGACCTCTGGTGTTCCTGTTGGGCCGCCAGGCCCAGCGCAGGGTAGCTACGTCCGGAAAGGATAAGCGCTGAAAGCATATAAGCGCGAAGCCCTTCGCAAGATAAGGACTCCCCATCAGGACCGTGGAAGACTACCACGTCGATAGGCCGGGTGTGTAAATTCCGAGAGGAATGAGCTAACCGGTACTAATCATCCGATTGGCTTGACCGCAACAATCTCCGGGTCTCCCGGAGTGTTGCAAAGCAAACGTGTATTAGCGATTCCAAGACACGTCGTTAGCGTCTCACGTGATGCCTTGTCACTAAAATCTATCCAGTATGCTGTTGTCAGCGAGCCGCGCTCGCTTTGAAAACCTTACGAGAATTTTTCTCGGTGCCCTTACCCTCGGGGACACACCCGATCCCATCTCGAACTCGGAAGTTAAGCCCGTGGGGCCGATGATAGTCGAAAGGCGAAAGTAGGTTGGTGCCGGGATATAACACGGGCCGCAGCCAAAGCTGCGGCCCGTGTCCGTTTAACCAGCCCGCCAGAGTTTTCCGGATTACTCCGCAAGCCTCTCGCGTTCCACTACTGCCCCGGTTGTTGCCCCCGACCTGGGCCGAAAAGAGGGACTGAGGCCACCCGGCGTCGGTCCCTCTCACTTTTAACTGGAATCCATCTCGCGCGGCTCAACGTTATCCAGCCGGGAGCGTGACATGGCCAACATCCTTGCATTCGCCGGCAGCCTGCGCGCCGGCTCATGGAACAAAAAGCTCATCCGCGTGGCCGCCCAGGGCGCCCGCGAAGCCGGCGCCGAGCTCAACCTGATCGACCTCAAGGACTACCCGCTGCCCCTCTACGACGGCGACCTCGAGGCCGACAAAGGCCTGCCCGAGAACGTCCACAAGCTCAAGGACGCCTGCAAGCATGCCGACGGCTTCCTGGTTGCCAGCCCTGAATACAACGCCGGCTTTTCCGGAGTGCTCAAGAACCTCACCGACTGGCTGTCCCGCCCCCGCGAGGGTGAAAAGCCCTTCGAAATCTTCGCCATGAAGCCGGCAGCAGCCATGGCCGCCAGCCCCGGCGCCCTGGGCGGCAACCGCATGCTCGCGTCCCTGCGCGGCCACCTGCTGCACCTGCAGATGCTGGTGATCCCGCAGACCTACGGGCTTTCCAAGGCCGCCGAGGCCTTCGACGCCGAAGGCAACCTGCAGGACCCCAAGGTCGAGGCCAAGGTCAAAGAGCTCGGCAGAATCGTGGCCCAGCTGGCGGCCAAGCTGCGCGGTTGAAGCGCCGCACCGCGGCCGGGAAGATAATTCGATATAGAACTGTTAGGATGGTCAAAGGAGACGTCATGATCACCATCCGCAAAGCAGAAGATCGCGGCCACTTCGAGCACGGCTGGCTCGATACCTGGCACACGTTCTCGTTCGCCGACTACCATGACCCCAAGCACGTTCACTTCCGCGGCCTGCGCGTGATGAACGAAGACCGCATTGCCGGCGGCCAGGGTTTCGGCATGCACCCGCACCGCGACATGGAAATCGTCACCTATGTCATGGAGGGCGAGCTCGAGCACCGCGACAGCATGGGCAACCACGGGCGCATCAAGCCGGGCATCGTGCAGCGCATGAGCGCCGGCACCGGCGTGCTGCACAGCGAGGTCAACCCGGGCCCGGACCCCGTACACCTCTACCAGATCTGGATTTTCCCGCGCCAGAAGGGCATCCGTCCCGGCTACGAGGAAAAGGCCCTGCCCGGCCACGCCGAGCAAGGCCGCCTGGTGCTGGTTGCCTCGCCCGACGGCGCCGAGGGCTCGGTCACGATCAACGCCGACACCCGGCTGTATGCCGCCAGGCTGAAGAAGGGCGGCGAGCTGAGCTACACCCTGCCGCCCGGCCACGGCGCCTGGCTGCAGGTTACCCGCGGCCGGCTGGCGCTGAATGGGCATGAGCTGGGGACCGCGGACGGCGCTGCGATCGAGGACGTCGGCGCGGTGAACATCCTCGCCACCGATGATGCCGAATTGCTGCTGTTCGACCTGGCATGACGGAAGGGCCTGTGCCGGGTCCGCGTTCTGACCCGGGAGGCAACCATGAACAGGCTGAAAGGCAAAGTGGCGCTTATCACCGGCGGCGCCGTGGGCATCGGGCGCTCGACCGCCGTGCTGATGGCGCGCGAAGGCGCCGCGGTGGCCGTCACGGACATCGACGACGAAGCCGGGCGCGAGGTGGCGCACGAGATCACGACCCACGACGGCCGGGCGCGTTACTGGCACCTGGACGTGTCTTCGGAAGACCAGGTCAAACGCGTGTTCGCCGAGGTGGAGAAAGAGTTCGGCCCGGTCACGGTGCTGGTGAACAACGCCGGCATCTCGGGCGCGAACAAGCCCACCCACGAGCTGAGCCTCGAGGAGTGGGAGCATGTCCAGGCGATCAACGTGAAGGGCGTGTTTCTCTGCACCAAGCACGTGATCCCGCAGATGAAGCGGGCCGGGCACGGCAGCATCATCAACCTGTCCAGCATCTACGGCCTGGTGGGCGCGCCGGACGTGCCGCCCTACCACGCCAGCAAGGGCGCCGTGCGGCTGATGACCAAGACCGACGCCCTGCTGTACGCCAGGGACCGCATCCGCGTGAACAGCGTCCACCCCGGCTTCATCTGGACCCCCATGGTCGAGCAGCACCTGCAAGGTGCGCCAGACCCGGTCGCGGCACGCGAGGCCACTGCGGCGGCCCACCCGCTAGGGCACATGGGCGAGGCTGACGACATCGGCTGGGCCTGCGTCTACCTGGCCGCCGACGAGGCCAAGTTCGTGACCGGCAGCGAACTGGTGGTGGACGGCGGCTTCACCTGTCGCTGAATCGAACCCGCTTGCGAGAAGGGACAGGCACCAAAGGTGCCTGTCCCTGAGAGTTGCTGCTATAGTCCGCGGCCATGAAGCAGTGGAAGCCGCTGATTGCCTCGCTGGTCGTGATCGCCCTCGCCATGGGGGCGCTGGCGGCTTGGAAGTACCTGGGTGGCAAACCCGGCCCGGCGCCGTCCAACGACAACCGCGCGGCGGACAACCCGCCGCCCGCCAACGGCGAGAACAGCGACCTCAAGTATGAGGCCGTGCCCCTCGAAAAACTGCCTGAGCTCGACCCGCTGGGCCTGTGGCCGCGCGACGGCCAGCGCATGTCCTCGGTCGAGTTCTGGGTGATGTGGCGGACCACCGGCTTCTCGAAGTGCCGGCTGCTGGCCACCACCGACCGGCGCGACTGGTTTGACCTCGGCAGCACCGGCGGCGAAGACCACTACCTGCAGGCCAGCCTGGCGTACTTCGGCAGCGCGTTGACCTTCGCGGTCGAGTTCGACGCGGGCGGCACCCGCTACCGCAGCGCGCCGCGCACGGTGTACTTCGGCCAGGGCGCGCACTTCACCCGGCGCTCCTTTGAATTCTCCCTGGGCGACGGAAAGAACCAGACTTTTCCCATCGAGGTGTTCGGGCGCAACCCACGCCGCCTGCCGCTGGACTCGTTCATTGGCGTCTGGTTTCCCGACGACCTGGTCACCTTCGTGGGCCACGGCCGCGAACGCGAAGGCGACGACGGCGGCGAAATCGCCTTCGGCGTGCAGGACCCGGACGTGCTGAACGGCCAGGGCTGCATGGGTTTCCTCGAGATGTACGACGTGGTGACGGACACCTACGACCGCGCGCAGATCACGTTCCGGCGATAGGCGACCACCGCCCTAACTCTTGGGCATGATCTTGGTGGTGCCGAACACCTTCAGCAGGTTCTGGAACGCGGCCTGTTTCTCGAGGGCGGCAAATGCCGGGTCCATCAGGCGTTTGCGGTCACGGAAGCCGTTCTTGACCGCGCGCTCCAGCAGTTTCAGCCCTTCAAGCGGGTCCTCGGGCGTAGTCAAAACCGCCAGCCAGAACAACGTCTCCGCGAAACTGGGATTGATCTCAAGGGCCCGCTCCAGCATGCGGCGGGCCTTGTCTTTCTCGTTGCGGCCGATCAGCAGCACTGCCAGCGCCACGTAGCCGCGCTCGTCGGCGGGCACCAGCTCGATGCACTTTTCGTACTCGCGCTCGGCGGCTTTCCAGGCGCGACCCTTTTCAAAAATCTTGCCCAGGCTGATGCGCGCCTCCACGTTGTGGGCGTTGAGTTTCAGCGCGTAAGTCAGGTTTTCGCGCGCGCCGGAAAGGTCGCCGGCCATGCGCTGCAGGCTGCCCAGGAAGCTGCGCCCGCGAGGATCTTCGGGGTTCAGCTTCACGGCCATTTCGTAGTCAGCCAGGGCTTCTTTCATCTTGCGCTGCTTGCGGTAGATGTGGCCGCGCAGCAGGAACAGCCGCGGATCGTTTGATTTCAGGCGCATGGCCTGCTCGATCTGCTTCAGGGCATCATCGTAGCGCGCCACCTTCATGGCGGCCTGGGCGTCCGTGACCGAGTTTTCGACCTGGGTGGTCATCGACAGGATTGCCAGCTCGATGGTCTCATTGCGATCGAGCTCTTCACTGGCGGCCTCGGCGGCTTGCCGCGCCATGCGATAAATGCCGCTTTCACCGCCGCGCGGCACGCTGACCGTGCGCCGACGCAGGCCGCGGATCAGCTCCGCGGCAGCCTCCAGGTCTTCGGCCAGTTCCTCGGCGTCCTGGTAGCGGTGGTCCGGGCTCTTGGCCAGCATGCGGTTCACGATGCGCTCAAGCTCGCGCGGCAGGCCGGGCCGCAGCTCGGACAGCGGCGGGTAGTCGTCCTGCTGGTGCATCAGGATCAGCGCCTGGCTGGTCTCACCCAGGAAGGGGCGGCGTCCGGTCAGCAGCAGGTAGAGTGTGACGCCCAGGCTGTAGATGTCGCTGCGCCCGTCCACGGGCTCGCCGCGGCACTGCTCGGGGCTCATGTAGGGCGGGCTGCCCGAGTGGCCGGCGCTGGCGTCGCTGCCCATGGCGGCCGCCACGCCGAAGTCGGAAATCTTCACGCGCCCGTTGTTGAGGATCAGCAGGTTGTCGGGCTTGATGTCGCGGTGCACCAGCTTGCGCTTATGGGCGTAGCTCAGGCCGCGCGCGCACTGGCCGGCGATGCGCACGGCCAGCAGCGGGTCAACGCCCTGGCGCGAAACCAGGCGGCTGACGGGCACGCCGTCCACCAGCTGCATAACGATGTAGGGTTGGCCCTCGTGCTCATCGACGGCGTAGACCGGCGTGATGTTGGGGTGCTCGAGCTGCCCGGCCATGCGCGCCTCGTTCATGAAGCGCGCGCGCAGGGTGTCATTGCGGGCCAGCTCGCGCGGCAGCACCTTAACGGCGACGTCTTTGTCGAGGCCGGTGTGCTTGGCCTTGTAGACGTGGCCCATGCCGCCCTGCCCGATGCGCTCGAGCAGGATGCATTTGCCCAGGGTAAGCCCCTTCAGGTTTTCCGGATCCTCACGGGTGCCCGCCATGGCGGCAGATGATAGCGGTTTGCCGGGCGGATGTCAGGAAGCCGGGAGCGCAAGCCGGGTGGGACAGGTGAGACAGGTGGGACAAGTGGGACGGGAGAGCGCTTCTGTAGAAGAGTCCCACCTGTCCCACTCGTCCCACATGTCCCACGGATCACCCACCCAGGTACGACATTTCCGCCTTGGGCAGCCCCGCCGTGTTCTCATTGCGGATTTCGCTGTAGCGGTCTTCGCGGGCCTTCCAGACGCCTTCCACCAGCGCCCGCAACTCGGCGTCGGTCTTGCCCGCTCGCAGGGGGCCGCGCAGGTCAGTGCCCGTGGCGGCGAACAGGCAGGTGTACAGCTCGCCCCGGGCGCTCAGGCGCGCGCGGGTGCAGTCGCCGCAGAAAGTATTTGTCACGCTGGAAATCAGGCCGATCTCGCCCTGGCCGTCCGCGTAGCGCCAGCGCCTCGCGACTTCGCCCTGGTAGTTGGGCTCGGCGCTTTCCAGCGGCCAGCGTTGATTGATCACCCGCCACACCTCGCGCGAGGGCACTACCTTGTCCATGCGCCAGCCGTTGGTGGTGCCGACGTCCATGAACTCGATGAAACGCAGAATCCGCCCGCTGCCTCGAAAGAACTCCGCCATCGGCAGGATGTCCTGGTCGTTCACCCCGCGCTGCACCACCATGTTCACCTTCACCGGCCCCAGCCCCGCCTGCTCCGCAGCCTCGATGCCCGCCAGCACCGGCTTCACGCCGACGCCGCGGCCGTTGAGTTTGCCGAAGGTTTCGTCGTCAAGGCTGTCCAGGCTGACGGTCACGCGGTTGAGGCCGGCCTGGGCCAGCGGCTTGGCCAGCTTGGGCAGCAGGATGCCGTTGGTGGTCAGCGCGATATCTTCAATGCCGGGGATGCCCGCCAGCATGGCGATGAAGTCCGGCAGGTCGCGGCGCAGCAGCGGCTCGCCGCCCGTGATGCGCAGCTTGCTGACGCCCAAGGCCGCAAAAACGCGCGCCAGGCGGGCCAGCTCTTCGTAATCGAGAATCTCGCTGCGCGGCAGGAACTTGTAGTCCGGCCCAAACACCTCCGCCGGCATGCAGTAGGTGCAGCGCAGGTTGCAGCGGTCGGTGACGGAAATGCGCAGGTCGCGCAGTCTGCGCTTACGGGTGTCAACGGGTGTGTGGTCAGTCACCATGGCTTAGTTACAACGCCCTGCAGCCCCTCAATCTGCCGGATTTCAGCCCCCTTGCAACGGAAAAGGACGTGCGGAGTTTCCCCGCCCGTGCTAAGAAACGCCCCCATGGCAGCCCCGACCGGAAAACAGTACGTCGTAATCCGCGTGCCCAAGCCCGTGGAAGAGGCGGATTTCTTTGCGCGCATCTACGATGCCGCCGCCATGGTGGTGGACGAAACCACCCGCCAGCTTGACACCGGCAAGTTCGTGTTGCGCATCACCCGGGCCGAGGGTGAGAAAGACCGCACCCGCGGCATGCACCTCGAGGTCAGCGTCGACAACGTCAACAAGTTCACTGAAGAGGTCTGGAACCGCGGCGTGAAGTACGCCAGCCGTCCCCAGAACGGCTCCGATGGCTTCCGGCGCGTCGGCTTCGTGAGCCCGGGCGACATCCGCGTTGACGGCGTCGGCCCCCTCAAGCTCGACTCAACCGGCGCGTTTCCAGCCTTCCGCGACAAGAACCGGCCGGAAGGCAAGGGAAAGGCGGAGTAAACCATGGCCGAAGCCCCGAAAGCCGAGTCGCTGGAAACCTTCACCAACCCGAACCCGTCCCGAGAGTTCGAGGTGCGCATCGAGGCGCCCGAGTTCACCTGCATCTGCCCCAAGACCGGCCACCCGGACTTCGCCAACCTGGTCCTGACCTACATCCCCGACAAGCTATGCCTCGAGCTCAAGGCCTACAAGCTCTACATACACGCCTGGCGCAACGTCGGCATCTTCCATGAGGCCGTCACCAACCGCATCGCCGAGGACCTGATCTCCGCCCTCAAGCCCCGCTACCTCAAGCTGGTGGGTGCTTTCCACGCCCACGGCGGCATCACCACCACCGTCACGGTCGAGCACAAAGCGCAGTAACTCTCGCAATCCACCATCCGATTCGTAAAGATACTCCCGGGCGACACAGCGAGGACCACATGGGTACCAAGCTGCAGGGCAAACGGGTTCTGGTCACCGGCGGGGGCACCGGCATCGGCCGTGAAATCGCGCAGGTTTTCCTGGGCGAGGGCGCGCGCGTGGTGATCTGCGGGCGGCGTCACGGGCCGCTCAAGGAAACCGTCGACGCATTGAAGGGCCTCGGCGAAATCCACTTTGTCGAGTGCGACGTCAGCGACCCCGCGGACGTGGCTGAGCTGGTCACCAGGCTGCACGAGCTGTGGGGCGGTCTCGACATCCTTGTCAACAACGCCGGCATCTACGAAGGCGGCAGCCTGGAGAAGGTCGGCCTGAAGGAATGGGACCGCGCCATGAACACCAACCTGCGCGGCGTGTTCATCGTGACCAAGGCCTTTCTGCCTGCCCTGCGCGAGGCAGGGCGCGGCGCCAACGTGCTGAACGTCAGCACCAGCATGGCCGGCAGCATTGAGCCGCACACCCTGCCCTACGCCGTCAGCAAGGCCGCGTTGGAGACGTTCACGCGCTGCTGCGCGGTGGATTACGCCGAACACGGCATCCGCTTCAACGCCATCGCGCCCGGCGTGGTGGACACGCCCATGCAGGACTTCAACAAGGGCGAGCTTGGCTACCAGGAGTGGCGCACGGCCATGGAGCACGTGCACCCGCTGAAGGCCGTCGGCCGGCCCACGGATGTAGCGGCCGCGGCGCTGTTCCTGTGCAGCACCGACGCGGAATGGATCACCGGCGTGATCCTGCCCGTGGACGGCGGCATCTCAGCGGTCTGAACAACCAGGCAACCGCGAAGCGCCGCAAAGGACCGCGAAGAACGACGGTCTGTTTCGCGGCCCTTTGCGGTTCTTAGCAGTTTCCGACCGCCCAGCGCGCCGCACCCAGCGCCGCCGCGTGGGGCACGAACTCAATCGGCCCCTGCCATACACCCAGCGCATGCAGCAACTCGGCGGGAACGTACGTCCCGAAATCGCCTGTGGTGACAAGCGGCGCGGGCAGGCCTTGCAGCAGCGCCGTCAGCGCCCGGGCTGCATCGCGGATTGTGTTGAGCTGCCCCTGCGGCACGCTGATCGGCCGTTCCGCCGTGTAGATTTCTCCGTGTGGGGATTGCGCTTCGCTGTCCGGCGCGACCAGCAGGGCCTCAAGGCCGCCATCCGCGCGCCGACGTGTGAAGCGCGATTCGGACAATCGCAACGCCGCGTCGCACATGCCGGCCTGCATCAGCGCCAGCACACAGGACATCAGGCCAGAGGCGCACAGGCCCGCCGGCCTCGCGCCTGCCACGGTGCTGACAATCGTGCGGGTCTTCAGCGGTGACCACGCTACGGACTCGATCGCGCCTGGCAGGTGCGGCATATCGCCCATGAACGCGCCGGTCGGCGCGGGCTGCATGCGCGTGCCGTTGTCGTCGCACACAACCAGCCGCCCCGCAAAATCCAGCACCGTGCGTGGGCCGGCCGTGACGTGCCGGGTGCCAAGCGCCAGTGCGGTAGCGTAATCCAGATCGCGCCCCAGCTGGATCGCGCCGGGAGACTCAGGCGGTTGGTCGGATTGAAATGCCGCGCCCGCGTCGAACTCGCCCTCGGCTGAAACTTCGTACATCGCGCCGGTGAAGGCGCCCGGGTCGAGCACCTGCAGGGCTTTGCCGCCGCCGTTGGCGAACCAGCCCTCCAGCGAGGCGCGCTTGATCTCGGCCCCCAGGCCGTGGACCGGAGCGGGCTCGACTACCATCTCGCCCCGCACCTCGCACTGGCAGGCCAGGTAGACCGGCTGGTCGCCGCGCTGATGGCGCGGTACGGCCGGCTTGCCCTCGCGTATGGGCGTGCCGCTGTGGATCACCACCCGGCACTGGTGGCAGCTGCCGTTGCCGCCGCAGGAGCTGTCCAGGTGCAGGCCGTGGCGACGCGCCAGGGTAAGCAGGTTCTCGCCGTCGAGGGCTTCGACAATGCGGTTGACGCCTTTGAACGTAACGCGATGAGCCATGGAAGGATTGTGCCAGTCAAAGAGCACGCTTGGAAACCCACTCGCAGCTTGTCTCCCCGTGCGCTCTCGCTGCAGCTGCGGCGGGTGAGTGCGTTGGCGGTTCCTGCCGCCTGCCTCCTACCTCCTGCTTCCTGCCCCCCCCCCGTCACCCGCCCGTCATGATTCCTGCAAATTTTCTGTCAGGCGGCCGAACCCGCCGGGACCGCCCTCGTTTGTAGTGGTGTAGCGAGGACAGGAACCGAAGCAGCGGCCCGAGCACGGAAAGCCTCTTCGACCTCAATCGCCACACTCCCGGGGACAACCGAGAAGCTGCCAGGCGGTTCATTCCGCGAAGGGGCCGGCACGTAACGAGCGGCACCGAGGCAACAAGGTTGTACCTGAGAGGGGGGATCCCAAAGAAGCGAGGCCGGGGCGCGGGCATTTCCTGCACCTTAAGAGGCAGCACGAAGCGCCCACGCCCAGGCCCGCCGATTTATCCAAGCCAACAACCACGGATACAAGCTGCGCAGTGAGCGCGCAGCGCAGGCGAGTCTCTGCCCACACCGCACTCCCTTGCGCCCTGCGTTCACGCAGACAGCCATCAAGTTTTGCAGTAAGAGGGGAAGCGCCTCGGTTTCCCCTCGCCCCGGGAGCGGGGCGGGTGTGTAGCCCGCCCCGTTTGTTTTAACCGTCGCCTTTTCCACGTTGGCGGGCTTGTCGCGTGCCCTAGTACACTCGCGGCATGGCGATTGAGCTTCTTCGGGTTGGGCTTGGTGATGATGTTTCGGCGCATGTGGCGGCGCTGTTGCGCGATGCCGCCCGCGCCGCTGAGCCCTTTGCGCCGGCGCCGGTGGTCTACGTTGCCTCGCATGAGCGCCGGGCGCGCGCCATCAGCCGCCTGGCAGGCGAGCAGTACCCCGAGGGCACACCCGATCGCGTGGCGCGCGAGCTGTTGAAACTGTTCGCGCCGGAAATCCGCCTGCGCGGCGAGGTCGAGCGCGACTTCGACTTCTTCGGCGCGCTGGGCGAGACACTGCATGAGCTGGGCGAATCACGCCGCGCCGGCCGCGCGCTGGTGGACGAGCTGCTGGTCGCCTGGAAACGCTTCGCGCAGACCATCCCGCCCGATCAACGCGGCGACGCGCAGCTGGCGGCCTGGCTGCCGAGTCTCGGCCGGCGCGGCGAGTTGTTCGGCGCCTTGGTGCGCCGCTATGTCGCGCGTTTAAAACAGACCGGGCAGCACGACCCAGAAGACGCCTGCTGGCTGGCGGCGCAGCTTGGCGAGCCTCTCGCACCCGGGCTGCTGGTAGTGGACGACCTCGACCGCGTCACCCCCGCGCGCGAGGCCCTGCTGGCGGCACTGGCGGCGCGCTCAACCCGCGCATTGTTCATCCTGCGCGGCAACCGCGAACTGCTGCCATTCCTCGCGCAATCCCATGAGATCTCGCAGCAGCTGATGTTCGCCGGCGAAGGCCGCGTGCTGCCGGAACGCCAGTGGCCGCAACGCGCGCTGGCGGGTGCCTGCGAAAACTGGCTGCAGGACGCGCCCGTCAATGACGCCATCGAGGTGCTGCGCCCAGCCAGCCGCACGGCCGAAATCCGCGAAGCTGCCCGCGCCGTCAAGCGCGCGCGGCACGACGGCCTATCGCTGTCGGAGATCTGCGTGGCGATGCCCTCCACGGGCAACTACCGCGAGTTGATCGAGGAGATTTTTGCCGCCGCCGGCATTCCCTACGACGCGCCCTTTGAGCTGCCCCTGGACGAAACCGCGCCCGTCGCCGCGCTGCTTGACCTGCTGCGCGCGGCGATCCGCGGGCTGGGGCGCAACGAGCTGCTGGACGCGCTGGCTTCGCCCTTCGTGCCCTTCGAGGCCGCCGATGAGGCCACGCAGCTTGCCGTGCGCGCAACGCTGGACGAGGTCACGCGTGAATCCTTCATCGTGGGCGGGCGCAACGTCGCGCGCGACTGGCTGCAACGACTACGGGCCAGTAATCACCCGGCATGGCCCTCCATCAGCGCGCCCGTTGCACACATCCTGGAAGCCTTGGAACCGTTCACCCACGGGCGCCTTGCGGCCGTGAAATTTTTGAAGTCGCTGGAAGCGCTGGTTGATGCCAGCGGCGCACAGCGCGTAGTCAGCGCCGAGCGCGGCTCCGAGCCCGGGGCCGCCCTGCGCGCCGAGGCCCTGCACGCCTTCCGCACGCTGCTGCGCGAGATGCGCGAGGAGTTCCGGCGCGGCGGCAACCCCGAGCTGCCAACCGGCGAGCTGCTGCGCGCGCTGGTTGAACAGGCACGCACCCGCAGCGTGCGCCCGCCCGAGGCAGCGGCCGAGCGCGTCCGCGTTCTCGGCCTGCGCGAGCTGCGCGGCGTGAGCTTCCAGCGCCTGATCGTGCTTGGCCTGACGGACCAGGATCTGCCGCTCAGTGAGGAAGAAACGCTGTTCCTGCCGGCCGCTCGCGAGCAGGCTCTGGCGGAAGTACTGGGGCCGCGCGTGGCGGCCGAGTTGTGCGCGCCGATTGACGTCACCGCCCAGGCCGACTACCTGTTCGCCCACACGCTGCTGGCGGCGGCCGGGGCGCTGACGCTGATGCTGCCAGCCGGCGAGGGCGATACGCCCTTCGTGCCCGCCACGCCATTCGCCCGCCTGCTGCGCTGCATGGGGCTGGGTGAACTCGACAAACTGCCCGCCTGCAGCGACGGCGAACCGCCGGTTTCGGCCGGGGAGTTGGCCGCACGCGCGGCCTCATTGCTTGCGCCGGCCGAGCGGGACGGCAGGAAGTGCAAAGAAACCATCGCGCTGTCCGGGCCGCTGGCGGCGGGCCTTCACGGCCGTTGCATCGAGCTTGCGCGCACGGACCTCGCCTCGCCGCCGGGCGAGTACGAGGGCGTGGTGGGCGCGCGCCCCGAACTCGCGGCGCGCTTTGCCGCTGAGGGCGAGCAGCGCCACCTGTTCTCGCCCAGCCAGCTCGACAGCTTCGCCGAGTGCCCGATGCGCTTCTGGTCGCGCTACATCATGGCCGCGCGCGCGCCCGATGAGCCTTCGCTGGACACCAAGCCGCAGGCGATCGGCACCCTGCTGCACGCGGTGTTCGAGCGCTGGGTGCTGCTGCTGCGCGAGCGCGCGGGCCAGCCGGCCGTGCTGCCTGAGCCGGTGAAGCGCGCGCCGGTAAAGCTGCTTGAGCTCGGTGCTGACCGGGGCGAGGCGCGGACCATCGGCCTGCAGCTGATGGCCGACGCCTTCGAGCACGCGCTGCAACAGCACCCGACGCAGGGCCCGTTCTGGGAGGGCGTCAAGAAGCTGGTGGCCTCGGGCCTGCCGGGCTACGCCGAGCTCGGCCTGGGCAGCGGCCTGCTCGCGCGCTTCGTGGAGCAGGAGCTTCAGCGCAACGCCGACGGGCTCGGCATCCGCTTCGTCGAGTTTGACTTCGGCAAGAACAACGCGCCTGAGCCCCACCGGCCGGACACCGTGCCCGGCGAAATCGAGCTGGCGATTCCGGGCGGCGCCATGCGCCTGATGGGCAGCGTGGACCGCGTGGACGAGGGCCCGGAAGGCCTGGTAATCGTGGACTACAAGACCGGCAAGGCCAAGAGCGCCGCTGAGATCCGCGACGGCAAGGCCTTCCAGCTCGCGGCGTACCTGGCGGCGATTTCGCAGGTGGCGGGCACGCCGCCGCGCGGCATGGCCTACATGCTGGTGCCGCCCGAGGGAAAGATCGAGGAAAAGGATGTCACCCTGCTGAACAAGAAGCAGGCATTCGACGTTCACGAACTGGTGTTCACCCTCCTGCCGCAGCGCATGGCGCGCATCCTGGACGCCCTGCGCAACGGGGTGTTCCTGCACCTGCCCTTCCGCCCTTCGGGCAATCCCTGCGGCTACTGCGACTACGCGGCCGCCTGCGCGCGGCGCGACGACGTGATCGCCGCCCGCCAGCAGCGCCTGGGCGAGTCCGAGACGCCTGAGGTCGCCCACGTCTACCTGCCCGACACGGAGGAGGCATGAACACGCCGGCCGCCGCCAGCAGGCTCAACGACGGGCAGCGCGCGGCGCTGGACCTTTCGCGCGACATGCTGGTCAGCGCGGGCGCCGGCGCGGGCAAGACCCAGGTGCTGGGCCTGCGCTACCTGGCGCTGCTTGAGGAGGGGCTGGCGGCGGTGCCCGACATCGTCGCGTTCACGTTCACGGACAAGGCCGCCGCCGAGATGCGCGAGCGCGTGCAGCGCCTGCTGCTGGCGCGCATCCTCGAGCTGCAGGGCGGCGACAAGCAGCGGCTGGCGCGCCTGCGCCAGGCCCAGGCCGAGTTCGCGCGCAACCGCATCAGCACCATGCACGGCTTCTGCCACCGCCTGCTGCGCGACTACGCCTGGGAGGCCGGGCTGGAGCCGCGCGCGCCGGTGCTGGACGAGCGCGCCCAGGCCCTGTGCCGCGAGCGGGCCATCCGCGCCGTGCTGCTGGCCACGGATGCGAGTGACAACCCGGCACTGGCTGAAGCGCTGGTGCGGCTGGGCAGTGTGGTGAGGCTGTATTCGCTTTCCGGCTCGCTGTCCGAGATGCTGCGCAAACGCGCCTTCGTGCGCGAGCCGCTGCAACGCGCCGCCGAGCTGTGGGCCGACCCGGACGCCGAAGTAACCCGTCGGCGCGAGGCGTGGGAAGGCATGTTCGCCGGGCCGCTGCAGGCGACGCTGGGCGCGATCAAACGCATCGACCACGCCGCAGCGGCCGGCGCCAAGGACGGCGACAAGCTGAAGCAGCTCGTGTTTGACCTGCGCGAAGCCGCCAAAGCCCGCGACGTGTTCAGGCTGCGCGGGCTGCTGTTGACTAACGACGGCACGCCGCGCAAACCCGGCGGCGCCAAGACCGGCTGGAAACACGCGCCCGACGCGCTGGAAACCGTGCGCGAACAGGTCAGCACGGCCGCCATGGCACTGGCGCCGGCGGCCGAGGTGCTGGGCTTCCCGTTCGACGAAGCGTTTGAGCGCCGCGCCGGCGCCGTGGCGCGCGACCTGGCCGTGGTGTTCGAGGCCGTGTGCGCCGCATACACCGAGGAGTGCGCGGGAGGGCTGGACTTCCTTGACCTCGAGCTGCGCGCCCTGGAGCTGCTGCGCCGCGAGCCCGAGGTGCGCAAACAGGCGATCGAGGCCGCGCGCTACCTGCTGGTGGACGAGTACCAGGACACCAACCCCACGCAGGCGGAGCTGCTGGCGCTGCTGACCGACGAGGCCGACGCGCCCGGGCGTTTCTTTGCGGTGGGAGATGCGAAGCAGTCAATTTATGCCTTCCGGGGCAGCGACGTGCGTGTGTTCAACCAGGCGCTGGAGTGGATCCCGCAGCGCAACGCGAACTCAGGCGCAGGCAAGCGTGGCATGCAGCCCCCATGGGGCTTGACCTGTCAAGATACGCCCGAGCGCCGGAGCGGCATCGTGCGCTTGGAGCACAACTACCGCACCGTGCAGCCGGTGCTCGAGCTCGGCAACCGGCTGTTCGCCGCGATCTTCGGCGCCGGGCCGTACCGCGACTTCGACGCGCGGCCGCAGGACATGCTGTTCGACAAGCATGCCGGCAAGCGGCCGGAGCGCGAGCTTGATAAGCCGGTCGAGTTTCACCTGCTGCCCGGCGCGAACTCAGCCGAGGAAGCGGAGTACCTGGCGCAACAGGTCGAGCGCCTGCGTGACGAGGGCGTGCAGCTTTCCGACGTGGCGATCCTGGTGCGCCGCAGTACGCGCAACGCCCAGTACCGCGAGGCCTTCGCGCGGCGCGACCTGCCGCTGCTGGTGATCGGCGAGAGCGGCCTGTTCACCACGCAGGAGGCGCTTGATTGCATCAACCTGCTGCGCGTGCTGGCCAACCCGGCCGATGACATCGCGATGCTGGGCGTGCTGCGCTCGCCATTAGGGGGCCTGTCAGATGCCTTCCTGACCGAGCTGGCGCTGGGCAGCAACCGCCACCACACGCTGCTCAAGCGCCTGCAGGACTGGTCGGACAAACCGCCGGCCGCGCAGAGTTTCCTGGCTGGCTATGAGCGCCTGCGCAGCCGCGCCGGCCGTGACGCCCCGGCGCTGCTGCTGGGCGAAGCGCTGGCAGCCTTCGGCTACCAGCTGGCGGTCGGCTGCGGCCCGGACGCCGAGCAGCGCCTGGCCAACGTGAACCGCATGCTTGAGCTGGTGCGCGCCATGCAGCACGAGCTGCCATCGCTGGCGCCCCTGGTGCGCGAGCTGCGTGAACGCCTCGAGCGCGGCGAAGACGAAACCCAGGGCGTGCCCGACCGCAGCGTCGAGGGCGTGCGGTTGATGACCATCCACAAGGCCAAGGGGCTGGAGTTCCCGGTGGTGATCCTGCCCGACCTCGCCGGAGAAGGGGGCGGCGGCGGCCAGGGCATGGTGCGCGAGCTGCCCGAGCAGGAGGGCGAGCCCTTGGGCATCTACCTCAAGAGCCTCGACGACGACGATCGCGGCGAATACCGCAGCGACTTTGCCGCCTGGCGCGCAAAGTACGCGGCGATCGAGCGCGGCCTGGCCGAGGAAAAACGCGTGCTGTACGTGGCCTGGACCCGCGCCTCCGAGCGCTTGCTGTTGCTCGGCAGCCTGAAGCCCGACAAGGAATTCGACAAGCAGCACTGGGCGCACCAGCTGCTGCGCGCGCTTGAAGTGCGTGACTGGGAAGGCGCAGCGCCGCAGCCATGCGTGCGCATGGTGTGGCCTGATGCCGTGCAGCCGGGCGAGGCGCGGCCGCACACGCCCGCCATCGAGGCCGCGCGCAAGGCACTGCAGAAAGGCAAGCTGCCGCTACCCGCGCCGATCGATGCCGCGCTGGTGGCGCCGGTGGGGGAAGCGGCCGCAAAACCGCGCGCCTTCGACCCGGAGGCCGTCGAGTTCGGCACCCTGGTGCACGCCGGCCTGGAGCGCCGGCTGCGCGGGGCGGAAGTCGGTGTGCTGGACGCCCGCGCGCTCAGCCACGTGCAACGCGCGGCCGAGGCGCTGGCCACGCTGGGCAAGGCGCGCCGCGAGTTGCCGGAGTTCGGCTTCATGACGCCGGATGGCCCGCGGCGTCTCGACCTGCTGCGCGAGCTGGCAAACGGCGAGTACGAGATCATCGACTACAAGACCGACACTGTGGAAAGCGACCTCGCCGGCCACGCGGAAACCCACCACGGCGAGCAGCTGCGTGGCTATGCGACCGCGTTGCGCGAGTACCTGAAAGCGCGCGGGCGTGAGGCGAAACGCGTGCGCCTGTTTGTTTGTTTCACCGCGCCGGATGGCTTGCGGCCCGCGCAGCGGCTGGTTGAAATCGCGCCAGGGGACAGTCCCTGAAAGGAACTATCCCCGTAGTCGATCCGTGAAGCGGTCTCGTTGGCCGTCACGTGTTGGATGGGTTTCGCCGGCTCGAAGACGGGGACAGTCCCCTGCGGGGACAGTCCCCAACGCTTATGGCTCTGCTGATCAAAGACTCGAACCAGTTGCGGCACGTGCTGTTCTTCGGCATGCCGCTGGTGCTTGGGCTGGCGTGCCACGCGCTGTTCAACCTGGTGGACACCCTGCTGGTCGGCCAACTGGGCGACATTGAGGGCGCCCGCGCGATCAGCGTGACTGGTTTGTGCGACCCGATCACCACCTTCCAGACCATCCTGTTCAACGGGCCCATTGCCGGCGCCGGGGTGCTGCTGGCGCGGGGGGTGGGCGCCAAGGATGACGAAGGCCTGCGCCGTGTGGCCTTGCGCGCCACGAGCGTGGTGATCGCGCTGTCGCTGCTGATGGCCGTGCCCGGGCTGATCTGGGCCGAGGAAATCGCCACCGCCATGGGCGCCCAGGCCGGCTGGCAGCTCGAGCAGTGCGCCGAATACCTGCGCATCATGCTGGGCGGCGGCATCACGGCCGGCATGTTCCTGTACCTGACCACCGTCGAGCGCAGCCTGGGGCGCACCAGCCTGTTCCTGGGCTTTTTCATGTTAAGCAACCTGCTGAACGCGGGGCTGGGCCTGCTGCTGATCTACGGCGACGGGCCGTACCCGGGCTTCGTGCCCGGTTTCCTGCGCGAGCTGGGCATCCCGCGCATGGGCGTGATCGGCAGCGCGTGGTCCACCGTTGGCGCGCGCGCGATCGCGGGCGTGATGCTGCTGGGCTTCGGCCTGTGGCGCGGGCACATGCGCGGCAAGCTGACCTGGCTGTGGCCACAGGGCAAGACGGCGCTTGAGCTGATACGCATCGGGCTGTGGAACAACGGGCAGATCGCCGCGCGCGGCATCGCGGGCGGCGTGATGATCCGCAGCATGCAGGAGGCCGGTGACCGCGACCCCAGCGTGCTGGGCGGCATTTTCGTGGGGCTGAAGATCGAGCTGCTGCTGATCCTGCTGTCGTTCGGCTGGGGCGCCGCGGCGCAGACCCTGGTCGCCACCAGCCTCGGCGCCGGCAAGCCCGAGCGCGCGGCACACGAAGAACGGCTGGCTGTGGTGTTCGCGGTGCTGACCGGCATCGCGCTGACCGTGCCGCTGTTCGTGTTCGCCGAGGAAGTGGCGGCCGTGTTCAACCCCGAGCCCGCGCTGGTGGGCTGGGCCGAGACGTACGTTCAGCTGATGGCCGTGGCGTTCCTGTTCGTGCCGGTGAACATCGTGATCAGCCAGGCGCTGGTCTCGCGCGACCGGCTGAAGACGCCGGTGCTGATCGACTCCATCGTGCTGCTGGGCGTGATGACGCCCGCCATGATCATCGCCACCCTGGCAGGCGCGCCTGTGAAAGCGCTGATCATCCTGAACGCGGGCGTGAACATCGCGCTTACGCTGATCTACGTCGCGGTGCGCTGGCGGATCGGCCGGTAGGGTTTATGCCCCTGCCATCAGCATCATCATGCAGCCGCCCATCATCAGGATGATCACGCCGATCACCGCCAGCGCGATCCACAGCAGCTTGTTCGACGAGCTGCTGCTCGTGGGGTACGCGTGCGGGTAGCCGGGCGCCGGTGAAGCGTGCATGGGCGTGGCGTGCACCGGCGGCTGGGTCCAGGCCGGCTGGCTGGGCGGCGGGGGCGTCGGCGCGGCGGGCACGTACTGGCTGACCGAGCCGTGCTCGAGCAGATCTTCCAGCGAGTTCAGCCGCACGCTGCCCACCATCTGCGCCAGCCGGTCGTGCACCTCGCGCGCGCTGGGGCGCTGGGCGGCGTCGCGGCTGGTCATGCTGATCAACAGGTACACGGCGGCGTCGGGCAGGTGCCCGAACTTCTCGCGCTCGTAGGGCACGTCCTTGTTCACGTGCTGCACGGCGATACTGACCGGCGTAGTGCCGTTGTAGGGCGGCGCGCCGGTGATCAGGTGCCAGGCCGTGATGCCCAGGCTGTAGATGTCCGAGCGCTGGTCGATCTCCTGGCCGTGGGATTGCTCCGGGCTCATATAATGCGCCGTACCGATCGCCGCGCCCGGCATGGTCAGCTCGGTGGTGGCTTCCACGGCGCGCGCGAGGCCGAAGTCGCCCAGTTTCACGCGGCCGTCCTTGGCCACGAAAATGTTGTGCGGCTTGATGTCGCGGTGCACGATGCCCTGCGCGTGGGCATGCGCCAGGCCGTCGGCCACCTGCGCGATCACCTTCAGCGCCGCCATGCCGGCCAGCGGCCCGTGCTTCTTCAGCAGCGCGGAGAGGTCGGTGCCGTCCACGAACTCCATCACGATGTAGGGCGTGCCGTTTTGCTCGGCCACGTCCAGCACGCGCACGATGTTGGGGTGATCCAGCTTCGCGGCCGTGCGGGCCTCGCGCAGGAAGCGCTGGCGGCCCATGGAGTCGCGGGCCAGGGCCTCGCCCATGGTCTTGACGGCCACGGGCACGTCGAGGCCCAGGTGCAGGCCCTTGTAGACCTTGCCCATGCCGCCGGCACCCAGCTCGCGGGTGACCTGCACCTGGCCGAAGCGCAGGTTGAGCTCGGGCTCGGGGGGCGGGTCGGCGGGCTGCTGCGACGTGGCCGAGTCGGAACCGACCTCAAGCAGGGTCTGTTCCTCGACAGGTTTGAATGCGTGTTTATCGTCAGGCATGGAGAGGACAGGTTACAGGTTTCAGGGACCAGGTGTCAGGGAGTGCCGATGATACTTGAAACCTGTTCCCTGAAACCTGGAACCTGAAACCTGATGGCGAAGGCACTGGTAACAGGCGGCACGGGCTTCATCGGCGCGGCGATCGTGCGCGCGCTGCTGGCCAATGGCGAGCAGGTGAAGGTGTTCCGCCGCGAGGGCAGCCCGCTCACGAACTTACAGGGGCTCGAGGTCGAGTACGCCATCGGCGACCTGCTGGATCGCGACAGCCTGCTGCGTGCCCTGGACGGCTGCGACCGCATGTACCATTGCGCGGCCCTGTACGCGCTGTCCGGCGGCTACGAGAAATACCTGCAGGCCAACGTGGTGGGCACCCGCAACGCGCTGGGCGCAGCGTACGAGAAGCGCCTCGAGCGCGTGGTCTACACCAGCACCAACGCCACCATCGGCGGCCCGCGCGACCCGCGGGCGCTGGTGACCGAGGACCAGGTCTGGAACTTCGGCCCCCTCAACAACCCCTACATCACCAGCAAGTTCGTGGCCGAGCACGAGGCCCTGAAATGGGGCGCCCGCGGCCTGCCCGTGGTAATCGTCAACCCGGGCGCGCCGATCGGCCCCGGCGACGTGCGCCCCACGCCCACGGGCGCGATGGTTCTGAACCTGATCAAGGGCCGCTACCCGATGTGGGTGCCGGTGGAGATCGGTTGCGTGGATGTGGACGACTGCGGCCTGCAACACCGCCTCGCGATGGAAAAGGGCAAACCCGGCGAGCGCTACCTGAGCATCGGCGAGACGCTGTCGGTGAAGCAGATGGGCCAACTGCTGCGCGAAACGGTGGGCTCACCTTGGCGGCCGACCGTGCCCGGCCCGCTGCTGAAGCTGACCATCTACAGCACCTACCTGCTGCCCCAGTGGATGAATTTTCTCGCGGCCGTGGCGAGGTACCCGCTGCACTCGTTCAGGTACGACACCAGGAAGACACAAGAAGAACTGGGCATGCAGTTCCGCCCCCTGAAACAAAGCCTCGAATCCGCCGCCCGTTGGTACGCAGAAGACGGCCGCTGCAAACTGCGGAATCCAGTTTGACGCGAAGTTCGCGAAGGCCGCGAAGAACTGCAGAAAATGAACCACAGATAAACACGGATGGACACGGATAAACACGGATAAAACGAGGCACCCGTGTTTATCTGTGTTCACCTGTGGTTTCCAAACTCACTCGACCTGCAGTTGGGCCGCGAAAACCCGAAGGCATGAAAAGCTTCATCGCGCAGAGAGCGCAGAGGACACAGAGAGGTAACTCTGCGATCTCTGCGGCCTCTGCGCGATGATTGCTTTTCCGTGAGTCTCCGCGAAATCCGTGGCTTGGCGCTTCTTCGCGGTTCCATGCGTGGTTCCGGCCCTTGTTTCGTGAAACAATCCCCGCTAGCTTTGCGTTCCAGTGATGGCGCGACGGGCCGTATCCGTCGGGCCGGGTTGTGTGGCGGTTCGTATCCGTCACCGAAACGGGAGAAAAACCATGATCAGCGTGATGCTGCCGGACGGCAGCGCAAAGCAGTTATCTGACGGCGCCTCAGCCGCGGACCTCGCCAAATCAATCTCAGACGGACTCGCCCGCGTAGCCGTGGCCGCCAAGGTCAACGACGCCGTCGTAGACCTGCAGCGCCCCCTGCCCGACGGCGCCAAGGTCCAGATCCTCACCAAGAAAGACGCCGAAGCCCTCGAGGTGCTGCGCCACTCGGCCGCGCATTTGATGGCCGACGCGATCCTGCGCATCTTCCCCAAGGCGCAGCTCACCATCGGCCCGGTGGTCGAGGACGGCTTCTATTACGACATCTACTACCCCGAGGGCAAAATCACCCCGGACGACTTCCCCAAGATCGAGGCGGAAATGGCCAAGATCGCGAAGCAGGGGCACGCCTTCGTGCGCTGCGTCAGCGGCTACGATGAAGCCAACGAGCACTACGCGCGCTACAAGGCCATCGACGGCGGCCACAACAAGTTCAAGCAGGAACTCGTCGGCGGCATCAAGGAGCGCGGCGAAGAGCTCACTTTCTACAAGCACGGCGATTTCATCGACCTGTGCCGCGGCCCCCACGTGCCCGACACCGGCTGGTTGAAGCATGTGAAGCTCACCAAGGTCAGCGGCGCTTACTGGCGCGCCGACCAGGCCAAGGAGCAGCTGCAGCGCGTGTACGGCACCGCGTTCTTCAGCAAGGACGAACTGGAGGCCTACTTCCACAGGCTGGAAGAAGCCCGCAAACGCGACCACCGCCTGATCGGCGAACAGCAGGAACTGTTCATGTTCACCGAGGACGCGCCGGGCTTCCCGTTCTATCTGCCCAAGGGCGCGCAGCTCTGGAACACCCTCGCCAACTACGCGCGCAACAAGCTGAAGAAGCGCGGCTACTACGAGGTAAAGGGGCCGATCATTCTTTCGGAATCCCTGTGGCACACCAGCGGCCACTACGAGAACTACCTCGAGAACATGTTCTTCACCAAGATGAAGATGGCGAATGAAAAGAAGGCCGGCCTGATCGTCGACGTGGAAGAAGACCGGCCGATGGCGGTCAAGCCGATGAACTGCCCCGGCCACTGCCTGATTTTCAAGCACAAGCTGCGCTCGCACAACGACATGCCGATCCGTTACTCTGAACTCGGCCTGGTGCACCGGCGCGAGCTTTCCGGTGTGCGCCACGGCCTGTTCCGCGTGCAGGCCTTCACCCAGGACGACGCCCACCACTTCGTGACCCCGGAGCAGATCGTCGGCGAAGTGCAGATGCTGATCGACTATTTCAAAGAGGTGTACGCCGACTTCAACATCACCGACTACCACATGGAGCTCAGCACCCGGCCGGAGAAGCGCGTCGGCAGCGACGAGATCTGGGACCGCGCGGAGAACGGGCTGAAACAGGCGCTCGAGGCCGGCGGCTACAAGTACAAGCTGAACCCGGGCGACGGCGCGTTCTATGGGCCGAAGATCGACTTTCACATCAAGGACAGCCTGAACCGCACCTGGCAGTGCGGCACCATCCAGCTCGACTTCAGCATGCCTGAACGCTTCGGCCTGCAGTACATCGGCGCCGACGGCCAGCGCCACACCCCGGTGATGATCCACCGCGCCGGCCTGGGCTCGCTGGAGAGGTTCATGGGCATGATCATCGAGCATTACGCGGGCGCGTTCCCGCTGTGGCTGGCGCCGGTACAGGTGCAGGTGATCCCGGTGAGCGAGAAGTTTGTCGAGTACGCCAAGCAGGTGAACGACAGGTTCATCGACTTCGGCCTGCGCTCAGAGGTGAATTTAAAAGACGACCGCGTTGGTTACAAAATCCGCGAGGCCAGCCTGCAGAAGATTCCCTACGCCATAGTGGTAGGCGAGAAGGAACAGGAAAACGGCACCATAAACATAAGAAGCCGCGACCAGGGCGAGCTAGGCGAGATGCCGCTGGACAAGTTCCTCGAAAGCCTGAAAGACTGGCGCAAGTAGACAGCAAATCCGCCGGGGACAGGCACCTTGGTGCCTGTCCCCCTTCGTGTTGCAATGCACATGCGCCTCGTCCTTGCACGCCACGCGCTTGCGCTCCGGGCTCTTGCTTCTTGCTCTCGTTGGCTGGTTCTGGCCCGCATAGCGGGCCAGCGAATGTAGCCTTGGGCGCAAGCCCAAGGTTGAATTGTTGCCGCAATCTTCAAGCCCGCGTAGCGGGCGACCGACCCGAAGGGAACGCATGGCACAGACTTGGACGAAGCTCCTGTACCACGTCGTTTTTTCAACCAAGGATCGTCGTGAGCTGATCGTGCCAGCCTTCCAGCCCAAGCTGCACGCCTATATGGGCGGCATTATCAAGCGGCTCAAGGGTACACCCCTGATGATCGGCGGCGTGGCGGATCACGTCCACGTCTTCACTTCGATTCCGCCGACGATCGCTGTTTCGGACTTCATGCGGGAGTTGAAAGCCGGCTCCAGCAAGTGGATCAACGAGGAGTCGCGCTCTGCGGTGCCATTCGAGTGGCAACGAGGGTATGCCGCATTCACAGTTGCACCCTCAGGCCGGGAAGCTTTGGAGCGCTACATCCTGGGGCAAGACGAGCATCACAACGGGCGTTCGTTCATCGACGAACTGAAGTCGTTGCTTGACGAGTACAGCGTGGACTACGACCCGCAGTACCTCGAATGACATGCCGCTACGCGGCTCGGTCGCCCGCTACGCGGGCTTGCACTCCCGTTGTCACGGGAACCTGGGGCTGGCGCCCCAGGCTATAGTCGTGGCGCCCGCTATGCGGGTGTAGGGCATTTGATGTCGCCTGTCATGTTATGCTTTGGGCATGGACGCTTTGCCTTCCATCCATGGTCGTGGGGCCTCTCGCAACCCGGCTAACCGGTTTGAGCGCATTGAGGTTCAGTACGACCCCCTTGAGTTCGACCCCGACGCGCCGGCGCCCCAAACCGAGTTCTTCTGGGACGACACACGCGAAATCATCTCCTGGAATAACTCGCCCGACGTCCCCTTCGACGCGGCCGTGAATCCGTACCGCGGCTGCGAGCACGGCTGCGTCTACTGTTTCGCACGGCCGTTTCATGAGTACCTGGGCTACTCGGCGGGGCTGGATTTTGAAACCAAGATCCACGTCAAACGCAACGCGGCGGCGCTGCTGCGGCGCGAGTTCATGAAGCCGTCCTGGAAGCCGCAGACCGTAAGCCTCAGCAGCGTGACGGACGCGTACCAGCCCGTCGAGGCGAAGCTGCGCATCACGCGCGGCGTGCTGGAAGTGTTCGCCGAGTTCCGCAACCCGGTGGGGGTGATCACCAAGAACGCGCTGGTCACGCGCGACATCGACCTGCTGAGCGAGCTGGCCAGGCACAACGCGGCCGGCGTCGCGCTCAGCATCACCACCCTTGACGAGTCAATAGCCCGCAAGCTGGAGCCGCGCACCAGCACGATCGAAAAACGTTTCCAGGCGGTGAAGCAGCTGTCCGAGGCCGGCGTGCCGGTGACGGTGATGCTGGCGCCGATCATCCCGGGCCTGACCGACAGCGACATCCCCGGCCTGGTTGAGCGCGCGGCGCAAGCGGGGGCAAAGCGCGCGGTGATGCTGCCGGTGCGCCTGCCGCACGGGGTTGGCCCGCTGTTCGAGGAATGGCTTTCCGCGCATTTCCCCGGCCACAAGCAGAAGGTGCTGAATCGCATCCGGGAAATGCGCGGCGGCGAGCTGAACGACGGCCGCTTCAAAAAGCGCATGCAGGGCGAAGGCAAACGCGCCGAGCACCTGCACGCCATGTTCAAGCTGGCCGTCAAAAAGCACGGCCTGAACACCGAGCGCTTCGAGTACAGCACGGCGGCCTTCCGCCGCCCCGGCGCGACGAAGGCGATGTTCTAACTTGCCTGCCAGAACACCGCGGAAACCCCCGGCGGGTTCTTTCCTTGAACTGCAACTGCATGTGAACCACGAAGGAACACGAAGGGCCACGAAGAACTGCATTGTGCAGTGTGAACTCTTCGTGGCCCTTGGCGGTGCTTCGTGGTTAGTTGTTTTCAGCCAGCCAGGCGCGAGCCGCGCAGGCGTGCGCCCAGGCCCAGCGCTGCCAGCATGCCGATCAGCAGCAGGCCCAGCCCCGGGGTGCCGCCCGTTGAGCAGCCTCCGTCATCGCCACCGCCGCCTCCTCCGCCGCCGGGCGCGCTGACCGAGACGAAGCTGGGCATCACGATGGTCCACGCATAGAACTCTGTCGAGGCAAGGGTGGTGATGATCTTCAGGCGGATCGTGACCGGCCCGCTGCGCGCCGACGTCGTGAAGTTGCCCTCTTCCTCATAGCCCGTGCCGCTGTTCATGTTCAGCGTGCCCAGCAGGTTCTCCGTGCCGCCGCTCAGCACTTCGTACACCTCTACAGTGCCGTCCGCAAAGAACGACAGCCCCTGCACCCAGAACGTCGCGGCCTGCGCCATCGTGCCGAAGTCGCACACCACGTCGCGCGTGTAAGTACCGGCCGCGTTGGTTGTCGTCACGAAGCGCGCCGCGCGGTTGAAGAACACCGTGTAGCCGTCCTGGAACGGCCAGACGGCGCTGCCTGCCAGCACAATCGTGCCGGCCGTCAGCGTGCTGCATGCGAACGTGCCGGTAAACGGCGACGGCCCGTTGGCGGCGTCGGTCTCGACTTCCACGACAAACTGGTGCACGCCGGAATAGCTGGGCGTGGTCATGTTCAGCACCACCGGCGTGGTGCCGGCGTTTGATCCGCTGAGGACGCCGTTGGTGGTGCCGTTGGCGGCCAGTTCGTCCAGGTCGATCAGCGAAATGTCGATCCCCGACGTGCCGCTGGTCGCGCCGATGCTGACGTCAAGCGTCACGCTCTGCGGCGTGCTGCCGAAATCCACCTCGACCAGGTACATGAAACTGCGGTCGTCCGGCACAGTGCCGGAGAGGTTGATGGACGCCTGCGCAGACAGGCTGTTGCAGAGGATCACGGCCGACAACACGGCCGCCAGGCTGAAGAATCGCATGGGTATCTCCTGTTCACGGTTGGCCCGAAGAGTTTCCATGATATGCAGAGGCGCTACAGCATGCACGCATTTCACCGGTTTCCGGCCGCGTGCTAGGCTGCGCCCATGTTCGCCGAGACCGCCTACCTGTTCCGCCATGCCGTGGTGCGCGATGCGGCCTATGGCCTGCAGCCGCCCTCGGAGCGCGCCGTCCTGCACGGCCTGGCGCTGGACATCCTGGAGGCGCTGCCCGGCATGAGCCCGGAGCCGATCGCACTTGAGCTGGCCCGCCACGCCCGCACCGCCCATGAAGGCGGCGTCGAGCCGGAGCGCTACGCTGCCGCAGAGCGCCGCTACCTGCGTATGGGAGGCGACTTCGCGCGCTTCAACTATGACTACCCGGCCGCGCTGGAGTCGATTCAGCGCCTGCACGGCCTGCTGGCCGACGACCTGCCCGCGCGCGCCATTGCCGCCGACATGCTGGCCGACGTGCTGCAGCGCCTGGGGCGCTGGACCGACTCGCTGCCGTGCTTTGAGGAAGTGCGCGCCCACGCGAGCAACCCCGAAATGGTGGGCCGCGCGCTGGTGCACCTGGCCTGGGCCGGCATCGAAGGCGGCGAGCCCGTGGACGAGCTGGTGACCGAAGGCCAGGCCATCGCCGAGAAGTGTGACAGCCACCGCCTGCGCATCGCCTTCATGATGGTGCGCGCGCACCGCATGGCCCACGACGGCGACCACGCCGCGGCCGCGCGCGAGATGCAGGGCGTGATCGACTACGCCGCGCGCACCAGCGACCTCGCGCAGCAGGTGGTCGGCCATGCCAACGCCGCCCAGTACGAGAGCGAAGCCGGCCACCCGCAGGCCGCCGAGGCTCATCTCGACGCGGCGGAGCGCCTGTGCCAATCACCGAAAATGCGGCATCACCGGGCGGCGATCGTGAAGGCGCGCGCCCAGGCGGCGATCCGTGGAGGCGACTTCACGACGGCGCTGCGGTTCGCGCGCGAGGCGGCCGCGATCGGCGCCGACACAGGCGGGCGTGGGCTGCTGGCGGGTTCACTGTGTGAGGCAGCCGTGGCGCTGACCGGCTTGCAACGCCACCTGGAGGCCTTCGAAACGCTGCAGCAGGCGCGAGAACTGATCGCCGAGACCGCCGACACGCTGCTGGCCGTGTCGTGGCTGCAGGCCTACGCGCGGCTGATGCGCGCCTGGGGTAAGACTTCGCAGGCCGTGCCGCTGTTCGAGGAAGGACTGCGCGAGCTGCAGGGGCGCGTGCCACAGCAGTCGATGGAAAGCCTGCACGCCGAACTTGCGAGCCTGCGCAGCGGCTAGCGATTTCGTGAGCCGCGCTTGCGGTTTCGTTTGCCGGTGCCGAATGCGTGGTTAACATCGAAGCCACGTCCCGGAGAGTCACCGTGTCCAAGGGCCTCAAGTTGCCAATCCTGCTGCTGGCCTGCGGCGCGCTGGTCGTGGCGGGTTTTACCCACGAGCTGTGGCTGCCGTGGGTCAGCGGCAACTTCGGCGGCAACAAAGCCGGTGCCAACCACAGGCCGCTGACGGCGGTCCAGAACCCCACACTGGACGAAGACGCCTTGGACAGCGAGGGCGTGCACCGCGACGCGGCGCCATTAAGCGGAGGCGACCGGGAAGCCGAACGTGAAAGTACAGAACTGATCAGGGTGGACGGCGGCGAAGCCGGGGCGACCACCGGCGCTTCTGGTCCCAATGACGCCAATGCAGGCAAGGCGGGCGCGGGCAGTGACGTGGGCAAGCCCGCAGCCGGAAGCGGCGATGCTGCAAAGGAAACGCCGGCTGTGGAGCCCGAGCCTGAGCCGCAGCCGATCGAGACGGTGGAGGGCCAGCAGATCAACCCGAACATCGGCGGGGCGCTGGGTGAGGTCAGCAACGCCCGCATCAAGGGCTGGCTACAGGACAAGTTCGAGCCCGAGGCCGCCCTGTACGTGGAAATCCTGATCGACGACAAACCGGCCTACGAGCTGCGGGCGGACAAACGCCAGCAGCACAAGACCCTCGGTGTGATCTGGTGGTTCGAGCAGGAGAACCCGGCCGAGCTGCAGGACGCCGAGAAGCACACCATCCGCGCGCTTGCCTTCCGCAAAGACCAGCACGGCAAGACCGAGCTGCGCGGCTCCCCGCGCGTGAAAACCGTCGGCAACTACCCGCGCGGCAAGCTGGAAGAAGCCACGCCCGAAAAGGGCATCAGCGGCTACGCATGGGACCCGGACTCGGCCGACAAGCCGGTCAAGCTGGTGGTGCGGATCGACGGCGAAACGGTCAGCGAACTCACGGCCAACGGCAAGAACGAAGAGCTGAAGAAACGCAAAATCGCGCCGACGGAAACCTGCGCCTTCAGCCTGGCGTGGCCGGAAAGCCTCAACGACGGGCTTGAGCACACGGTGCAGGTGTTCGCCGTGGACAACGAGGCCGGCACCGAGCACGAGCTGGACGGCAGCCCGCGGGTGGTGGACTCGCGCAGCGGCCTCGCCAACGCCGCGCCTTTCGGCGGCTTCGACATCTGCAACAAGGTGGTGCTGGCCGGCTGGGCCTGGGACCCGGATGTCGCCACGGGCAGCATTGACGTCGAGATCTGGATCGACAACGAGCTGTTCGCGCAGGTGCCCGCCAACAGCAAGCGCGACACCCTGCGCAACAGCAAGGTCACGCCCGATCCCTACCACGGCTTCGTGACCACCACGCCCACGGCGTTGCTGGATGGCGCGACGCACACCGTCCGCGTTTACGCGCTGAACTACCCCAGCGGCGTGAAGGTCGAACTCGAAGGCTCGCCCAAGCAGTACCGCCTGGAGGAGAATACAGAGCCCATGGGCGGCTTCTGGGCCGCGGACGACAACACCCTGCGCGGCTGGGCCGCCGACCCGGACCTCAACACCGAGCCCTGCGAAATCGAGATCTACATCGATGGCAAGTTGTGGGAAAAGCGCAAGGCCGACCGCCACGAGAGCTGGCTGATCGGCAGCGGCTTCGCCCCGAACGCCGAGCACGGCTTCGCGATCAAGCCGCCCGACTTCGTGAAAGACGGCGAGACCCACGACGTGCAGATCCTCGCGATCAACTACCCGGAGGGCCCGCCCAAAGACCTGGGCACGCGCACCATCGGCGTCAACAGCACCTTCTGCGGCTTCTGGACCAGCGACAAGCTGCTCGACACTCGCGTCAGCAAGGGCCTCTACGTCACCAGCGTCAGCCCCTGGTATGACGCCTACCACAAGGGCGTGAAAGAGGGCGACGTGCTGCTGGAGTACGACGGCATCGTCGCCGGCACGCCCGAGGTAAAAGACAAAGACGGCAAGGTTACCACGCCCGGCACCATGACCACCGATTTGCGCATCTGGCTAAACACCAATAAAAAGAAAGACGACCTGGTAAAGTTCAAGTTCTGGCGCGATGGCGAAACTTACGAAGTCGAGATCAAGATGGGCGTGATCATCGGCAAGTGAGCAACAAGCGAGAGCACCCGTGGCCGATGATTTTGAGACAGCCCTGAAACAGGCTGCAGACAACCTTGCCGCCGCGGACGCCCACGCGGCCTTCCAGGCCATCCACCACCATCTGCGCGCGCCTTGCGCCCTCGACGACGCCGACCTCGCCCGCGGCCTTGACCTGCTGGCGCGCGTCGCGGCCGCAATCTCCGGCGATCGTTTCGCCGGCCTGCTCTCGGCCGTCACCGACGACATGGGTGACGCGCAGGTGCTCTACAACGCCGCCTACGAGGCCATTGAAGAAGGCCTGCACGGTATCGCCGCCACGCTGCTGGAGCGCGCTAACGCCGCCTTTCCCAACCAGCCGTCCATCCTCGCCGAACTGTCCAGCGCACTCGAGGGCGAAATGCTCTACGAGCGCGCGGCCGCGCACCTGCAGGCCGCCGACCCCGCCGTGTTCCACGACCCGGTCTGCGCCTACCTGCTTGCGTTCAACAGCCTGATGAGCGGCCGTCTGCAGGATGCCCGTGAAGCCGCCGCGCGCTTCGAGCCCGCGGGTGACGAAAACCTGCAGTTCATGAAAGCCCGCCTTGAGCGCGCGTTCGCACGCGCCGACGCGGTGGCGGGCGCGGCGACGCTCGACAACAGCGATTTGCGAGGCTGGCACTTCGTGCTGCAGGGCGCGCTGCTGACCCACCTCTCCACCGCGGGCTACGATGACGCCATGCGCGGCCGTTATGCGTGGCTGCAGGACAGCTACGTGCTGTGCCGGCAGGGGCTGGATCACCTGAAGGCGCTGCTCGCGGCCGTGGACTTCGGGCCGCGCCGGGTGGTCGCGCTGGGCGACCGCGGCAGCAGCGTGCTGGCGACCGCCGCCGCCGAGCTGCTGGGCGTGCCGCTGCACGACTGGACGGCGGATACCGACGGCCCCGAGCTGGTGGTCGCCTACGACCTCGCCTCCGCGCCGCCCGAGCAGGTGCAGGAGCTGGCCGCCGTGCGGCCGGGGCGGCTGCTGTTCGCCCACGCCTGCGGCTGGACCGAGCCGCTGCCCTTCGTGGCCGACGTCACGACGCTGCTGCACCAGATGAACCGCGCCCCCTGGGATGGCGGCCTGCGCATGGGCGACCAGGGTGTCGAGCAGGCGCCGCCGGACGACGCCCCGGTGGCCGAGCTTGCGGCGCGGGTACTCGCGGCAACCTATGTCGAAGACAACGGCGCGCCGTTCAGCGAACTGCTGAAGCTGGCGGGTAGCGCTTGGCCGGCCACGGCTTTCGCGGCGGGGCAGGAGAGGCGCGAGCGCTACTTCCCGGGCGGGCCGGTGAAGAGCAATCGCTTCAACTAGGCACTTTGCCGCGCCGCGGCGGAGGCTATCTTCTGCGCATGTCGAAAACCGCGTTCATTACCGGCATCACCGGCCAGGACGGCAGCTATCTCGCCGAGCTGCTGCTCAGCAAAGGCTACACCGTCTACGGGCTGATCCGCCGCGCCAGCACGTTCAACACCGCCCGTATCGACCACCTGTACCAGGACCCCCACGAGAAAGACGTGCGCCTGCGCCTGGTGTACGGCGACCTCACGGACAGCAGCAACCTGCTGCGCCTGCTGCGCGAGGCCAAGCCCGACGAGATCTATAACCTCGGCGCCCAGAGCCACGTGAAGGTCAGCTTCGACACCCCCGAGTACACCGGCGATGCCGATGCCCTGGGCGTCACGCGGCTGCTTGAGGCCGTGCGCGACTCGGGCCTCAAGTGCCGCTTCTACCAGGCCAGCAGCAGCGAGATGTTCGGCAGCGCCAACCCGCCCCAGAACGAACACACGGTGTTCCAGCCGCGCAGCCCCTACGCCGTGGCCAAGGTTTACGGCCATTACATGACCATCAACTACCGCGAGGCCTACAACCTGTTCGCGGTGAGCGGCATTCTGTTCAACCACGAGAGCCCGCGCCGCGGCGGCACGTTTGTGACCCGCAAGATCACCCGCGCCGTGGCGGCCATCAAGGCTGGCAAGCAGGACAAGCTGTTCCTGGGCAACCTGGAGGCCAGGCGCGACTGGGGCTTCGCGGCCGACTATGTCGAGGGCATGTGGATGATGCTGCAGGCCGACCAGCCCGACGACTACGTGCTGGCGACGGGGGAGACCCACACGGTGCGCGAGTTCTGCGAGCACGCCTTCGGCCACGTAGGCCTGGATTACAGGAAGTACGTAGAGATCGACCCGCGCTACTTCAGGCCCACCGAGGTGGACGCCCTGCTCGGCGACGCCACCAAAGCCCGCCAGAAGCTGGGCTGGAAGCCGAAGGTGACGTTCAGCGAGCTGGCGAAGATGATGGTAGATGCAGACATCCAGGCTCTTGCGGAAGGCCGGTCAGAGGCTGAAGTCCGGGAGCGCTACTTCAAATAGCCAGTTGGGGTGCGCCGACAAGTTTAGCCTGCGTGGGTACGACCAGCTCGCGTATGGTCTTGGTCAGGCGTTCCCTCATGTCGAGATACCGGTTTGAGCGTTCGCGATTGTCTTCCATGGCGGGGCGCATGCGTTCATAGAGCTCTGGGGTCACGCTGTTGCAGGCCTTGATCAGACCGCGCAGGCTTCTGGCGATGATCATGCCATCGGTGTTGAAGTAGTCGCCGATGTTGGTGCAGCCCCAGTAAATCGGCACAGTCATGGACTGGAAGCAGTCCATCACTTTCTCGGTGAAATAGTCGGGCATGCGGCAGTTTTCAATGGCGACGTGAAACTGCGACGCGAACGGCGGCGACTTGTCTTCTCCCAAGCGCAGGCTTCCTGCAGGAAGCGCGATGCCCGCCTCGTCGAACTGGCGGCTGAAGTACAGGCGCAGCGGCGCATGCACCTTGCCCGACTTCTTCCAGAATTTGTGTCGCAGGCGGTGCCCCTCGGTGATCAGCTTGGTCCCGATCACGGTGGATATGCTGAACTCGCGCCGTTCCACCGGCGCATGCACCATGGCGGTGCCGTAGACAAACTTGTGGGCCTGCGGGAAGCGCTTCAGCACCCAGGGATCGAACGTCAGGATGTGGTCGAACTGCCGGCCGTACCGCTTGAGCTTCTTGCGGAAGTCCTTGATTACCGGCGGCTCGCACAGGCACAGCACACGGATCGTGCCGGGCATGAACCCGCTCTTGGGGAACCGGTCCTGGAACAACTCGACCTGAGGTTCGGTGTCCAGGTCCAGTTCCGAGACATAAGCGGTAAAGGTTTCCTGAACAGTATGAACGTGTGCCCGAGTCATTCCGGTTGCCTTTGCGAGCCGTCTACCCGGTGAACATACTGCTGTGGCCGCAGACGGGTCAATGATACGGCCCTGCGGATTGCCTGCTGCAATACCTACTCGACCAGCGTCGCCTGCCCGGGGACTACCAGTTCCTTGATGGAGCGCGCCAGGCGCGGGTGAAGCTCGACATACTTCATTGAGCGCTCGCGGTTTTCCTCGAGGGCGGCGCGCATGCGCTCGTACAACTCGGGCGTTACGCTGTTGCAGGCCTTGATCAGCCCGCGCAGGCTCTTCACCACGATCATGCCGTCGGTGTTGAAGTAGTCGCCGATGTTGGTGCAGCCCCAGTAAATCGGGACGGTCATGGACTGGAAACAATCCATCACCTTTTCAGTGAAGTAATCCGGCATGCGGCAGTTCTCGATCGCCAGGTGGAACAGCGATTGGAAGGGCGGCGACTTGTCGTCGCCCAGCCGCAGCGCGCCCTCCGGCAGCGGGATGCCGTCCTCCGCAAACTGGCGGCTGAAGTAGAGCCGCAGCGGGTTTGTCACCTGTGTCGACCGTTTCCAGAATTTCCAGCGCAGCCGGTGGCCCTTGGTGATCAGCTTGGTGCCGATTACGGTTGAGATACTGAACTCCCGCTCAGGTTGCGGCTCGCGCACCAGTGCAGTACCGAACACGAACCTGTGAGCGTGCGGAAAGCGCTTCAGCACCCAGGGATCAAACGTCAGGATGTGGTGGAACTCGTGGCCGAACTGTTTGAGCTTCTTTCGGAAATCCTTGATCACCGGCGGCTCGCAGAGGTACAGCACACGGATTGTGCCTGGCTTGAAGCCGTTCCTGGGGAACTTGTCTTGCCACACCTCAATCTGCGGCTCGGTGTCCAGGTCCACCGCCGTCCCGTAATCCGAATAGACAATTGCCCGTGCCATTCCGCGTCCGCCCGACAGGGAAGCACGCACCATACGAGAGCCCACGCGTGCCCGGCAATGGGGTCGCGGCCGGGGTTGTTTGGGCCCTGCTGTGGGCGTACCCTTTTCTTCACTGGGGGGTTCGGATGCACGATGCGTCGCTGGTCTCAGTCGTCATTCCCACGTTCAACCGGGCGGCCATCCTGCAACAGACGCTTCGTGATACGGCGCGCCAGAGCTGGCGACCGCTGGAGCTGGTGGTGGTCAACGACGGCAGCCGCGACGACACCGATCGCGTGCTTGCCGCCCTGCGCCCCGAGATAGAGGCGGCGGGCGTGATCCCGCGCTTCCTGCACCAGGCCAACGCCGGCGTCGCGGCGGCCCGCAACCTCGGCCTGCGCGAAGCCGGCGGCGACTTGATCGCGTTCCTGGACGACGACGACCGCTGGGAACCCGCCAAGCTTGAGAAACAGCTGGCCGCCCTGCGGGCTTCCGGCGCCGACGCCTGCACCTGCCTGATCCACAACCGCGGCGGCACCGCCACCGTGCCGCGTAACGCCGGATTGCTTCCACAGGGCCGCTGCCCCGCCGAGTTGCTGGACCGCCGCAAATCCTTCCACATCATCAGCCTGGTGGTGCGCGCCGAGGTTGCCCGCAAGGCCGGCGAGTTCGACTCCAGCCTGCGCACGGCCGAGGACACCGAGTGGATCATGCGCCTGGCGCACTACGCGAACTTCACGGCCGTGCCGGAAGTGCTCGCGACCTACAACGAGACGCCTGGCTCGCTCAGTGACGGCAGCTCGCTGGAGCGGCTGGTGAAGCAGGATGAGGGGCCGCGCCGCGCGCTGGCGCTGATTCGCGAGCGCTGCAGCGCCCTGCCCGGCTGGGACGAGCAGGCCTGGCGCAACCGGGTAGCGCAGGACTACGACCAGTTCGTGAAGCACCTGCTTTACGCCGGCGAAGTGAAGGCGGCGCTCAAGACCTTTGAGGAAGGCATGCGCCTGAGCCACGGCGCAGAACCGCTGCCCCGCGTGAAAAGCAAACTGCGAAAAGCCCGCTGGCTGGCTCTGTTCGGGCGGAAATTGCAACATCCCAAGTTGCGGGGCGAGGTGAAACGTGGCTGAGAACCAACTCGTGGTCGTCACCGGCGCGGCCGGCTTCATTGGCAGCCACCTTTGCGACGCATTGCTGGCCGAGGGCAGGCCCGTGCGCGGTGTGGACCGCCATGCGGCCGACAACTGCGCCAACCTTCAGGGCGCTCTGGCAAACCCGAACTTTGAGTACGAGCAGCGCGACGTCGGCTTGGACGCCGACGGCCTGTGCGACGGTGCCGATGCCGTGTGCCACCTGGCTGCCATGAGCAGCGTGCCAGACAGCATTCGCGACCCACATCAATGCCACGCCGATACCTGCACCAGCACGCTCAACATGCTCGAGGCCGGGCGCCGGGCCGGCGTGAAGCGCTTTGTACTCTCCAGCTCGGCGTCCGTTTACGGTACCACTCCCGCGGCGCCGGTTGCCGAAACACTGGCCACCGCGCCGCTGAGCCCTTACGCCGCCGCCAAGGCCGCCGCCGAGCAATACGTGCGCGCGTACATCGAGATGGGCCTGGACGGCGTCAGCCTGCGCTACTTCAACGTGTACGGCCCGCGCCAGCTGGGCGGCGTGATCCCCGCCATGATCCGCGCGATCAGTCAGAACCGCGCTGTCACAATGTACGGCGACGGCGACCAGACCCGCGACTTCATCTACGTCGCCGACGCGGTCGCGGCCAACCTGCACGCCCTGCGCCACGTGCGTCCCCTGCGCGGCGAGGCGTTCAACGTCGGATGCGGCCACACCGTCACGATCCGCGAGCTGGCCGTGCAGATCGCCCGGCTTGCGGACAAGCAGCCCGCCTTTGACCGGCAGCCGGGGCGCGAAGGCGACATCCGCTACTCGTGCGCCGACGTCAGCCGTGCCAAGCGCGTGCTGGGCTTCGAGGCGACCACCCGCCTGCCCCAGGGTCTGCGCCTCACCATGGGGCTGGCATGAGCGCGCCGCTGGTCTCCGCCATCGTCCCGACCTTCCGGCGCCCGCAACTGCTGGAGCGCAGCCTGGGCAGCGTGATGCGCCAGACCTACCGGCCGCTCGAGCTGGTGGTGATCGACGACGGCAGCGGCGACAACACGCCCGAGGTGCTGGAATCCTTCGCGCCGCGTGTGAAAGAGGCCGGAATCGAGTTCAACTGGTTCAGCAAACAGAACGGCGGCCCGGCCGCGGCGCGCAACGCGGGCATGGAGCGCGCGAAGGGCGAACTGTTCGCGTTTCTGGACGACGACGACCGCTGGTACCCGCAGAAGCTTGAGACGCAGCTCGCCATGATGCGCACGCACCCGCAGGCGGGCGTGTCGTTCACGCGCTACGTGCACGAGGGCAAGGAAGACCAGCCAAAGCCGAAGCCCGGGCAGATGCGTGACGGCTGGGCCTTCGACACCCTGTGCAGTGGCCAGACCCGCGCGCACATGCAGACGCTGGTGATCACGCGCGAGGTGCAGCGCCGCGTGGGCGGCTTCCGTGAGGTCCGCAACTGGGAAGACACGGAATTCACCCTGCGCCTTTCTCTGGAAGTCGAGTTTCTGGCCGTGCTGGAGCCGCTGACCGTGATCACCACCGTCGCCAGCAGCATCAGCCGTGAAGCCGGCCTGGAGGGCGACCTGCAGCGCGACCGCGAAAAGCTGCAGCTGCTGGACGAGCTGGCCGCCAGCCACGGCGGGCACCCGCGATTCAGCCGAGAGTCGGCAAAGCTGCTGCGCGCGCGTATCTACGACGAGCACATCAAGCACCTGATCTGGCTCGGCCGCGTTGCCGAAGCGCGCACGGCCTGGCAGCAGGCGCTTCACGAGTGCGGTGAGCAGCCGTTGCTGGCCCAGCTCAAGGGCAAGCTGACCCGCGCCCGCGTGGCGGGCTGGTTCGGCCGAAAGTTGAAGAAACCCTGATCAGCCGCCTTCGCCGGGTCGCAGGCGCGCTTGAAGCCGGGCTGCCAGCGACAGCGCCTCCAGCTTGCGGGTGTCGTCCCCGGCCAGTTTCTCGGCGACGGCTCGCGCCTGGGCCAGCCGCGCGTGGTGCAGGGCGGCCTCGTTGAGTCGCTGGCGCTCAAGCGCGCGGGCCAGCGCGCAGTGGGTGCTGATCGAGATGGGCGTCTCGGTTGCCGTGCCTGAAATCAGCCCCCCGGGCTGATCTTCGAGCGGCGTGGTTCTCGTGGCCAGGCCGCCTTCCAGGCGCGTTCCGTCCAGCAGGTGTTCGCGTTGTTCCACCAGTTGCAGAGTATCGCCTTTCTCCAGCGCGCGAGTGGTTCGCTCGATGTAGCGCCCGCCCTCCAGCAGATACTCCTCGTGGCTGGTCCATTCGAGGCAGAGCTGCAGCTTGTCGTCGCGAAGCCGCAGCAAGCGGGTCTTTTCCGGCAGCTTATCCTCAGCCGTGCGGCAGCGCAGAGCCACGAATTGCCCGTCAAGCAGTGTCTCGGCCGTGATGCGGGTTTCGACTTCAAGGAACAGGTGCACGCCGGCGCGGTCGGTATTCTCCGTGTGGATCAGCACGGCCGCTGCCTTGGTGCGCAGCCGCAGCAGCAGCACGCGTTGGCTGTCGTCGAGCTTGAGGCCCAGGGCCTGGTCCAGGGTTTCGAAGTCGCCGACGCGCAGGCCGAAGTGTCTGCGCACGTCGTCGTTCAGCAGCGCCAGGCGCACATGGCGCAGGGTGTCGCGATCGACGTCTTTCATGTCGATGGCGAACAGGACAGGGGCGAACACAAGCAGGATCAGCAACAGACGCATGGGAGCCTCGCCGCAAGGCGGCAAGGCAGGAGTCGGCAATCGGGGCCCGTTCGCTGAAGGCAAAGCAACTGCTTCACGCGAAGGAGCGAAGTTCGGGAAGAGTTGTTGGTCAGGATTTACAGGAGTGAAACGGACGCGGATCGTGAAGGGACTGTCGATCGGCAAACCGTGTCCACCTGACTCCTGGCCATCCTGACCAAAGGCAGTTCAGCGATTGGGCAGCGGTCAGCGATCCGTCTCGTTTTGAAAGACAGTTACCCGCCGGTTGGCTTGTGGCGGCGGCCGCTGAGCAGGGCGTGGATCGGCGTGGGGTTGGGCTGGTTGCAATGCCCGCAGACCGCGAGCCGGTCATCCAGCTCGTCGGGGCAGATTTCAATCTCTTCGCCGCAGCCCGCGCAGTGAATCACGTAGCGCAGCGGCTTCTTGATGTGCAGGCGCGGCTCGCTCAAGACGCGCTTCTCCTTGCCAGCAGGCGCTCCACCGTGGACTTCAGGTCTTCCTGCGAAAACGGCCGGCGCAACAGCGCGTCGGCAGGGCGTAGGTCTTCCTCGCTGACGTCCGCGTAGGTGCAGATCAGTATCGGGATCTCGCGGGTGTCCTCGTTGGCGCGAAGTTTCTCCGCGACTTCCCGGCCGGTCATTTCCGGCATTTCATAATCGGTAACAATCAGGTCGGGCTTTTGCCGATTTGCGCGCTGGAGCGCTTCGCTGCCTGAGGTTGCGCTCTCGATGCCGAAGCCCTCGGCGCGCAGCATGGCGCCGGTCAAGGCGGCGTTGGCGGGCTCGTCGTCGATCACCAGGATGCGCTTGCCGGTGCGCGTGGGCACTTTGAAGCTGCCGGTGGCGCGTTTGCTGGCGGTGAGGAAGGTGGGCAGGTTGTCGCGCTTCCATTCGGCTTCGATGGCGAGCTTGATGGCGTAGTTGCGGCTGCGCAGCTCTTTCCAGGCCTCAATATCGGACGTTTGCGGCGTCAGCGCGTCATCGTGGCAGTCGGCCAGGAAATAAAAATCGCCGCCCCAGACGCACTGCTCGACGGCGAACTTCATGTGGGGGTAGATGTAGTTGCCGAGGCGAAGCACGTAGCGCCGGCAGGCGTGAGCGCTGTGTTCCGACTCGTCGGCAAAGCGCTGCAGTATCTGGTTGAGGGTAAGGTCCGCCCAGTCGGGCAACACCGGGCAAACGCCGAGCTGCACCGGGAACGCGTGCTTCCAGTAAATGCGCAGCGCCCGGGTGATGTCGTCGCGATTGATGTTCAATGGCTCATGCATCAACATCCCAGCCTCTTATTGTTAAACGACCGGGACTGATTCGATACTTCAGCAAAAATGCGCGTTCAGGGCGATTTGCCGCCCTTTGGGGGATCAGAACCCGGCCGCGCACCCGTCTTTGCGGGGGTCGGAACCTGCTGTTAGCACGCCACTTGCGGCGTCGCGCAGGATCACCTGCCCGCCGCCCATCTGGATGCGGTCAAAGCCGTCCACCAGGTGAACGTCATAGCCGCGTGACTTCAGGTCGCTGAGCACCTCGGGGCTGAAACCCGGCTCGATCAGCAGCTTCGCGCCGCTGCCCATCAACTGCCAGCGCGGGGCATCCAGTACCTGCTGCGGGTTCATACCGTCCAGCAAATGGGTCAGCACCTGGAAATGCGCCTGCGGCTGCATGTGCCCGCCCATGATGCCGAAGCAGGCGTGCAGCTCGCCGCCGCGGGTTGTCATGGCCGGGATGATGGTGTGGTAGGGGCGCTTGCGCGGCTCCAGCAGATTGGGGTGGTCTTTCTCGAGTGAAAAGCCCGCGCCGCGGTTCTGCAGGCTGACGCCCGTGCCGGGCACCACCAGGCCGGTGCCGGTGCCCATGTAGCAGCTTTGAATCCACGAGCAGGCGTTGCCCTGGCCGTCCACCACGCTCAGGTAAACCGTGTCGTTGCCGGTGCGCCCGAACACGTGGCCCTGGAACGCCGTTGACGCGTCAATATCCACCAGCCGCGAGATGCCGTAGGCGCGCCCGCACAGGTGCTTCTTGTCCACCTTCGACCACTTGGGGTCGTACACCTCTTTTTGCGCGACTTCAAAGCCCACGCGCATGAACTCGATCATGTGCGCCAGGCGCTCGGCCTCGTCCATGCGCGCCAGGTTGGCCGCGTTGGCGATGTTGCAGGCGACCAGCGCCGCCAGCCCCTGGCCGTTGGGCGGGCACTCGTACAGCTTTGCGCCGTGGTAGTCCGTGCTCAGCGGCTCGACCCACTCGCCCTGGTGCGCCGCGAAATCCTCGGCCGTCAGCCAGCCGCCGTAGCGCTGCACGTGCTCGGCCGCGGCCTTTGCAAACTCGCCCTCATAGATGAAGGCCGGGCCCTCGGCCGCGATGCCGCGCAGGGTGGCGGCCAGGGTCGGCAGCTTGATGATTTCGCCGGCGTCGGGCGCGCGGCCCTTGAGCAGCAGTTCAGCGCCGCTGGGCTGCTCGGGGCCGTTGTCGCGGTCGCCGCTGCGCCAGTCGGGGGCGCGCAACAGCTTTTTCTCGGACAGACGCCAGGCGCGCGCGATCCACTCCGTAACCGGGTAGCCGCGCTCGGCGGTCTCGATCGCCGGCTGCAGCAACTCGCGCATACTCAGGCTGCCGTGGCGCTCAAGCAGATCGGCCCACCCGCGCGTCACGCCGGGCACGGTCACGGCCGCGCCGGTGTACAGGGGCATCTGTTTCAAACCCTGCTTGCGTAGCGCGGCTGCGTCGCTGGCTGCGGCCGAGCGGCCGGAGCCGTTCAGCGCCGTGATCTCTTTGGTCTTGGCGTCGAAGTACAGGGCGAAGCAGTCTCCGCCGATGCCGTTGCTGACCGGCTCAACCACGCACAGCATGGCGGCCGTGGCGATAGCGGCGTCGGCCGCGTTGCCGCCGCGCTTGAGTACATCCAGGCCGGTCTGTGTGGCCAGCGGCTGGCTGGAAGCAACCATGCCGCGCGTCGCCAGCACGCAGCTGCGGCGCGAGTGAAAGCGGAAGTCATAGTCCATGGGTCACCGGACGGCCGTGAAACTGGAGCGGCCATCATACTGAAGCCAGTCCTCGAAGTGAGGAGCCCACTTTTCGTCCTCGAGTTCGAGGCCGAACAGGAACAGCCCGAGGGGGTGAAACTCGGCCAGCCACTCCAGGCGCTTGAGAGCCCACGCGGTTTCGATCACCAGGACGGGTTCAAAGGCGCCCCAGTACACACCCACGCGCGGGCGTTTGGCGATGCGCGCGTCGTTCAGCCAAACGAGCAGGTCGGGCCCAGGCATATGGTGGCTGTTAACGCGCTCGGCCGAGGGCATGCGCCGGATATCCAGCGCGTGTTCACCCCACGGCAGCTCGGACAGGAATTTCTGGAAGGCGAAAATCAGCCCGTTCGGTGCTGGCCACGCATGGCCGGTCTTGATCAACTCGGCCCGCTGCTGGAGGCGAATTTGGTCGGCCTCGGTTTTCATGGCCTTTTCCTGCGTTACACTAGTCATAGTATACGACATGGATGGCGATGGGCGCGGAACTCACACTCCCTGATTTTCTGGCTTCTTTGGGCAAAACGGAGCTCAAGCCCGGCGGAAGCTATGCGACCGGTGCGCTTCTGCGCATGCTTGATGTTGGTCGCCACGAACACCTGCTGGTTGTTGGTCCGCACGCCGGCAACACCGCGTTGTTTGCCACCATGACCACCGGCGCGACCACCGAGGCGCTGGTTAAAGAAGAAAGCGAAAAGGTCACCGAGGGCGACCCAGCTCTCAAGCGCCGCAGCACCGCCCGCATCGGCAAGTCAGAGGAGATGCCCTTTTCCGACGCGCACTTCGACGCTGCCATGATCGAGGCTACGTTGGCCCTCCAGCCCGAGCCGCAGCGCAGGGCAACGCTGAAGGAGGCTTTCCGCGTGCTGAAGCCGGGCGGGCGCATCGGCCTGCATGAGCTGTGCTGGCGCCAGCCGCCCACGCCCGAGGTCGAACGCAGCCTTGCCAGCGTGTGGCGCGGCGAGGTGCACCCGCAGGTGGTGCGCGGCTGGTGGGATGCGCTTGAGCAAGCCGGCTTCGGCCAGGTGCGCAACGAGTTGGCGGTGGTCAGCTACTTCACCCGCCAGGGCATGAGCGCAGACGAAGGCGAGCAGGCCGCGGAGATCTTTCACAACGCCTTCGAGACGCCTGAGCATCTGCAGCGCTTCAGCCAGGCCTACCACGAGTTCAGCGAGAACCGCCGCTATTACGGCGTCATCATCGCCACGGCCGTGAAACCGTAGGGTCCGCCCCACGTGGCGGCCCGGGGCGGGCAGATGGGCCCGCCCCTACATTTGTTCAAGAACTCTCACCCGGGCTGCCGATGTCGAAGCGGGAACTCACGCATGGACCCGCGCGCGACAATCGAACGCTTCTTGAACCACCTCGACGTTGAACGCAACTTCAGCGAACAGTCCCTGCGCGCCTACGCCACCGACCTGCGCCAGTTCACGGAATTCCTGGACGCGCGCGGCGCCGCCGACCTCACAACTGTCGACAACCTGATCCTGCGCGCCTACCTCGCCGGCATGTCCGAGGCGAACTACGGCCGTCGCAGCATCGCACGCAAACTCGCCAGCGTCCGCAGCCTGTTCCGTTTCCTGCACCGGCGCGGCGAGATCACTGACAACCCGGCCAAGATGCTCCGCACGCCAAAGCTGGCCCGTAACCTGCCCAGTTTTCTGGACGAAAACCAGGTGACGGTGCTGCTCAGCACGCCCGACCCGGCGAGCTGGGGCGGCGTGCGCGACAAGGCCATTCTGGAGCTGCTCTATGCCACGGGCTTACGCGTCTCGGAACTCGTCAAACTTCAACTCCATGACCTCGAACTCTCACGCGGCTCGCTCCGCACGCTCGGCAAAGGCCGAAAGGAGCGAATCCTCCCGCTGCTTCCCGCCGCTGTTGACGCGCTGCAAGCCTGGTTCAAGGTCCGGCAGCGACCACCCCGCTCCCGAGACGGATCAATAAGGGCGGGTATCCAGAACGTGTTCATCAACCAGCGCGGGTCGGCACTCACCGACCGCAGCGTGCGCCGACTGATCGACCAGTACGTGAAGCAGGCGGCCATCAACTGCAAGGTCACGCCGCACACCCTGCGCCACAGCTTTGCCACCCACCTGCTGAACCACGGGGCGGACCTGCGCGACGTGCAGGAGCTGCTGGGCCACGCGCACCTGGCCACCACCCAGGTGTACACCCACGTCACCACCACGCGCATGCTGGATGTTTATGAGCGTGCGCACCCGAGTGCCGGTGATAAAAAGACGGCATGATTGCTGTCGGCGTCACCTCCACCGTGCGTTCGCGTATCGACCATCGGCTGCTTGAGAAAGCGGCCCGCGCCGCGTTAAGCGGCCTCGCGTCCGAAGTCAGCATCGTGGTGGTGGGGGACAAGCGCATGCGCGCTCTCAACCGCGATGCGCTGGGCCACGACTACGTGACCGACGTGCTGAGTTTCGACTACGGCGACAGCCCCGAAGGCCGGCAGATCGAGATCGTAGTCTGCGCGCCCCACGCCGCGCGCGAGGCCCGCGCCCACGGTGTTCCGTTCAGCCAGGAGCTGGCGCGCTACGTGGTGCACGGCTGCCTGCACTGCGCCGGCCATGACGACCAGGACGCCAGCCGGCAACAGAAGATGTGGGCCGCCCAGGAACGCGTGCTGATGCGCCTGTTCGGTAAGGCCTACGTCAACCCCGGCCTGTAACGACTCGCGAAAAAACGAAGCGTCGGCGCGTCTCGCGCGTTGATACGGCGTAGCGGATTCGCGTTTGCTTCCAGCGTAACTAACATCCCGCCATGGCCGAGGCGTTCCACACCCTTACCGTTGAGCAGTCGCTGGCCGCGCTGGGCAGCTCACTGGAAGGCCTGTCAGCGGCCGAGGCCGCCGCGCGCCTGGCCCGCGACGGGCGCAACGAGCTGCCGCCGCCCAGGCGCACATCCTGGCTTGTCATCCTGCTGCGGCAATTTGCCGGGCCGCTGATTGCCGTGCTGCTGGTCGCCGCCGTGGTCTCGGTGCTGCTTGGCGACCTCGAGGACGCCCTGTTCATCGGCATCGTGCTGGTGTTCAACGCGCTGATCGGCTTCTTCCAGGAGGTAAAGGCCGAGCGCGAGATCATCCGCCTGTTCACCCTGATGCACACCACGGCCCGCGTCGAGCGCGAAGACGAACTGCGCGAGATTGACGCCGCCGAACTGGTGGCCGGCGACATCGTCTGGCTGGAGAGCGGCGCCCGCGTGCCCGCCGACCTGCGCCTGCTGCAGGAACGCGACGCCGCCGTGGATGAAGCCGCGCTGACCGGCGAGAGCACACCGGTCAGCAAGGACGTCGCGCCGATCCCCGACCCCGACGCCATCCCCGCCGAGCGCCGCAACATGCTGTTCGCCGGAACGGCCGTCACCCGCGGCCGTGCCGTCGGCGTGGTGACAGCCACGGGCCCGCGCACCGAGCTGGGCGAAGTCGCCCGCGAGCTTGAGACCACGCGGCGCGGGAAGCCACCGCTTGTGATGCGGATGGAGAAGCTGAGCAAGTTGGTGGCGCTGGGCACCGTGGTGGGCTGCGGGCTGGTATTCGGGCTGGGGGTGGCGCGCGGCTTCGGCATTGCGGACACCTTCCTGATGGCCGTGGCGCTGGCGGTGGCGGCGATCCCGGAGGGCCTGCCGGTTTCGATCACGCTGGCTCTGGCGATCGGGCTGAAGCGCATGGCGGCGCGCAAGGTGCTGGTACGGCGGCTGGAAGCGGTGGAGGGCCTGGGCTCCTGCACGGTCATCTGCACCGACAAGACCGGCACCCTGACGCTGAACCAGCTTACCGTCACGCGCATCGCCACTGCCGGCGGCATGCACGAGGTGACCGGCGCCGGCTACGCCCTGGAGGGTGAGCTGCGCCCGCTGGATGGCGCGCCCGCGCAGGATGGCGCCGTGCGCGCGCTGCTCGAGTCGGCGGCGTTCGCCAACGAGGCGACTGTTGCCAAGGGCGCCGGGCCCGAACCCGCGGTCTCGGGCGACCCCACCGACGTTGCGCTGCTGGTGGCGGCCGCAAAGCTAGGCCTGCGGCGCGAGCACCTGCTGGAGCACGCGCCCGAAGTGGCGATCCTGCCTTTCGAGAGCGAGCGCCAGTTCGCGGCCAGTTACACGCGCCTCGACCACGCCGTCAGCGTCCATCTGAAAGGAGCACCCGAGCGTGTGCTGCACATGTGCGAGAACGCCATGGCTGTTGACGGGTCAATGGTTGTGCTGGATACCGAGCTGGTGCGGCGCCAGGTCGCCGCGCTGTCCAGCCAGGGCCTGCGTGTGCTGGGTGTGGCGCGGGGCAGCGCGCCCTCCGACGTGGCCGCCGACAATGTGCCGGATCGCCCCCAGCGGCTGACCTTCCTGGGTCTGGTCGCCATGCGCGACGCACCCCGCCCGGAGGCGCGCGAAGCGGTGGCAGCCTGCCGCGCCGCGCAGGTGCGCGTGATTGTGGCGACCGGCGACCACGCGCTGACGGCCGCGGCCATCGCCCATGAACTCGGCATCGTGGAGGCCGACGCGCGCGCGGTGACCGGCCGCGAGATCGAGCAGATGGACGACGCGGAGTTCAGGGATGTCGCCGCCTCGGTCAACGTCTTCGCGCGCGTCACGCCGCTGCACAAGTTGCGCCTGGTGCACGCGCTGTCGGCCCAGGGCGAACTGGTGGCGATGACCGGCGACGGCGCCAACGACGCGGCGGCGCTCAAGGCCGCGCACGTCGGCGTGGCCATGGGCCGCAAGGGCACCGATGTCGCCAAAGAGGCCGCGCGGGTGGTAATCACCGACGACAACTTCGCCAGCATCGTTGCGGGCATCGAGGAGGGGCGCATCGTCCATGACAACGTGCGCAACGTGGTGGCGCTGCTGGTAATGACCGGCGTGGGCGAGGTCTTCGCGATCCTGCTCTGCATCCTGATCGGGCTGCCGCTGCCTTTCACGGCCGTGCAGTTGCTGTGGGCCAACCTGGTGACGGAGGGACTGCAGGTGATCGGCCTGGCGCTCGAGCCGGGCGAGCCGGACATATTGAAGCGCCCACCGCGCCCGCCCAGCGAGCGGATTTTCAACGGTCCCATGATCGTGCGGACGTTGCTGGTGTCGCTGGTGATCGGCGGTGCGATTGCGGGTACGTTCTGGTACCTGACGGAGTCACGTGAATTCAGCGCGCTTGAAGCCAGCAACCTGGTGCTGTTGCTGCTGGTGCTGATCGAGAACATCCACATCGGCAACTGCCGCAGCGAGCGGCGTTCGGGTTTCCTGAACTCGCCCCTGCGCAACCCCTGGGTGCTGGGCGCCGCCATCCTGGCCCAGGGCGTTCACCTGCTGGCCATGCACTGGGGACCGACGCAGAAGCTGCTGGGCCTCGAGCCCGTGAGCCTGACCATGTGGCTGACCATGTTCGCCATCAGCCTCAGCGTGTTCGCGGCCGTGGAGCTGCACAAGCTGTGGGTGCGCCTGAGGGCCCCGGCTGACAGGCCGGGGGCACGCGCCGCGGTTGGCGCGTGAACCGTGAATTGCGCTACCCGTACATCAGCTTGCCCGTGACGACGCTGGCCGCGCCCAGCATGCCCACGATGTTGGCGATGATCAGCACCGGGTTGCGCAGGAACAGGCCGTAGACGAACCAGCTGGTCACGGCCCACAGGGCCACGCTGAAGGCGACCAGGCTGACGTCGCCGGCGCTGCGCCGGGTAAAGATCTCCCATGACTGTATGTAGAAGAACAGGTTGCCGCCGATGCCGACCAGGTACATGTACCACTGGAACCAGCGTGGCGGCCGGGGATTGGATTCGCTCATGGATCAGAAATCCAGGTAGATGCCCAGCCGCATGCGCAGGCTCTGGCCCTTGGCGGTCAGCGGGTCGTTGAACTTGGGCTTGCCGAAGCCGTTGAGGTTGTGGTTCTCGCGCTCGCTGATGGTGAACTCGCCGAAGGCCGTCAGGGTGGGCAGCAGCCGCACGGCCAGCGCGAACTCGTAGCCCTTGATGTTGGTGTTCAGCACCTCGCTGTTGAACTCGGGGATCACGGCGTCGGCCTCGACGTAGAAGTAGCGGAAGCTGAAGTTGAAATCCCAGCGCTGCTCGAAGCGCTCCATGCCCCAGCTGATGCCGGCATCGAAGGCCTGCTCGTTCTTCTCGCCGCCGCCTTCGTGCTGTGGCTCGGCATGGAAGTTGAACAGGCCATGGAACCAGGCCGTTACGCGCGCGCGCCGGGTGCGCAGCAGGATCAGCTCGGTGTAGACCTCGCCGATCAGGAACTCGGACTGCACCAGGCCGTCGTCACCCAGCACGTTGGTGGTGCTGTCGAGGTAGCCGACGCCGAGGTTTGAGGAGATGCCCTCTTCACCGTCGAACCAGTGGATGCCCAGCACCACCCGAAGTTCGAACTCGCTGTTGATCTCGGGCGCGATCTGGCCTTCGGGTGTGAGCGCCGGGCGCTCGAAGGGGGCCACGTCCATGCGGAACTGCGCCCCCAGGTAAATCGGCTGCGACTCGGCGGTGGGCGCCGGCAGGCCGATGTTGTTCTGCGCCAGGTAGCCCTGCACGGCCACGGCCTGGATGCGCGGCAGGATGCGGCTTACGGCCTCGGGCAGGAAGCGGTCGAAGCGCACGCTTTCGGCCAGGCCCTGGAAGTGGTAGTCGCGGTCGAACAGCAGCTCGGTGCCGGTCCAGGGCGAGGGGAAGCGGCCCATCGTGAGCTCGAGGGTACGGTCAAGCGAGTAGTCGATCAGGAAGCGATCGAACGACACGCCCGTGCTTACGCCGTAGCCGGGGAACGGCAGCCAGTGCAAGGTGGGCGCAGGTTTGCCCGCGGGGTCAAGCACAGAGGTGGTGAAGCGCACGTCATAGCGCAGGCGCTGCTGGTCCTGGTTGAAGGCGGTGCCGAACACGCCCACATGCAGCCGGAACTCGGGGCGGTTAAAGGTTTCGGTCTGGCCCTCGAACAGCATGTGGTAGCGCAGGCCGATGTCGCCATAGACCTGGGCCAGGGTGCGGCTGCGCAGCTCTTCATCAAGGGAGGCGCGTTCGCGTTCCTCCACGCGGTCGCGCAGGTTGGCGAGTTCGGTTTCCAGGCGCTGGATGCGCTGCTTCAGGTCGTCGTCCGTCTCGGCGGCGTCCTGCGCGGCCAGCGGCGCGCAGCACAGCAGCGCCAGGATCAACCAAGCAGCTTGAACAGCACCCACACGAACAGGGCGCCCAGGATGAAGGTTACTCCTGCAATCCCTGCCAGTGTCGGCCACAGCATCTCCTGGGTCCAGCCATCCATCGGGTCGGTTTCGCGGGGGGTGATCCTAGCCTGCTCCGGCGCAGGAATCACGACCGTAGCACGGCTTGTCACGGGCGAGGCGCGCCGTGAATCCAGCACCTGCCACAGGCGATCCAGGTCCGCGGCCAGTGTGGATTCCACGGCCGCGCGACTTGAGGCCGCTTCGGGCCGACTGCGAGCGTATTCGGTTGTGCGGGGCGGCTCCTGGATTGCAGGCTCATCGACTGCTTCGACTGCCGGCATGCGGCCGCTGCTGCGGTCGTCTTCCCATGCGCTCTCGATGGTTTCACGCAGGCGGGAGGAGGCGGCCACCAGCAGGTCGAGGTCATCGGGTTCGTGGCCGTTGCCGTTGGTCGGCTCGTGGCGGCGCGACACCTGCTCAAGCAGCTCGCTGAGGCTGACCGCCGGGCGCTCCGCGGTGCGCTGCAGTTCCTCCACGATTTCGCCGACGGCGCGGGTGGGCACGCGCTCGCCCACGCGACGCGGAACCGGCGCGGAGGCGGGCTGCGGCGCGGGCGGCAGCGTCGGCTTTTCCTCGAACACAGTCTCGGCCGAGGACGCTGCCTCGACGCTGTCCGGCAGCTCATGCAGGTCATCCGGGTCGGGAAGCGGCGGGCGCTGGCGGATCACCGTGCGCCGCTCGCTGATGGCCTGCAGGTCCGTGCGCGATGCCTCGGAGGCTTCGCGCAGCTTGACCGCCACGGCCTCGGCCTGCTCGATCAGCCGCAGTGTTTCTTCGCGTTCGCGCTGCAGGCGCTGCGACAGGCCGTCGGTGACGCGGCGGCTCTGCTGCGCGGCAACCGCCGGCGCGCTGCGCTGCGAGATGCTCGCCGGTTCGCGCCGTGTCGAAGCGCCGGTTGCCTCGCGCCGGGCGGGCGAACGGCCCGAAGACGCCGGGGCCGCGGCCGGAGGCGGCACGCGCCGGGCGGGGG
>JAJVIO010000027.1 GCA_022071975.1 Planctomycetota bacterium
TCGTTTAGAAGTCCTCGGCCTTGTCACCCACGACCAGGTCCACGGTCTTTTCCGTGCCGTCGTCGGGGTTGCGCAGGGTCAGCTGGATGTGCGTGCCGACGGGCACGCCGTAGCTGACCGGCACATCCACCGTGCGGTTCTGGAACATGTTGCCGACGTTGCGTTTGCGGGTGATGTAGCCGACGCCCAGCATCTCGCGCAGGCGCTCCCAGCCCGGGATGCGGTAGTTGTCCACGCGCACCAGCTGCATGCCCACCTTGATGCCGGCCTTCGAGGCGGGGCTGTCCGCCTCAACTTCCGAGATGAAGATGTCGCGGCTGGCGGTCGGCTTCTTGGCCTTGAAGCCAAGCCAGCCCTGCGCCAGGTCGTCCTGCGCCACGCCCTTCTTCAGCTGCGCCAGCACGGCGCGGATCTGGTTGCTCGGCACCGCGCAGCCGAGGTGACGCCCGGCCATGAAGTGCGCGCAGGTCATGCCTACCACTTCACCCTTCATGTTGACGATCGGGCCGCCGTGGTCGCCGTCGTGGACGGCCACGTCAACTTCGATCACGTTGCCCTTGTAGGGGTCGCCGCCGGTGTTCTCGTTCTCGGGGTCCATCACGTCGATGGGCTCGAAGCGGTAAAAGCCGGAGACGGTCCCGTAGGTCATCGAGATCTGGCGGTCGATCAGCAGGCTGTCGAGCGTGTTGCCGAAGCCGCACACCGCGCTGCCCATGGCCATCTGGTCGGAATCGCCGAGCTTGAGCGAGGGCAGCTTGGGGTGGCCCTCATCCATCTTGATCAGCAGCAGCAGGTTGCGGCGGTCGCGACCCACCACCTTGCCTTTGAACTCGCTGCCGTCGTGGGCCATCATCCACACGCCGGCGCCCACGGCCAGGTACGGGTCATCGCCGCGGCCCATCAGCGGGCCGGATTCGATGCAGGTGACGACATAGTCGCCATCCACCACGAAGCCGCTGCTGGCGGTCGCGCTGCCGCCCGCCAGGCCGGTCTGGCCCGGGTTGCCCAGGTCAGGCTTCTCGGTGGCGATGGCCACCACGGCCGGGCTGATCGCCTTGGCGAAGCCGCGGCGCTCGGTCTGCAGGCTCTTCAGCGTCTCGAATTTTCCTTCCGCGCCCACAAAGGGGGTCGCGACCGCGGCGGCCACAGCCAGCCCGGTCACAGCGGCCGCGAGCAGCAGCGGCCTGAAGCGGCGCGTCATTAAAGAAGCCACACCCATCCGAAATCCTTTCGTGTTCGGGGTTTTGACAAGGACCCAACGGGCCCGGCGTCACCCACTTTTACGGAGCAGAGGTTGTGAATCGAACGGCAAAATCCTCACGAAAAAAGGCGCGGGCGCAGATTGCTTGAAGGATGAAAAACGACAACCGCCGCCCCAGGGGCGGCGGTTGATGAAAAAGGCCTGCTTACTGGGCGTTGCTGCGGGCTTCGACGTAGCGGCGGATGATCTGGTCGCCCCACTCGCGCTTGACTTCGATGTTGTTCAGGCTGCCGCAAAGGTTCTTGATGTCCGACTCGCGCAGGCTGTACTTGCGGGGCTTGCCCTCGGACACGTCCTGGCCCAGCAGCACGTACGCCAGGCTGCTGGTTTCGCCGACGTCAAACACCACGAACTCGACGCGCACGTTGGCGTCGGCCTGGCTGCTGAGCGTGAACACGTCGCCCAGGTTGACGTTGTGGCTCGAGCCGACGTTCAGCACCGCCACGTCCAGCTCGCCTTCGCTGAGGCGGCCGATGTAGTTGTGCGTCTGGAAGCCGGTGATGCGCACCGGGTCGCCCAGTCGCGCCACGGCCTCCGGGCCGCCGTTCCAGCTCATGATCGACTTCTTGGGGAAGCCGAACACGCCGACGCCGAACTCGTTGCTGGTGTACATCACCGCCATCACCAGGCAGGTCAGCGCGAGGATCGCGCTCGGCACCGCCAGGGCGAAGGTCGAGAACTTGTCGAACTTGCCCACAGCCTCGGACTGCGCGGCCGGCGGCGCGCCGACGGGGCCGCCCTTGGCGCCGGCGCCGGCGGGACGTTTGGGAGGAAGAGGCTTCTTTGCCATTGCTGTTTCCTTGACAGTGCTGCCGATTCGTCCAGATTTCCTAGCGGCGCATGGCGCCGTTGCTGTAAGGCTCGGCTGTCTTGACGTTGTCGCCGTTGAGCACGATGCGCTTGCCGCGGAACTCGGGCGCCAGGCGGCCTACCGCCACGTTGGCACGGACGTTCTCGACTACCATGCGGCCCACGAAGGTGTCGTCACGGAAGATCGAGAAAGCCTGGCCCTCGAACACGCCCTCGTTGCTGCCGAGGCTGATGCTTACCACGCCGGTGGTGGGGTCGTCGCCCACGCCGACTACCTTGCCGCGCAGCCAGCCGCGGCCGGTGGTGTCCGCCATCATGCGCAGGTTCTTGTCGCCTACCTCATACATGGCCAGCACCTTGATGGTGCCCTCATAGCGCTTGCTGAGTTCGTAGTAGTCGTCCTCGAGCGTGAGCTGCTGGCTGTCGATGCGCTTGATGTCGTTCTCGACCTGGGCCAGCTCGGCCTTCAGGGCGTCGCGCTCGATCATCGCGCGCTGGATCTCGTAGTCGAGGTTGAACACCTTCTGCTGGAAGCTGGCGATGATGTAGCGATAGCTCTGCATCTCGGCGGCGAACATGCGGGCCGCTTCGCGCACCTGCGCCAGGCGGGCGTCCTGCACGCGGCGGTCACGCTGCGCGGCGGCAATCGCCTCACGCAGGGCCGTGATGTCCGCGATCGCCTGCTGCTTGGCGGCCGTGAAGTTGTCGTTCTGCTTGGCGCCCTTGTCCTGCTCGATGCGGATCAGGCTGGCCGAGGGGCTGACTTTCGCGCCGGGCAGCGGGTCGGTGCCGCCGGGGGCTGAGGCGCCTTCCTCAGGCAGGCCGTAGGGGGCCGCACCCAGGCTTTCCGGCGTCAGGCCGGTGTCGTCGGGGCTGGGGCCCTTGTCGTGGCCGCGCTCGGCCACGATGCCGCCCTTGATGTCAACATACCGGTACGCGATCGCGCGCCGGATGTTGGCCTCGGCGATGAACTTCTCGCGCCAGCTCGGTTCCTTGCTGGTGGACATGAAGATGAACGTGACCAGCAGGCCAACAAGCCAGGCCAGGGTCAGCATCAGCATCGTTCTAGAGAAAACGCCCATGTGTCATCCTCGCGTTATGGCGCCAGGCGCCCGCGTCTACTGGTTACCTTACCTGCCCCGGGTGGTGCGTGACATGAACATGCGGGTGATCGACTGGTCTCCCGCCACCGGCTTCACGTTGGCGCGCACCAGGTCCACGATCATGCACTCCGCCGTCTCGTTCTGCACTTCCACCACGTCCACCACCGCTATGGTGGTGCCGTTGCGCATGATGGTGAACTTCTGGTGCAGCTCAACGCCGTCACGGCGGCCCTTGTTGATCTGCAGGCTGTTGCCGGTCACCCACTGCACCTGGCCGAAGATCACGGGGCCGTTGTCGCCCAGCTCACGCTGCAGGTCCGGGCGCAGCCAGCGGTAACGGGAAAGCCGGTCAAGCCGGTCTTCCAGCTCTTCCGAGACCAGGAAGTGGTACTCCTCGACGCGCCGGTAATCCTCGTGGCGGATCGCGTAGTCGTTGTGGCGCTGCGCCACCTTCAGCAGCTTGTCGCCGCGGTCGGCGAACACGGCCGACTTGCGGTCCGTCAGCTCGCCCACGGTGCGCTGCAGCTTCTCGACCACCTGCTCGTTGTAGTCCTGGGAGATCTTGTTGAACGGCTCAACGGCGGTGTACAGGTTGTCGGCCGCGATCTTGGCGTCGCGGGCGGTCTGTTCCGCCTCGAGCTTCCAGGCTTCCAGCGCCTGCTTGGTGGCGTTCAGGGCCGCAACTTCGGCAGAGTTCTGCGCGTTGCTTTCCTGGTTGGTGGCACGCACGGCCAGCAGTTCGTTGTAGGCCCGCTCAAGAAGGTCTTTGTCGCGGTGGCGCGCGTCACGCTCATTCTCGTACTTCTCGCGCCACTGGACGTTGCCCGCCATGGATACCCACACGTACTGGCTGAGGATCAGGCAGAAGACCAGGTTTATGATGACGAAGACTTTCGTAACGGTATGCACGCGCTACTCCCACCCGATAACGAGTGAAATCGGCTCTTCCCGAAGAAAGGTCAGTTACGGTTAGGGGGGTGTCCAGACCAATGACGATAATGCAAGCCAAAGGCAGGTCAAGAGGTTAAATCCGCCCGCAAGCCCGTTCTAACCCGGCGAAAACAACGGGGTCACGCGGGCGTCACAGGGCGTGACGTGATTTTGGATTTTGGATTTTCGATTTTGGACTTTGGATTCAAGCAGCCTGGGTAGGTGGCTGTCCGCGACAGCCAGCGGCGGGATCCACATGGGCAAACCCGCTCCTGCTGCAATCCAAAATCCAGAATCCGCAATCCAAAATCCCCCGACAGCCCCCTCGTTGACAGCCTGCACCCTCCACCCTACACTTCCCGCCCCTTTGGCAGTCTTGGCCCGCGCGTGTGCGTGGGGGCTGCCGGGGAAACCGTTAGTGTCACGCACGGCGGGACTGTGCCTCTATAGAGGTAGAACGGTCCACACTCGCCACGCGCGACTGCGAGAAGACATGTCCGATACCGCTACTGAAAAAGCCCCTGCCTCCTGGTCGGAGAACATCCCGGCCGCCACGCCCGAAGCCCTGATCGACGCCGGCTTCCATTTCGGTCACCGCGCCAGCCGCTGGGACCCGAAGATGAAGCCGTACATCCGCGACAAGCGCAACGGCATCCACATCATCGACCTGAAGCAGAGCCTGCGCGGCCTGATCACCGCCAAGCACTTCCTGCGCAACCTGACCAGCACCGGCGCCCACGTGCTGTTCGTCGGCACCAAGCGCCAGGCCAAGGACATCGTGCGCGCCGAGGCCCTGCGCTCTGGCCAGGCCTTCATGTGCGAGCGCTGGCTGGGCGGCACCCTGACCAACTTCGCCACCATCCGCCGCCGCCTGTCGCGCCTCGATATCCTCGAGAAGCTGAACACCAGCGGCAAGCTGGCCGCCATGCCCAAGAAGATGCAGTCGGTGCTGAACCGCGAAAAGGGCAAGATCGAGAGCAACCTTGACGGCCTGCGCAACCTGGAACGCCTGCCCGCCTGCATGGTGGTGGTGGACGCCAGCCAGGAGCAGATCGCCATCCTGGAAGCCCACAAGCTCGAGATTCCCATCGTCGCCATCGTTGACACCACAAGCAACCCGGACCGGATCGACATCGTGATCCCCGGCAACGACGACAGCGTGCGCGGCCTGCAGATCGTGCTGCACTCGCTGGCTGACGCCTGCATCGAGGGTCGCAAGCTGCACGAGTCCGGCCAGGGCCAGCAGGCCAAGCTGGACATCCGCGCCTTCGACGACGCCCCGGCCCAGAAGAAGCCCGAGCGCGGCGCTCGCCGCCCGCAGCGTGATCGCGGCGGCCGTACCCGCCACGCCCGCAGCGCCGAGCAGAAGGCGGCCGTCGACGCCACGGCAGAGGAAGCGGTCAAGCAGGCCGAGGAACAGCAGAAGGAAGCCCCGGCCCCGACCGTGCGCCGCAAGCCGCCGGCCAAGAAGCCTGAGCAGAAGCCCGAGCAGAAGGCCGAAGCTCCCAAGACCGAAGCCTAGACCGCAACTTTTGAGCGTTAAGACAACAAGGGGCGCTCGCTTTGAGCGCCCCTGCACATAAGAGACCGAGGACAGCCATGGCAGAGATTACCGTTGCCCAGATCAAGGAACTCCGCGACCGCACCGGTTGCGGCATGATGGACGCCAAGCGCGCGCTGACCGAGTCCGGCGGCGATGTCGAGAAGGCCATCGACGACCTGCGCAAGAAGGGCGAAGTCAAGGCCGCCAAGAAGGCCGGCCGCGAAACCGCCGAGGGCAAGATCGGCATCAAGGTCGAGGGCAAGGTCGCCGCGGTCGTCGCGGTGAAGTGCGAGACCGACTTCACGGCCAACAACGACGAGTTCAAGGGCCTGGTGGACAACATCGCCAAGGCCATCCACGCCGCGGAAGGCGAAGCCAGCGAGCTCAAGTACCCCACGGGCGGCACCGTGGGCGACGCGGTCAAGGCGCTGGTAGCCAAGACCGGCGAGAACATGCAGATCGGCGCCCACAAGCGCCTCACCGTGGCCAACGGCTACTTCGGCTACTACCTGCACAGCGACGGCAAGCTCGGCGTGGTGGTGAAGATCGAGGGCGGCGACGGCGCCAGCGACGCAGAGAAGACCCTCGCCAAGGACATCGCCATGCACGCGGCCGCCACCAACCCCCTGGGCCTGACCCAGGCGGACGTGCCGGCCGACGTGGTCGCGCGCGAGCGTGAAATCGCGCTCGAGCAGGCCAAGCAGAGCGGCAAGCCGGCCAACATCCAGGAGAAGATCGCCGAGGGCAAGGTAGCCGCCTTCTTCAAAGAGCAGACCCTGCTCGCCCAGCCCTTCGTGAAGGACACGGCCGTGACGATCGAGCAGCACGTGGCGAACGTAGGCAAGCAGGTAAACAAGCCCCTGAAGCTCACCCAGTACGCCCGCATCAAGGTAGGCGAGTAAATCTGTGTTGCGGGCGCCTCGCCCGCAACAGCCGCGACGTAACCAAAGCCCGGGGTGCAAACCCCGGGCGATCAGCCTGGTGTCGTAAGTCAAACCCAATCCGCCCGGCCTTTGCAGGCCGGGTTTTGGTTTTCAGGTACTCGGCTATTTCGGCTTGCCGCCCTGCTTCAGGCTGAGGTGCCGGTTGACGGCGACGTCCTTGAACTCCTGGATCGAGAGCTTCTTGTCGGGCCACTCCACCTTGATGCTCACTTTCGTCGCGTCGCCCAGCCCGAAGTGCAGCGTACGCGGCGGCGCTACGCCCTGGTGCCCGGCGCTGGCGGAAACTTCGCGCAGCATGGTGGTTTCGCCGGCCGTGACCCACACCTTGGCCCCGTAGGCGAAACGGTTGCAGGCCTTGCCGCCCTCGAGCGTAAGTTGCAGCCAGTTGCCGCTTGCGGCGTCGTTGCGCCAGACGTGAATCTCGTGCTTCTCGCGCTTGTTGAAGCGCGACTTGCTGCCGATGCCCACGATGTCCAGGTCGCCGTCCAGGTCGATGTCGCCGATCGCCACGTGCCCGCACTCGAGGGTGTCCAGCTTGACCGTCTCCGTCACGTCCTCGAAAGAATGCTCAGGCGTCTGGCGGTACAGCCGCAGGCGCTGGTTGTCGGGGTAGGCCGCGCTGGCGAGCAGCAGGTCCTGCAGGCCGTCGTGGTCGAAGTCGCCCCACAGGGCCATCAGGTCGCCCTGGTTCCAGTTGTCCGGGTCGGCGCGCTTGCGCACGAAGGGCTGGGTGAGGCGCGTGAACTTGAAGCCCTTGTCCTTGCCGCCGTTGACCAGCAGCCCCGTCAGGTCGCTGCTTTCGCCGGCCCAGCCGTGGGTGATGTTCACGTCGAACAGGTCGATGTCGCCGTCGTTGTCGAAATCCGCGGGCGCCAGGCTGAAGGTGTTGCCGTTGGCGCGCCAGGGGTCTTCATCCTCGCGGTTGGCCCATGAGGGGTACTTGCCGTGGCGGATCTCGTCGCCGTCCACGCCGAGCTCGGGCGCGACGTCGCTGAACGTGCCGTCGCCGTTGTTCTTCCACAGCCGGTTCCACTGGCGCCCGTAGTTGGCCACCGCGAGATCCGGCCAGCCGTCGTTGTTGAAGTCGCAGGCCGCTACGCCGTAGGTGGGGCGGCTGCTGTCGGCCTGGGCGGGCTCGGCGCGCGTCATCAGGCCGGCCTGCTCGGTGACGTCCGTGAAGCCGCCCTTGCCGTCGCCCCGGTACAGCCGGTTGACCTGCGCGTCCATCAGCTTGCCGTAGGCGGCGTACCAGTTGCCCAGGAAGATGTCGAGGTTGCCGTCGCGGTCGTAATCCAGCAGCGCCGCCGCGCAGGTGGTTTCGCGCCCGGTCTTGGCGAACGCGTCGCCCAGCGTGTACTTCAGCTTGCCGCCCGACTTTTTGCCCAGCCACACGCCGTGGCGCTCGCCGGTATCGGGGAACTTCTCATGCTCGGCGCTTTCCTGGTAGCAAGGCCGGAACAGGTCCGCCACGCCGTCGTTGTTGAAGTCGCCGACCACCGTGAACACGGCCGTGTGGCGCGCGTCCTTGGCGAACTCGCCGGCATTGAACTCGGGCACCAGGCCGGGCTCGGCCACGAACTTTCGGCCGCCTTCGGCTGCGCGGTTGAACATCACGACCGCCAGGCCGCCGTTGTTGCCGGGGCCGGTGGCGTCGTTCTGCTGCAGGATCAGGTCCGGGTAGCCGTCGCCGTCAAGGTCATGCAGGTAGACGCGCGCGCCGGTGGCGTCGGCCGGCAGCACGGAATCGGAGATGTTCACGAAGGCGGGCGCGGGCGCGTCGTCCTGTGCCAGTCCCGCGGCCACACAAACCCCCAGTGCCAGTGCGGAAACAACGGCAGTGCGCATGACTCCTCCTGTTCAGGTCGGGCCGATGCCCCGTCCATGAAGACTCTGTGTGCCGGCCACGTCCGGCGCAAGCATCCGGTTCGATCAATCCAGGTGGCTGGTGTCGTGGAAGATGCTGAATTCCGTCGAGCGTGACGGGGCGGGCATCCCCATGGCGCGAGCGACTTCCCGGAAAAGCTGTTCAACGGCCGACTCGAGCTGAAGCAGGTACATGTATCGAGGCGGATCCTCGGGACGGATGGTGTATCTCGCGTTGGTGTCGGGGCTGGTGGTGAGTTCCGCCTGGAAAAGGCACTCGCCGTTTGCGTCCAGCAGCCGGATGCGCCAGTCCACCAGTATGCTGTGGAGCAGCACGAACCTGGAATCGCCCTCTGCCGGCGCATCGAACGGCAGCACCGCGCCGTCGCCACGGATCGTGCCTTCGAAATAGAAGAACCGCCCATTGTCTCTGGGTGGGTCCACGAGCACCTTCGACAGGTCAAGGATTTCCTTGTCGGCACTGCGAACCGCGCCGTCCCAGCCGCGCCACATGCGGGTAATCAGGTTGTAGGCCTCGGGCGAGCCTTGCTCGAAGGCGTAGTCCACGGGCTGCGCTTCCTCCCAGCCGAACACACGCTGCGACTTCAGGTAGGCGCGGGCGAGTTCCAGTTTGGTTGAATCGGCCGTCAGGGGAACTTCGGCCCCGTTCAACTGGATGCACATCGAGATGCGGACCGCCTGCGTGTAGGCCTCGGCCCGGACCAGCTCCGCCAGCAGGACTCCCAGCTTGTTATCCAGCACAAAGGCGTCGTTTCCGCCCGAAAACGCGGGAGGCGGCGACTCGAGTTTCCGGGCCTCCAGTTCGACCGCGAAACGCACGCGCTCTTCGCACACCTGGAGAGTCATGGTTTGGGGCTCGTTGGGCGCAATCTCCTGCCGCAGCCGGTTGAGGGCCCATCGAACTTGCTCGATCGGTGTTCGCGGGTCATACATCCTGCTGAACTCGTCGTAGTCGTCGGTCTCGGGGCGCAGGTACTGGACGGGAACCTCATACCTGTAGGCGTTCATCGCGTGAGGCTCGCGGCGCTGGATGCGCGCCATCGCCTCCTGCCACAGCCGTTCCTCTTCGGCCACCCAATGGTTGTGGATGAACTCGCCGCCCAACTGTGAAACGGCCGCGAACAGGATCGCGAATAGCAGCAGTTGAAACAGCCATCGGAAACGCAGCTGCAGGATGCCGCACAGCCCGCCGGCCGCTGTCGAGACGCCCAGCGCCAGCAGCGCCGCCAGCACCCACACAGCCCATGCCAACTCAGCGACTTCCTCAAGGACGAAGCCGAATCCCCCGGCTGCTGCCAGTAGCGCGCCGATCAGCACCTGCGCAATCGCCCACAGGCTGACCTTGCGGCGCAGCACCCCCGGATCGGGTGCGTCTGCAGCGGACTGGCCAGGAACTGCGCTCGACATATGTATCCCTTCTCTCGGACGCGCCGTGCCATTGACCGCGGACAAGGCCGTACCCCCTTGAAGAGACTCTAGACCGGACTCAAATCATAGCTCGCGCTGCCTGTGATTGCATGGCCCTTGGTCGGAAGCGCGGGTGCCCTGCTGAAGTTGGTTTTAGTGGAAGGAGCCGAGCGGAAGGCGGCGCCCGATTCTACAACCGAGGAAGCCATACCGCGTGTCGGCCTGCTTGTATGCGCGTAATCCAACGGGCGACCGGGACGTTCAACTTACCGCTTCGTATCCGTGTCGAACCAGCAGGTTGTTCATTGGCTCCATCAGTCGGCGCATTGAATCATCGAGCACGGCTCGCCCCTTGCCGATGGCGGCTTTGTTTACAGGTTGCGTGACTGCCGCATGGTGAGACCAGAGGGGGACATCCCCCATGTCACTCACATGGTCAAGCAGGTCAATCCAAGCCGGATCCCAGCGCAACTTCAGAAAGTCGCAAACGGCGGACATGCAGGACGATGGGTTGGATACCAGCTCCTCGTAATGCACCTTCATCACGCGGCCTGGGTGGGCCTCGCTGAACTTGTCGACGGCCTCGACCCGTCTGATCCAGACCTGGACCGCGTCTTGCGGCGATTCCACGAAGTCATTCTCGATCATTGAGTGCACGACGTCGACGCCATCCCGCAAGGCGTGGATGTACTGCGCTCGCGGGAAGACCGGCTCAATCAGCTCCAGGATCTCGGAGTTGTTAGGGGATTTGTCTCCCCAGCGTCGCGCCCCCCCATGTTTGTTCGCGTACATCGTGTGGATCGTGTCGAGAATCGTGGCTGCGCTACGATTTTCCGGCTCAACCAACTTCAGTCTCCGGATGACCTCGGCCTTTGCCAGACCGAACGCCGGCCACTCGTAGTACTGCGAAAGCTGAAACCAGGCCATCCAGCAAACGAAACTCCATCTGCAACGGGCTGACTTGTTGAACTCCTGGAGAAATCTGCCGGTACCCTGCAGTTCCGGGCCGATCTGCAACTCGCCGCCGGAGATCAACAGCCGCCGGAGCAGCGTCGTGCCGCAACGACCCGAGCCGACAATGAACACGGGCGCCACGTCACAATTGGCGCTGAGTGGCCAACCGGCCGGATTGGCTTTGGAAAGCCGTTGGACAATTCTGCCATACCTGCGCCGCACCCTGTTGATCAGGCGATGCTTCATTGACCAGCTTGAATTCAGGGCGGGAATGACGGGCAGAAAGCAGACTCCCTTCGAAAGACGTGATCCCGGGTTTCTGGGTGTGGAGAACGTGGCTGATGGTTTGCTACTCGCCGTTTTCCAGCACGTTGGCTATCTCCCTGGCCAGGTTGAGCACGGCGAACTTCATGCGGCCTCTTACTACTGTGCTTTCGAAGCCTGAGTTGGCGCCGGTGCCTTCCAGCTTGGCGTCGTAGATGGTTTTGCCGTCCTGGTCCGTTACCGTGATGTGCGCGCGCGCGAAGCCGTTGCCGCCGAAGCCCGAAAAACCGCCCTTGTCCATCTCGTAGATCACGCAGCGCACCACCGCGCCGTCCGCCTTGTCGGCGCTGTCCACAAAAGTAAGCGTCTTGTAGCACTCCGTGCGCAGCTCTTCACGGAAGTCGATCTTCCAGGTGTCCACCCAGGCCTGCCACTCGGCCTGCTCGATCTCCCAGGCCTGGGGCGGCTTGAACTCAACCTCGAGCGGCAGCACGTAGTAGCTGCCCGTCACCTGCAGGGCCGCTGTATTCTGGGTGTTCATCTCCACCACGTTGCGGGACGAGCAGCCGCTGAAGGCCAGCAGCGCCAGCAGAGCAAGGCAAAGGCGTGTGCGCATGGTTGTCTCCTTGCCGGCAGTCTAGCAGCGCCGCGCGGCAACTTGAACCCACACCGGCCTGCGCTATGTTTCGGCCGGGGCCGTGAAGGGAAACCGTGAAGAAGCTGCGCATCGGCGTCGTCTCGTACCTCAATGCAGTGCCGCTCTGGTACAGCCTGCAGCACGACGAGGCCGTCGAGCTCACGCCCGACACGCCCGCGCACCTGTGCCGCATGATGGACGCCGGGCGCCTCGACGTCGGCCTGCTGCCGGTGGTGGAGGCCCTGCGCCACGAGAGCTGGTCGTTTTTCACTGATTTGGGCGTGGCGGCCGACGGCGTAGTGGACAGCGTCGGCCTGTTCACACGCGTGGAGCTTTCGCAGGTCAAGACGGTCGCGCTGACGAACGCCAGCCGCACCAGCGTGACGCTGACACGCATCCTGCTGCATGAGGCCGGCGCGCAGCCGCAGTACATCGACGCCGACGTGGGCGCCGACGACCTGCTGCAGCGTACCGAAGACGCCGTGTTGCTGATCGGCGACCAGTGCCTGCGCGCCCGCAAGCTCGAAACCGACCGCGTGTTCGTGGACCTCGCGGCCGAGTGGAAGCTGCTGACCGGCCTGCCGTTCGTGTTCGCGGTGTGGGCGGGGCCGAAGGCGCGGCTGACGCCCGAGCTGCACGCGCGCCTGCGCCGGGCGTATGAAGAAAGCCGCGCGATCTCCGGCGAGCTGATCCGCTACGCGGGCATGGACACCGGCTGGAGCGAGGCCGAACTGGCCCGGTACCTCGAGGAAACCATTCTCCACGAACTCAGTGAGCAGAGCCTGAAAGGCCTGCTCGAGTTCGCCCGCCGGGCCGCAGAGCTCGGCCGCGTCCCCAAAAGCGCCGTGGACAAGGTGCTGGATGTGATGCGGGGGGCCGGATGACGACTTCCTTGCGCAACTTTGTCGCTTGCGAACGTGTGGATGACGACGCGTACTTTTCGCTGATCCACGTAAGGTATCGCTGGCCGGAACCTCCTGAAACGATTGAATTCTGGCTGGACATACTGAACTTTTCCGAGGCCGAGTTGGGTGTGAAGCTGGAGATCTACCGCGGTAGAAGCCTGGTGGACTTCACTGAAGAAGAGTTTGTGCCGCCGGGGTACGCCAGCGTGCAGGCGAAATTTGTCCTGAGCACAGCGGACCTTGCAAGAAAGTCGTATACTGTGGTCGCTGTGGTAAACGGTTTCACGGCTGGCAAGCTTGACCTGGATTTTGGAGCCATCGATGGGTGAAAAAGACAAAAAGCCCCGCATCGTCAAGGCAACGTTCACCGCCCTGTGCACCACAGGCGATGGCAAGCGCGTGAAGGTCGGCCCAAAAGACGTTACGCGCAAGCCCGGCAGACGCCGCAAATCGGCCTGAGCCGCAACTTCTCAACCGCCGCCTTGCGCGGCGGTTCTCATTTCACCCGCACCCGCCGGATTGCCACGTCGCCGGCGATACCCTTCAACTTCGCGCTTTCCAGCCGCGCTTCGCGCCCCTTCAACGCTTCCTGCACGGGGGGCACGCTGAACACGTCCTCGGTGAGGCAGATCTCGTCGGCGTCGGCCACGCCCTGCACGCGGGCGGCGACGTTGACGGTCTGGCCGAAGTAGTCGAGCCGCTCATTGAGCGTCACGGCGATCGAGTGGCCGCGGTGCACGCCGACCTTCAAGACCAGCTCGCGCTTGCCGCGCGTTCGGTTGAACTGCTCGATTTCCTCGAACATCGCCAAAGCCGCGCGCACGGCCTGTTCCGGGTGGGTGAAGCTGGCCATCACCGCGTCGCCTATGGTCTTGACCACGGCGCCTTCCTGGTCCTGCACCGCGCGGCGAAGGTGCTCGAAGTGCTGCTGCACCAGCGCGAACGCGGCCAGGTCGCCCACGCGCTCGTACAGCTCGGTGCTGCCTTTCAGGTCGGTGAACAGCAGGGTCAGGTCGCGCACGCCCACACCCTCGCCGCCGGCCAGCGTCTCGGAGCGGAACAGGTTGCGGAAGGTCTGGTTGTTCAGCAGCCGGTTGCCGCTCAGGTACGCGCCCAGGAGCAGCCGCGGCATCGGGCCGGCCTCTTCGTTGGGGCGGACCTCAAGCAGCACCGGCACGGCGGCTGACGTTGTATTCACCAGCTTGACCGTGGCAGGCCCCGTCGCCAGGCCATCGACGGAGACCTTCCAGCCGTCCTGGCCCAGCTTGGCGATCACGGGCTGAATCTCCGGGGCTGCGGGCGCCTTCGGCTCAAGCATGAACGCGCGACCGGCGGCGATGTCGAAGCCCACATCGGCCGTGGCCGGCTTGAGCTGCAGCTCGACGTTGCGCTCGCCACCGGGCGCGATGTGGTCGATCAGGGACGCGAAGTCGCGCACGAGCTGGCGCAGCGTGCCGAAGCCCTCGTAGGCCGCGTGGGAGTCGATGCGGTAACGCAGCAGCAGGTCCTCGGCGCTGAGCCTGTCCGGGTTGTGCCAGGGCAATTCGCGCACGCGCGGCGAAAGGTTGAACGAAATCGCGATGTAGTCGTCCAGGTGCACCTCGGTGCTCTTCTGGCAGAGCTGGCAGAAGCAGCGGGAGCGCACGCCGCCCAGGCTGCGGCAGCTCGAGATGGTGTCGCTGCAGATGGGACACAGCAGCCGCCATTCCATGATGAACAGGCCCAGGTGAGCGGCATGCAGGAACAGGTCGATCGCCTCGTTCTCGGCCACGCCGCGCTCGGCGGCGAAGCGCAGCGGGTCAACGCGGTACAGGGCCCACGGGTCGTCGGAATTGATCAGCGCTTCCAACTTACTGATGGTGCGCGGCGTCCAGCGCCGCACGCCTTCCAGCTGCGCCAGCGCGCTATCAACGAAGGCGACATCAGCGGCCGTGGACATGGCGGGCTCCGGGTGAAGTTCGTTGATGTTACATCGACCGGCCGGGCGTGTCGCGCTTTCCCTGCCCCTTGGCGGGTTGGATGCGGCCGTTATATTCGCGCCCATGATCGCCAAGGCTGTGCCATCCGAGTTCGAGCGCATCGCCGCCAGGGTGCTGGACGGCACGCGGATAACGTTCGACGAAGGCGTGTGGCTGATCAAGTATGCGCCGGTGCACGAGCTGGCCGCGCTGGCCCACACCGTGCGCGAGCGCAAGATGGCCGCGACCGGCCGCTCCGAGCTGGTCACCTACGTGATCAGCCGCAACATTAATTACACGAACGTGTGCATCACGGACTGCGACTTCTGCAGCTTCTACCGGCACCCGCTTGAGGAAGGCGCCTACTCGCTGAACCTGACCGAGCTGCGCCAGAAAGCCCAGGAGACGCTGGATTTAGGCGGCACGGAGATCCTGCTGCAGGGCGGCCACAACCCCAAGCTGCCGCTGAAGTATTACCAGGACATGCTGGGCCTGTTCGAGAGCATGGGCCTGCACAACCACGCATTCAGCCCCAGCGAGATCCAGCATTTTAAACAGTTCTGGCGCATGCCACTTGCTGACGTACTTGTCGAACTCAAACATGCCGGCCTGAAAAGCATCCCCGGCGGCGGCGCGGAAATCCTGGTTGACCGCGTGCGCGAGATCATCTGCCCCAAGAAGGGCGGCGCCGACGCGTGGCTCGAGCCCATGCGCGAGGCCCACAAACTGGGCATCCGCAGCAGCGCCACCATGATGTTCGGCCACGTCGAGACACTGGAAGAGCGGATCCAGCACCTGGAGCGTCTGCGCGCCCTGCAGGACGAAACCGGCGGCTTCACGGCCTTCATCTGCTGGACGTTCCAGAACGCCGACAACGCCATGAGCCACATCGAGATGACCGGCGCGCACGACTACCTGCGCACCCAGGCCGTGGCGCGCATTTACCTCGACAACTTCGAGAACTGCCAGGCCAGCTGGGTGACGCAGGGCGGGCAGGTGGGGCAGGTCAGCCTGCGCTACGGCTGCAACGACATGGGCAGCCTGATGATCGAGGAGAACGTCGTAAGGCTCGCCGGCGCGGCGTTCCGGATGACCGAGTACGAAATCCGCAGGTTGATCCGGGACGCCGGCTACCAGCCCAACCGCCGCAACTTCTACTACGACGTGCTGCAGGAGCCCGCCGGGTTGGACGAAACCCTAGAAGCGGCCGTAAACCAGCACGGCAAGCAACGCGTGGCCATCGAAGCCTAGAACGACTGCATCGCGCAGAGAGCGCAGAGCCCGCAGAGAACCGCCTTTCTCTGTGTACTCCGCGCTCTCCGCGCGAGGAAAGCAGTTGCAGTTCTTCGCGGGCTTCGCGAACCCTGGCGCCTTCGCGTGAATGCGGTTCAAGGAGCACTCATGTCCGGCAAGTTGGAACAGTCGAAGATTGACGGCCCACATGCGTTGCTGGCGTCGATGGTGGGGGAGTGGCGGGGCGTGGCGCGCACCTGGTTTGAGCCGGGCAACCTGGCGGACGAGTCGCCGATTGCGGGCTCCACGCGGCTGGTGCTGGACGGCATGTTCCTGCTGCACGAGTACGAGGGCACGCTGCAAGGCGCGCCCATGAAGGGCATCGCGATCATCGGCTACTCACTGGCCGAGCAGCAGTGGCAGGTGTCCTGGATCGACAGCATCCACAACGGCACGCGCATCATGCACAGCAAGGGGACTGTCCCCAACGGGGGACTGTCCCCGTCGTCGGCTGACGCTGAAGTGGCTCGAATACAGGGACAGTCCCCAGATGCGGGGACAGTCCCTTCCGTGCTCGGCAGCTATCCGGCCGGCGAAGGCCCCGACTGGGGCTGGCGCACAACGCTTGAGATGCGCGGCCGCGACAACCTGGTGATCAGCCACTACAACATCACGCCCGAAGGCGAAGAGTCCATCGGCGTGGAGATCGACTACAAGCGGGTGGTTTAGCTGCGGGGCCGGATCATGCCCGGCATGGCCTTCATCAGTTCGTCTTTGGTGGTTGTTGAGTCCGCCACCTTCATCACCAACTCGAACAACTCGTCCGCGGTAACACTGAGCTCAAACCCGTTCACGTCCAGAAACACCGCGCAACTCAAAATCGCTACGCGCTTGTTTCCATCAACGAACGCGTGCGCCTGGCACAGGTGAAACAGATACGCCGCCGCCATCTCCGCCAACGTGGGGTGCAGATAGACGCCGCCAAACATGGCTTGCGGCATCGCCACGGCTGAATCCAGCAGCGCCGCATCGCGCAATCCCGGCGCGCCGCCTTCGTGCCGGATGGTGTCGTCCTGGAGGGCGAGTACGTCGTCCACGGACAGGAAGATGATGTTCTGCATCACTCAGCCAGCCGCTTGAGCACAGAACTGTAGCGCTTGCGGAATCGAGCGACCGCGTCGGTGCGCTGCTTCTCAGTCAGCCCGACGTTGACCGGTGAAATCACCAGGTTGCCGTTGTGAACGGTGACGTTCACCTGATCGCCGATCTTGGCGTGAATCATCTCAAGTAGCGCGAGGTCGAGAGTGATGGCCGCGCTGTTGCCGGATTTGGTGATCTTCTTGATCATGCTTCACCTCGTCATTACATCGTAATGACGACGCGAGGCCTTGTAAATGGGGCTATTCCTCGCAGTGGCGGGTGATGATCAGGCGGTTGCCTTCGACCGTGAACTGGACTTCGTCGCCGGCCTTGCACTCGAGCGCCTTGAGCAACGCCTCGTCGATCGGCAGGAAGTACTCGTCGCCGATGCGCGTGATGGTTGCCGTGGCCGTGAGTTCCATGTCGTCCTCCGCCAGATAACGCTCGGCCCGCCCGAAAAGTTCCAGTCACTGACACTCCACCTCATTAGTACGGTTCAGCCCGCGATTCTTACGTGAGGCTTTGATCAATACGCTTCGAGGCAATGTGGATGAAGTGTGCAAAATGAGGCTCGGGTAGGCCGAACGCGTCTACCCGGCACCTAAACCCTGACACCTGAAACCTGTCCCCTGTAACCTGTCCCCATGCCCATCGGCATCGACTGGGGTGGCACCTCCATCAAGGCCGCGATCGTGGACGGCGCGGCCGTGCGCGGCTTTGCCCGTGTGGAAACCGGGGGCGAGCCGGCCGTCATCCTTGACGCCATTGCCGGCCTGGTGCGCGTGCTTGACCCGCGCGCCGAAGGTGTCGGCGTGGCGATCCCCGGCGAAGTTCGGCCGGATGGGCGCTGCTGGCGGCTGCCCAACGTGCCGGGCTTTGAAGACGTGAACATCGCCGCGGAATTGCACGCGCGGCTGGGCCTGCCCATTGGCGTTGAGAATGACGCGACGGCCGCCGCGCTCGCCGAGCGGCTGTACGGCTGGGGCAACCAGTATGGCAGCTTCCTGCTGGTCACGCTGGGCACCGGCGTCGGCGGAGGGCTGGTGCTGGACGGCCACGTGCGCCGCGGCACGGGCGGCTTCGCGGGCGAGATCGGCCACGTGCTGGTGGAAAGCACCGAGCAGGCCTGGCTCTGCGGCTGCGGCAAACGCGGCTGCATGGAGGCCTACGCCGGCACGGCCGGCTTACTGCGCCGTTACGCCGAGTGCGGCAAGCAGGCCGGCACCATCAAGGAGATCGCGGATGCCGACGACGAGGGCACGCAGGCCGTCTGGCAGCAGCTGGGCTGGGCGCTGGGCACGGGCCTGGGCGTGATCAACAACGTGCTGGACCTCGACGCCATCGTGTTCACGGGCGGCGTGGCCAACTCGCTGAGCCGCTTCGAGGGCCTGATCCGCAAGGCCATGCAGGCCAGAGCCTTCGCCCCACCGCTCGCGCAGTTGCCTCTGCTCACCAGCCGCCTCGGCGAACAAGCCGGAGTAATAGGCGCCGCCCATCTGCCCGCGGCGATGTGATTGCCTGAGCAACCAACTCGTTGTTTGATACATCTCGGCAACGAGAAGCAATCCTGATACCAACGAGGGTGTTATGTTCAAGCTTGCCCTTCCGGCCTTGCTGGTGATGTTCTGTCTCTCTATCCCAAGCTTCCCGGGGGCGCCTGCGCCAGTGCGCGCCGAGGACGAAGCTGAAAGCAAGGCCACCGACCGGCGCCCCATCAACGACCGGATGACCCTCGATGAAGCCCGCGCCGCCATCGACAAAGCGGCCGGGGGCGATGAAGAGGCGCTGCAGAAGCTGAAAGACGGCCGGTTGGCGTACGTGCCGGTGCTGATCCGCGATCGCCGCACGGCGCAACTCGCGTATTCATTGCTGCGCGACGACATCGACTGGGTGCGCGACATGCAGCGCTGGGAGATCGTGCTCGGCAGCATCGACCCCCGTCAGATCGAAGAAGGCTATCGCGAGCTGGCAGACCGCTTCCACCATGCCGAGGGCCAGCTCGCGCGCGCCTACATCAAGGTGTGGCAGCTTGGAGATCGCGATTGCGCGGCCAGGCTCGCGGCGCTGATCCCGAACAGCCGCTGGGTCGAGGCCGCCCGGGCCTGGGTGGGGGAGATATCCGATCCTGCCCGGCGCGTCGATGTGCTGCTGGAACTGCAGGAAGAGACCTGGCAGGTAACCCAGTTGTCGTACGGTTTCATGGTGGGGCTGCTGGATGATGAGGTGCAGCGCCTTACGCCCGGCACCACGGAATTCGCCAAGGCGGAAGTGCAGTTGTTCTATGGCGCTGAGGGCGTGGGCGCGCTCAACACCATTCCCGTGGAATGGATGTGGGGCGCCTACTTCGAGAAGCTGGGCATCTTGACGCACGATCTTCCGCGCAAGCAGCGCAACGAGGTCGCCTCACGTATCGCGAAGGTCACGGATGGCGCCCTGCTCGGCTCAAGGTACACCTCGTTCGCCTACGGCGCGTTCTATGGCGAGAGGCAGAGCAAGTACCAGGTTAACTTCGCGCTCACACACGTCGCGCGCTGCACGCCCTGCATGGCGTACGCCGAGAACAACTACCACGACCAGCCGCTGCCCCGACGTGTAAGCGCGATCTCCGCATTCTGGGGCGCGCCGGACTGGGCGCCTGCCCAGGACCTGCTGCTGAAAGAGGCAGTCGAATCGGGTGACGACACCTTTCTGCGCCTGGCGATCCGCGCCGTGCTGTGCGCGAACGATGACCGGCTGAGGGCCGTCAATTCGGTCGCTCGGGCGCTGCGCAGTTCAACGAGTCTCGATGAGTTGGCCAAGTCATTCGCCAAGGCGCTGAAGGACAGCAAGCACAAGCAGCTGCAGTCGGTTGCCGCCTGGCTGCAAGGCAGCGGCACGCTTCCGCCTGACAACGGCGACCCCGCGTTGCAGCTTACGCAGGCCCAGAAGAGCGCGCTGTTGAAGCCGTTCCTGTATGACGACGAGATCATCGCCTACGGCGGCGAACAGGCAGCGTATCTCATGAACCTCAGCCAGTTCCTCTTTGCGCAGCACCGTGTGGTCGCGGCCATGGAGGCGGCGGCGCTGAGCATCGAAACTGCAGCCAACGGCAGCAAGCGCAGGCTGGGCCAGGCCAACGCGTTCCTTACCCACCGCACGCTGCGTCTCTTCCTTGGCGATGGGGACGTAAGCGCGTGGCTCGAGTCCTGGCAGGAGCGATTCCCGCTCGCCGTCGGGATCCTTCGTGAGCACGCGAAGGCCCAGCAGGCCCCCAGCACCGAGCCGGAGGCCGCCGGCTACGCCATTGAGCGCCAGTTCCATGGCGGCGAGGCTGCCAGCGAGGCCCAGCGCGAAGCCCTGGCCAAGGATGTTTCCCTCGCCGGTGGATTCGGGTTGTGCGCGTTGTCGCTGGCGCCGGGCAATGACCTCGGCCGAAAAGAATGCTTCGAACTGCGCGAGAAGGCTGAGTTGGCAACACCGTCCGACCTGCACCTCTACTTCCAGACGATGCACCGGCAGGACTGGTTCGGGCGATTCGCATGGCGCGACTGGGCCGTGGCTGAGCACCTGATCCAGTGCCTCAGCCTGCTGCAACCCTACAACTGGAACACATTCAGCCGCTTGGGCGCCCTGCTGGCCCGCGCCGGATGCGACCCGCGCTGCATGTCCCCGCTGCTGACCCAGGCGCTGGACCGCCCGATTCAGCCGTACACCGGCGACCGCAGCGTCGCGGGTCTGCGTGTGATGCTGTTCAACCGATCCGCCGTCTCTTCGCTGCTGCGTGCCAACGCGGCCGCCAATGACGACTTCATCAAGGCCGAAGCCAGACAAGGCTACACGCTGTCTCTTGAGCGCATGGCTTGGGGGCTTGACTGGTGGGACTCCATGTGCTGGGGCCCGCGCCTCTCGCCACGCCCGGGTTTTACGGACGCTTGCTTTGACTTCGAGTACAACGCACGCGACCGCGAGAACGTGGGCATCCTGCTGGATTACGCGCTGGAGCTGCAGGGCGTTTCCCCGGGGCGCGCGCTGAAGCTGGTGGACGTCTCGGAGCAGCTGGGGGTCAGCGCCTACGGGCACTTCGTCGGCTCGCAGACCTACATCCGGGTCAAGGCCCAGCAGGGCGATTACGCCGCGGCCCTGAAGCGCTGGCGTGAATTGCGCGACGGTGATGTCGGCGTTCCGGCCTACCTGGACTACATGCTTCTCCACGGCCTGCTGGAAGGCAACCAGTGGAAACACATCGGCAGCGCCCTCGACGAGATACTGCAATACAAGCAGAACGAAGAGAGTGTGTACCTGACCTTCGCTTTACGCCGCGCCTTCATGGCGGCGGGCCGGCACGCGAAAGTCTCGGCGGTGCAGGCGCCGGACTGGAAGCCCGATACGGGCGACGGCTACGAAGTCGGCAACTACACAGAGGTGTTCTATGAGGCGCGGCGGCTGTTTGAGCGCGGGCAGACCGCGGAGATCACCAAGCGCGCCACCCAGCTGTGGTCCGGCGGATGCGAGCATTCGATCGGCGTGATTCTGGACGCGGTGCTGCTGAGCTCGCTGGCCGGAAAGCTGCAGGTGGACCGCGCCCAGCACTTCAAGCCGGACCAGAACGGCATGTTGCATGCCATTGTCGAAGATGACCTCTGGTGGTTTCAGCGCAGCCATACGCTGGATTACATGACCTTCGAGATCCTGGCCGGGCGCCGCAAGCCGGGGGATCTGCCGCCCGTCAGCGACCGGCTTACCTGGCACGGCCTGCGCTTCGGCGAACGGCCGCAACAGTTCAAGGGCTCCGGCTTCCTGCGCGAGGGCGAAGCGCTGGCGCGCGACCATTTCGTGCGCGGCGTGATCGCATTCCTGGCTGACGATGAAGAAGCCGCCCGCGCCGAGTTCAAGGCCTGTGTTGAAGCGAATCAGCGCTGCAGCCACGAGTACCACGTTGCGGAATGGATGCTCGACAAGCAGCTCCCCAAGGCCAAGTAGCCGTTGCCCGGCGCGGCCACCCGCGGCAGGATGGCACCCGGAAGGAGAGTATGCGCTTTCTTTGCCTGCTCGTGAGCATCCTCTTGACTGGTCAAGGGTTGAATGCTGGGCCTTTGGGGGAGCGGCTTTCTCTTTCCGTGCGGGCCGAAGCCGGGGTGGACTTTGATGGCTTTGTGCGGCTGCGGCAGTTTTCGGTTGAGGGCTCGCGGCTTGGGCTGCGCGAAGACCTGGGGCTGCGCCAATGGACCTCCGGCGGTGTTGACTTCGGCTGGCGCTTCGACGACCGCCATGCCCTGCGCGCCGGCTTCACCGGCACGCGCTTCCGCGGCCTGAACACTCTGGACCGTGACGTGGTACACGAAGGCGCGACCTACCCCGCGGGCACGCAGCTCAAGCTCGATCGCAGCAGCTGGTGGCGCGTCGAAGCCTGGTACCTGTTCACGCCCTGGCGCAACGAACACGCCGAGATCGGACTGCTGGGCGGAGTGGTTCTTGACCTGCTGGACCTGTGGGTGGTGCCCAACCCGCGCCCGCCCGCTCAGCCGAAGGACGACCACGAGAACTTCGCGACCGCGTGGCTGCCGCTGCCGGCGCTGGGTATGCGCCTGGAAGTCAGGCCCCTGGCCGGCTTGCGGCTGGGCATCGAGGCGCGCGGCACGCATGTCGAGAACCTCGCCACCTGGCACACCGCGGGCGGCCGCATGCGACACAGCCAGACCAGCTTCGACGGGCGGATGGAGATCGGCTACCGCGCGGCGCAGGTCGAGTTTGGCGCGGCCCTGAGCTTCCGGGTGTTCCGCATCGAGCAGAACAACGAAGAAGACGGCAACGAGTTCAGTCTGCACGGCACGCAGGTCGGCATATTCATCCGCGTGGTGCTGTAGCCTGCGGATTCCGCATTCGTGTCCGGCCACGTACACTGGGGCGGTTACGAAAGGCCCACGTGCGCTGGCTGTTGCTGCTCATACTATTGACCTGTCAAGTGGCATCCGCCGGGCCGCTGGATGACCGGCTGAACCTCGAGTTTCGGGCCGACTACTCGCCTGCCTTTGAGGGCTGGACCAAAGTCCGCGAGTGGGACAAAGAGGGCGAGCACCTGGACCTCGCCGACGACCTGGGCGTGGACCAGTGGTTCAGCTTCAGCTTCGAGGCCGCCTGGCGCTTCGACCACATGCACGGCCTGCGCGCGGCCTTCACCTGGAACCAGTTCCGCGGCGGCAAGACCTTCGACCACGATCTCTGGCACGACGGCGCGCTGTTCGCGGCCGGCACCACCATCGACTTCGGTCCCACGCGCTGGTGGCGCGCCGAGCTGTGGTACGAACTCACGCCCTGGCGCAGCGAGTGGGGCGCCTTCACGCTGCTGGCGGGCGTGACGGTGGACGACCTCAACGTGTTCCTTGAGCCCAACAAGCCGCGCCTCAGTAACAAGCAGGAGTACCACGAAGACTTCGGCGCCCAGCGCATGCCGCTGCCGGCCCTGGGCGCGAGGCTGGCTCTGCAGCCCGCCGAGGGCCTGCATGTAGCTTTCGAGGCGCGCGGCACATACGTCGATAACCTGGCCACCTGGTACCACGAAGGCGGCCGCATCTACCACTCGCAGACCAACCTCGACCTGTGGGGCGAGGTCAGCTACCGGGTGGCGGAAGTGGAGTTCGGGGCGGAGCTGAGGTACCGGGTTTTCGACATAGACGACGAAAGCGGCGAAGACCACAACGAGTTCAACATCAAAGGCACCCACCTAGGCCTGTTCATCCGGGTGGTGCTGTAGCCAGAGCCCGGGGTGCAAACCCCGGGCGAGTTACGACTGATTCGCCAGCGCAGGCTGACCCGCCCGGGATTAGCATCCCGGGCTTTGGTGTTCACTTCTTCAGGGCCGCGAGCTTTACGCAGAACTGTTCCCATCCCTGGTGGAGGCTGCTTCGGTTCTGCTGGTCGTCGTTGTTGGGGTCGAAGCTGGAGTGGGTGATCGTTACCTTCACTCCCTCCGTCACCTCCTTGAACTCCACCACCACGTGCAGTGCGGGGGCTTCGGCCGGGTCGGTGTTCCACTTCCATGTGAAGCCCAGCTTCCGGTTCGGCTCCCAGAATTCGATCTCGCCCAGCAGTTGCCACACGATCTCGCCCTCCTGGTTGCGCCAGGTGGGCTGGTACTTGCCGCCTACCTTGTCGCCTACCTCGGCCTCTTGCGGCCACCACTTGGTGAGCCCTTCGGCCGTGGCCCACAGCTTCCACATTTCGTCCAGCTTGAATCCGTGGAAGTCGGCCGTGAGCACCAGTTTGGTTTTGTCCTCGGGTTCGAGCTGTTGCAGGAACGGGGGCGCGGGCTTGAACAGGGCCTCGGTCTTTTCGCGGTGCAGCTTCATCAGGTTGCCGTCGCCCCAGTCGATCTGCACGATCTCGCGCGTGTCGTTGACCCAGATCGGCAGGGCCGCGGTCTTGGCGTGGCGCTGCATGGTGAACTTCCAGGCCATCACCTTGCCTTCCGGCAGCTCGATCTCTTCCTGGCCCACGCAGGCGAAGCTGGTGGCGCCGAGGTCTTTCAGGTCCTGAGCTTCGTTGTACTCGGTGCGGCTGAACTTCGCGCCTTGCTCCGGCTGCGCGCAGGCGGCCAGGATGAAGCCCATGCCGGTGATGGCGTCGTCGGAGACCTCGGCGCGCAGGTCGTCAACGCCGGACTTGCCGACCATCACCTTGCCTTCGCGCGCGGCCAGGATGCGCTTGCCGCCGGACTGGATCTCCGAGTAGCTGAGCTTGAAACCCGCGTCGAAGCTGATTTGGCGGGTTTCCTCGTAGGTCCAGCCTTCGCCGCTGATGTGCAGCTCCCATTCGCAGTGCAGGCCCTGCTGCTTCGTTTCGCTGAACTTGAGGCGTGAATAGCCTTCGGCGCTGCCGTCCGGCCGGTACATGCCGTACCAGAACTCGCCCAACTTGGGCTTCCTGAAGGCAGGCTTGTTGTAGGCGGGCTCGTCCTGGGCGACGGCGACACTCGATGCCAGCAGCAACAGCGCACAGGCGATCAGCAGGTAGTTCATGGCGGGCTCCGTGACAGGGGCCGCAATGTTGTAGGACCAACCAGCCGGCGTCAACGTTGAAGTGGGGGACTGTCCCCGAAGTGGGGGACTGTCCCCGTCGTCGGATGCTTCAAGGCGTTTCGAACACGGGGACAGTCCCGTTCCGGGACAGTCCCCACACTAGAAACCCTGGAAGGCGCGGTAGTTCTCATGCAGGCCGGCGTCGATGGTGACGGCCTCGGCCGGGCGGCGCGCGGTGGCCTTGGCTTCGCGGGTTGGCTTGCCAAGCCGCAGCAGGACCTGCGGAAAGCGCGCGCCGACGTGGTGCGCGAGGTCCTGGCGCAGGCGATCGATCTCAATGGGCTGATTCAGGAAGGCGGCCGCGAGCCCGCGCCGGGTTGCCTCCAGCAGCAGGTGCTGCAGGGCCTCACCGGTGCGGATCCAGTCTTCGTGGTGGTCGGTGCCGGTGGAGAGCACGCACAGAGCTGGTGAGTGCTCGGCCAGATCGCGGTCGCGCGCGGCGATTCCCTCGCCGATGTCGAAGGTGCGCACCACCAGCGGCGCCACCAGAGACATCAGGTCGCCGAAGCCAAGCGCATAGCCGGGCATGCCGTCGAGGCTGCCGGTGCGGTTGTGGTGAAGCCAGCTTGCCAGCTCACGCCGGAAGGCATCGCTGGCGAGCTGCTGCCTGTCGGCCTCGGCGATGCGCTCGGCGATGGCGTGGCGCGAGGCGTCATCGGTGTAGCTGCGCAGGCTTATTCCGTGGGCGGCACAAGCTTCAGCAAACGCGTGCAGGTCGTCGGCGCTGACGCTGCCGGGCTGGAATGGAAAGCGGTTGGTCACGCGCCGGGGGATCGCTTCAAACAGCGATGCCAGAGCGGCTTCCGGGGCGGCCTCGGAGTCTATGTGGATGTTCGCCAACCGGTCTTCGTGGTCGTCCGGGTTGCGCTCGATGTGCAGGGCCACGCCGAAGCGCGCGGCCGCCACGCGCAGGTTGAACAGCGCGCAGCCGCAGGAGATCACCAGCTCGCGGTCGTGGGGATCGGCCACGGGCAGGCCGCGGGTGCGGTCGGCATGGAGCGCGATGTGGTTGTCGTGGGTGATGAACAGCCAAGGCTGCGAGTTGTGGGACGACGGCGCCAGCACCGCGTAGTTCACGAGAAAGCGCAGCTTCTCGAGGTCGCTGCCGTTGGCGGGGAAGTCGGCTTCGGTGGGCATTATTCGTCCGGTTCGATGGTGACGGCCAGCGGGTACTTCTGGGCGCGGGCCGCGGAAACAACCTGGTCTTTCTTGAGCTCGGCCACTTCCTGCGGGTAGACGCCCGCGACGCCCTGGCCGGTGTTGTGGACCTCGAGCATGATTTTCTTGGCCTTGTCGATGTCATGGCCGAAGAAGCGCATCAGCACCCAGGTGACGAACTCCATGGTGGTTTTGGGGTCGTTGTGGAAGATGACCTTCCACATCGGGGCGCGCTTGGTTTTCTCGTCGGCCTCGACCTTGGGTTTCGGCAATGTCTGGGTGTCCGGCATACCCGGATTTTAGCACGCCCCGCGACATTGGAAGGGTCAGCACGATCCGGGGTGCCCATCGCCTTAGTTATCGGTCGGCTCGCGGCCGCGGCTGAACTTCAGCTCGTAGTACGCCACGTCGGGTAGCGGGTTGTTGTAGTACGACTCGATGCGTGTGAAGCCAAGCCGCTCGTAAAGCCCGCGTGCGGCGGTCATGACCGCCAGTGTGTCGAGCCGGATGCTGCTGTAACCCGCCTGCAGGGCGCGCGAAATGATTTCATCGGCAAGGCGGCCTGCAATGCCGCGGCCGCGGTGCTCGGGGCGGACGTACATGCGCTTGAGTTCGGCGATGCGGTCTTCGAGCGGACGCAACGCTACGCAGCCGGCGAGTTCCCCGTCGGTCTCGGCCAGCAGGATGACGCCGTGCGGCGCCTGGTAGCAGCCGGGCAGCGCGGCCAGTTCCTGCTCGAAGCCCTGGAAGCCAAGGTCGATGCCGATTTCCCGGGCGTATTCGGTGAACAGGGCGCGCACATCGTCCATGCGCTCGGGGTCTTCAGTTACGTCCACGATCCGGATCTCGGCCATGGTGAGAGTCTAGCAAGAAGGCCTGCGCTAAGTGACACGGCCGTCCCGGCCGTGCGTCCGGCGGGCCTCCGGCCCGACGAGCGGGAAGCGGGGCAGGTTGCGTCAGCCTGTGTTCGGCCGCCAAAGCAGCCGCGTTGTGCAGGCGGGACGCCCGCACGACACATGGCCGGGACGGCCATGTCACTCACACGAGTCCGTTCCCCGAGCGCTCGACATCCACATACAGCGGGAAACCCGCGCCATGGGCGATGTGGCGGATGCTGCGGGCAATGCGTTTTGCGGCCCATTCGGTGCGGCAAAACCGGATGACCGCATAACCACAGTGGTGCACGAGGTTGGCATACTCATATGCGATGCAGTCATTCACATCGAGGGCGTACATCAGTGCCGTGACTACGATTTCAAAAGTGGTTTCTTCGTCGTTGTAAAGCACCACTGCCCAGGAACCGCTACCTCGTGGTTCACGGAGCAACCGCAGATAGTCCTGGGCTCGTTTCTCGACAGAAACCAAGAATGTCTGGTGTTCGCCGGCACCCCCAGGGAGTACGGAATCGCAGGCAATGAAGCCCTCCCGCTCCAACTTCTCGACTCTCCACGGCTCGTTACCCGCGGCGAGCAGGTACACTTCGGGCATTGACCACGAGAGCCTAAGGGAGTGATGCAGGGCTGCTTTGCCCACGCCTTGCCTCCTGACTGCCTTAGGAACGTATGGGCCAACGATCTCCACGTGCTCATCGAACATCCACGCACCGTGGATACAGTGGGGACCGGATTCATCGTAGTGGACCACAAGTCGGAGCCGCGTGTCATCGAGTTCTTGGAACGAAAGCGCCAGCTCAGCTACATGGCTGCGCAGCACGCCTTCAGGAAGTTCCGACAGCCACTCCCTGAACAATGCAGATGCCAGTTCGGTGGCTTCGGTACTCTGGTTTGTGAAGTGGGCAGCCATCACACGATCTGCGGGCCGCCTTCGATTTCTACCCTCAGCGGATAACCGGCGTCGGCGGCGGCTTCGGCTATGCGGCGGCGCGCGAGCTCGGCCGGGATGGCCGCCATCTCGATCACCACGGCCTTGCCCTGCTTGCGGATGCGCTCGACGGCGGCGCGGGCCTTGGGCTCATCGAAGCCGAAGAACTGCTCCAGCGCGTACAGCACGAAGTCCACGGGCGTTTTGTCGTCATCGTGGAACCACACCTTCACCTTCGCGGCGATCATGGTGCTGTCGTCGCGCCCGGTCTCGGAGCTGGTCTCGTCCGGCTCGAACTGCGGGTCGGAAGGGGTATCTTCGGCCATGATCGGATTATAGCGTACCCGCGTCATGGTTGTATCTCGAACCGCGGACGAAAAAGGAGCCGGGCCCTGCGCATCCTGATCTACCCCATGGGCAGTGCCGGCGACGTCCACCCCTTCATCGGCGTGGGCAAGGCCCTGCAGGCCCGCGGACACGAAGTGTTCATGATCACCAGCGCCTTCTTCGAGCCGCTGGCCCAGCGCGCGGGCATCGAGTTCCGCGCCGTCGGCACGGCCGAAGACTTCATCCGCGTGCAGGATGACCCGAACCTGTGGCACCCGCGCAAGGCCTTCGAGACGCTGGTGCACAAGGCGCTCGACTACTCCTACGAACCGATCCTCAAGCACGCCCGCGAGCTGCACAAGCCGGGCGAAACCGTGATGTTGGCGGGCTCGCTGGCCTTCGGCACCCGCAACGTGCGCGAGCTGCTGGGCATCCCGCTTGCCACGGTGCACCTGGCGCCTTCCTTATTCATCAGTACATACAGGCAGCCCATGCTGCACGGGGCGCCCTTCGGCCAGTGGGCGCCGCGCTTCCTGAAGCGCTTCCAGTGGTGGGTGGGAAGCAAGGTGGCCGATCATCACATCCTGCCCGGCCTGAACCGCTTCCGGCGCGAGCACGGCCTGGCGCCCGTGCGCGACATCATCCGCGACTGGTGGCACTCGCCCGACCGCGTGATCGGCCTGTTCCCCGAGTGGTTCGGTCCGCCCCAGCCCGACTGGCCGAAGCAGACGGTGCTGACCGGCTTTCCGCTGTTTGACGAAAAGGGCCTGCGCGAGTTGCCGCCCGGGCTGGAAGAGTTCCTGCAGGCCGGCGAGCCGCCGGTGGTGTTCACGCCCGGCAGCGCCATGGCCCACGGCCACGAGTTCTTTGAGGAAGGCGTGAAAGCGCTGGAACTGGGCGGCCGGCGCGGGCTGCTGCTGTCGCGCTTCCCGGAGACGGTGCCCAAGCGCTTGCCCGAAAGCGTGCGGCACTTCGAGTACGTGCCGTTCAGCGAGGTGCTGCCGCGCTCAGCGGCGCTGGTGTACCACGGCGGCGTGGGCACCTGCGCGCAGGCGCTGCGGGCGGGCATCCCGCACCTGGTGCAGCACATGGCGCACGACCAGCTGGACAACCTGAGCCGCGTGCGCGACCTGGGTGTGGGCGATGGTTTGGCGCCAAAGCAATTCAAGGCCGGGCGCATTGCCAAGGTGCTTGATGAGCTGCTGGGAAATCCTGAAACGATACGGCGCGCGCAACAGGTGGCCCAACGCTTCGACGCCGAAGCTTGGATGCGCAGAACGTGCGAGCTGGTCGAGGCCCTGAACAAATAGAAGCAGGGGCGCGGCACGCTGCCGCGCCCCTGGCGCAACCTCGGGGGCGTGTGAGGGTGCGCTACTTGGGCAGAATCACGCTGTCGATCACGTGGATCACGCCGTTGCTGCACTTGATGTCCGTGGCGATCACCTTCGCGCCGTCAACGTGCACGGTGCCGTCCTTCACCTCGATCTTCACCTTCTGGCCCTGCACCGTGGCGGCCTCCGTCAGCTTCACCACGTCAGCGGCCATCACCTTGCCGGCCACCACGTGGTAGGTGAGGATGGCCGTCAGCTTCTCGCGGTTCTCGGGCTTCAGCAGCTCTTCAACCGTGCCTTCCGGCAGCTTGGCGAAGGCGGCGTTGTTGGGCGCGAACACCGTGAAGGGGCCGTCACCCTGCAGTGTTTCGACCAGCTCGGCGGCCTTCACCGCTGCGACCAGGGTCGAGAAATCGTCGTTCGCTGCTGCGACGCCGACGATGTCCTTGGGCAGGATGACGCTGTCGATCACGTGGATCACGCCGTTGGTGCACTCGATGTCGGCGCTGATCACCTTGGCGCCGTCGATCTTCACGCCGTCCGTGGCGTCGATGCTGAGCTTCTGGCCGAACACGGTCTGGGCCTCGGTCAGCTTGGCTGCGTCCTTGGCCATCACCTTCCCGGCCACCACGTGATAGGTGAGGATGTTGGGCAGCTTCTCTTTGTTCTCGGGCTTCAGCAGCAGCTCGAGGGTGCCCTTGGGCAGTTTCTCGAAGGCGGCGTCATTGGGCGCGAACACCGTGAATGGGCCCTCGCCCTTCAGGGTTTCCACCAGGCCGGCGGCCTTCACGGCGGCGACCAGGGTCTTGAACTCGCCGGCGCCGACGGCCGTGTCAACGATGTCGCTCTTGGCGGGCTCGCCGCCGGAGCCCTCGGTTTCCGAGGGTGAGGCGCAGGCGACGGCGAACAGCGCCAGCAGCAGGGCGGGTACGGCAGTAAGAAGGGACTTCATGGCAGGTCTCCAGAGTTTAGTATCAGTAAAATAAAGTTTCACTACAGTAGATCACCAAACGCCGGTCCGGGTCGGGCTATTTCCGGGTTTCAAAAAAACGCCACGGCCGTGGCCGTGGCGGCAGGGGATTGGACGATCATGAGTTCCCGAAGCATTCAGCCGGCGAAGCCGGCGTCTCTCTTGGTAAGCCCCCGGCGGAGCTTAGCGGAGCCGGGGGTAAGCGTGGCCGGGCAAAGCCTGAGCCGCGAAGCGGCGGCTCTCATCCCAGGAAGAAGCGTTCGTCAAACTCCAGGCCGTGGTTCTTCACCAGCTTTCGGATCTCGTCCTCGAATGAATGTTTCTGATGGTGCGCCTCCTGGCGGTCGATGTAGCCCCGCACCTCCTCGAGTTTCGATGGGCTGACACTGAAGGCGCCGTAACCGCGCTGCCAGCGGAAATCGACTTTCGGGAACAACTTGCGGAACCAGCGCGAGGAGTTTGCTTTCAGCTTGGTCAGAAACTCCGCTGTGCTCAGCGCGGCCGGCATATCCACCAGAATGTGCACGTGATCGTCCACGCCGTTCAGCGCCAGCACGGTGGCGTTCAAGTCGTTAGCCACGGTGCGCAGGTAGCCCAGCATGCGAGGCCGGACCTCCCCGTGCAGGAATGGCCTGCGTTCCTTGGTGCTGAACACAATGTGCAGCAGCTGGCGCGTGTACGAATGACTCATGGCGGCATGATACCGGGCCGGCGATTGCGCGCCCACACAAGAGCCGCCGCTGCGCGGCTCAGAGGATTCTGTCCCGTCCGTGTCCCCCGGCTCCGCTCCCGCCGTCGCCAAGGCTTTGGCGGGCGGGTCGCTACGCCGGGGGCTTACCGAGCGAGACGCCGGCTTCGCCGGCTGAAGGGCACGCGTTCAACACCTCACGGCCGTGGCCGTGGCGTTTGTCGGTGGACTGCCTGTCCACCGAAGGGCAGGCCGGAGGCCTGCCCCACGGGCTTATCTGAAGATCTCCTCGAAAAAGTCTTCCGTGCGCTGCCAGGAACGTTTGTCGGCCTGGGCGCTGTAGGCTACGCCTTTGCTGGGGTCGTTGCCGGCCTTGGGGTTCGTGAAGGCGTGCACCGTGTGGCCGTAGAGGTCGAGCTCGTAGTCCACGCCGGCGTCCTTCATTTCCTTGTTGATGATCGCGACCGACTCGAAGTCATCGTCGGCCCCGTGCAGCACCAGCACCTTGCCCTTGATGTTCTTGGCGTCCTCGGGCGTCGCGCTGCGCAGGCTGCCGTGGAAGCTGATCACGCCTTTCACATCCGCGCCGCTGCGCGCGAGCTCCAGGGCGCTGAAGCCGCCGAAGCAGTAACCCATGGCGCCCACGCGGTCTTTGTCAGCCTGCTCCAGCGCCAGCGCGGCGTTCATGCCGGCCTGCAGGCGCGTGCGCAGGGCCGCGGTGTCGTTCTTCCAGGCGCCGGCGGTCTTGCCGGCCTCGCCGGCGTTGGCGGGGCGCACGCCCTTGCCGTACACGTCAACGCTGAAGGCCAGGTAGCCGAGCTGCGCGAGGTCGCGGGCGCGGGCTTCATCGAATTCGCCGCGGCCCATCCAGTCGTGGACGATCAGTACCACCGGGCGCTTGCCCTTGACGCCTTCGTCCCAGGCCGCGAAGCCTTCGCACTCCGTGTCGCCGTCCTTGTAGACCACGACCTTGCTGCGGATGTCCTGCAGGGCGACGGGCTTGCCGGTGTCCTGCGCGTCAGTCGGTTGGTTGGTCAGGCCCGCGACCACCACGGTCGCGACAATCAGCAGTGCGGCCGCAGCCGCGATCAGTGTCGTTTTCATGCTCTCTCCTTGTCTGTTCTCTTCGGGATTCCAACAAGCGAACAAGCGCAGGGCGAGAGCCATTCCGGTTAATCCGAGGCGGCGGCAATCGGCGGCGGTGCGTCAGCAGCGTGTGTCGCCACGGACTTGCGTTCCGGTACAAGTCGGAGTGGCGATTCGGCAGCCGGCTTGGGCTCTGCCTCGGCGGCGGGCTTGGGCTCGGATTGGTCGGCGTCCGGCTCCGGGTTGGCTTTGCCGTCCGTCTCCAGCATTTCGTCGATGTCCGCGCGGCACTTCGCCAGCTTCTGTTCGCGCTGGCGGGTCAGGTTCGTCAGTTGCGCGCGGGCGCGGTTGGCCTCGGCCGAGGTGATGGCTTTCTGGCCGTGGGTGGGCCCGCCCTGGCGCTGTGCGCGGTATTCCTCAAGCATCTCGCGGGCGGACTGGATGCCGAAGTCGATGTCGTTGCCGCCGGTCTCATGGTAGAGGCGCCAGGCCATGGCGATTTCATCCCACATGCGGTCTTTGCCGCGCGGCTTGCGACCTTCACGGCCGCGAACGTTCACGTAACGGGACATGTCTGGTTCTCCGAAAGGCGGAAAAACTCCGCCCACACCCATTGCGGCGGATGGAGTCCAAAAAGGCCTGAAAACACGTCACAGATAAGCGGCCACAATTCCCGAACTGGCCGTGAACAAAGGGCTTGGGGCGTCCGAAAAAATTCAGGGATTTTTCCGCGGCCACACGGTGCTCAGGCTCAAACCGGATGGCTCCATGCGAAATCCGGGCTAACCTGAAGTGCGGACGGAGGACATGGATGGAATGGGTCGCGCTGGGGTTCGGGCTGTGCCTGTTGCTGCTGGCGGGGCTTGGTCACCTGGGCTGCCGGCGGCATGCACTCATGCAGCGGCGCGGTGCTGAGTCGCTCGCGGCTATGCCCGCCGTGGGCCCCGACATCCGGCTCGATGAGCTGCCGCCGGCCGCGTCGCGCATGTTGCGTCACGCTATCGGTGAGAGCGCCAAGCCCGTGCGTGCGGTGCGCTTCCGCGCGGTGGGGCAGATCCGCCCCGCCAAAGACGGCCCCTGGCTGCCCTGCGAGGCGCGCCAGACACTGCGCGTGCCGGGCGGCTTTACCTGGCGCTGCAAGGTGCACGGCGGCCTGATGCGGCTGACGGGCGGCGATCACTACATCGAGCATCACGGCGGCGTGCGATTCTGGCTGTGGGGGATCCTGCGGGTGGCGAAGGCCGACGGGCCGGACATTGATCGCAGCGCCGCCCACCGCGCGTTGCTTGAGGCAGTCTGGTTCCCGCCGGCGCTGGCGCGCCACGAGTCTGTACAGTGGCTCGAGGGCGACGACGAAACCGCGCGCGCCCGACTGAACATCGACGGTGAGCAGATTGTGGTGGAGTACAAAGTCGCGCCCGACGGCCGAATCATCAGCCTTTGCGGCGAGCGCTGGGGCGACCCGGCGAACAAAGGCAATCCGCAGGCGCTGCCATTCGGGGGTATCATGGAGGCCGAGCAGACCGTGCAGGGCTACACGATTCCCAGCCGCTTCCGCGTGGGCTGGCACTTCGGCACGGAGCATTGGGCAGAGGGTGAATTCTACCGCGCGGAGTTGAAGGACATCGAGTTTGTTGAGTGATTCTGCCGACATCATCGAGACCTCACGCCTGCGGCTGGTTCCGTTTGCGCTGCCGCTGTTGCTGGCGGCGCGGGATGGCGAGCCGGCGGCAGTGGGGGATGCCCTGAGCGCCGAAGTGCCGCCCGGCTGGCCCAGTGACGGCGTGCGCGACTATCAGCTTCCCTCGCAGATCGGCGCTTTGCGCAAGGGCGTGGAGCTCAAGTGGCTCGGCCGCCTGATCGTCACGCGCGGCGACGGCAAGCCGGAACTCGCCGGGGTGATCAACCTGAAGGGCGAACCGGATGCCGACGGCCGTGTCGAAATCGGTTACGAGGTGGTGGAGTCGCAACGCCGGCGCGGATTCGCCACGGAGGCCGCGCAAGCCCTGCTGGGCTGGTGTTTCAGGCAGCCGCAGGTGAAGGCCGTGCTGGCGCGCACGCTGCCGCACAATGAGATCAGCGCGCACATGCTGCAGCGCCTGGGTTTTAACAGGCTGGGCCCGCAACGGGACGCCAGCCTCGGCGAGATGATTGTCTGGGAACACCTGCCCCGCCAGGTCTGACGCGAAGGTCGCGAAGGACGCGAAGAACTACAAAGACAAAGTTAGCCACGAAAACACAAAAACACGAAACGAGTCCACGCGAGGAGCTTTGGTGGAAGTGCCTTTTGTGCTTTGGCGCTTTTGTGGCCAATCCAGCAGTTCTTCGCGGCCCTTGACGGTTGGGCTGCCGGCTGACGAAGTTTCTGAAACCGGGCTACGGGTTGCGGGCGAACCAGTCTTCCCAGGCGCGCTTGTTGGTGCCGAAGTCTTTGCCGCCGGAAAGCTTGCCCAGCGCGCTGCGGGCGCCTTCGCGCACCACGTTGTCGCTGCTGCCCAGCAGCCTTACCAGCGCCGGGTGCACCGAGCGGTCGCCGATCGCGCCCAGGGTGTCCATCACGGTCAGCACAATCGCGTCGTCGTCCGGGTCGCTCAGCATCTCCTGCACGGGCGTGACGGCGTCTTTGGCCTTCAGCCGCCCCAGCTCGCGCAATGCCGTGCTGCGCACGCTGATGGACTCATCCTCCAGGTGCTTGAGCAGCACCGGCACCGAGCCAAGGCCCTTGTCGCGGGCCAGCAGGCGCAGGTACTTGCTGCGCTGGCCGGCCTGGTCCAGGTCAAGCGTTTCGCCGCCGATCACCACGGCGTTGGCGGGCTTCTTCTCTTCTTTCTCGGGCTCGATGCGCGGGGTGCTGACCGGGTTGCGTGACTTGCGCTGCGGGCGCTCCACGATGTCACCGGCCGGGCGGTGCATGGGGTTGTAGCGGTAGTACACCTCAAGGCACAGCACGGCCAGCGAGGTGCTGTACAGGTCGCCCATGATGGGGCCGATCCAGGAGTCGTCGGCGGGCCATGAGCCTTCACGGCTGCCTTTCTTCACCTGGTGCTCCAGCAGCGCGGACTTCAGCGCCGTGTTCCATTTCTCCCAGGCCGGCCCGCGCCCCTCATTCAACAGGAACATGCCGAGAGTGCCGTAGTACCAGCCGTAGAAGGTGTTGAAGTTGGGGTCACTGGCGCCGTAGCTGGGGTCGAAGAAGCGCTCGTAGTCGGGTGTGTTGTTCAGCAGCATGCGCTCGGCCGCGATGTTGCGCTTCTCGAACTTCGGCTGGTCCAGGATCACGCGGGCGGTCAGGCCGACGCCCACCATGCCGATGCCCTTGCGTGTGGCGTGCAGCTCATCGAGGCTGCGGTCGGCGTAGTAGGTTTCGCCGCTGTCGAGGCTGTGGCGGTCGTACAGGTCCGCGATGCTGTCCCATGTACGGCCGTTGACCTTGATGCCCACGGCCTTGGCGCTTTTCAGCGCCAGCACGGCCCAGCCGGTGATGGACAGGTCGTTGCGCTCATAGGAGTTGCCGTTGCCGGCGCTGGTGACGTAGCCGGTGTAATCCCAGCCGCCGCCGTTGCCCTGGGTGCGCTCAAGGAAGCGCACGGCGCGCTCGGCGGCGTCGCCGATTTCTTCGTCGCCGTCCATGCCGTAGGCTTCGCACAGCACCAGGGTGGCGACCGTGTGGGTGTACATCTGCGTGACGTTCTTGTAGGCGACGCAGCCGTCGCTGGTCTGCGGCTTCAGCAGCCACTTCACCGCGCGGTCCACGTTCTTGCGGTAGCGGCCTTGCTCCGGCGAGTTGCCGGCCGCGAGGAACGGCAGGGTGCAGAGCGCGGTCATGGCGCCGCGGTAGCCGTTGTCGGAGCTGGCCCAGCTGGGCCGGCTGCGGAAGCCTTCGTTGGGGTCCCAGCTTCCGTTGCTGTCCTGCTTCCTGGCCAGGTACTCGAGGCCCAGGTTGACGGCGTTTTCGGTGTCTTCGCCGCCGCCGTGCTCGCGGATCGCGGCCGCCTTGCTGTTACCGTTGCGGTTGCGGAACAGGCCGGAACCGGCGGGCGTGTCTTTGCCGGGGTTGGGCTGGCCGCCGCCGAGGCCCTGGTTGGATTCAGGCCGGCGGAACGGGTTGTGGGCTGGCGGCGCGGGAGTGGGGGGCGCGAGCTGCACCTCCGGCGCGAAGGGGACTTCCTCGGGCGGCGCCTCGAATTCGGGGTCGCCGGCGAGAATGTCCGGGTCTTCGAGAATCTGGTCGGGCATCACCAGGTCGTCGTGCAGCGTCTCGATGTCCGGCGCCGCCAGCGGGTCGGCCTCGGGGGCCGGCACGGGCGCGGCGGCCGTCTTCGTGTCGAGCTCTGCCTTCTGGATGTACTCGACGGCCTTGCGCAGGTCGCCGGTCATGAACAGCGCGATCAGCACCGCCAGCAGGTGAACGCAGGCCGCGATACCCAGGCTGTTCCAGGTCCATTTGCCGACCTGCTTCATTACCGCGATCGCGCGCCCCTTGCGCGGGGCGCGGATGTTCTTGCCTCGCAGCACGGCCGGCTGGGCGAAACGGGGCAGGCGCGCGTTGGCGGGGCGCTCAAGGCCGGTGATTTCGCCAAGCTTGCCGGCCTTGAACTCAAAGTTCGCGGGCGAAATGCAGACCGGACAGGGCCGGCCTTCGTAGGCGAGCCTGCTGCCGCAGCGCGGGCACCTGGGTATGACGGCTGTAGGCGCTGCGATCATCTGCTGCAAACCCTTGGGGCAGGCTTTCGGGGCCGCGTTCATTATCGCCCATGGTTGGCGTTAGTAAAGCGCAAGCTCAAGGCCGAACATCCCTTGTGTTGCCAACCAGCCAAGCACGCCCGCGATAAGCAGATTGGCGAAAACCACCAGCGCGGCCTTGAGCTGGAAGCTGCGCTTTTGCGTTTTGTGCCTGAAGACCCGCATGCCAAGCAGCATCCCGGGCGCCGCCAGGGGCAGGCCCAGCAGCAGCAGCGTGCGTTCGGGGGTGCGCGATCTGGCGTTTGTACGCGCCAGCCGTTTGTCCCACCACTGCGCAACAAACGCTGCCAGGTTGGTGATAAACAGAAGGGCGACGGCGATTCCGGCTGGGATCATAACGGAACAGCAGGGGCGGTGCATGCCCGACAGGGACGGGGTTGGAACAGCAAATTACCAATAACCAATTACCAATTACCAATGCAAACGGGTCTGCGCCGCGGGTCTCAGGCCATTGGTAATTGAAAATTGGTTATTGGTAACTTGCTGTTGATCACGCTTCTTTGCTCACTTGAGCGCTCGAATGCGGTTGCATGCTTCTTCCAGCACGGCGTGCTCTTTCGCGTAACAGAACCGCAGCAGCCTGCTGCCGCGGCCGGAGCCTGGCTCAAAGAACGCGCTGCCGGGAATGGCCGCGACCTTGGCGCGCTTCAGCAGCTCCATGGACGCCTGCTGGTCGTCTTTCCAGCCGTGCGCGGAAAAGTCGGCCATCACATAGTAGCTGCCCTTGGGCCAGTAGGGCTTGAAGCCGCCGGCTTCCAGCGCTTCGCAGATCATCTGCCGGCCGGCTTCGTAATCACGGCGCATTTCCTCATAGAAGGCGGCGGGTGCATCGAGGCCTTTCAGCACGCCGCGCTGCAGCGGGTGGGGGGCGCAGATGTACAGCAGGTCGCTGGCGACAGCGGCCTTGTCCATGATGTCGGCGGGCGCGGCCAGGTAGCCGATGCGCCAGCCGGTGATGCTGAAGGTCTTGCTGTAGCCGCCCAGCGTCATGGTGCGCTCGCGCAGGCCGGGCACGGTGGCGGCGCTGACGTGTATCAGGCCGTCATAGGTGATGTATTCGTAGATTTCGTCGCTGTAGACCAGCAGGTCGTGCCTGACGGCGAGGCCGGCCAGCCATTCCAGGTCGGCGCGCGAGTACACCATGCCGCCGGGGTTGCTGGGGGTGCAGATCACGATGCCGCGGGTGCGCTCGCTGATCGCGTTCTCGAAGCTTGACCTGTCAAGGGTCATGGTCGCGAGGTCCATGCGCGCGTAACGCGGCGTGACGCCCGCCATGATCAGCGTGTTCAGGTGATAGCCGTAGAAGGGCTCAACCAGGATGACTTCGTCGCCGGGGTTCAGCGTCGCCAGCACGCTGCAGGCAAACGCGCCGCTGCTGCCGACCGTGATGCACAGCTCGTTATCGGGGTCGTAGTCAAGGCCGTTGAATTGCTTGAGTTTCTCGCTGACTTTGCGCCGCAGCTCAATCAGCCCGCGGGCGTGGGTGTAGATCGCCTTGCCGCCCTGGATCGCCTCAATGGCGCCCTGCTTGACCAGCGGGTGGGTGGGCAGGTCGCAGATGCCCTGGCCCAGGTTGATGCCGCCGACCTTGTCGCACTCGATGGTGAGGCGGCGGATGTCGGACTGCACCAGGTTCTGCATGCGGTCAGCAAGGCGGCGCTTCATGTGAGTTTCCGGATCAGGTTGCCGTAGAAGTCGTAGGGGACGTACGCGAACACGAAGCCGACCTGGATGAACAGCATCAGGTAGTACATGTGGCGCCAGGCAGGGTGGTTTTCCGTGCTGGTCAGCGATTCCGGGTCGCTCAGGATGCGCGCCGCGATGTGCGCTCCCCAAAGCGTGCAGATCACGCCCAGCATCACCAGGTCAACCAGGTGGCCGGTAAGCACGCCCGTCAGGGCGCCGAGCGGAATCAGCAGGAACGGCAGCACGATGAAAGGCGCGACCATCTTCGCCGCCTTGGCCGCGCCGTGCGCCACGGGCAGTGTCTTCACGCCGTAGGCCGCGTCGCCGCGCACATCGGCGAAGTCCTTGGTGGTGGTGGCGCCGACCAGGAACAGGCCCATCACCAGACCGATGAACCATGCCTCCCACGACAGGAGGCTCTGCGCCAGCGTCCAGCCCGCCACCTTCAGCAGCGTGCCGCGCGGCAGTGCGACGGTCAGGTTCGCCCACCAGCCCCGCGCCTTCATGCGCGCGGGCGGCACGCTGTAGGCGGCGCTGAACAGCGCGGCCGCCACGAACAGCGCCAGCGTACCCCAATGGTGCGTCAGCGTGCTGACCACCGCCGCCAGCACCAGCGCCGCCATGGCCGTGACCACGGTGAACAACCACGCGCCGGTAATGGAAACCTCGCCGGTGCAGAGCGGGCGGCCGGGCTTGTTGATGCGGTCGATGTCGAGGTCATAGATCTGGTTGAGTGAGTTGCTGGCGGCGTTCAGCAGCGCCGCGGCCAGGGTGCCGAGCAGCAGCACGGTCAGGAAATCCGCGCCGTGAAGCGGCTTGGGGCCCTCGGCGAAGTAGCCCACGATCCCGCCCGATGCCATGCCCAGCGCCGGCGCCAGCAGCGTGAACGGCCGCGCCAGGCGCAGGTAGCCGGCCAGCGCGCGCCGCCCGCGATAACGCGAAACGATTTCATCGGAAGGGAAGTAGGTGGCCGACATGGCGCCAGTGTAGAAGTTCGGAAGGGAATGACACTACGGAGCCCAGCGGTGAAGCGCGAAGGCTTCTGCATACATGGCGGGTCAGCGCGTGATGGACATGGAAACCCCCGCGTTACCGCGGGGGCTCTGGAGGTTGGTTGGGCTTCGGCTACTCTTCCAGCACCTTGGCCATCTTGATGCGGGTGAGTTTCTTGCGGGCTTCCTCGTACTCCGGGTCGCCCTTCTTGTAGAGGTCGCGGATCTGCTTGTAGTACTTCTCGGCCTCGTCCCACTCCTCGAACTTCTCGGCTTTGCGGGCCGCGATCCAGAGCCGCTCCGAACGCTGCTTGTTGACCCACTCCTTGAACTTGGGGTCGCTCTCCAGCTCTTTCAGCGCCTCGTCGATGCGCCCCTTGGCGTAGTCGCCGTACTTCTTCTTGATCTCGTTGAAGCGCTTCTCCGCGCCCTTGAAGTCGCCGTTCTTGGCCTCGGCGATCGCCTCCGATACCTCGGCGTCCACGATCCCGCGGCATTCCTCGATGCGCGCCAGTGAGGCCTCGTACTCCTCAATGCGCACCTCGACGGCCGTGGCAGCCAGGAAGAAGTTCAGCGCCTGCAGGTACTGCTTCTGCGCGAAGGCCGCTTCGCCCTTGGCGTAGTTGGCCTTGATCTCGGCTACCAGGTTGTTGTCCGGCCCGGTGTTGCCCGAGACCGGGTTGCCGCCGTACTGCGGCACGCCGTTGTCTGCCTCGAAGTCCATGAAGCGGCAGGGGTAGTCAATCATCCCCTTCCAGATGCAGAAGTGCAGGTGCATCGACTCGTTGCTGCCCTGGCAGATCTTCTGGCCCGCGAGCACCTTGTCGCCCACGGCCACCAGCGCCGTGTTGCTGCCGTTGTGGGCGTACACGCTGGTCTCACCGTCCGCGTGCTCGATGTAGATGACGTTGGCGTTTTCGTTGCCGGGCGGCTCGTTGTCCACCACGTTGGTGACCTTGCCGTCGCGCGCCGCGCAGATGTACTGCCCGCGCACGATGTGGAAGTCCCAGGCGTAGAAGTTCTGCGCCTTCATGTGGGTGGCGCGCGGCGGGCCGATCTTGTTGCCGTTCCAGCTCTGGTACACCTGGTGGCCGACGCCCGCCGGCCATGGCAGGTAGTACTTTGCGGGCCACTGCAGGCCGACTCCCTGCTTCTGCTGCCAGGGCGCGAGGCCCGGGCGGTCGTCTGTGCTGCCCTTTGAGACCAGCTTCTCGGTCTCTTCGTAGGCTTTCTGCAGCTCTTCTTCACTGGGCTGGTCGCCGCCCTTTTTCTTCTGGGCGAACAGCGCGGGCCCGAAAGCGGATGCCGCCACGGACAGGCCCACGGCCTGCATCCACACGCGGCGTTCCCGGCGGAATCTCGGTGTTTCGTTGTGCGGCTGGTTGTCTGACATCGATACCTGACCCTCTGCCCAGGGCTGCGTGGAAAAGCTCCCGAACCACGCTTTCAGGTTGTCGATTATAACGGGCAATCCTTACGGTTGTTCACTGCTTTCCGGGTTGCCACTTGCTGTGGCAACCATCAGCAGTGTGGCCGCCGCCGCCCCGGCCGTCGGCACAAACAGGTTCAGCCCCGGCACCAGCATTACCATGCTGGCGGCCGTGCCCAGCCCGGCGGCGGGCCAGAAATTCTGCTTCAGCCAGGCCAGCTTGCGCGAAAGGTTGTAGTCCCGCAGGGAAAGCGGGTTGTCCAGCAGGTCGGCGCCCATGATCACCGCGCTTACCGGCACGGCAACCGCGGCCATCACGCCGGTCAGCATGGCGCTGACGGCCAGCGGAAGCTGGATCAGCAGCACCACCAGCAGCCACTTGACCGACTGGGCAAGCGCGAACAACTGGCGCTTGATGAACTGCTGGGCCGAGCGCTCGCCGATCAGGTCAGTACCCGTGTAACGCTGGTGCACTTTCTCGCAGATCGGGTCGATGAAAAGCGGCGCGAACATCGACATCACCGGCACGAACAGGAAGTAGGCAATCACCAGCGTCAGCACGAATGCCAGCACGCCGCCCAGCCAGCCGGCCCAGCTTTCCTGCAGCCACTCCACCATCCAGTATTTCGCGGCAAAGAACGCGCCCACCGCAACGCCGGTCGCCACGAACATCGACAGCAGAATCGGCGCCAGCGCGTACCGGAACAGCCCGCCACCGGGCAGCACCAGCTTCAGGCCCACCAGGAACGCGCTGAAGCCGGAAACGAACCCGGCCGTGCCTGCCGGCAGTGGCGTGGTGATGGGCAGTGCACGCGCGTCGTTCATGGCTTCGGGCCGACCTCGCCGAGGCGCAGGGTGTGGGCATGGACCATGTCCCATTCCGGCGGCGGCGGGTGCTTGCGGTACAGCGCGCAGCGGCGCAGGTAGAGGCGTGAGGGGCCGTCGTCTCCGGTGATCTTGTCGGCATCGGTGAAGCGCTTCTCAGCCCGGTCCCAGTCGCGCTCCCGGAAGCTTTTCAGGCCGCGCTCGAAAATCTCGACCATCATGCGGTTCTGGTCCGGCACGTCGGCGCGCGGGCCCACCAGCTCGAAGATCGGCGTCACGCGGTCTGAGCCGTGCACCTTCACGATGTCCAGCTCGCGGGTCAGGAACTGCTCTTTCACCGCCAGGTTGGTTTCGCGCGAGATGATGATCGGCGAGCGATACAGCCGCGAAGCCTGCTGCAGCTGCACGGTCAAATTCACGGCCTCGCCGATCGCGGTGTACATGGCGCGCTCTTCGGTGCCGATGTTGCCGACAATGGCCGGGCCTGTGACGAGCCCGATGCTCTGGCTGACGCGGCCGAAGCCCTTGAGCTGCCACTCGGCGGCCATCTTGTAGGTCTCGCGCAGCGCGGAATAGGCGGCCTTGCAGGCGTGCAGCGGGTGCTCGGCGTCGTCCACCGGCGCGCCGAAGATGGCGAAGATGGCGTCGCCGAAGAACTTGTCCACGAAGCCCAGGTTGCCGCGGATCAGGTTGGTCATGCGCGAGAAGTACTCGCACAGCAGGTTCACCACGGCGTCCGGCGACGCGTAGCTGGTGACCTCCGTGAAGCCCCAGATGTCCAGGTACGCCAGCGTCACGTTGCGCCGCGACGCGCCAAGCTGCAGGATTTCCGGCTTCTTCTCGGCCGTGTCCACCAGCAGCTTGCCGGCGTAGCGCACCAGGTGGTCACGCGAAACTTTTCGGCCAAAGGGCATCAAGCGGGGCATCCAGGTTCAGGTTGTTGAAGCCTGTTATAGACACAACTGGCGCGGATGGCAGCCCGCGGTCGTGAATTGGCCTGTAAAACCCATATTTAGAGGGCTTTACAGACATTCGACTGTGATTTTTTGACAACTTCGTCACCATGGGATATGACAATATCGTGACACACACGTGATGCGGGGGAAACCGTGATTCAGGCGCCTTACTCAAGTTATTGGCCCGGCCGACCTGCATCGCTGCCGTGTGATGCGAACCCGCATGGGCCCACGGCGCTCCCGGCCGTTGAGCCACCGGCCAAGGGCCTGCGGACCCTTCTGAAGGTCAGCTTTGTCTGCCTGTTCTTCATCATTCTGGGGATGGGCGCGATTCCGCTGATCACTTCCTGAACGCGCGATGCCCGCCGGGCGGAGGGCGAACAGTTGATGAGCACGGCCTGGAGCGCGGCCCGGGTGGAATTCACCCGGTCGGGCAAGGTCGCACAAAGCCTGAGCGAGATGGGAGTCGAGCCGCAGTCTTTGAAGGGCAGTTACTACGAGATTGCGGATGCGCTGTACCGCGACGAACAGGGCTGGTACGTGGTCGCGAAGCCTGTGTCGAAGCATGACAGCGAAGGACGCCTGTACTTCAACTTCGAATCGGACGGGAAACGAATCGAGTGGAAGTGAACCATGAACGACGAGCTTGACCTGCGCATCTTTGAACGCAACCACGCCGGCGTGCCCTACGGCTACGGCCGCGTGCCCAGACCAGTCCGGCCTCCCGGGGAATCGCTGAACGCTGTTTCCCGTCCGCAGCCGATCCGCACCCAGGATCGCGACCCCGGGGGGCACGGTTTACGCAAGCAGCGGCGCAAGTTGTGGTGGCGGTTGCTGGAGTGGTTTGACGAGCTGCCCAGCCTTGGCCGTTCGCTGCTGGGCATCCTGGCAACGCCCCTGCGCGTACTGCGCTGGTTCGGCCGCAACCCGGGCGGGATTCTGGCTGTGGTCGTGGTGGGCATGTTGCTGTTGCTGCTGGTGCCCATCTACGGCAACGGCGGAACCCGCGACTCCCGACGAGCGGAAGCCCAGCAGTTGATGGGCAGCGCACGGGACTTCTGCCGCGTGCAGCAAAGCAAAGACAAGAGTTTCGAAGAGGTCTACGCCGCGCTGGAGCAGGAAGTCGCCATCGGCAGCTTCGCGGGAAAGTACTACGGCGTCGAAGCACGCATCGTGCGCCTGGATGCCGCGACCGCCCGCATCTACGTCTACCCGACCAGCCGCGCCGACGGCTTCGGCCACATGGACTTCAAGTGGGCCACGGGTGAGTCAATCATCCATTGGGAAAGCCCAGAGGAGCGCCGATGAAGACCCGCGTGCGTTCCCTGACCAACCGGCCGCAGTCCGCCCAACAGCAGTGGGACCGGCTGGTGACGCGGCGCAAGACCTGGCCCGTGTTGCGGGACTGCCTGGTTGTGGTCGTGATGCTTGCGCTCCTGGCGAGCATCGTGATACCTCGCATCATTGCATAGGCTGACAAGGACGGCCGCCGTGCTGAAGCTGCCGACGAACGCGGGTGAGTGGGGGTTCGTGATTGTGCTGGGCCTGTGCTTCAGCGGGCTGGCCTTCGCGGTGATCTACTCGCAGGTGCACCTGCGCAACATGAACCGAGAGCAGGCCGTGCGCGACACCGAATCGAACCTGTACGTGATCGCCGAGCACGTGCGCCGCTACCAGCAGCGTCACGGCCGTATCGAGCCCACGCTGATGGGCATGGAAGTGCCGCCGGGAGCGCTGCGCACCCGCAACGCGGACATCAGCAACCAGGTGGAAAGCGATGGCGATGGGTTCAGGCTGAGCGCTACACTGATCAAGTACAGCCAGCCAACCTGCCAGTGCAAAGCCAGTTTCAACGAAGCCAACCCAGAGTTCGAGTGGACACCCTAGAGACCGAGTTGAACGACGCAGCCACATCGTCCAGCACCAGCCGGTGGAAAGTTTTCATCTGGGGGTTCGTGGTTGGCAGTGTCGTAACGATCCTGATTGGTGGAGCTATGCCTCTGATCAAATCCGGTCAGCACGATGCGCCTCTGGGCGAAGCCCTGGTGCTTGGTGGGGTCGCTAGGGATCGGTTACGGGTGCGCTATTCAAAGGATAGAAGGATTCCCTGGTTGCTGGACTCCACGAGTAACCACACCTGCGAAGAGTTTACCGGCCGATACTACGCGACGCTCAACCTGGTGAGTTACGAGGGTCCTGGCCAAGCGGCGGTGTACGTCGTTACGGACACGGACGACTACCAGACGTTGCGGATTCGCTTCAGGTACGAGGACGGCGATTCACACTGGGAGCATATGGGACCATTCGGAGGCGTTCGCCGATGAGTCGCCCCGCGACTGGCATCAGTCTGGCGGCCACGTTCTTCGGAGGCGTAGCCATTGCCTGCGTGCTGTGGGTGTCCGTTGCGTGGCTGCTCATTTCCGATGCACCGCGCGTCTGGTCCGCGCGTGGACAGATTGACACCACGGCCGCAGATCGAGAAGGTCACGAACTGCTGAAACGTGCCAGTGAAAGGGTGCAGGAGTACTCGCTGCAGCACGGATCGCTACCGCAGGTTCTGGCCGGCGATGAGAGTGTGCCTGGTTGCGGCTTCACACTCGATGAACTCGAGGGCAGCTATTACGTTCTCGCCAACGTAGTTATCCGTCGCGAGGAAGACAGCTGGGTGGAAATCGTTGCCGTGCCAGTCACAAGCGCCTATCCGGTGCTTTGGATGAGCTTCGGCGCGACGGGTTACACTGATGCAGGCATCACTGATGTAGAGTTCTTTCCGCTCCGTGCTGAACAAAGTCAAAGCCACAATGGCCAGTGAGTAAGCCGCCGGCTCCCGATGCTTCCACAAACATCTTGAACTAACGCGAAGAAGCGAAGGTGCGAAGTACTACGAGCTGGCCGATGTGGTTGTGAGACTGCCCGACGGGCGCTTCGCCCAATGCAAAGCCAGTTTCAAAGAATCCAATCCGGAGTTCGAGTGGACACCGTAGAGCTCAAGTTTAGCGAGCCCGAACCGAAGCCCAGAACCCGTCGCCGTGCATTCGCAACGGGGGCGCTGTTCGGATTTCTGGTACCTGTCTTCGTACTCATGTTCCTGCCGACCAGCTTCGGCAACGGAGTTGACGCTCGCCGTTCCCAAGGACAGCAGTTGGCCGGATCGTTACAGACTTTCATACGGGTTGAGTACGCCAAGCGAGGCTACTTGCCGCGTGACTTCCCAATTCCGACCGAAACATTTTCGGCGGAGTACTACCAGCCTGCAAATGTGGTTGGCAGGCCGACACCGAGTTCAGCAGAAGTGTTCATGATTCCAAAGGACGACTACCACCCCACAATCCGCCTTACCTTCGAGTGGGCCGGACAGGGCGAGTTCGAAGATCTGGGGGCGACATGGGGACCCTGAAGAAGAACTCCTGCAGTGTGCTGTGGTATGCCTGGGGTGCATTGTTCGGCGCCGGTGTGTTGGCGTTACTGTTGGGACTACTTCTGCAGGAACCCACGTTCGCCTGGCGCTGGATTCACAAGGCTGGGGCCAGTCAGACGCTCGCCCGCTGGGACGCGGAGGACCTGTTTGAACTTGCTCGTAACCGAGTTGCAGCTGCAACAGCCGGCGGCAGCGGCACACCGGAGCGCATTTCCGGTCCACATTCCAGCGGTGGCCTGAATGTAAAACGAGTTGACTTGGAAGGGGATGACTACGTGCTGGCGGATGTGATCATTGTTCAGTCCGATGGGCGCTTTCGGTTAGTCGCCGTTCCGCGCAATGGCCACTATCCGGTGCTGCATTGCACATTCACCAGCCCCGACGACTACGAAATCATCGAAGCCCAGCCGGCCGGGTATCAGGGCGAATGACGCGCAGGTCTGGCATCGAACAGTTCATAAGTTGGCCACGGACAAAGGGCCCCGAACGGGGCCCCCTAAGGTTGCCGGGGGCGTCAGCCCCCGGAGTATGGAGGCGCTGCGTCGCGCGCCCGAAGGGCCGCCGAGAGCGCACATCGCATTCTTTAGGCGGCCCTTCGGGCGCCCAAGGCTTTGTCGCCTGGTCACCGGGGGCTCACGCCCCCGGCTATCCAAGTTGGGCCCTTCGGGCCACAGGACCGTGCTCATTCGTGTGAGTCAGCCGTGACAGCGTTCAACGCCGGCAAAGTCTTCGTGTTGATTCGTGGCCTTCGTGGGCGATAAGCGCTTGGGTGCCCGTGAATCATGTCTGGCCATCGCGCAGATTCGCCAGTGGTGCTTCCGCGTTGCGTCCCTGCACAATGATTGCGGCAACCCCCCAACGCTACCGCATCCATGTCGTATAATCACATTATGTACCGAAGTGGATTACTGCTGGTCGCGTTGCTTGGCTTCAGTGTGGCCGTTGCTTCCCGCCTGTGGCGCACGCCTCTTGCCTGGTGGAACTGGGTTGCGCTGCTGCTGCTGCTTACGGGTTTCGGCGCGCTGGCTGTCGCATGGCGTCGCCGCGCGCGCAACACCCCGCCCAAGTGGTACAGCCTGCGGCCGGGCATCCTGTGCGCCGGCTCGCTGTTGCTGCTGTCTTCCTGGTTCGTGGCGCGCGTGCCCGCTCCGATGGGCACTGGGCCAGCGGGGCCGGAAGTCGCTGCGGTTGCCTTCGCACGAACCTGGAGTGAACGGCCGGTGGTGTTGCTCAGTCTCGGCGACAGTGTCAGCACCGGCTACGGCGCGCCGCGCGGCCACGGCTACTTTGAGCTGATCCGCGAAAACGCCGACGAGACTTACCCCGAAATGGCCGGCATCGAACTGGCCCGCGTGCTGCCAAACCTGAGGCCGGTGCGCAAAGCTTCCAACAGCACCAACAGCATCGAGCACCTGCGGGAAATCACCGCGCTGCCGATCTACGGGCCCGAAACGTTCGGCATCGTCTGGCTCACGACCGGCGGCATCGACCTGATTCACTACTACGGCAAGGCCGAGCCGCAAGAAGGCGCCATGTACGGCGCAAGCTGGCAGCAGGCCGAGCCCTGGGTCGCGAACTTCCGGGCGCGGCTCGATGAAATGATGCTGGCGCTGAAAGAAAAATTCCCCGGCGGTTGCGCGGTGATGTTAGCGACCATCTACGAGCCCACCGACGGCGTCGGCGACATCGAGAATGCCGGGCCGTTGTTCTGGCTGCCCGCGTGGCCCGACGGCAAGCGGGTTCACGGCGCCTTCAACGACGCGCTGCGCGACTGCGCGGCCGTGCACGATCACGTTCACCTGGTGGACATGCACGGCGTGATGCTCGGCCACGGCATCCATTGCCAGGACCGCACGAACGAGCACTACAATGCGGACGATCCGACCTACTGGTTCTACGTGAACCTGGAGGACCCGAACCGCCGGGGCTATGACGCCATCCGGCGGGTGTTCCTGAACGGGATTGTTGACGCGCTGCGGGTTGAGCCGGGCTTTGACGTGCCGGCACTTCCCGGGCCATAATCGGGTGATGGACGGCGACCCCAACTTCCGCCTTAAAGCCTTTGCCGTGATCGCCTGCGTGCTGGGCGTGTTCCTGGTCGCTTTCGTGGCCCAGCGCGTGTGGTACTGGCTGAAGACGCGCCGCCGCGAAGACGTCGATACCTCGCGCGTCGAGCCCATCATCGACTTCGGCCTGCTGGGTGTCGGCCTGCTGGTGATCTGGATGGCGATCGAGGCCCTGGTGCTGTCGGTGCTGACCTCCAGCCTGCAGATCCAGCCGCGCGAACTTTCGAAGATCGCCGAAATCGAGGTTGGCAAACTTGACCAAGAGACCAACCAGCTCAACCTGCTGTTCTACCCGGTGGACCGCGCGGGGCGCAGGCTTTCCGGGCAGCGTCGGCCGGTGCTGACCGCGGGGCAGGAGTTCGAGCTGATTGTCGAAGTGATTGAGTGGCGCGGCGCCTGGACATGGCTCGGCGAGGGCGGCTTCTACCAGTTTGTCAGCCTCGGCGGCTTCGGCAATGGCGCCACGCCCGAGAAAACCACGCTTGAACCAAAAGTGCTGCCGCGCACGGCCGGCGCCACGCTGTTCCTGCGCAAGCCCAAGCAGTGGGAAGTGCGCGAGCCCTGCGAAGAGGGCGACGTCTACGACATTTTCCTGAACCCCGGCACCGGCGCGCTGGAAGTAAAGCTGCAGCAGGGACCCTAGGCTTTCATTTCCCAGCGGCTGATCGTGAGGCGCTGGATTTCGCTGGTTCCTTCCACAATCGTCATCAGGCGCGCCGCGCGGAAGAACTCCTCCACCCGGTACTCGCGCATGTAGCCGTAGCCGCCGTGCACCTGGATTGCCGCGCTCGTCACGCGCTCGGCCATTTCGCTGGCGAACAGCTTTGCCTGCGCCGCCATGCTGATGAAACGCGGATCGCTCAGCCCGAACTGCTCCTTCAGCCACACCGCGTGCCACACCAGCCCCTTGGCGGCGTTGATCTCGGTGATCATGTCCGCCAGCTTGAAGCCGATGCCCTGGAACTCGGCGATCTTCTGGCCGAACTGTTCGCGCTCGGTGGCGAAGCGCTTGGCGCGCTCGTAGGCCGCCTGGGCCAGGCCCAGGCACTGGGTCGCGACGCTGAGGCGCCCGGTGTTCAGGGTCATCAACGCTACCTTGAAGCCGTCGCCCTCCTTGCCCAGCAGGTTTTCGGCGGGGATCTCGCAGTCCTCGAAGATCAGCTCCGTGGTGGGCGAGGCGTGCACGCCCATCTTTTCCTCGATGGTGCCGACCTTGAACGGGCTGACGTCTTTATCCACCAGAAAGGCACTGATCAGCGGCTTGCCGTCGGGCTTCTCGCCGGTTTTGGCCCACACGATCAGCGTCTTGGCCACCGCTCCATTCGTGATGTACAGCTTGGTCCCGTTCAGCACCCACTTGTCGCCCTTCCTCACGGCCGTGGTGCGCATGCCGGCGGGGTCGGAACCGGCGCCGGGCTCGGTCAATGCAAACGCGCCGAGTTTTTCGCCGCTGGCGAGCGGCGGCAGCCACTGCTGTTTCTGTTCTTCGGTGGCGAAGTTCATGATCGGCAGGCCGACCAGGCTGTTCTGGGCGCCGAGCGTCATGCTGAGCGAAATGCTGGTCTTGGCGATTTCGCCCTCAACCAGCAGGTAGGCCAGATAGTCCGCGCCGACGCCGCCGTATTGCTCCGGGATTACCAGGCCCATGAAGCCGAGCTCAGCCATCTTCTGCGTGAGTTCCATGGGGAACTCGTGGCCGGCTTCGAGCTTGATGGCGACGGGCTCGACTTCGTTTTTGCAGAATTCGGCGGCGGCCTGCTGGAACATCTGCTGTTCTTCGGTGAGCGCGAAATCCATGGCGTGTTTCCTGTGAAAACGGTCTACAGGTCAGGGTTTACGGTTGTCCGCGACCACCGCAAGCGCCCAGTTGTGGGGGCTGAAGGCCGATCCGTCAACCCGTTATTTGACCACGATTGATTTGACGTGACGTTGCCGTGACTTATGCTTTGAGCCACTTGGGTCCGGTTGTCGCCGGGCCAATTTTGTCGAGATAGGGGAAGCAGATGAAGCGGATTCTGTTGGCAGGCGTGGCGGCGATCGCGCTGAGCGCGATGTTCGTGTCGCCCGTGGTTGCGGACAAGGCAGAGGGCAGCAAGGTTACCCCGGTTGCGGAAGGCGTTCCCGCTCCGGATGCACTGAAGATCAACGCCGGCGTGGCGGAAGGCCACAAGTCGCCGCTTGAGGTCTACAAGAAGGCAATCAAGGCCGCCAAGGGTGACGACATGGCGGCGCTGAAGAGCTGCTTTGACCCCAACAACCTCGACTATATCGAAGAAGAGTCCTGGGACAGCGAAGGCGAAGAGAAGCTCACCTACCTCGGCGCCATGGCCAAGATCCTCAAGGGCTACTCCGAAGAAGGCGTCGAGCGCGCCCAGGGTTCGGTCGGCGACTACGCCATCATCGCGGTCAAGAACGGTGAGGCCGTCAACCTGGTGAAGACCGCCCGCATCGCCAAGTGGACCGACGAAGGCGAATCCAAGGACAAGAACTGGTACCTGGCCAGCTACTACGGCCACGAGTACCGCATCGACTACAACGCCCCGGCGGTGAAGACCATCCGCGACGCGATCGAGAAGGGCGACGTGGAGAAGCTGAAGGAACACCTCGACCAGTACCAGACCCAGGTGCTGGACCTGATCACCGGCGTTGAGGAAGGCGTTGACGGCTACGCGCTGCTGCTGAAGCGCCTGAAGAAGATCGGCGGCGGCGAAGCCAAGCCGACCATCATCCTGGCGCGCAACGACAACGCCCTGGCCTACTGGTTCCACACCGACAAGGGCGACAGCTTCCTGGTCCTGCGCTTCATGGAGTCCTACGACTGGCAGACCGAGAAGAAGTTCACCCAGGTGCAGATCGAGATCAGCTACACCTCGCAGTTCCAGAAGGATGCCCCCGAGACCTTCAAGAACTTCGTGGCCGACTGGTCCTGGTAAGCCGCAATGATTGCAAGAGCCCGCCGATCGGCGGGCTCTTTGCTTTTTTCTACTCTCGCTCGCGTGGCTTGGGCAGCTTTGGTTTCGGCGCGCCCGATATGTCGGGGACGTCGCCTTCGTCTGGATCCTGCGTTGGCGTGGGCGTCTGCGGTTTCTTGACCTTGGGCGCGATGAAGATGGCAAGCAGAAGCAACAGCCAGCCACCCAGGACCGTCCACGCGCCGTAGCCGACGCCGGCCAAGGCTTCCATCGGCTCGATCGGCAGCGAGGCCGGCCCGCCCGCGGCAAACCAGGCATCGAAGGCTTCGCGGAAGCTGAGGTACACCGCGGCCCAAGGCAGCGCCGGCGCCATGAACACCAGGATGCGGATCCACCAGTGGCTCTTGCCCTTGGCCGCGCAGCGCCAGTCGTTGATCAGCCCGTACAGCAGCAGCAGCGGAAACGCGTACAGGGCGAACAACACGTACAGCGCGGTCTCGTTGTCGCGCATGGCGGCGATCACCGGGTTCTTACCGTAGCCGGCCGCGTCCAGCGCGGCCACGAAGTCGCGCGCCAGCAGCGGCGCCTGGAAGCCGGCGACGGGCTGCTCAAAGCCCGGCACCTGCAGCGTGAACCAGGGCAGGAAGAAGCCCACCATCACGGCGGCCACGCCCAGCAGCAGCACGAAGTTGATCAGCCTGGTGCGCGGGATCTCGGGCATCGGGCGCTGGCGCGTCAGGCCGGCCTTCAGCTTGGGCGGCGCTTTCAGGCCGGTGGGCAACTTTCCGGGCGGCAGCTTGCCGCCGGGCGCCTTGGGCGCGGGCTCTTCGGGTTCATCAACCTGGGGCGGCCGGCTGATCTTGGCGCCGCTGCTGAGCTTGCGGGTGTCCGAGGGCACGTTGCGTTTCGCCGGTTCATTGCGGCGGGGGCGGTCGGCGGGCAGGATCTTGGTTGAGGAATGGCGCCCGGAAGGCCGCTTCATTTCGCGGGTGTCGTCCGCGAACGTGAGCCCCGACAGGTCCGGCACCGTCATGGGCTTGCCGCAACTCTTGCACTTCACGCGTTTGCCCACGTTTGAATCGGCAACGGTGTACCCGCCCAGGCAGTGAGGACAGTTGAACTCAATGGGCATTGTCGCCCATTATCCAGAAATCACGCGTCCACGCCAAGATGCATGGCTAGCGCTGAGGGCGCGGCAGCTTCGGGCCCCCTCGGACGGGCGGGCGCGGACCTGCCGGCGGACGAGGCCCCGCCTTGGGGCTTGGCGCGGCGCTGCCTGCAGCAATGGCCGGGCGCGGCCCGCCGGGTGGGCGCGGGCGACGCACCATGGCGGGCTGCGCTGATTTCGGCTTTGGCGAGGTGAAAATGCCCGCTGTGGCCGCGATGAAACCCAGCAGGCTGATCCAGACGCCGAAGCCCAGAATCTTGAACAACATCGAACTGTCGCCGCCGCCGCTGCCGCCGCCCGAGGAGGCGCCGCCGCCGGGCTCCGACAAACCGGAGAAGGCGATCATCACCGTGATGAAGGCAATGATCGGCGACGCGGCGGCGATCGCGCGCAGCCACCAGAAGTTGCGCCCCTTCTTGAAGGCCATCAGCTCCTCAATGCCGGCCGCCAGGCACAACAGCGGGATCAGGTACATCGAGTACAGGAACGTGCCGCGGCCCTTGATGTCCTGGATCTGCTGGTATTCCGGCGTGCCGGGGTCGGTCATTTTCTCGGCCAGGCCGACGAACTCCATGAACTTGCCAGGCAGCTCGTAGCCGCCCCAGTTCATCTTGACGATCACCAGGTCGATGCTGATCCAGGGCAGGAAGAAGCCCAGTGTCATGGCCACCGCGCCGCCCAGGAACACGTAGTTCGGCGCGCGCGACTTGGGACCTTCCGGCGCTTGCTGCCCGTACGGTGCGGGCGCTGCCTGGGCTGCCGCCGGACGCGGCGCTACCGCGCGCGGGGCTGGCGCGACGCGGCCCGGTACGGCCGGGCGCTGGGCCGGGGCAACGACAGCCTGGGGGCCGGGCACCTGAACCGGTTGTCCGCACTGCTTGCAGGCGAAGCGTTTTCCCGCGTTGGTGTCAGCTACACGATAATGGTGGCTGCAGTGCGGGCAGTCGAACTCAAGCGGCATGGCACCCTCTCTTTTGTACAGAGAGAGATTGTCGAATCCTTGAGCATGAGTGCAACGGGAAGCCGGGTTTTCACGCCAACTCGCGCAGCGCTTCCAGCACCTTTTCGGCGTGGCCCTCGACCCTCACCTTGCTCCAGATTTTTGCCAGCTTGCCCTGCGGGTCGATCAGGTAGGTGCTGCGGATGATGCCCTGCACCGTGCGGCCGTACATCTTCTTTTCGCCGTAGCAGCCGTAGGCGGTGGTGATGGCTTTGTCTTCGTCGCTGAGCAGGGGCACACCCAGCTTGTGCTTCTCCTCGAACTTCTTCTGGGCGGCCACGCTGTCGGGGCTGATGCCGAGCACTACCGCGCCCAGCTTGTCGAACTGCTTCACCAGACCGGTGAAGGCGATTGCTTCCTTGGTTCAGCCGCTGGTGTTGGCCTTCGGATAGGCGAACAGCACGACCCATTTGCCCTTGTAGTCGGCCAGCTTGTGCTGCTTGCCGTTCTGGTCCGGCAGGTTGAACGCCGGGGCCTTGTCGCCTTCCTTCAGCATCGGTGGCTCCTTGTGAGTCGAGACGCCGCACTATAGCTTGCAGATTCGTAACGCAAGCGAGCACCCATGGCAGAAGAAGCAGACACCATCAAAGCCGCACCCGCAAAGGGCTACGCGCGCCTGAGCCCCGCCCTGCGCGGGCTGGCGGCCGACGTGGTCGCCGCGGCCGCGTGGCTGATCGGCCTGTTGTCACTGTTCATGGGCAGCAGGCTGGAGGGCGTGTGGCTGCGCGTGCCGGTGACGGCCGCGCTGCTGATGCTGGTCCCGGCGGCCTGGTACGCGCACCGCAGGCTGGCGCAGCGGGCTTCGCCCATCCTGTGCGGCGGGCTGGTGGTGGGGCTGATGGGCTGCTCCGTGCTTGCCATGGCGCTGCACCACGCCAGCGGCTGGACCAGCCTGGCGGGTCTCGTGTCGCTGCTGGCGGCGCTGGCCTTGCGCGGATCGGTTGACCGGGCGGTGATCCGCGGGCGCGACATACGGCCGGCCAAGCGCAGCCCGATCACCACATTGTTCGAGCAGGTGGAAAGCCTGGCGGCGGCGCTGGTGCTGGTGCTGCTGGTGTGGCACTTCGGGCTTGAGGCGTTTCGCATCCCGTCGGGCAGCATGGCGCCGACCCTGCTGGGCGACCCGATCAGCGGCGACCGCGTGCTGGTGGACAAGTTCACTTACTCGTACAGGGATCCGGAGCGCTGGGAGCCCGTGGTGTTCAGGTACCCGCTGCGCCGCACGGACCCATACGTCAAGCGCTGCATAGGATTGCCCGGCGAGCAGGTGCTGATCGCGCGCGGCGACGTCTATGTGCGCCTGCCCGGCAACGACAAGATCGAGCTGCTGCGCAAAACGCCGCGCGCCCGCGAGGTGCTGTGGCTGCCGATCATCGAGAACCTCAGCAGCAACACCGCCTGGGTCAAAAACTTCAAGCGTGACGGCGACCTGGAATTCACCGACGGCCTGATCGAGCTGCGCAAGCGCGCGGCCGTCACCTTCCCGCGCGGCGACACGGACGACAAACCCGGCAACGTGATGGACCACGACGCCAGCTTCGGCGCCACCGAGACGCCCAAAGACCGCTACGGCCGTCACGTGGTGGGGGACCTGCGCCTGCGCGCCGACGTCACGCTGGATGACGGCGGCGAGTGCCTGGTGACGCTGGTGCGCGATGAAGACAGCTACGTGCTGGAGCTGCGACCGGCGCTGGGCGCCTGCAAGCTTTTCCACCTGGCCGATGGCGCAAGCCGCGAACTGGCCATCGAGCAGACCAGCGCCATCGACTTCGGCACGGACACACGGGATATCAGCTACTCGCTGGCAGACGGCGAGCTGCGCCTCGAGATCGACGGCCATGAACAGTTCAGCCTGGATGTCGGCACCCCGCTGCTGGACCAGTTGCGCAGCCGCGACGCCGAGGGTCGCATCAACCTTGCGGGCAACGTGGCGCTGGACATCGCGAAAGCCGAGCCCGCGGGCGGGCGCCAGGCGCGCATCGAGATTGCAGGGGGCGCTGAGAAGGGCGCAAAGCTGCGGATTCGCAGCATCGACCGCGACGTGTACTACGTGGGGCGCATCCAGGAATGGCTGCAGAACCAGCGGGAGCTGCCGTTCCAGGTTGAACTGGGGGAAGAACAGTACCTTGTGCTGGGCGACAACTCGCCGGGCAGCGCTGACTGCCGCTACTGGACGCGCATCACGCTGTTCCTCGAGGACGACACCGAGGTGGTGGGCAGCATGGACGAGCCCAGCCAGCCCGAGCTGGTGGGCCTTCTGGTCAAGGCCGGCGAACAGGGCGACCCCTTCAACGCCTACTTCAAGCTGCGCGGCGTGGCGCATTTCACGCCCGAAGAACGCGGCGAGGCCAAAGGCAGTGACGGCACCGTGGTGATTGCCGCGCTGGAACAGCTGAAGGAAGCCAGCAAGACACAGGGGCGCGCGGCGATTGACTTCTATACAGAGGGCGGCGGTTACACGCGCGTGAAGCTGGCCGACATCAAGCACATCCAGGTCGAGCGCATGCCCTACGTGGAGCGCAAGCTGTTCGTGGGCCGACCGTTCGCCGTGTTCCTGTCCCCGCGCGGCATGAAGCTGATTGACTAGCATGTAGGGACACGCTGCCGCGTGTCCCTATGGCGTGCCCGTCCCTGGTCCGCAACACTACCCAACCCCGGGCTTGCGTTAGGCGTTCAACAGGGTCAACATGGGCTTTCCCTGAGTGATCCCCGGATGCTGATGATGATGCGATTTGCAGTCCTGGCGGCCTTGCTGTCGTTTGCTCCTTTCCTGTTCAGCCAGAGTGTCGCGGGCGGCTTCACGTCCGAGGTGGTCGTCAACCCGGTCGCCGGCGGGCGCGCGTTCGCCTTCGCGCCGGACGGCCGCCTGTTCTACACCGAGAACGGCAGCGGCCAGATCATGGTGGTGGACAACCCTACCACCACACCCGGCGCGCCCAGCGTTTTTGCCACCGTCAGCGGCTTTGTCGCGCCTGCTGGCAACGACCTGGGCCTGCACGGCATCGCCCTGCATCCGAACTTCCCGGCGGCGGCCGGCGACAGCACCAACCGCTACATCTACGTGGTCCACACCACGGGAACCAGCGGCGCGCCGCAGCTGGTGGTGAAGCGCTTCCTGGAAGACACGGGGGCCTTGGGCACGGCTGCCGCGGGCAGCGAGACGACGTTGATCAGCGGCGTGGACATGGGCAGCAGCGGCAACAACTTCGGCGGCCGCATCGCCTTTGACGCCGCCGCCAACATGTTCGTCACGGTGGGCGACGGCGGCGCGGCGATCAGCCTGGCGGGCGGCTTCGCGCAGGACATCAACGACCGGCGCGGCAAGGTGCTGCGTTACCAGGCCGACGGCAGCATCCCGCTTTCCAACCCCTACACCAGCAACGCCATGTGGGCGCGCGGACTGCGCAACCCGAGGGCGCTGGCCTTCAACCCGACCACCGGCGACCTGTTCACCGCCGACACCGGCAACCCCGCCACCAGCGGGCTGGACGAGCTGAACGTGATCCTGTCCGACGGCAACTACGGCTGGGACACCAGCGGCCTCAGCGGCGCGCGCGCCACCACAGGCTTCATCGACCCGGCCTGGGAGCACGGCGCGACCTTTGAGCCCGCGGCAGTGGCGTTCCATCCGGGTGCTTTGGGCACCTGGCCCACGGTCGGCTACCGCGGCGGCGTCGTGTACGTGGGCAGCGAGGCGGCGACGGGCAGCATCCTGCGTGTGGTGCTGACCGGCGGCAACGAACGCACGGGCATTGCGGCCTGGGCATTCGCCAACGGCTTCAGCGCGCCGGTGCGCGACATGAAGTTCGGCCCCGACGGCAACATGTACGTGCTGACCGACACCGTGCTGTACCGCATCAGGTATACCGGCAACACCAGCCTCGACCCGACCGCCAACGCGGGCACGGCCCAGAGCGTGAACGAGGGCGTCACGGTGAATCTGAACGGCACCGCCAGCAGCGACCCCGACGTGTCCGACGTGCTGCGCTACGCCTGGCGCCAGACCGGCGGCAGCACCGTGGTGGCGATCACCAACCCGACCACGGCCACGCCCAGCTTCACGGCGCCGCAGGTGACCTTCAGCCAGAACTTCACGTTCCAGCTGATCGTCGAGGACGGCAACGGCGGCGTGGACGAAGATTTCGTGATCATCACCGTCAACGACCTCGGCAACCCCGACGCCGACGGCCCCGTTGACTTCAACCCGCCCGGCGAAGGCGGCTGCAGCACCGGCGACAGTGCAAGCTGGTGGTGGCTCGCGCTGCTGGCGCTGGCGACCGGCACGGTGGCATGGCGGCGGGTGCGTGTTTAGCCAGAGCCCGGGATGCCAATCCCGGGCGGGTCAGCTTGGGTTCGCGAGTCCATCGTAATCCGCCCGGCCTTTGCAGGCCGGGCTTTGGTTTTTTGAGCTACTTTCCGAGCAGCAGGCGATCGGCCAGCATGCTTGGCAGGGTGGGGATGGCGCGGATCTTCTCGGCCGTGGTCTTGTAGTCGTACTCGACGCGGCGGAACTGCAGGGTGCTGCCGTCGATCACCACATAGCACGCGCGGGTGTCGTGGTCGCGCGGCTGGCCGACGCTGCCGATGTTCACCAGCAGCTTGCGAAAGCGCCGCAGGTCAAGCTCGCCGTTGTTGAGGTTCTTGGGGTGGCCGTACTTCCCGGTCTCGCTGTAGATGCCGGGGATGTGGCTGTGGCCGCAGAAGCAGAAGCGGTCGAACTTGGCGAACATGCTGCGGATCTTGGCGGCGTCGAGGCTGTCTTTCGGAAAGACGTACTCGTGGGTTGGCTTGCGCGGGCTGCCGTGCACGAACAGCAGGTCGCCCTGCTTGTGCTCGCGCTTCTTGGTCATGGCGTCCAGGTAGTTCCAGTACTTGTGGCGCTTTTCCTTCGGCAGGTCCGGGCTGTTCAACTGTTCGCGCGTCCACTCCACGCTGCGCATGGCGCGCTCGTTGAAGTCTTCGGCCACCAGCATCACGGCCTCTTCGTGGTTGCCGAGGATGGTGATGTCGAAACGCTCCATCGCGATGTCGAGCACTTCGCAAGGGTTGGGGCCGTAATCCACGAGGTCGCCAAGGCAAAAGATCTTCTGGCAGCCCAGGCTGTCGATATCTTCCATGACGGCGGTGAGCGCTTCGATGTTGGCGTGGATGTCGGAGACTAAAGCGATGCGCACTGACCGGCCTTTCAAAGCCCGCAATCGTGCAGGCCCACGAGCACCTCAATCAACCGAAGTGGCCATATTCGTGGAATTTACGCCGGATCGCAAGGGGCAACATTAAGCCCCGCACGCACATCGCACGGGGCTTAAGGAGAGCGTGATTTTTTACCCTACCTGGTCAGCAGGGCGACGTCGCGGTCATCGAGCCGGAACATGGGCCCCGAGATCGGCAACTGCACGGTGCGGCTGAACGAACGATAGGTGCCGCTGCCGTTGAACGAGCCCAGGCGCTCGAAGGTGCGGTCGATCATCATCAGGTCGATCATTACCGTGTTGGGGTAGTTCCAGCGCGTGGCGCCCACGAAGTCGCGGTCCGGGTTGGTCTGGGTGATCCAGTCGCCGCCGAACTCGACGCGGTTGTCGCGCAGGGGACGCTGCAGCAGGATGGCCGCGCCGCCCGCCGGCACCGGCTTCACGACGCCCGGCGTGCCCTTGGCCCACAGCCAGCGCGCATTGGCGTCGGTGGGGCTGCACTCGGGCATGATGTTGTAGTCGAACTGGCCGTTGCGCACGCCAAGCTGGAAGGCGGCCTGGTCGTCCACGAACACGCGCACGCCGTAGACGAAGCTGGCCAGCTCGTCCTCGTGCGGGGCGATCGGGTCTGCCTTCTTGCCCTTACCGATGGCGACAATCTCAGCCAGGCTGCGCTGCGGGATCACGCGGCGCACCAGGTAGGCGCCGCCATACTGTTCGCCGTTCTTGTCGGGCATGCGGCGGCGCAGGTAGTAGGCGACGAAAGCCGTGCCGGTCACGTACTTCTTCTGTTTCTTGTCGTACCAGGTGTTGCGGCCGGTGAATGACAGGAACTCACGGATCTGCAGCGTCTGCGAGTCCTGGGGCTCAACCCAGTCGTCAAGGCGCGAATAGGACTTGGATGCCGGGATGGCTTCCACGTCGCGCAGGTTTTCCGGCATCAGGGTGCGGCAGTTTACGGTGTGGTAGTCTTCCAGGCCGGTCTCGATCCGCATCAGGTCCTGCTCGATCATGTCGAGAGCGGCGCGGGACTGGCTGTAGACGTCGACACGCTTGGCGGCGCGCAGGTACATGGTTTGCGCGTTCACGAACATCGAGCGCAGCATCAGCATGATGATCAGCATCAGCGAGATGGCGATCATCAGCTCGAGCAGCGTGAAGCCACGGCGAAGGTTTCTCATGACGTTGCTCCTGCGGGGTGTGGCGCTACTTGGCTGCGTTCACGTAGAAGTCCCACTCGAAGAAGGGGTCGTTGATGACGTCCCCCTCGAACTGGAAGCCCTTGTAGACCCTGACGTGAACCACGTAGAGGTCGTCCAGGGGCTGCTTCTGGCCGGTACCGTCAGCGGACGGCACGCTGGCGCGCTGCACGCTGCGGCGGACCGAGAAGTCGAACTGGTAGAACATGCGATCGTCCGGGTCCAGGCCCTCGATGGCGCCGGCGCGGCGCAGCGGGTCAGGCAGCAGGCGGAACACGCGGGGGTCGCCCTCGAAGCTGGCCTTGCCGCCGCTGGCGTTCAGCCCGTCCACAGGGACGTCGGTTACCATGTTCTTGCGCGCGTCACCCGTGACGCCGGCGTCGAACATCACCTTGGGCAGACGGAAGAACACGGTGTTGGTGGCAGGCGCGCCGCCGACGATGTCCTTTGTCGCATCGCGATCACCGGAAGCGGTCTTGCTCTTGCCGCCTTCGTAGTACTCGCGGTACTGGTCGGGCGTGAAGGTCAATGAGCTGTCCGGGTAGTAGAAGGCGTAGATGTTGTCGTTTTCGTTCAGGTTGATCGGCCTCGACAGCGACTGGGTCACCAGCGAGCGCACGTTGCGGGTGATTTCCGCGGCGCGGGTGTAGTCCATGGCCTGGCGCGAGAGGCGCACGTTGGTGATGAACAGGGCCATGATCGCGGTGCCGCCCAGGGCGAAGATCGCCAGCGCCACCAGGATCTCGGTCAGCGTGAAGCCCCTGCGGTTGTTCGGTTTTCTGCGCATGAGGTTTTCCTTGCCGTCGTTGAAAGGGTCGCGACGGTCAGGCCTAGGGTTCGGTTACTTCCTCGCGGTCCAGCACGGTCGAGCGCTTCACGGCCCCGGTGGCCGGGTTGATGTCGATGTACACGAAGCGGTCGTCGTCGGTGAGGATCAGGTCCGCGTTCAGATTCATGGTCTCGCCCGAATCCAGCACGTAGCCCGGGCGGTCCTGGGGGATGATCAGGCGGCCGTCGGCCAGCACGGCGATTTTGTACTTGCCGGCGAAGCGCGCGTTGGCGGTCTCGGACAGGTAGTTGTCGATGGGGCCGGTGGGGGCTTCCTGCACCCAGCGCGGCGCGAATTTCACGGCGCCGCCGATCTGGTCCTGGAAGTCGAGCTGCTTGACGTAGTTGATTTCCTGCTCGTCGGTGCCGGGCTTGGGGCTTGGGTTGACGCGGTAGACCGCCATGCCGGGGCCGACGTAGAAGGCCAGGGCGTCGCTGTCCTGGGACTGTCCGCCCAGCGCTTCTTCCTCGGTGTAGCACACGATCACGTGGGTCTGGCGCGTGTTCATGGCCTCGCTGCGGGCGAAGGCGATGAAGCCGCCGATGTTGTTGCCCGACATGCTGAGCCCGCGGCCCTTCATGAAGCGAAGCATCACCGGGACCATCACCGTGACCAGCATGGCCACGATGGCGATCACCACCAGCAGTTCCATCAGCGTGAAGCCGCGTCTCTGCCTTTTCACGTTCGTCTCCTGCCGCCCGCGGGCGGTTGCTACTTCATTTCCTCGCGCGACTTCACCGTGTTGTTGCGCGAGTCAAAGATCAGGTCGTCAGGGGTGCCGGGCATGGCGTCAGGGCCCGAGGAGTACACGAAGCCGAGCTTCAGGTTGTTGTCGAACTTGTACCAGATCGGCTTTTCCCAGGCGTCCACCAGGTGCGGCAGACGGCCGCCCTCTTCACGGGTGAACTTGGCCAGGTCTTCGGGCTGCAGCAGCGGCGCGTAGTTCTGGTCTTTGTAGAGGTCCGAGCCCTCCCAGGTCGAGCGGGTCGGCGCCGCGTAGAACAGCATCATCTGGCTTGAGGCAAGCTTCTCGTCGGACGAGATCCGGCTGGAAAGCTGCCCGGCGTCTTTCTTGAACTTCTTGATGGTGGGCGGGTTCTTTTCGCCGGTGATCACCGGCCCGATCTGCTGCAGCAGCGTGCGGGTTGCGCTTTCTTCTGACTTGGAAAGCCAGGGCAGAATCGCCACCGCCAGCACCACGATCAGCAGGGAAATGATGCCGACCACGATCAGCAACTCGATCAGCGTGAAGCCCTGCCTGTTTGCGCGCATGTTGTTCATCATCATTCTCCCGTCTACTCCATGCCATTGTAGATGTCGTCGTTCTCGCCGTTGAGCTCATACAACTCGCCGTCGGGACCGCGGGAAATGATGTCGTAGGTGTTTTCGTTGTAGCGCCGACCCGTGTACTTCGGGGTCTTTCCGCTGGCGCTCTTCTTCTGGCTGTAGTTGCGGTAGATGTAGAACTTCTGCCACGGGTCCAGGAAGACCTTTTTGCCGCCTTCTTCACCCAGCACGTACTGGTCGTCCTTCACGTACGGGTCTTTGCCGGCCTTCTTGGGCTTCTCGACCAGTTCCTCATACAGCTCGGCGTTGCCTTGCCAGTACGAGCCGCCGTCCGTGATGCTGGGGCTGGCCGGGTAGGTGTTGTTGTCCTTGCCCGTTTCGTCCTGCCACTTGCTGAGGGCCGACGGGATCACGTTGCTAACGAAGTCCTGGGCCTTGGCGATTTCGCCCTTGGACATCGCGTTGAACAACACGGCCACCAGCACCACCACAAGGATGCCGATAATGCCGACCACAATCATAAGTTCGATCAGGGTGAACCCCGACCGCGATGAGCGTCTCATCGGACCTCCAGTGACCGTCCGTAGTTGCATGCTATGCAAACCTTACGCCAGAACTTGGCAGCGGGGATGACACTCGACGCAAGTGCCGACCGCACCAAGATTTCAACACATTCCATCGGGTACTGTATGCTACCTGAAGCGGGCAGATACGCAAGTTTGGTGTCGCGCTGGTAACGCCAAGTCTGCCGCAGGTAAGAGGATGTGGTCAGAGGTTGGAGGTCAGAGGTTAGAGGTTAGAGGTCAGAGGTCAGAGGTTAGAGGTTAGAGGTTAGAGGTTAGAGGTTAGAGGTCAGAGGTTAGAGGTCGGAGGTCGGAGGTCGGAGGCCAATGTCCAAAACGTTTCCCTACACCCTGCCTCCCGCCTCCCGCCTCCTGCTTCCTGCTTCCTGCCTCCTGCCTCCTGCCTCCTGCCTCCTGCCTCCTGCCTCCTGCCTCCTGCATCCCGCCTCATCCCAGCTTGCCGTCGCGCAGCTCAACCACCCGGTCGGCCACTGACTGCGCCGAGTCGTGGTCGTGGGTGCTGAAAATTACCACCGCGCCGGTCTGTGCCTGCTCCCGGGCCGCTTGCCACAAGCGTTCGCGGGCGTCTTTGTCCAGTCCCGTAGAAGGCTCATCCAGCAGCAGCAGGCGCGGGTTGTGCACCAGGGCGCGGCACAGCGCGGCCGTCTGTTCCTGGCCGCGCGACAGCTCGCTGACGGGCAGGTCGGCATAGCGCGCGGCCTGGAAGCGCTCGATCAGCGCATCAGCGCGGGCCGTGTGGTCTTGTACTCCGTAGAGTGCGGCAAACAGGCGCAGGTTCTCGCGCATGCTGAGGGCTGCGTCGAGCATGCTTTCATGGCCCAGATAGCCCAGCAGGGCGCGGGCCTTGAGCGGCTGGGCCCGGCAGTCCAGTTCGCCAAGGCTGACCTTGCCGTCGTCGGGGCGCAGGATGGTGGCGAAGATGCGTATCAGCGTGCTTTTGCCGGTGCCGTTGGCGCCGATCAGCGCCACCAGGCTGCCTGGCTCAACGCTGAAGTCCACGCCGCGCAGCACGTGCGTCGCGCCCCATGACTTGGTGATTCCCTCGGCAACCAGCTTCATGAGAATCCAGCATCACTCTGCCGCGTTCGCGTCGAACTCTACCAGGCGGTTCATCAGCCTCTGTTTCTGTTCCTGGTAGACCCGTGCCGGCATAGCGCCTTCCTTATACTCGGCATCGAGCGCAACCACGGCATCCATTACCTCGCGCCTGGACGCCGGCAGTTCAGCCAGTTTCTTCAACTGCTCGTCGCGCGGCTTGCGGATCGTCGCCACCAGCGCGCCCACGAATGCAAGCCCGAACACCAGCGCCAGCGCCTTGAACATCACGGAAAGGTTGAAACTGGGCCCGCCGGCGGTCGGCTCAGGCTGTGCGGCGGGGGGCGGAGCTTCACCGGCCTCCCAGCGTCCCATCATCTGCTGCGCTTCCTCGCTGAAGGCAAACACCAGCTGCGCGACTTCCAGGGCGGCGAGGTCCGGAGTGTGCTCTGGGTTGGTGGGGTGACGACCGTCCTGGGCCGGCCCGTACAGGCGGCGGTGCGCGCCCTCTACCAGCGCGGCCAGGGTCAACTCGGGTGGCAGGTTGGCCTCGGCCTCCAGCACGGGGTAATCGAAACTGCGGGTGAAAGACACGCGTTCGGCGGGCGCCGCCGTCAGCACGCCTCCCTGGTGCATCAGCCTGATTTCCAGCACGCCCGGAATACCGTCCCGGGTGGGGGGCACGGGGCGCGTGAACACCAAGGTGGCCGAGCGCCCGCTGGGGGACGGGTTCACGCGGTAGACGGTGTCGCCTGCGCCGGTCATCACCAGCATGGGGTCGTTGTTCAGCAGGTGCCAGTTGTCGGCGCTGACCTGCGGACCGCTGCGGGGTTGGGCCGGGCCGCCGTGCATGCCGCCGCCGGTGCCGAAGCTCCAGGCCGCGGCGTTTTCCTCGGTGAACGGCTTCTCCAGGGGCGAGCCGACGTTCCAGCCCTGCATGTACACCAGTTGGCTGCCGTACATGGCAGGCAGGTTCTGTGCGGACAGGCCGGGGGGCACCATCACGTTCAGCTCGACGGTGACCAGCGCGGCGAGCGCCGGGTCCGGGTTCACGATGCGCAGCCGCTCGATCACGGTGACCGGGCCGTAGCGCAGGTCGGGGCGCAGGCGGGTGCGGGCCTCCAACCGCCACTTTTCGATGCGTATGTTGGAACGGTCCGCGCCCAGCCGGAAGTACGGGACGCGCACGTCCAGCTCGGGCGCGTCGGCCGTGAGCCAGCCTTCGTTCACCAGTGGCCACCACAGCTCGCCTACCTTGGCGGCGAAGCCCAGGCGGGTGTCAAGCGGCAAGCCCTCTAGGCGGAACGCGCCGTCGCCCTCAACAGGCGAAAACCAGCTGCCCGTGGGGATTACCGGCGCGATCACGCCGCCCATCGGTGTGTCGGGTTGCTGCCCGGCCGCGAGCGCGTTGAAGGCGCCCTGCCACTGCGTGGCGGTCAACTCATTGAATGCCGGCGCGTCGGCGGGAAGCGCGACGGCGCCGATCATGGCGGGCTCGTCCAGGTAAGGCTCGCCGCCGGCCGCGTCGTACAGGCGCCCGGTCAGCACGCCCTGCGCCGCCAGGGTGGGCGCCAGCAGGCAGGCCAGCAGCAGCAAGGTGTAAATGTTCAGGGCGGATCGGCTCATTGCTGCGTTTTGCTGCGGGCGAGATCCTCTTCGATGCGGCGGCGCGCGGCCGTGCGTTTTTCCTGGATGACATCGAGCCTGGCGGTCAATTCGCGCGCGGTCTGCAGGTAGGCGGGGCGCAGGCGCTCGAAGTCGTCGGCGGGCAGCTTGCCGGCGAGCTTGTCGTCCTCGAGGTCCTTAAGGGCCCGCAAGGCTTCTTCGCGGCGGCGCGAAATGATGCTGTACTCAGATTCCACGTCGCCCACGAACCACAGGCGTTTGCGGCGTGCCAGCGGCGAGAACGTGATCACCACCACGCCGAACACCAGCGGCGCCACGCGCCAGTCGGCGACGGCCGTCAGCGCGCCCGCGGCGGCGGCGGCAATCAGGATTTTCAACCAGGCCTGCTTCACTCCAGCTCCTTCAGTTCACGCGCGATACGCGCCTCGAACTCGGAATCCTCGGCCGGTTGCGGTGCGGCCTCAGGCGCGGGGCCGCGGCGCGTCAGCACCCGGAACGCCACGCCGAACGCCCCCAGCAGCAACAGGCCCGCGCCGATCAGGATGGGGTAAAGGTTGCTCTCCTCGGGCACCTGCATCACACCCTTGCCGAAGCGCTCCACCATCTGCTGCTTGATTGCGGCCGCGTCGAGCTTCGAGTCGCCGACCAGCTCGCGCAGGAACTTGCGTTCTTCGTCTTTGGCGCCGCAGACGTTGTGGCTGCAGGAAAGCAGCGGTTCACGGCAGCCGCAGATGCAGAACAATTGGTCGCCCACCTGCTGGTAAAGCAGCTCGGCCTGGTCCGGCGTGCGGTCCTGCGCACTGAGGCCTGACGCGAACAGTGCAAACACCAGCATCAACAGCGCCTGTGCGCCTGCCGCCTTCCGCCCGCCGCCTGCCGCCTGGTAATTCATGCCACCTCCGGCCGCCGGCGGCGGAAGCTGGGCAGGATGGCCAGCACGGTGCCCAGCACGGTAATCACCAGGCCGGCAAGTCCCAGCGTCATCTGCGGTTTCACGAAATACCGGAAGGTCGCGCGGCCGTCGGGCTGCGCGTCCTGCAGAATGAAGTACATGTCCTTGCTGAGCGTGCGGTAGTAGTAGGGGTCCTTCACCGGCTCATTCATGCGCGGCGCGCCTGAGCGTTTGTCATAGAAGATGCGCATGCCCGGCTCGACCGTGTGCGCGTCCTCCATGATGGCGGCGATCTCAGCGTCAATGGCGGCCGCCATGTCGCCTTCGGCCTTTTCACGGGCGCGGCGCAGACCGGTCAGTGAAAGAGGACGCAGTGCCTCAAGCTGCTGACGCGCCTCCTGCTGGTCGATGCGGCGGGCCAGCTCCGCGACCAGCTCATTGCGACGGGCGGTGGTGGCGGCCTCGATCAGCTCGTTGAAGGCACCCAGCTCCTTGAGTGCATTGAAGCGGCCGGTGGCCCAGGCTTCCGGGTCGCTGGGGTCGAGGTTGAAAGCCTGCGCGAACTTCTCGCGCGGCAGGTTGGCCAGCCCCTCGCGGATGTCGTGGTTGACCTGCAGCTGCTCAGGCCCCAGTTTCACGCCCTCCTGGACCAGGGTGTTCAGCGCGCTGATGACTTCATCGAGCTGCGCCAGCGTGTTGCGGCGCAGGGGCTCCATGTCGTTTTCGTCTGCGGCTATGCCGAACTGGTCAAGCGCGGTCATGCTCAGCAGCTGCTCCGGTGTCGCCTGCACGACCATTTCCCGCATGCCGGAAAGCTGCTCGCGCAAGTCGCCTTCCATGGACATCGCCGCGCGCACCACCAGGCGGGCGACCGTGAGGCCCATGGCGCGTTCGTCGTACTTGCCGTTGGTGCGGGTATCGCCGTACAGCAGGTCCTGCAGGCGAGCGTGAGCCTCGAGATAGCCTTCTACCTGCGGCTGCACGGGATGGTAGCTGAAGATGCGCAGCGTGGTGTCGAAGCTCTCGTACACGTCGGTGTTGTCGCGCTGCTGTACGCCCCAGGCCACGGCCGCGGCCATGCCGGGCAGGGCGTTCTGGACGAATGCTTCGGGCAACTCGCCGCCGAACTGGCGTTCCGTGTCGGCGCGTACCATGGCGACGATCTCATCGGCGCTCTTGTCGGGGTTGCGCTTCACATACTCGAGCATGCGGGTGTAGGTCTGTGCGCGCTGCTCATCCATGCCGAACTTGTCGCGCAGGAAGTCCCAGTCGGAAGTGCGCTGCTCGGACTCGTAGTACACCAGGTAGCGGTCGCCGGTCAGCTTGTCCTGCAGGATCGAGTAGCCGCCCGGATGTGCGGTCATCGACCCCTCGGCCTCGTAGATGCTGCTGTAGTAGATGCCCAGCGCCACCAGCAGGACGCCAAGGTGCACGATATAGCCGCCGTAGCGCCGCCGGTTGGCCAGCGTCACGCGCGCCATGGCCACGGCCATGTTTTCGCCGGTGCCGCGCTTGCGGGCGCGGGCGCCGGCCACGAATTCCATGAAGATGCAGACCAGGGTGAACGCGCAGATCGGCCAGATGGTGAGCTGCACGCCCTGCCGCACCAGGCCGGAAAGCGAAGCGATGCTGTCATCGGCCACGCGCTCGATGATCAGGTCGTTGCTGTTCAGCCAGATGAAGTTGACCACGCCGACCACCAGCGCCGCCGCGGTGGGGGGCAGGAAGGCGCGCAGCATCTGGCGCCCGTTGTTGCGCCGCCAGGCCAGCGCGGGGCCGGCGCCCATCAGCCACAGCACCAGCAGGAACAACGGGGCGTTGAACAGCACGAAGGCGTCCTGGCCCAGTTCTTCGCTGCCGTTTTCGCCGTACAGGTGCTTGGTGATCAGGGGCCAGAACGTGATCACCAGTGTGATCAGCGCGATGGCCAGCAGGATCAGGTTATTGAAAAGAAAGCTGCCTTCGCGGCTGAGCAGGTTTTCCAGCTTGCGGTCCGACTTCAGCAGCGGCGCACGCCAGATCACGGCCAGCAGGCTGCCCAGGAACACGATGATGATGAAGCCGTAGAACCACACGTCCACGTCGCCGGTGGCCCCGAAGGCGTGCACGCTGTTGATGATGCCGCTGCGCACCAGGAACGTGCCGATCACAGTCATGCAGTAGGTGATGATGATCAGCGCGAACGACCAGCCGCGCAGCATGCCGCGACGCTCGGTCACGATCACGCTGTGGATGAACGCGGTACCGGTAAGCCAGGGGATGAAGCTGGCGTTCTCGACCGGGTCCCAGGCCCAGTAGCCGCCCCAGCCCAGGATCTCGTAGGCCCACAGGCCGCCCAGCGCGATGCCCACGGTCAGGAAACCCCACGAGGCCATGGTCCACAGGCGGATCGGCTTCAGCCAGCCCTCGCTGACTTCGCCGCTCAGCAGCGAGCCCACCGCGTAGGCGAACGGGATCGTGAAGCCGACGAAACCCAGGTAAAGCATGGGTGGGTGGATAGCGATCCAGTAGTTGTGCAGCTGCGGGTTCATGCCACCGCCGTCGCTGACCGTATCCAGCAGCGCAGCCTGAACCACGGCCGGCAGCTCGGAGGCATTGGTGGTGATGGCGGTGTGGGCCTGCAGAAGGGTCCACTTGCCGAGGCCCGCCTCGACCATGGCGTTGACCACGGCCCAGCCGTCCTTGGTGGCCTTAACGCCTGCTTCGCCCGATGCGGCGGCCTGCAGGCTGACCTTGGCGTACTCCGGGTCGGTCATCCAGAACCAGCTCATGGCAAAGGGGCTGGAGCGCTGGGCGGCTTCGGCGTCGGTGGGGCTTACCATGATGAAGAAGAAAAAGAACTGGATCACCGCCAGCACGGCCATGATCCAGGGCAGGCGGCGGTCGGTGCGGTTGTGGCGCTGGCTGAAGGCGAACGCGCCCCCGAAGCCGGTAAGAATCAGGCACCAGAACAGCAGGCTGCCTTGCTGGCTTGCCCACAGGGCGGAAATCTTGAACGAGAGCACCTCGTTGTTCTCGGTGACGTGCTCGATGTAGTTGACGAAGTAGTAGCCGTTGAAGATGCCGACGTACAGCAGCACGCAGCAGAAGACCGTGATAGCCAGCAGCGCGTACTGGCCCCGGCGGGCGGCGTGGGCCAGGCGCTCATCTTTCAGGTAGATCGAGACTGCGGAAAGCCCAAGCACGATCAGCGTCAGCAGCATGCCGATCCACAGGGCCGTCTGCCCGGATTTCATCCACTGGATCGCGCTGTCGAACTGCTGGATGGTTTCAATCTTGGCGAGCATCCGCTTTACGGGGCTGGGTTTGCTTCGTCGGCCGTGGTCAGTTCTTTGCCCTCGTATCGGGACGGGCACTGCGTCTGCAGCAGCGTGGCCACGAACGCGCCGCGCTGCGGGTCATAGCGCCCTTCCATTGTGACGTGCGCCGCCTTCTTCAGGTTGGCCGGCACGTCGTCGCCCTCATAGATCACCTGCAGCACCGCGGGGTTGGCCGGCAGCGCCTGCCCCTCGGGGGGGATGTCCACGGCCGTGAACTGCGTCGGCCGGAACTGGCTTTGCACGGAGATCACCTGCGCCTTCACTTTTACGCGCTCGCCGCCGTATGAGCCGGAGCTGAGCTCGGGGATGGTGCGGTACTCCGTGCCGCCCTCGAGCAGCGCGAGTGACACGGCGCCGCCGATGGCCGCGGCGAAAAGCACGATGACGATGATGACCTTGGCGCTCATGGTTGGTTCCAAACAAATCGGGGGCGCGCTCGCCCCTGCTGAAACTTTATAGCAGGGCCCTTGGCCCGGACAAGCAAAAGCGGCCATCGATAGAACGCATGGGCGTGCCCGGGGATTCGCACGATCCGGCCGATTGGGTCACTTTCCGGAGTCGGGCTCCAGTTCCTGTTGCAGCCTCCAGGTGAGAGGACCTTCGCGCTGGAAGGGGTAGTAGGGGAAGACCAGCCGCCAGTGGGTGCGTTCAGCCTCGGGTGAGTCCTCGACGAGGTAGGTGTTGGGCGAGGGGTGCTCAGTGCGCACGAAGTAGCGGTCGCCGATCCAGAACCCCCGGGCCTGTTTTGCCGTGGGGGGCGCGTCGTCAATCTCCTGCTGGAACAGGAAGTCCTCTTCGTCGTTGTCGAGGCGCAGGCGCAGGCGCATGAGCGGCGCGCCGTCGTCGGGCCAGACGAAGCCCGCGGGGGCCAGCGGGTCGGGGCGCGGGGCGCGGTAGTCGTTGACCTCGACGACCTTTGCGCGGTCGATGAACGCGCCGACGCGGGGGCGGATCTCGGACCAACCGACGCGCAACATGTGCTCGCTGTACTCGCGAAGCACCGGTCTGCCCAAAGTGTGAAGAAAAAGTGAGGGATCATCTTCGCGGTATGCGTCGCGCATGACGTCGATGGAAGTGCGCGGCTCGGTGAGGCGCGGGCGCGCGGTCACCGAGCAGGCGGATGCCAGCAATCCCGCGCAGATCAAGGCAAGGCAGGCGGCTGAGTATTTCACGCGGCGTGTCCCGTGGCTGTTGACGCGTCAATGGAGAGGGGGCCGGAAGCTTTATCCGGACGTATTGACGTGTCAAGTGTGTTGTTGCGGGGCATGATTTTTCTTTGACGGAAACTTGTGCACAGGATACTTTTCATCCATCGAGTGTGTGCGATTACGAAAGTCCAAGGAGGGGAGCATGGCAGGTACCGCGAAGAAGAAGCCGGCTGCGAAGAAGAAGCCGGCCGCCAAGAAGGCCGCCAAGAAGCCGGCTGCGAAGAAGAAGCCCGCAGCCAAGAAGAAGACCGCCAAGAAGAAGTAACCACGCAGCACCCGCAGTAAACGCAAGACGCAGTAAAGCCAGACGAAGCACGTTTTCCAACCTAGCGTCCTGAAGTCAGGCCGCGAACCAAATAGCCAGCACACACTCGAGAGCCTCACTGTCCGCCAACAGTGAGGCTCAACTCTTTAATCCACAACTTATCCGCAGGGCGACGGTTGAAAAAACGAACCGGGCCGGGAGAGCAGCGCTCCCCCGGCCCGGCATTCGTCAGGAAAACTACTCGGACTGCGCCACGATCCACACGCGGCTCTGCACTTCGACGTCGTCGTGCAGGCGGATGTTGAAGCTGTAGGTGCCCAGCTCGCGGATGTGGTCGGACTCCAGCTCAACCTGGCTGGGCTTCAGGGTGACGCCCTCTTCCTTGAAGGCGTCGCAGATCACTTTCGGCGTCACGCTGCCGAACAGGTGGCCTTCGGGGCTGGCGCGCATCGGCACGGTGAGCTGCACCTTGCTGATCGCCTCGGCGATTTCCTGGGCGGTCTCGCGCTGTTTGACCTGGCGGGCCTCATAGGCGCGCTTCTCACCGGCCAGGCGGCGCAGGTTCTCGTCGCTGGCGGGCATGGCCAGGTTCTTGGGCAGCAGGTAGTTGCGGGCGTAGCCGTCGGTGACGTCCACGACGTCGCCGCGCTTGCCCACCCCGCGGATGCTCTCTCTAAGCAGAAGTTTCATTTCTCTCTCCAGTCGCACGGGCATTGCTGCCCGTGAAAGCTACTTGTTCACGAAGGGCAGCAGGGCCATGAAACGCGCGAGCTTCACGGCGTCGCGCACCATGGCCTGTTCGCGGTGGCTGGTGCCTGTGCGCTTGCGCGGCAGGATCTTGCCCACGCCGCTGACGAAGCGCGAAAGCGTGTCCACGTCCTTGTAGTCGATGAAGCCGCGCTGGTCTTTCGACAGCTTGTTCTGCACCGGCAGCAGCGTGCGTGTGCGCTTCTTCTTCTTTTTCTTCAGCTTGCTCTTGTTGATGCGGATGTTTCCCATGGTCAGTTCCTTTACGCGGGGCTTCCCGCGGGTTGGGTTCAGTCAAGAGTGACGTCGTCGCCGACGTCCTCGTCGTAGGTTGCGTCTTCTTCCCGGCGCGGAGGCTCGGACAGGTCGTCCTCCATGCCGCCGGCGCTGTCGTCGTGGATCGTGTTGCCGCCCTTTTCCACGATACGGATGTGACGGCCGGAAGCGCTGCGTTCGACTTCGCGACGGATGAACTGCACGCTGTACGCGACCACGCGGATGCGCGAGCGGCGCTGGCCGTCGCCGGTGGTCCAGGTGTCCTGCTCGAGGCGCCCCTCGACGAAAACCGGCGAGCCCTTCTTGAGGTACTCGGCGCAGCTTTCGGCCAGTTTGCGCCAGCTGACCACGTCAATGAAGCAGGTGCGATCGTGTTTCTCGCCGCTGCTGGTGGTGTAGCTGTCGCTGACCGCCAGGCGGAATTCCGTGACCGGGGTGCCCGACGGCGTGTGCCGCAGGTCCGGGTCGCGGGCGAGGTTTCCCACCAGGAACACCTTGTTCAGCGTAATCATCTCACAGTCCGTTCGTCTCGGGTATCTTCAGCCGTGCGCTCGATCAGTCCGCGATCGCGACTTCCTCTTCGTCCTTGCGCGACTCGACCTCCGCTTCGCGCGGGCGGGCGGGCTTGGTCTCGTAGCGCTTGAACCATTTCTCGATCGGCACGCCTTCGCGGTTGGTGAACAGGTAGCGCAGGATGCGCTCCGTCAGGCGGCACTCCAGCTCCATCTCCGCCAGCTTCAGCGTGTTGGCGCGGAAGGCGACCAGGATGTAAGCGCCGCGCTTGTTCTTGCGAACCTCGTAGGCCAGGCGCTGCTCGGCCCACAGTTCGGCGCGGATGATGGTTGCGCCGTGTTTCTCAAGCACATCCCTGCACAGGGCGACCGCCCCTTCCGGGTCCTTGTTCGCGAACCCGGAGTCCACGAGGAACAAGCCCTCGTAGGTCCTCTGTCCTGCATCTGCCATGACTTCTCCTGCCCGGCATGAACGCGCCCCTTCGGTCTGCTCGCCCGGCGCCGCCGGGTGTCGGCGCCGGGAAGGGCGATGAATCGCGGGATGAGACCCGCGGGTTTACTTCTTGGCTGCCGGCTTGGCTGCTGCCGCGGGGGCTGCCGCCGCGGCCGGGGCCGCGCCAGGCGCCGCCGGGGCTGCGCCTGGGGTTTCCTCGATGGCGCGGCGCGCGTGGGCGCACTTCACCACGACGCCCTCCGGGTTCGGTACCAGCTCAGCGCCCTCGGGCAGCTTCAGGTCCTTGAAGCGCACGGAGTCGCCGACCTCGAGGTGCGTCACCTCAAGTTCGATGAACTTGGGAATGCCGGCGGCCGGGCAGTGCACGTCCACGTCGCCGCGCATCACTTCCAGCAGGCCGCCGTGGGCCGCGCCGCGCGGGGTGCCCACGAACTTCAGCGGCAGCTTCAGGCGCACCTTGTCGTGCAGGTCGATGCGGATGAAATCGATGTGCTGCAGGTAGTCGCCCATGAAGTCGCGCTGCAGGCCGCGCACCAGCGCGGTCTGTTTGCCGTCGCCCATGTCGAGCTCGACTACGTGGTCCGCGTCGTGCACCAGCTTCTCGATGTCACGCAGTCTGAATTGAAGGTTGATGTTCTCGCTGCCGCGGCCGTAGAGCACGCCGGGCAGTCCGCCGTTGGCGCGCAGCTTGCGCATGGCCTTGGTGCCGCTGTTGGCGCGGCGCTCGGCCTTTAAAACCGGAATCTGCATGTTGACCTCAGTAGTGGACCCCGTGCCTGCGTACCGCACCGTGCGGCGTGGCCTGCGCCGGGTTCGTTCCCGAAAAAGCGTTACTTCTTTACTTTCAAATCGACGGCTGCAAAGCCGCAGCGCTCCCCTTTCGGATCGCGGGCGAACACTTTGAGAATGTAGTCACCGGGCGCAAGGGGGGAGTCCAGTTTTCCGGCGAAGAATCGGCGGTAGCGCTTCACCTTGCTTCCGTCCTCCAGGGTGTCTTCCACAACACCATCGCCGGTCGCGGTTACCTTTACGCCGCACACCCGCTTGTTGTTGGAGACCGCGTGGTTGGCCGCGATCACTTCTTCGGCTGCGGTGCGCTTCTTCTCGTCGCTGCTTGTCAGGTCGGCCTTGTTGAATTCCTTGACCGGGCTGGCAAGCGCCGTGCGGCGGCACTCGACCCAGAATTCGGTCTCCAGCTCGCCGAGCGCATCGAGGGACTCCAGGTGGAGCGACAACTCGTCACCGGAAAGCTCCAGCGGGCCGCCCGGCAGGCTGAGTTGCAACCTGGGGTACTGCATGCGCAGGCCGGGGTCGCCGGTCAGGTTGTAGAGGCTCAGGTGGCTCTGGTTCAGGCCGGCGCGCTCTTTCTCGGGGATGATGAACATCGCCATGGTGTCCAGCTTCTTGCGTTCCGGGTGCTCGCCCAGGATCAGCTCGCGCTTGGACTTCAGGAAGGCCTGGCCCAGCGTGGGCGTGTTGCTGACGGAAAGCTCGTCCACCATCGCCAGCTCAAGCAGCGTGTTGCTGTAGGGGTGGCTGTCGCGGCTGCTGGCGATCACGGCCACGGGCGCCTTTTCAGTGAAGCAGATCTTTTCAGCCAGGCTGCCCTTTGGGTGGTCGAGGCGGCCGGTTTCGCAGGCGATGATCATCATGACCGGCAGCTTGCCGTCCGGGATGTTGAATTTGCTGACGTCGTCGGCCGAAAGAATCGGGTAACGCGTGCGTTTGCCGTCCACCTCGACGTACATGTCGTCGAGGCGGTCGTAGGCGCCGTGGCCCAGGTAGCAGAGCAGCAGGGCGCCGGCATTGGCCTCTTGGATCACCTTGTCGCTGAACTTGCTGGGCACGTAGGCGTAGGAGCTGTTGATGTTGGCGTAGGTCATGCGCACGTTGTGGGCCTGCGACATCGACTCGGCGAACTGCATGAACAGCCGCTCCAGCATGGTGTCGATCATCGCGCCGAAGTGGCCCTCACCCGCGAAGAAGGTCAGGTTGCGCAGCCACTCGCCCTGCTTGGCCGCCTCGTAGGCCTTGACCTTGGCAAGCGCCAGGCGGGCCTCTTCAGGAGTGCGGGCGGGAATGCGCCCGACGGCGATGTCGGGCAGGCCGTCGTCGTCCTGCACCAGGTCGGCGTAGAAGTTATCTGTGGGGACGCGCTCGCGTCGGTTGGTGTCGGGGTTGCTGTCCATCTGGCGCGTGAGCATCCAGGGAATTTCGCTTTTCGGGTCGTAGGCCGTGGCGCTGTCGTTGGGGCAATCGCCCAGCAGCAGCACCTGGAAGCCCTCGCGGATCTCTTCGCCGCCGGCCTCGGCCAGGATCGCGCTCTTGATTTCGGTCAGGCCCGGTTCATCCGTTTCGTGCAGCTTGCCGATCGCGCCGACCGTCAGCACTTTGGTGACGCGCCCGTGGGATGTGCGGTAGTCAGCCCATTCCTTGGCGACTTCGGCCAGGCCGTCGGCGCTGATCACCAGGTAGTCCACGGCCGGCGCTTCGGGAGTGGTTTCGCCATCGGGCTTTTCGGCCGGCTTCTCATCCTGAGCGGCCGGCTGCGGCACGGAAACGAACATCAACGCGACGGCCAAGGCCGCGGCGATCAGCGGAAACTTATTCATTGGCAAACTCCTGGGCCCACAAGCTCTGGGGATAGTACGAATGAGACCAAAAACATCACGAGGGAACTGTCCCGGCGGCCAAGGCCGCCGGCCACGGGCGAGGCGCCCGTGCCACTCGCATCAGCCTTTGAACAGCAGGCTGACCGACTCGTTGAAGTGGATGTTGCGGATCGCCGTGGCGAGCAGCTTGCTTACGCTCAGCACCTTGAGTGTGTCGAATTCCTTGCCCTCCACCGGCACGGTGTCCGTCACGATGCATTCCTTGATCGGCGCGTTCTTGAGGCGCTCCACGGCGGGGCCGCAGAACAGGGCGTGCGTGCACGCCACGTAAACTTCCTTGGCGCCGAATTTCATGCAGGCCTTGGCGGCGTCCACGATGCTGCCGCCGGTGGCGATCATGTCGTCGATCAGCACGCAGACCTGGCCGTCCACCTTGCCGATCATGTCCATCACCTCGGTCTCTTCGCCGCTGACGCGCCGCTTGTCCACGATCGCCAGCCCCGCGTTGAGACGCTTGGCGTAGCCGCGGGCGACCTTGGAGCGCCCGACGTCCGGCGCCACGATGGTCATGTTCTTGATGCCCTTGCTTTCCTTCAGTTTCTCGAAGTACTCGTTGATCACCGGCGCCGCGTACAGGTGATCCACGGGGATGTCGAAGAAGCCCTGGATCTGCGCCGCGTGCAGGTCCATGGTCAGCACGCGGTCGCAGCCGGCGCTTACCATGCAGTTGGCGACCATCTTGGCGCTGATCGGCACGCGCCCTTCGTCTTTACGGTCTTTGCGCGCGTAGCCGTAGTAGGGGACCACGGCCGTGATGCGCTCGGCCGATGCTCTGCGCGCGGCGTCGGCAAACAGCAGGGCCTCCATCAGGTTGTCGTTGACGGGCGGGCAGGTGGACTGCACGAAGAATGTGTCCACGCCGCGGATGTCTTCTTCGATTTTGACGTCGATTTCACCGTCGGGGAACTTCTCGATGCGCGCGTGCCCCAGGGGAATCTCGAGGATGCTGCAGATGGCCTCCGCCAGCTTGCGGTTGCTGTTGCCGGCGAAGATCTTGAGTCCCTTGGTCCGCATCGTTGTACCCTTTCGCTAGCTCTTCTTGCGCAGTTCCCGTGCCGGCGCGCCCACCACAATGGTGTCGTCCGGCACGTCCTTGCCGTGGGGGACCACCGTGTTCGCGCCGGTCTGCGCATTCTTACCTACCTTCACCGGTGCTACCAGCACCGTGCCGCAGCCGATGAAGGCGTTGTCGCCCACCTCGGTGTGATGCTTGGCCTGGCCGTCGTAGTTGGCCACGATCGTGCCGGCGCCAATGTTCACGCCGCTGCCCAGGGTCACGTCGCCCAGGTAGGCCAGGTGGCCCGACTTGGTGCCGTCGCCGTACACGGCGTTCTTGGTTTCCACGAACGCGCCCACCTTGCAGTCGTTGCCGAGCTTCGTGCCGCCGCGCAGGTGCGCAAAGGGGCCGATCTCACAGCGCTCGCCGATTACCACTCCCGCACGGATCACGCTGTGGGGCCAGATCACCGTGTCGCGTCCGATGCTGCAGCCGGCCTCGATGTAGCAGCTTTCGGGCTGGTAGACGCTCACGCCCTGCTCGAGCATCAGCTCATCGAGAATGCGCTCGCGCGCCAGCTTGTCGGCCTCGGCCAGCTGCTTGCGGTTGTTGATGCCCATCACCTCGGTGTGGTCGTCGCAGGCGCAGGCCGCGACTCTGTTGCCCGCGTCGGCCAGCAGGCGCACGGTGTCGGTCAGGTAGTACTCGCCCTGGGCGTTGTCGGTATCCAGCTTGTCGAGCACGGCCAGCAGCTTCGCGCAGTCGAACAGGTACGTGCCAGTGTTGATTTCCTTGATGTCTTCCTGCTGCGGCGCCAGGTCGCGCTGTTCCACGATGCGGCGCACGCGCCCCAGGCCGTCGCGCACGATGCGCCCGTAGCCGCGAGGCTCGGGCAGCAGGGCGGTCAGGATGGTGCAGGCGGCGCCTTCGCTCACGTGCATGTGGCGCAGCAGCTCGAGGGTGCGCGGGCGGATCAGCGGCACGTCGCCGCACAGCACGACCACATCACCGTTGAAGCCGGCCAGTGCCTCGCGCGCCTGCATGACCGCGTGGCCGGTGCCATATTGGGGTTCCTGCGTGACGAAGCGGGTGTTGACCCGCTTGCCGAACTTTTCGCGCACGCGCTCACCTTCGTGGCCGACTACCACGATGGTCTCCGACGCGCCCATGGCCTCGGCCTGCTCCAGCACCCATTGCAGCACGGGCACGCCCGCCAGCTTGTGCAGCACCTTGGGCGTGGCGGACTTCATGCGCGTGCTTTTGCCCGCGGCAAGGACCACGACTTTCAAGGGCCGATCAGGCATCCAGACACCAGCGACGGGTAGAGGCACGAAGTCTAGCCGCAGGCGCGAAAGGAACAACCCTTGGGAGAGGTGTCAGGCGGCAGGCGGCAGGAGACAGGCGGCAGTGTGAACAGGAGCCGCAAGCGCCAGCGCGCGGGACCCGTCTGGAGGCAGGAGGCAGGGTGACCAGGATCTGCAAACCCGGCTATCAGCAAGCGGGGGTGGTGGGGGCGAGAAAACGCCAGAGGCCAGGGAGCTTTTCCCTGGCCTCTAAGTTTGGCCTCCGACTTCTGATCTCTATGCCGCAGGCATTGCCTTGCCGGCGAAGCGGTCGCGCAGGAAAGCCTTGGCGCGGTGCAGGCGCGACATCACGGTGCCGATCGGCAGCTTCAGCTTGCTGGCGATGTCCTTGTAGCTGAGCTCGCCGACGGTGTTGAGCAGCAGCACGTCGCGGTAGCGGCTGTCGAGCTCGCTGAGTCCTTCCTTCAGGTCCTGGTCGAGGCTCTGCAGGAAGCTGTCATCCTGGGCCAGTTTGCCCGGATCCATCACCGCGAAGCGCTCGTCGTTTTCCGGTGTGTCCTGGGTTTCGGCCATGTTCTCGACACCCTCCACGAACACCGACTTCACGCGGCGCTTTTTGCGGCGGTACTCGTTGATGAACTGGTTGAACAAGATGCGCCCCAGCCAGGCTTTGAGGTTGGTGCCCTGCTCAAACTGCACGAACTTACGCATACCCCTGATGTATGTCTCCTGCACCAGGTCTTCGGCGTCGGCGCGGTTGCGCGTCAGGTGGTAGGCCTGCGCGTACATGTCCTGCATGAGCGGGAGAGCCTCTTCCTCGAAGCGCTGCCGGAGTGTGGTCTTGGGTGTCATGGTCCTTCCCTCCCTCAGGTGCGTCGCTTTTTCCGCACCTTCCTTTATTAGAGCCCGGTACCCCTGGCTTGCATGTTCACTTTAGTAAAACCTATTTTCTTTTCAAGCAACAATCCCGGGTATTCATCTATTCCGAAAAGACAGACCGGTCTGTTTTACACCGGCAAAAATTTTTATGCCTCTCCGGTTGAGTCAGAACACCCCAACCCCTTGAGGCCGGACATCCCCAAGGGGTTGGGCGTTTAGCGATTACCGTTCGTAATACACCGTGACCACTTCCGTGTCGCCTTTCGTGCTGCGCTCCTCGCGCACGGGCTTCCAGCCTTCTTCTTCCAAGTCGCGCAACATGCGTTTGTCGCGCGGTTCCATCTGCTTGAAGCCAAATTGATCCGGGCGCATTTCGTAGGTGTACGTGTATGAATCCATCTGCTCTCTTCGGCGCGCGTCCCTCGTTCTGGTGGTTTCGCAAGCCGACGCAAACAGACAAAGCACTAGCAGCATGATAGCCAAACGCATGGGCTTCTCCGTGACTAGCGGAGCGGCCCCTAACGGAGAGGACGCGCTGGCGACCGCCCGGCTCCGGGCCCGACCAAGGGCCTCGCACGTAGCAGCACACCAACGCGCCCAAATCGGGCGTCGTTGAGTGTGCGGACGTGCATGTGAAGCTTGGTCGGTTCGGAGCCGCCGCAACAGTTGTCGCCGGTTCTTCCGGCGGTCGCATTCTATGGTGTGCGGTAGCTCTAAACCAGCGTCCTGAGTAAAGTGGCCGTGGCGGGCAGGAAACCGCCGAAACCGAGCCAACAACCGAGTGCAGGAACACTTCGGGAGTCCGGCTCTCAGCCCATGGAGAGACCATGAGGAATGACAGCCGTTTGGCGCCAGTTTCGGCGGCCCCAAGCCGCGATCTTTTAGCGTGCGCTGGTATCGCTGGCGCAATCTGGTGGCTGACGCGCACACCAGCGCAGCGAACCGAACTCAAGCGCCAGCTTCGTGAGGCTGCTGACGCCATCGGAGAATTTGGCGCTTTCCTGACTAGGGGCGCGCAGGCAATGCGGCAGGTCGCAGGCTGATTGTCCACGCACGAGTTCATCCAGGACCTCCGCTAGGCCTTGCGCGGCGCGGGTTTGGGTGCCTCCATGCGTCTGAATGGCCCTTCGCTACGCTGATCAACCCCTTATAGGTGGGTCCAAGTCGTTCTGGCGTTAGGCCAAGCAGTGTTTGGAATGCCGCCATTGGTGTGTTCCTGCGGTTGAAGCGGAAAGCGAATTCATTGAGGTAGGCTTGGAGATGTTGCGGGCTTACCCCGTGGTGCGTGCCGATTAGCCAGCTTTTGAGGTTTGAGAAAACGCGGTGGACGTGCGGCAAGATTTTGGCCGCGCGTTCTGGCGTCCCCTCGATCTCTGGCAGGTGCGTGTACCCTTCCAACTTCGTGTAGCCCTTCAATCCGTCAGTGATGAAGGTTGATCCGGGTTCAACGTTGTCCCGGATGAACTTGTGCAGTTCCGCTCGCGAGAACGTGGGAATGACTTTCAACCGCACGCGGCCTGCATACTTCCCACTTCGCTCGACGGCAGCAATCACCAACGTCTTGCCAGCGGCCCCGCGTCCCGCCTTGCCCTTCTTCTTGCCGCCGATATACGCCTCATCCACTTCAACAACGCCGCGCAACTTTTCGCGGTCCTGCCGCACCATTGCCGCGCGCAGCCTGTGCAGCATCATAAAGGCCGTCTCGTTGCGCTTCAGGCCCAACTGGCGCTGTAGCTGGGTGCCGGAAATGCCGGGCGTCAGAGTCGCCACCAGATACGCCGCCCAAAACCACTTGTGAAGCGGGATGCGCGTTCGGTGCAGCACAGTTCCGGCGGTGGGCGAGACCTGATAGCGGCAGTTCCGGCACTCGAACAATCTACGGGTCGCAATCCAGTACGGGACGCCCTGCCAACCGCATTCCGGGCACACAAAGCCATCAGGCCAGCGGGACTCGACTAGATAATCAAAGCAGGCCTCGTCAGCAGGGAACCGCCGCATGAACTCCATGACGTTCGCAGGGAAGGCAGGAAGGCGCTTGCTGCGATTACTCGTCCTGCGCATCTTCGGCCCCTTCTGTTTTTTCAAGTTCGGCGAACAATGTCTTGAGCGCGTTGTGGTGGTCGGGCGAGAGATGCAGGTGTTCGGTTGCCGTCACTGGCATCTTGACCGACTCTCCCTCCACGCTCACTCCGGCTGCGCGCAAGGCCCTTGCTATCGACAAGCGCCGCTCTTTGAGCTTGGCCAACAGTTTCGCGCGGCCCCTCGTCGAAATCGCCGCGCCGATCAACAGCAGAACCCCAGCCGCAATGATTGCGGCTTGCCAAGCGTCTACCGATTCGGGGCCGACAATTGCCAAAAGCATCGGTTTCACGAGTCCCGCAATGAAAACCACACTAGCGTAGGCCCATTGGAGCCAATCAATCCTGTCCCTCATGCCCCTTCCTCCAGTTTCGACTGGAGTACATACTAGGGCTTGAGCCTTTCTGACTCAACCGGAGAGGCATAAAAATTTTTAGCCCTCAATTCCCAGACGTCCCGCAACGATCCGCCACGCCGTCTCCGCCGGCCAGTTGCACCGGTGCACCGGCGAGGCCGCGAACACGGCCTCCGACAGCAGGTAGATTTCGTCCGTGATGTCCTGGATTTCGTCGTCACCCTTGCCGCTTCCGCGGAAGTGCGCGCCCACCAGTTCGCTCAGGAACGTACGGAACACGCCCTTGTGCCAGCGCACCAGCTCACGCACCCGGCTGCCCGCGTCGCGGAACTCGCTAACCATGTTGAGGTAGGCGCAGCCGTTGGCCGATGAGCCGCAACTGCACGAACTGCCGAGCCATTCAAACACCCGGCCGAGCTTCTCTGCCGGCGTCCTGCCCTGGGCCACCACCGCCCGCAACTCGGCCATCATGCGCTCGTGCCGCTGCTCCAGCGAAACCACCAGCAGGTCTTCCTTGGTCTTGAAATGGTGGTAGAAACTGGCCTTGCAGATGCCGGCCTGCTTGATGACCTCATTGATGCCGGTGGCGCCGTAGCCCTTTTCGTAAAAGAGCCGCGCCGCCGTTTCGAGCAGGCGGTCACGTACATTGAGCTTTTCAGCAGTTCCGGCCATGAAGGAAGTGTATATCAGACCGGTCTGTCTGGCAACCGAAAAATAAGGACTAATCCCGTCTTTTTTCATACTGGGTGGTATGGCGGCTTCAGATCGAGTTGTGGTTGCAGTCACAGGTGCTTCGGGCATTCAATACGCCCAGGGCCTGATGCAAGTCCTTGGACAACAGGGGCTTGAGACTCACGTCGTGTTCAGTGAAGCCGCCTTCGACGTCTGGAAGGCCGAGCTGGACATTCCCTGTGACCCGAAGAAACCCGACCTGAAGGCCTTCGCCGGCACCGACGGCCGCTTCCCTTTATACCGCAACAGCCAGGTCGGCGCCCCGCCCGCCAGCGGCAGCTTCCGTCACCGCGGCATGGTGATCTGCCCCTGCACGATGAGCACTCTCGGCCGGGTCGCTAACGGCACCGGCGAGGGTTTGATCGGCCGTGCTGCCGAAGTCGCGCTGAAGGAGCGGCGCAAGCTGCTGTTGGTGACGCGCGAGACGCCGCTGTCGTTGATCGCGCTGCGCAACATGGTGCAGGTGACGGAGGCCGGCGGAACCATCATCGACGCCAACCCCGGTTTTTACACGCGGCCGCAGACCGTGCAGGACATGATCGACTTCGTGGTGGCCAGGGTGCTGGACCACCTGGGTATCGATCACGATCTGACCAAGCGTTGGGGCGAGAAGCAGATGTAACGTAGCATGCGCATCCTGCGCATGAGTAATTCCACGCGCTTGAAGCGCGTGGTGCCTTGGCTGGAAGCCAAGGCCACGGGCCATGCGCTGGAAGCGCATGCCACTTTCGAGCGCAACCCGCGTGCGTTGAGAAATGGCCCGGCGCTTGCCGGGTCGGTCTGTGGTGATACACTTCCGCCCTCGCCGAACGAGACAGTCGGGGCGTAGCTCAGCCTGGTAGAGCGCTTCGTTCGGGACGAAGAGGCCGCAGGTTCAAATCCTGTCGCCCCGACCAAAGACGCAGGGCTTCCAGAAGGAAGCCCTGCTTCTTTTTCAGCTGGTTGGCTGGGGTTCGAGGGTGATTGGTTCTTCGGTTTCTTCCTCGATCACCACTTGCGGGCCTTGCTGTTCGCCGCGGTGGGGGTCGATGTCCTTGTTGAACCAGCGCTTCACCCTTTGCAGCGTGTCCTCCAGCGCGAGGTAGGTTGAAGGCAGCATCACCAGCACCACCACCGTCGAGAACGCAATGCCGAACGCCAGGCTGATCGCCATCGGGATCAGGAATGCCGCCTGCACAGAGCGCTCCAGCATGATCGGCGTCAGGCCGGCAAACGTGGTCAGCGATGTCAGCAGAATCGCCCGGAAGCGCCGGGGTCCGGCCTCGCGCACGGCCTCCAGCACTGTCTTGCCCTCTTCGCGCCGGTAGCGGTTGATGAAGTCGATCATCACCAGGCTGTCGTTCACCACCACGCCCGAGAGGGCCAGCAGGCCGACGATGCTCAGGAACGTCACGTCCATGCCGATCGCCAAGTGCGCCCAGATCGCACCCGCGACGCCGAACGGGATCACCCACATCACGATCGCCGGCTGGAAGTAAGAGCGGAAGGCCACCGCCAGCAGGCCGAACATCAGGAACATCGAGAGGATCAGCCCCACGCGCAGGCCGGCGAAACTTTCCGCCTGGCGCTGCTGTTCGCCGCCGAACTTCCACGTCAGGCCCGGGTACTTCTCGGTCAGAGCCGGGAGGAAGTTGGCGGCCAGGTCGGCGTTCAGCTCGTTCGCGTTGGTGACCGTGCGGTTCAGGTCGCTGGTGACCACGATGGTGCGCTGGCGGTCCAGCCGGTTGATGCTGCTGACACCGCGCGAGATGGTGTAGCCCGCGACTTCCGAGAACGCGGCCTCGCGCCCGTTGGGCAGGCGGATACGCATGTTCTCGAGGTTGCTGATCGACTCGCGCTCGTCCTTCGGGTAGCGCACGAACACCTTCACTTCATCTTTGCCCACCTGCACGCGCTGGGCTTCGTTCCCGTAGAACGCGCCGCGTACCTGCTGGATCAGCGCCGCCTGTGTCAGGCCAAGGCTGCGGCCCGATTCGCTGACTTCCGGCACGATCTCCAGCTTGCCCTCGCGGTAGTCGTCCGCGATGTCGAAGGTGCCCGGGTACTCGGCCAGGTGGCCCTTCAGGTCCTCGGCCGCCTGCTCGATCTGTTTCAGGTCGCGGCCGGCCAGCTCGACGTTCACGGCAGCACCCACGTTGACCTGGTCCGAGCTGAAGGTGAGCTCGATGGCATTGGGGATGCGCTGGCCGACCTTGTTGCGCCACATGTCGCGGATTTCGGAGGCTTTCAGTTCGCGCTTCTCGGACGAGACCAGCGCCAGGTGCACCTCGGCGATGTTGTCGCGGCTCTGGCTCGAGCCGCCTTCGCCCGGCGGGCCGTTGGCCATGCGGAAAGGATGCGCGCCCAGCACGGCGCGGATGTTTTCGACCACGCTGCCGCGCTTGTCGCCTTCCACCTCGGCGCGGATTTCCTCGGCCGTGGATTCCAGCACCTCAAGCGCGCGGCGTGTCTCCTCGGCGGAGGCGCCTTCGGGCAGGGTGACCGAGGCGATCACGTCGTTGCCCTCGATGGCCGGGAAGAACGCGACTTTAATGCGCCCGCTGGCGAACAGGCCGCCGGTCAGGATCAGGAAGCCGAGCCCGCCGCCGATGATGGTCCAGCGCCAGCGGATTGTGAACTCAAGCGTGGGGCGGTAGGTCTTGTCGATGAACCAGTCCACCGTCTTCTCGAAGCCGCCCTGCACCTTTGACCACGCGCGGGGCAGGAACCAGTTGCTGAAGCGGCCCTTGCCCTCGCCGTGCGCCAGGTGCGCGGGCAGCACGAACAGGCTTTCCAACAGCGAAGCCGCCAGCGCCAGGATCACCACTGAGGCGATGGCGGCGGCGAACACGCCTGTGCGCCCCGGCAGCATCAGCATGGGGCTGAAGGCGATTACCGTGGTGGCGATTGCCAGGCCCACCGGAAGCATGACCTCGCGTACTCCGTCGATGGCGGCCTGCAGGGGCGGCTTGCCCATGCGGCGGTGGGCGTCAATGTTTTCACCCACCACGATTCCGTCGTCCACCAGGATGCCCAAGGCCAGCACGAAGCCGAAGCTGGACAGGAAATTGATCGTCATGCCCGCCCAGGGCATCAGCCACACGGTGCCCAGCACGGCCGTGGCCAGCCCGACCGCCACCCACATGGCGAGCCGCGCGCGCAGGAAGAAAGCCAGCACCAGGAACACCAGCAGCAGGCCCTGCATGCCGTTCCACTTGAGCAGGTCGAGGCGCTCAATCAGGTTTTCCGAGATGTCACGGAACTTCTGGATGGTGACGCCGGGCGGGAGCTCGGCTTTCTTCTTCTCGGTGTAGGCGGCGACGGCTTCGGCAATCGCCAGCGTGTCCTGGTCGCCGACGCGGTAGACCTCGATCATCAGGCTGCGGCGCCCGTTGACGCGGGATTCCAGGGTGACTTCCTCAAAGGTCTCGCGCACGTCGGCCAGGTCACCAACTTTGATTTCCGTTCCGTCCGGGCGGGTGATCACCGGGATGCGCTCGAACTCTTCACGCGTGTAGGCCTGGCTGCTGCTGCGGAACAGGATTTCGCCGCCCTCTGTCTCGACCGAGCCGGCGGGCAGGTTCAGCGAGTAGCGGTTCACCGCGGCTGCGATCTCCGCAAAGCCGAGGCCGTAGCGGCGCAGGTCGTCTTCGCGCACGCTGATTGCGATCTCGTGGTTGCGGTCGTCGCTGATCTCGGCCTTGCTGATTTGCGGCAGGGCGACGATCTCTTCGCGCACCTGGTCGGCCAGGCGGGTCAGCTCGCGCTCGGACATGTCGCCCGCGAGCAGCAGCCACACAACGCGCTCTTCGATTTTCCCCTCGCGGATCACCGGCTCTTCGGCCTCGGCGGGGAAGGTGGTGATGGCGTCGATCTCGGCCTTCACTTCGTCGGTGACGTCCTTGATGTCCTCGCCGTCTTTGATTTCGACGGTGACCAGGCCGAGGCTTTCCGTGGCGCGGCTGCTGATGCGCTTGACGCCGTCGATGCCCTGGATCGCCTCCTCGATCTTGATGTTGACCGATTCTTCGACTTCCTCGGGCGTAGCGCCCGGGTACAGCACCGAGACGCTGATGATCTCGGGCTCGATGTCCGGAAACGCGGTACGCCGGATGATCGGCAGTGTCATCAACCCGCCGATCAGGAACATGCCCATCAGCAGGTTGGCCGCGACGCCGTTGCGCGTGAACCAGGCTACCAGGCCGTTCATGGCTGCTCCTTGGTGAGTTCCACGGGCATGTCCTCAACCACCATGTCGAGACGCGAGGTCACCACCTGCTCGCCTTCTTCCAGGCCGGCGCTGATCAGCACCGACTCCGGCGTGGCGCGCACCACCGTGACTTCGCGCTGCTTCAGGCGGTTTGCGGGATCGACCACGAGTACGCGCCCATCGGGGCGCAGGGCAGCGCGCGGCAGCACGAACACGCGCTCGGCTTCGCGACCGGTGATCACCGCGTTCACAAAGGTGTTGGGCAGCAGTGGCGTGGCCTGGGCGCTGCCGTAAGGATCCCGGACGCGCGCGACCGCGTAGTACATGCGGGTTTGCGGGTCAACCTCGGCCTCTGTGCGCACGATGCGCGCGGGCCAGGAGATTACGTCCGGCCCGAAACGCGCGCTGAGCTGCACCTGCGGCGCGCGCTCATCGTCGTACTCGAGCTGGCCGCCAAGCGGCAGCTCAAGGAAGCCGATGTCGTCGGCGCTCAAGGGCAGCCTGACCTCGGCGTAGTCCGTGGCGTACACGCGCGCCACCGGCGTGCCCAGGCCGATGAACTGCCCCTGCTCGACCAGCTTCAGGCGCACGCGCCCGTCGTATGGGGCGAGGATGCGCGTGCTCAGGAAATCCACGTTGGCCTTGGCGTGCGCGGCCAATGCTCCCTGCACCGCGGCGTTGCGCTCGGCCAGCTGGGGCTCGCGCAGCAGCAGCGGGTCGGCGGGACCCTGGCCGTACTTCTCCCATTCGCGCTTGGCCAGCCGCGCCTCGGCCTCTTCGCGCTGCAGGGCTGCCTTGGCGGTGGCAAGTGCCGCTTCGGCCTGGGCCAGCGCGGCCTTGGCGGCGAGGTCATCAATCACCACAAGCTCGTCGCCGGCCTTAAAGAAGCCGCCGTTTACGAAGGCCGGGTGCACCGCCGCGATGCGGCCGGGAACCTCGGACGTCAGCGTGGTTTCCGTGCGCGGAGCAACGGTGCCGGTGGTGCGTACCTCGTAGCGCCAGGCCTGCGGCTTGACCGTCACGGTCGTCACGCGCGGCAGGCTTTTTTCCGGTGTCACGGTCTGAACCTTGACTTGTGAGGCCTTGAGGGCAACGGCGCCGCCGATGCTGACCAGCAATGCAACAGCGGGCAGAATGTACTTAAGGAGTTTCATCGCTCGTCCCATTTTCGATCACACTTGACGCGTCAAATCCGCCCCCCAGCGCGGAATAAAGGTCAACCCTTGAGTTCAACAGCGCCAGCCGCGTAGCCAGCTGCGCACCCTGCGCGTTGAACAGCTGGCGGCGCGTCTGCAGCACCTGGGTAATGTCCAGCGCGCCCTGGTAGTAGCGCTCGGTGGCGATCTCCAGCGCGGCACGGGTTTCGGTTACGGTCGTGCTCAGCGCCTCCAGCTCACGGCGCAGGTGGGCTTCGTTGGCCAGTGAGTTCTCGACTTCCGCGAACGCCTTCAGCGCCACCACCACGTAGTAGGCCAGCGCGCCGCGTTCCAGCGCCTGGGTGCGGTCGATCTCGGCCCAGCGCCGGCCGCCGTCGAACAGCGGTGCCAGCAGGTTGCCCAGCAGGTTGAACACGAAGAACTTGCCGTCCAGCACGTCCGCCACCTGGTCCGACGCCAGGCCCGTGGAGCCTGTCAGCGAGATGCGCGGCAGCAGGTCCAGGTACGCCGCCCGAACGCGCGAGTCCGCGGCCGCAACCTTGCGCTCGGCCTCTGCGATGTCCGGCCGGCGGGTGAGCAACTGTGAGGGCAGGCCGCCCGGAGGAGCGGGCAGCTCAGCGGGCAGAGTGCCCGAGGTTTCGACCAGCGCGGCCGGGTAGCGACCCAGCAGCAGTTCGAGCTGGCGGCGCGCCAGCTTGTAGACGCGGCGCAGGGTCTCGATGCGCGCCTCGCTGGAGGCCACGTCGGCCAGCGCCAGCCGGTAGTCGAAGGCGCTGCGCAGGCCGGCCTTGTAGCGGTCTTCCACGCGCTCGGACAACTCGCGCGCGCTGGCCAGGTTGCCTTCGGCGAGCTGGATCTGCTGCCAGGCCTCGGAGGCCGAGAACCAGGCCTTCACCACTTGCACGATCAGCGAAAGGCGCGCGCCGTAGTATGCAGCTTCCAGGGCCTGGCGGTCGGCGATGGCGGCCGACTGGGCGGCGCGCACACGGCCCCACAGGTCGATCTCCCATTGCAGGTTGAGCGACACGCCGACCCGCTGGGTTTCGATCTCGGTGAGGCTCGGTCCGCCGAAGGACTGCACGGTGCGGGTGCGGCTGCCGTCCACGCTGCCGGTCACGTTGGGCATCGCGCCGGCCTGCACGGTACGGATGTTCGCTCCGGCGGCTTCGATGCGGCTGGCGACCTCCCACAGGCTGGGATTGTTGCGCAAGGCTTCTTCCACCAGCGCATCGAGGCGCGGGTCGCCAAAGGCGGTCCACCAGTCGTCGGCGACCTCTTCGTCAGCCAGGGGCCGCTCTGTCCAGTTGGCCGGGACCTCGACCGGTACTTCAGGCTGCTGAGGCGGTGGGGGCGAGGCGCAGGCGGCAAGCAGCAGGCCGGGCGCGATCAACCATGCCAGGCGTTTCATCGTTTGGCTCCTTTGCGCATTACGCGGCCGGGTGCGGCTTCCATGCCGGCGGTGCAGAAATCGACCAGGCGGTCGGCGAGGCCGGCCGGGTCTTCACTGACCGGCGTGACCTTTACCGCGGCACAGATGGTCTTGGTGTTCATGACGACGAAAGCGAACGAGCCCACGGAGAACACGAGGCGGAGGCGGATTTCCTCGGGCGTCAGCTTCGGCAGCGCCCTTTTCAACTGTTCGACGAACGACTGAAGGGAATTGTGAAACGTGCGTTCGACCATTTCGCCCACGACCTGGAACATGCCCTCGAACTGCACGCGCGCGAGCAGCTTGGCGAAGTGAGGGTACTCGGCGGCGATGCGCACGGTGGGGAAGATGAAGGCGTTGATCACGGAGCGCACGGTGGGGGGCTTCTTGCCTGCGGCCTCAACGGCAAGGGCAAGCATGCGGTTGCGCTCATCGATCAGTGTGCGCACGCGGCGCAGCAGTACTTCGCGCAGCAGGACATCTTTGCCGCCGAAGTGGTAGTTGACGGAAGCCAGGTTGGCGCCGGCCTCGGCGGTGATGTCGCGCACGGACGCGCCATCCACGCCATGGATTGCAAACAGTCGTTCGGCGGCATCAAGCAGGCTATCACGGGTGTGCGGCGTATTCATGCACGGATAATCAAACGTATGTATGAAAAAGTCAAGAGCAAAAAAACGCGTGCACGACGCCGAAAAAGGAAGGAGGGGAGGCCCTGGGGCCTCCCCTGCTGGGTATTGCGCTTGAAGGTGGGAATCAATCAGGAGGGGAGTTTGCGCCACGCGCGAAGGCGGGACGCGACGATCAGCAGGGCCAAAGCACCCAGTAGCAGGGCCCACATGCCGTCGTAGTTGTCGCTTCCGGTCGAGCAGCCGCCGCCGCTGTCGCCACCGCCGCCGCTGCCGCCCCCGACCACGCCGGCAAAGCCGGCGACGGTGAAGGTGTAAGCGCCTTCGTTGGCGTCATCGTTCAGGATCTGCACGTTGAAGCTGAATGAGCCGGACGCGGTCGGCGCTACCTGGATGGTGAACGTCGTGCTGCCACCGACCGCGATGGTTGTGTTCGGAACGGCCGTGACGGTGGCCGTCGCGTTGACCGGCGACAGGATCTGCACCGCCGGCGAGCCGATCAGCGACAGGTCCATGTTGCCGTTGTTCTGGATGGTGAAGGTGTAGCTGCTGGAGGAGCCCGGGGTGACCGTGCCTACGCTGAACACACCGCCCTGGGCCAGGGCCGCGCTGTTCGGGTCCAGAATGTCGATCTCGGGCGTCGAAAGGCCGGTGCCCGACACAGTGATGGTGTAGTTGCCTTCGTTCGGGTCGCTGTTGGCGATCACCATATCGAAGCTGAAGGCGCCGCTGCCCGGGGTCAGCTCAACCTGGAAAGGCGCCAGCGCGGCCGGGGCCAGCGTGGTGATGGTCGGCTGCTGAATCACGGAGACGGTCAGGTTGCTCACGTTCTGGATGTCCACGATGGGCGTACCGGTCAGCAGCAGCGACGTGTTGCCGCCGTTGACGATGTAGTAGGTCAGCGCCTGCGTCACGTTCTCCGCCACGCCGCCCAGGTTGTCCGTGCCGCCGTCGGCGATGGAGGTGCCTGCCGGACGCTGCACGTCGATTTCGGGCTCGGCACCGGTGCCGATGATGGTGATCTGGTACGGGTTCTCGTCCGGGTCATCGCTGCTGAGCAGCACCTCGACCAGGAAGGTGCCGCCGGAGATGGGGGTGACGTCGATGCTGAAGGCGTCCGCCTGGCCCGGGTTCAGCTGGCCGACGCTGGGCTGGGCGGTGATGCTGACGTTGCAGTTGTAGGTGGTGCCGATCTGCACCGCGCTGGTGAAGTTCAGCACGTTGGCGCCGGTGGGGGCGACGTTGGCGACGTCATAGGTGAGCGAGATCGGTGTGGAAATCGGCTGCGTGCCGACCAGGTCGATGCCGTTGTTGGCGATGGAGGTGCCGCCGCGGGAGATGTCGATGTCCGGCAGAATCTGCAGGCGGATGTCATCCAGCAGCAGGTGGTCGGAGTTCAGGGTGTCGGCCATCTGGAAGCGGATCACCATCTGGGCGGTATAGTTGAGCGACAAGGCGCTCATCATCGCGGAGAGGTTGATCGACTGGTAGTTCCACACGCCCTCGGTCCCGCCACAGTACAACTGGTATGCAGCCTATTCCCAGGTCGCGCCGCCGTCAGTGCTGACGAACACGCCCTGGTAGGGGTCGGTGGCCGTAGCCGCGTCCAGACCTTCGTCGTTCCAGTAGAAGTCGAAGAGCACGCTGGCGCTGGTGGTGATCGCCGACATATCGAGGTACAGGTCCAGCGTTGTCGCGCCGGTACCGGTGTCGCCAAACATGTCAAGCATGCCCGAACCGGAATTCGGGCTGCTGCCGAGGATGGGGCCGGCGGTGATCAGGTAGCCGCTTGCACCGGTGACACTGTCGCTGCCCGGGGCGCCGCCGACAGTAATCACCGTCGGAATGGTCTGGGCGCCGGTGGCGAAGATGGCGTTGGCGTAGGTTGACGCGGTCTCAAACCCTTCCGTGAAGGGCAGGGTGGCGGGCTGGATGACCGTCACCGTGCCGCCGCCGTTCACCGGGAAAGTGCCGGAAACGGCGCCCGGCGTGGTGGTCACGTCCGTGTCCGCGGCGATGCTGCAACCCAGGCTCTCAGGTACAGCGGACGTTGCGGAGATGTCGGCGGTGACGAATACCGTTGCCGAGGTGCTGCTCAGGTTCAACAACGGAGCGCCGGTGAAGTTGACGATGCCGCCGGAGAACGCGCCGGTTGCGCCGAGCTGTGTGTCGCCGGTGCTGAACACGCCGTCGCTGTTGGTGTCGGCCCAGAGTTTCACGCCCGCCACATCCGTGTCAGTGATGGTGCCAGTCTTGCTCACCGTAATCGTGGAAATGCTCTGGTTGGAGTTCACAGCAGTCAGGAAGAAGCTGCCGATCACGACGTCGGTGTCGCCTGGCATTGCAATCCGATCGGCCGGCTGCGGGCCGGCGTTGACCCGGAGAGCCGCGGCAGCAAGGGCAACGGTCACGTCGTCAATGAAGATACCGTCGCCACCGGAGAAGGACGAGTTGTCCTGGCCCTGGAAGCGGAGGATCATGTTCGAGGTGTAGTTCAGGCCAGCCTGTTGAAGCGCTGCGGACAGGTTGACGCTGATGTTATTCCAGACGTTGTTGGTGTACGCGGATGGTTCCAGGCGGAAAATAGCCACCCAGGTTGCGCCGCCGTCGTTGCTGATCAGCACCAGGTCTTCGTTGTCGGTTTCGTCGGCGTTGTCAGTGAATGAGAATGACAGGTCGATCGTGTCGGTTGCTGCGTTGTACGCGCTGAGGTCAAACAGCATGTCCATGGCGGCCGCGGCGTCACCGCTGGGGAAGTCGAACATCACGTAGTTCGGCGAGGAGGGGGGCACGAACGCGCCTTGCTGTGCGGTAACTTGTACCTGGCCCGCGTTGGTGAAGTTGGTCATGGAGACCGTGCCACCCACGGCCGTCGCCGACGGATACATGCCCGGCGCGCTGTGGAACACGATGTTGCTATACGTGCCATCGAAGTTTTCGGTGTGGGGCAGGCTGCTGACCGGGGCGACGACGGTGAGGCTGTCCAGGTCAATCGGGAAGCTACCGCCGACGTATCCCGGGGTGGCAGTCACGTCGCTGGCCGCAGTCACTCGCATCTGGATGTTGGCGGGGACTGTCGGTGCAGCTGCGATGTTGCCAGTCACGAACAGGCGCATGGCCTGGTTGTTTGTGTAGCTGCGCAGGGGCGCGCCGGTGAAAGTCACCGTGGAGCCGGACATGGTCGCCACGGTCGAGCCCAGCTGGGTGTCGCCGGTGCTGAACACGTCGTCGCCATTGGTGTCTTCCCAGAGCTTCAGGTTCGTGATGTCACTGTTGTTGGCAGTGCCGATCTGGGTGAAGGTGATGTTGGAAAGGGCCTGAGTCGAGTTGACCGAGACCGTGTCAACGCTGGCAAGCACCTGGTCGTTCTGGCCGCCGAAGGCAGCCGCAACGAGGCCGGTAACCGGCAGCACCGTGAGGTGCGGGGCCGGGTCTTCGACGCGGATGTCATCGATCAGCAGGTGGTCGGCCGTGGAGTTTTCAGCCATCTGGAAGCGGATCACCATCTGTCCCGTATAGTTCAGGGTCAGTGTGGTCAGCACGGTGGAGAGGTCCATCGTGACGTGGTTCCAGACGCCTTCCGTGGTGTTGGTGGGGAACTGGAAGAGTGCCGCCTCCCAGGTGGTGCCGCCGTTGGTGCTCAGGAACACGCCCTGCATGACGTCGGTGGCCGCCAGAATGTCCAGGCCTTCATCGTTCCAGTAGAACTCGAAGGTGACCACGTCGCTGGTGGAGAAGCCGGACATGTCGAACCAGAAGTCCATGGCGGTTGCGCCGGTGCCGGTACCGCCGAACATGTCGAGCATGCCGGTGCCGGAGTTCGGGCTGCTGCCGAGGATCGGGCCGGCCGTGACCTGGTAGCCGCTGGCGCCGGTCGTTACTGAGCTGCCGGGGGTGCTGGGCGGTGTTGCGGTCACGGTCGGGACGGTCTGCGCGCCGGTCGTGAAGGTGCTGTGGAAGTAGGGAGGGGCGGTTTCAAAGTCCTGCACGAACGGGTAGCTGGTAACCGGCGCCTTCAGGAAGGCTTGGTCGAGATCAACCGGGAAAGTTCCCTCAACGCCGCCCGGGTTGGTGGAGACATCGGTGGAAGCCGCAACCTGGAATTGGATGTAGGCCGGTACTGTCGGTACGGCCGCGATGTCCGCAGTCACGAAGAGCCGCATGGACTGGTTGGTGGTGTAGCTGCGCATGGGTGCACCGCTGAAAGTCACGGTTGCGCCAGCCATGGCAGCGACATTGGAACCAAGTTGGTTGTCGCCCGCGTTGAAAATGCCGTCCGTGTTGGTGTCTTCCCACAGCTTCAGGTTGGTGAGGTTTGCGTTGTTGGCGGTGCCGACCTGGGTGAAAGTGATGCTGTTGAGGGACTGAGTAGAATTCAGAGAGAACGTGTCGACGGTCGCGACGAGTGTGCCTGTAGCGCCGGCTACGGCGTCGGTCGAAGCGCCAGACACCGGGAAAATGCGGAGAGCGGGTGACGGGTCAGGGATGCGGATGCTGTCCAGCAGCATGATGTCCGTGTCAAGGTCCTCCGCAATCTGGAAGCGGATGACCATCTGGCTCGTGTAAGACAGGGACAGGTTGGTCATGATTGGGGACAGGTCAATGCTCTGGTGGTTCCAGATGCCGGTGTTGAGGCTGTGCGGGAACTGGTAAACGACGGCCTGCCACGTTGCTCCGCCGTCTGTGCTGAGGAACACGCCCTGCAAAGCGTTTGTGGCGGCGTTGTTGTCGATGCCCTCGTCGTTCCAATAGAACTCAAGTTCAACGTAGTCGGATGTCGAGAACGTGGACATATCGAACAGCAGGTCCATCGAAGTGGCACCCGTTCCTGTGCCACCGTACATGCTGAGCATTCCGGAACCGTCCTGCGGGTTGCTGCTGGCAATCGCGGTGGTTGCAACCTGGTAACCGCTGCTGCCGGTTACAGCATTAGAGCCCGGCGCCTGCGTTGGGTTGATAACAGTCGGCACTGTCTGCGCGCCTGTCTTGAACAAGGCATTGCCGTACGGAGGTGAACTCTCGAAACCCTGGAAGTATGGGAAGGACGAAGTGTAAGTGGCGATCACGAACGTAACGGTAAAGACCTCGTTGTTCGTCCCGTCGTTCAGCGTCACCGTGTAGCTGTAGGTGCCGCCGGCGGTGGGGGCACCGGTCCATTGAAGTGCAGCGGGCACGGAAACACCGGTTCCGCCAGACGGAGCCGTAACACCGGGAATCGGATTGGACGACGTAACTGCAATGTCGATGGTTGCGTCGTTGATGTCGTCCGCCGTAAGGTTGTAGCCGCTGAATGTGGTCCCGTTCTTTCCTGTAGCGACCAATTGCGAGTTGAACTGAGAACCTGTCGCCGGCTTGAGCGTCGGCTTGGTCGGGTCGATGATCCGGATGTTGTCGAGTCGCCAGTAGTCAATGCCCGCCGTACCCATGTCGGAGTGAAGGACGACTGCGATCTTGCAGGTTGGGCTGCCGATCATCGCAGGAAGCACAGAGTTGAGTACGACGTTCTCAACGGAATACGCAATCGTGCTGGCGTTGTCGCCGATGCTGGTTGCAAGCGTCCAGCTGGTGCCGCCATTAGCGCTGAGCCAGATTTCGAACTTGTGGTCTCCAGCAGTACCGAAACCGTCGTTGCCCAGCTCGAAGTTAAGCGCTGCAAAGGCGTTCGCCGCGCTGAGATCGATCGTCGGGCTGATCAGGGCAACGGAGTAATTCGTAATGGACGGAGACCAGTAGAACCGCGCGTGTTTGGTCCCCCACGACGTCGGTGCACCAGAGATGTTCGGCTCGATGGTCCAGGTCTTGGTCTGGACGGTCGCCGTCGGGCGCGCGGCCGTGAACAGTCCGTCGTAAGTCCACGTACCGGAAGTCAGGGTTGCTGCTTGCCAGTCTGTTCCAGCAGTGCCGGCCTCAAAGTCCTCGTTAAAAAATTGTGCCGATACCGTTCCTGCCGCCGCAGACAGCAGTAGTCCGATCAACAGCGTGTGCACTGCTCTGATTCGAATCATTTGTTTCCCCACAGTTTTGTCCTTTGACTTGGACATCTCATCCTACTTGCACATAACGTTTTTGAACTGCGGTCACCTTCCCACTGCTTGATGCGCGCAGGAATTGCACGGCAACTCACAGACGCGACGTTGCAACATGTGTGCCAAGCCTGACCGGACGGTCGGGGATTTCTTCTAAATCCTTGGAAATAAGGGGTTTGGGGCCGCCGGTGTGTTGACGCGTCAAGCGATCGGTGCGCTTTGTGGATCGAATCAAGACCCGGAAACGAATCATGATCGATCAGGATCGATCATGATGTGAGTGAAGTCCGCTCGGGTAACGTCTCAGATTTTTCGCAAAAACTCCAGCGTCGCGCGGGTGAACGGCGACGGGTCGTCAGGCCGGAAGCGTAGCTTCTCCGCCAGGGCCAGCGCCTCCGCCGCCGCCTGCCGGTCGCCGCCGGAGATCGACTGCGCCGCAAGAGCCCGGAAATAGTCCCGCTGTACAGGACGTCCGGCCTGCCGCCACGCGTCCACGGCAGCCCGGGCCAGTTCGGCTGCTTCGGCGTTGCGGCCGTGGTCGATCAGGATTTCGGCCATGGCGGTGCGGATGCCGGCGGTGGTGCCGTCCTCTTCGCCCTCGCACAGCTTCAGCGCGCCCTGGAAGCCGCGCAGGGCTTCCTCAAGGTTCCCGCGCTTGCCGGCGATGTAGGCCAGGTTCTCGACGCACACGGCCTGCAGGCGGGGCTGTTCCTGCTCGGCGAACAGCTTTTCAGCCTCGCGCATGGCTTGCTCGGCCTCGTCGTAGCGTGCAAGCTCGACGTACATGATGCCGGTGTTCATCAGGTTTTTGGCAAGCGTGAGGCGGTCGCCGAGTTCCCGGGCGAGCTGGGTGGTTTCACGCACCAGGGGCTCTGCGGCATCGAAACGGCGCAGCTGGCGCTGCATCAAGGCGCGGTTGCCCAGGCAGATGGTGATCATGCGCTTGTCATTGAGTTCGTGGAAGATGCGTTCGGCCTGCTCAAAGATCTCCAGCCCGCGCTCGTGGTCACCCATGCGATGGTAGATGTTGCCCCGGGTGCTGAGCACGAAGCCAAGGCCCGGCAGGTCGCCGGCCTCGCGCAGGATTTCCTCGCTGCGCCGGCTGTTCTCGAGTGCTTCCTCGAATTCGCCAAGCTCGGCGCCAAGCAGGGCCATGCGGCTCAGCACGCGGGCTTCGTTGGCGCGGTTGCCCAGGCGCTGGAAGATCGGCAGCACTTCACGGTGTAAGGCCTGCGCGCGCAGGGAGTTGCTGCCTGCATACTCGATGCCGGCCAGGTTGAACTTGGCCGTCGCAAGCAGCCCGTCGTCTCCCAGCCGTTCCGCCAGCTCCACGGCCTGCTCGGCCAGTTCGCGGCCGGCCACCGGGTCGCCGGCCTCGCGTTCGGCCTGGGAAAGCAGGAACAGCATGCGCGCCCGCAAGGGGCTGTCGGCCTCGCCCTGAAGCTCGAGCGCGCGACGCATGGCCGGCACACGCGCCTTGGCCGGACCGCGCACCCGCAGCAACTGGTAGCTGTGCAGGCTCAGTTCGATGAACGAGGAATGGCGTTCCGGCCTGGTATCAGCCCAGTCGAGAACGGCCTGCACGTTTGCGCGCGCAAAGTCCATGCGGTCCAGCGCCTCGATGCTGTCGGGGCTGAACACGCGGCCGTCCCAGTGGGCGATGTAAGAGCGGTAGTATTGGGCAAAACGATCCAGCACCGCGGCGCGCTCCGCGTCGTTGGCAAGCTCCAGCCAGCGCTCGGAGGCGTATTCGCGTACCAGCTGGTACATGTTGAAGCGCGTCTCGTAGGGTGTGTCGAAGGCGCGCAGCAGGCTCTTTTCCCGCAGGCCCTGCACGAGGTCGATGGGCGCGGGCGCGTCGGGAAACCTTGACAGGTCAAGGATGTTCTCGGCGGCATCCAGGAAGAATCCGCCGCGGAACACCGAAAGCTGCGCGAACGCCCAGCGCTCGACGGGGCTGAGCAGGTCGTAACTCCAGTCCAGCGTGGCCTGCAGGCTGCGTTGGCGGGGCTGCAGGTCGCGGCGTGATGACTTCAGCACTTCGAACAGCTTGTCCAGCCTGTCCGCGATCTGCTCGGGTTGCATGATCACCGTGCGCGCCGCTGCCAGCTCGATCGCTAGCGGCATCCCCTCCAGGCGCTGGCAGATACGCGCCACCGCCGGCGCCGAGCGCGGCGTGAGCTCAAAGCCCAGGTGATGCACGCGGGCTCGGTCAATGAACAGGCGCACGGCCTCGGCCTTTGCGATGGCCTCCGGCGCTGCGTTTTCGTCGGGCAGGGGCAGCGGCAGCAACTCGAACTCCTGCTCGCCTTCCACGCCCAGCAGCGCGCGGCTGGTAACCACAAAGCGCAACTGCGGCGCCTGGCGTACCCAGTCGCCGACCACGCCGGAAGCTGCCTCGGCCACCTGCTCGAAGTTGTCCAGGATCAGCAGGCTGGCGGGCCGCGCCTGCAGAATCGCTCCCACGGCCAGTTCCGGCGACTGATTGCCGGTCAGCGGCACGCCCAGTGCCTGTGCCACCGCATAGGCGACGCCCTCGATATTGCGCGACTCCGTCAGGTCCGCGAACCAGGCGCCGCCGGGCAGCGCACCCATCAGCATGCGCCCGGCCTCGCGCGAGATGCGGGTCTTGCCGGTGCCGCCGGGGCCGGTAATCGTGATCAGGTTGCTGTGCCCGGAAAGCACCAGTTCAGTCAGCTTCTGCAACTCTTTCTGGCGGCCTATGAAGCTGGTCCGGGGCGCATCCAGGTTGGTGCGCCGGGCGCGCTCGGCCAGGGGCGGTGGTGGCTTGACTTCGGTTTCCGTCTCGATTTCGAAGTCGGCTTCTTCATCGACGGGCTCCATGCCCTGCATCACGCGGCGGCAGGCCTCGAGGTCGATGCGCAGTTTCTTCCCGTCCTCGATGATCAACCCAAGCCGCAGTGGAATCGGCTTGATGTGGCGCTGCCATTCGTTCACCAGCGCGTTGTTGGTCGGCTCGGCGCCGCGCACGGCGCGCAGGCACTCCAACACGTCTCCGCGGGCGAAGCGGTTGCTGCCCAGGTGATCATGGAACGCGAGCAGGAATTCGCTCCAGCGCTTCGGGTTCTCCGCGCCGCTGCGATAGAGTTCACGGAAGCGCTCGATGTAATCCGCGCCATCAAGGGAAGCCGGTGCCTGGGCTTCCTGCAACGTCTGGGGCAGGTCTTCGCGCAGCACCACCGCACGCGCGCCGGCCTGGGCCGCCGCATACGACATGGCCGAGCGCAACTCGCGGATGTTGCCCGGCCAGGCATACGCCTGCAGGGCGCGGACAGCCTCTTCCGACAGGCTGCGCGCCGCGCCGGCTTCGCGGGTGCCGTGCTCTTCCAGGAAGAACTTTGCCAGCTCGGGGATGTCTTCGCGCCGTTCGCGCAGGGGTGGCAGCGTCACCACGAACGAGTTGATGCGGTAGTACAGGTCTTCGCGGAACTTGCCGGCCTTGATCAGTTCCTTCAGGTCGTGGTTGGTGGCGCACACCAGGCGTACATCCACCGGGATTTCCTTGGTGCCGCCTACCCGGCGGATCACGCCTTCTTCCAGGGCGCGCAACAGCTTGGGCTGGATTTCCACCGGCGTGTCGCCGATTTCATCCAGGAACAACGTGCCCCCCTCCGCCGCCTCGAACAGGCCAGGGGTGTCTTTCACAGCGCCGGTGAACGCGCCGCGCATGTAGCCGAACAGCTCGCTTTCAAACAGGTTGGCCTGGAACGTTGCGCAGTTCAGTGAAACCAGTCGGCCTGCGCGGCCGGACTTGCGGTGCACGTACTCGGCGATGACGCCCTTGCCTGAGCCGGTTTCGCCGTAGACCAGCAGTGGTGCATCCTGGCGTGCCGCTACCGAAGCGTCCGACAAAGCCTTGCGGAACGCGGGCGAGCTGCCAATGAGCTGTGTCGATGCCTTCGGCATGCGTAAACTGCTGCTGTTTACCAGTTTAACGAGCGCTTGGGATACAGCTTAGCGATAAATCGCCCCAGCCCCAACGGGGAGGCGACTCAATCAGGCAGCAACTGCCACTCGGACCCCATGTTGTCGTCCGTCACCAGTTGCAGACCTTCCGTACGGGCGAGGATGGCAGAACGGGTTTCCATTCCCCACCAGGGCGGGTTCGGCTCGACCAGTGAATCCAGCATACCCATCAGCTTATCGAGCTTTTCCCGGTCGGCGTCACGTTGCAGGTCCAGCACCGGCTCGCCATCGATCCGCATGTTCAGCAGCGCGCGGCGCCAGCGTTCGCGGCTCGGCAGCAGCGGCCGGTCGCTGACCAGAACGTTGTTGATGATGCGCACAACGTGAGGGTAGACCTCGCAGGCGGTGCGCTGCACCCGTGCGGAATCAGTGGTGTTGTAGAGCGCCATGCCGCCCGGTTTCAAGTGCTCGCGCATCAGCTGCAGGAACTCGACCGAAAGCAGGTTCGTGGCATGCCCGCGCCAGTGCCAGGTGGTGTTCATTACGATCAGGTCGAACTTGCGGTCTGGATTGCGGTTCAACCAGCGGCGGCCGTCGTCTATCTCAATGGTCACCTTGGGATTGTTCAGCAGGCTTTGCACGCTGGGCTCAAGGCCGATCAACTCGACGTAACCGGGGTTGATCTCGATTACCGTCAGGTGCTCCACGCCCGGAAGGTTGGCCACCACCTGCGCCCATGAGCCCGAAGACAGCCCGATCATCATTACATCTCGCGGTGTCTCCGTGAATGCGGCCAACGCGAACGGCCGCACGATCAGGTTGCGGTCGTTGACCAGGTCGTGGCTGAAAACGCCGTCGTACATGCCGCCGCCGTAGATGCGGCGGTCCTGGGTCACGGTAATCACGCCATGGCGATTCTCGACCACGTGCGCGAAAGGCTCGGACGGGTCCGGTTTGTCAAACACCTGCAGGCGGTGCCACAGGCCGTCAAACAGCCAGCCGGAAATCGCCACCACCAGCACCACCGACACGCCGACCGCGGCCAGGTGCCGCAGCCGCAAGGTTTTCGGCGTGTCGGCCAGGAACGCCAGTCCGCCCGCGAGCATCAGGCCCAGCATCGTCAGCAGCACGCTGGTCCATTGCAGGCTCAGTACGTCCAGCAGGACGAAGCCGGTTACCAGGCTGCCCGAGGCCGAGCCGATGATGTTAGCCAGGTACAGGTAACTCATGCCCGCGCCGGCTTTGGCGTCCGGCGCGACACCGTAGTGGCAAATCAGCGGGAAGGTCGCGCCAAGCAGCCCGGCCGAGATGGTCACCAGCGGCAGCAGGAACGGGTAAGGCAGAAAAGTGGCCAGCCAGCTCGATACCGGTGCGACCAGGAAGCTGGCAAGCGTGGCGGCCAGCGCAAAGCCGGCCAGTGCACGAAGACCTTGGCCCTTCACGTCCGAGGTGCAGAAGCGCCGCGCGAACAATGACCCCAGCGCGATGCCCAGCAGGAACGAACCCAGCACGGCGGCAAACGCAATGGCGTGGCCGCCCGTCGTGAACGAGTGCACCCGAAACCACACGATTTCATAGGACAGCGAAACGAAGCCCGTCAGCCCGACCAGCACCGCCGCCAGCAGGAAGCGCTTGCGGGAGAAACCGCCGACAGCGGCTTGTGCCGCTTCCTCCGGCGGCGGGGTTTTGTGCCGCATACCGGCCAGGAACGCGCCGCCCGCGACCAGCATGTTCAATAACGCTGCCAGCGAAACCGCGCCCTGCATGCCGAACACCCGCATGATGAACAGCGCAACGGCAAAGCACGCCGCCGCCGAGCCGAACGTGTTAACGAAGTACAGCAGGCCCACCGCGCGCCCCACGTTGCCGGTATGGCGCACCAGGTGCGAAACGAGGATCGGCAGAGTCGCACCCATCAGCAGCGTGGGCACCAGCACCAGGCCGAAGGTCAGCATGCCGGTCACCCACACGCCGGCGCCCAGCGTCGCCTTGCCGACGGAGTCAAAGATCTCGAGCGAAAAATAGCCGTACGCGCCGATGCCGAGCTCGACGACGCCGAACACCGTGAGCAACGGGATGCGGCGCAGCCGCGAAATCGCGCCGCCTGCCAGGCTGCCCAGCCCCAGGCCCAACATAAACGCCGTCACCACAACCGTGACCGACTCCACGTTGATGCCGTAGATCGCGAACAAGGAGCGCTGCCAGACAAGCTGGTAAATCAGCGCAGGGAAGCCTGAGAAGAAGAAGATCGTGCAGATCACCGGCAGGCTGATGCTGCTTCGAGCTTGTGGAGAATCGTCGGTGCCCATGAAAGCCGACAATGCCCGCGTGAAGAATCTTCGTAAAGAAGGTGCATTGTCGGGTGGATCATCCGTATTACACTGCAGCAAGAACGTAATACGGATTTCCATGTCGGACCTCGTACGAGTCAGCATATCCCTGGAAGCATCCCTCGCGGCCGAGCTGGATCGCCTGGTGGAGACTTCGCGCTACGAGAACCGCTCCGAATACGTGCGCGACCTGATCCGCGAGCAGCTGGTCAGCGAAGAGTGGGAGCAGGGGCGCGAAGTGCTGGGCACCATCACCCTGATCTACGACCACCACCAGGGCGGGCTCAGTGACAAGCTGAACGGCCTGCAGCACGACCACCACGCCAACGTGCTGGCCAGCACCCATGTGCATCTTGATCACGGCACATGCGCCGAAATGATCATGCTGCGCGGCAAGCCGGAGATTCTGCGCGAACTCACCGACGGCATGCGGCGGCTGAAGGGCGTTCTGCACGCGGCCTTCGCCCTGAGCTCGACGGGCAAAACTCTGCAACGCGGAGGGCACCGCCATGCATGAGCTGCTGCTGGCACTTGGTACAGGGCTGATCGCGGGTATGGCGCACGTTTACATGGGCGCAGACCACCTGGCCGCGCTCATGCCGCTCAGTGTCGGCCGCAGGCTGAAGGCGGCCTGGCTGGGTGTGCGCTGGGGCGTGGGCCACAGCATGGGCGTGGTGATCGTGGCGATCATCTTCCTGGTGCTGCGCCAGGCAGTTGATCTTGAACCGGTCAGCGAGTGGGGTGAGCGTATCGTGGGCATCATGCTGATCGGCCTGGGCGTGATCGGCCTGCGCGCGGCCTTCAAACATCGCATGCACGCTCACACACACGCCCACGAAGGAGATGCCCACACCCACTTGCACGTTCACGTTGAGGGCGCCCACGACCCGGCCGCCAAGGAAGAAGCCCACGCACACATGCACAGCCACGCCGCCTTCGCGGCCGGCACGTTGCACGGCCTGGCAGGCATGGCGCACCTGATGGGCGTGCTGCCCAGCCTGGCGTTTCCCAGCCTGCGCGAGTCGTTCGCGTACCTGGCGGCGTTCGCGGTCGGCACGGTGCTGGCGATGGCGCTGTTCGCGGCGGTGTTCGGAGCGATTACGGCCAAGCTGGGCGACAAGGCGCCGAAGCTGATCAAGGCCTCGATGTACCTCGCCGGCACGGTCTGCATCGTGGTAGGGGCGGCGTGGATCCTGGTGCCGCTGATGGGCTACGAACTGCCCTGATCAAGCCGTGATCAGCACATACAAGTAGTACGCCGCGAACAGGCCTGAGAGGATGATGCCGGCCCAGCTGTAGGCGATCATGCGCGGGCTCAGCCGCGCCTCCTGCGGCACCTCGCTGCCCATCATGGCGCGGTGGTTCAGCCAGGCCAACAGCGGCGCTGACAGGAAGCTCAGCGAAGTGGCCAGGTCCACCAGCGCCTTGAACGCCTTGCCGCCGCCGATCGCGTACCAGATGATCCCGACCGCGCCCAACCCCAGCACCACCAGCGCGATCCAGTAAACCCGGCGGCTGATCTGCGAGGGCTGGCCCGGCGTCTCGGGTTCCTGGAAGCGCGCCACCAGCGCCGCGATCGCGCGCGGGAAGCCGTCCACCACCGTCAGCGTGGTCGAGAACATCACCGTAAACGCCGAGGTCGCGATGATCGGCTTGGCCCAGTCGCCCAGGCTGGCGGTGTACAGGCCGATCACCTGCCCGGCGAACCCGGCCGGGCTGTCCGAGAACTTCTCGCCGCTGTGGAACATCACGCCGGCGCCCAGAATCACGAAGCACAGGGCCAGCAGCACCGTGCCCAGGTAGCCGACGTTGAAGTCGGTGAGCGCATCTTTCACGCTGGGTGCGTGGCCGGTTTCGCGCCGGCGGGCCAGCGTCCAGAGCGAGTGCCAGATCGAGATGTCGAAGGCGCTGGGCATCCAGCCGATGAACGCGACCAGGAACAGCACCTTGGGCGTGTCGGTCAGGAAATCGGCCGACGGAAGCCACTCCATCGCCCCCCAGTCGATCTTCGGCAGCGCCAGGGCCGTGGCCAGCAGCGTGGTGACGGTCAGCAGTGCAACCACGACTTTCACGATCTTGTCGAGCCACTTGTAGTGGCCGACAGCCAGCAAGCCCGCGCAGATCAGCGTCAGCAGCGCCGACAGCCACACCGTGGGCGCCAGGCCTGCCAGCGGGTCTTTCCAGCCCAGCAGCGCCGTGAACATCGCGGCCGTCACCAGCGTGACCACGGCCTGCACCGTGAACATGGTGCCCAGCGTCAGCAGCGCGTACAGCACCAGCGCCCACCTGCCCTGGCGGCGGTAGCCTTCCAGCAGGCTGGTGCCCGTGGCGGCCGCGTAGCGGGGCCCGAAGCTGAAGGCCGGGTACTTGAAGAAGTTGGCCGCGAACAAAACGACCAGCAGGGCAAAGCCGAAGCTGGCGCCGGCCCGGGTGCTCTGCACCAGGTGCGATACGCCCACAGCGGCGCCCGCCCAAAGCAGGCCGGGGCCGAGGGCCTTCCAGAAGTTCTTTGGCGCCGGTTGTTCGGGCATGGACGTGATTCTTCCCACGGGAGAGGCCGGATTCAAGATGGGCTAGCCGGGTCCGGGATGTCGGGCATGGAAGGGTGGAAGCTGGAATCGGGTTGTTATAGCGTGCGTTGTACGCCGGATGGCGGCGGCAAGAGAGAGCCATGACACTGACCATCGAGCAGGAAAAGGAAGCCAGGCAATTCCTTTCCGACCTGCGCAAGGAAATCAAGAACCATGCCGGCGTGGGGCACAGCATCCTTGGCCGCATGAAGACGGACCCGCGTTCGCGCTTTGACTTCATGGTGCTGGCGGGGCAACACTTCCCGCTGGTGGGCAACTTCACGCGCTACATGGAGCTGCTGCTGCTGAACGCGCCCGACAGCGAAGCCAAGTGCTGGCTGGCCAAGGTGCTGGTGGACGAGTACGGCGAGCGCAGCGAAGGCGAAGACCACGCCGAGCACTACAAGAAGTTCATGCACGCCGCGGGCCACAAGCCCGGTGAAGAAGACATCATCCCGCTGCACCCGGAGGTGGTGCACTTCATCCGCGAGCACTATCGCATCGCGACCGAAGAACCTTTCCTGGTGGGGCTGGGTGCTTTAGGCCCCGGCCACGAATGGAGCATCCCGGCCATGTTCGAGCTGGCCGTGGCAGGCCTGCGCAAGGCGGGCTTTGCTGAGAAAGAGATCGAGTACTGGACCATGCACCTCGAGCAGGACCAGGACCACGGCGCCTGGCTTGAGGAAGCGCTGGTGAAGTACTGCATCATCGAGCGCAACCGCGAGCTGATCCGTCGCGGCGCACTGCTGAGCCTGGATGCGCGAGAGCGCTTCTGGTGGGGGGTGACCGACAAGATCGCAAGCGAGAGCACGAAAAAGCACCTGCCGCCCGGCACGTCCGCCACGCACACGGAGGGGCAACTCACATTGCGTGAGCTCCGGCAGCGCTGGCACGTGGAAGCGCGGCTGGTGGAGTGAACGACAACCAGAGAAACGGGCGGCAACATGGCAATCGACAACCTGATGGTGGTGGCATTCGGCGGGCCGACCAAAGAGTGCTGCGGCAAACACGCGGAGTGCCCGGGGCAGGCTTTCTGCTTCGTGAACGGCATCTTCGGCGACAACCCGGCGCGCCGCGCGCGCGTGGATGAAGTGGTCGAGCACTACAAGTTCTTCGGCGGCTTCAGCCGCTTCAATGAAATCACCGAAGCGCAGGCCAATGCGATCCGGGCTGAGCTGAAGAAGCGCGGCCATGACCTCAAGCTCACCGTCGGCTACGACCACTGGATGCCATGGATTGCCGACCAGGTCGCGAAGGTTGACGGCGAGTTCCTGGTGATGGTGATGACGCCTCACCAGAGCGCGGTTTCCTGGGACGCCTACCTGCGCCGCGTGACCGAGGGCCTGGAAAAGCTTGACGAGTCAAGTCGCCCGAAGTGGGCCGGTGTGGTGGAGCCTTTCTGGAACAAACCCGGCTTCATCGAGGCCCTTGCCGACCGCGTCCGCGAGGCCGCCAAGGCCATCAACGCCGACCTGACCAACAGTTCCACCGGCCTGGTGCTGAGCGCCCACGCGATCCCGATGTCGCTGGTGAAAACCAGCAAGTACGTCGAGCAGATCAAGGAGACGGCCGAGCTGGTGGCGGCCAAGGTGGGGGCCGCGAACTTGATGGTGGCCTACCAGAGCGCCCCCAGCGACAGCAAGATCGAGTGGACCACGCCCTACCTCGAACGCGCGATCGAGGAATTGAAGGACGGCGGCGCCCGGAAGATTGTCGCCGCGCCGATCGGCTTCCTGTGTGACAACGTGGAAGTGCTGTACGACCTCGGCGTGGAAGGCAAGAACAAGGCGGACGATCTCGATCTGCCGTTTGCTGCAGCCGAGGCGGTCAACACCCACCCCGCTTTCATCAAGCAACTCGCCGACAACGTGGAAGCCAAGCTGAACGAGCTGACTACCCGCTGACGTGCGCTCTATCCGCCTGCCTGCCTCCGTCGTGCGAGTGAAAATCTTCGGAACCACGGCGGATGCGGCGACGTCTCAGGCGCGGGAAGGAACACCATGCGCTGCCTGCTTCCACTACTGATCGTGCTGCTGGCGATTGCCGGCTGCGGGGACGACGCGAGCCGTGACAACGGGCGCGGAGTCGACAATGCGCCATCGCGCAACACGCCGGACAGAGACGACCCCGATCCGAATGACTCAACAAGGCCGGGGCCAGTGGAACGTCCCGGCGGCTTGTACCCCGATCCTTCGCCACCGAAGTACGTGGAGTTGGGTTGGTCGGAGTGGGGCGACCGCAAGGTCGCGATGGTGTACGAAAAAGACCACATCGAAAAACTGCCCGAAGACACCTCGGCGGTCAGCTTCCACATGGTGCTGTGGTACGACTTCGGGCGTGAGGCCCGCGTCGGCGATGCTGAACTCAAACGGCTCAAACGACTGCCGCAACTGCACTATCTCGCTGTGGGGGTGGAAATCGGCGACGAGGGCTTTGAGGCGATCAGCGAACTGCCCGCACTGGAGCACCTGGTGCTGATGAGCTTCTACGTCGTGAACGCCGAGCGCTTCCAGATGCTCCAGAAGCTGGCCACCCTCAAGACCCTTGAGCTGCACCTGCACGAGAGCGCCCTGGACGAAGAAGCCCTGAAGGCCTTCCGCAAGGCGCGCCCGGACGTGTCCATCAAGCGCTGACTAAGTCCCAGGCTGCTTGGCCTTCTCCTTGGCGCGCTTGGGCTTGGGTTCCGGCCAGTGCTGTGCGGGGAACAACGTCTTCATCGCGAGCAGTTTGCCGTAGCAAAGCAGCCGGTCGCCGCTGAGGATCTCTCGCGTGTTGCGCGGGTTGGGGATGGTCTGGCTTTCACGCATGATGCTGAGAACCAGGATGTCCTGGTCGCGCAAACCGCTCTCCTTGATGGATTTTCCGACTAGCGGTGATTCCGGCCCGATGGGAACTTCCGCCACGCCATAGCCGCGATCAAGCGTCAACCTCTGCCGGATGTCCAGGTCGGGAAACAACACCTGTTCCTCGACGTGCTTGATCATCTCGCCGGCGATGTCAACGCCCGTGGCGGTCTCGATGCCTTCCAGCCCCGGCGAGCTGTTCACTTCCATCACCTGCGGGCCTTCATTGCTTTCCAGCATGTCCACGCCCGCCACGCGCAGGCCCAGGATCTGCGCCGCCATCACGGCCGTGCGCTCGTACTCGGGCTCGAGTTGCACGGGTACCGCCACGCCGCCACGGTGCACGTTGCTGCGGAACTCTGTGCCCTGCGCACTGCGGCGCATGGCCGCCACGACGCGGCCGCCGACCACGAACGCGCGCACGTCACGGCCGCGGCTTTCTTCCACGAAGTTCTGGATCAGCACGTTCTGCTTCGTGCTCTGGAGCGTTTCGACAATCGCCTCGGCGATCTTGCTGGTGTCGGCCAGGATCACGCCGATGCCCTGGGTTCCCTCCAGCAGCTTGATGATCACCGGCGCGCCGCCGACGCGCTCGATGGCCGGCATCACGCTGGAGCGCTGGCGCACGAAAGCGGTCTTGGGAATGCCGATGTTGTGGCGGCTGAGAATCTGGAAGGCCCGCAGCTTGTCGCGGCTGGTGGCGATGGAGCTGCTGGTGTTCAGGCAGAACACGCCCATCTGTTCGTACTGGCGCACCACGGCCGTGCCGAAGAAGGTGATACTGGCGCCGATGCGCGGGATGATGGCGTCGAAGTTCTCGACGCGTTTTTCGCGGTACCAGACGTGGGGGTTCTTCTTCTCGACATCGAGCGAGAACTTGAGCGGGTCAAGCACGCGAACCTTGTGGCCGCGCGCTTCGGCGGCTTCACGGATGCGCCGCGTGCTGTACAGCCGCGGGCCCTGCGAGAGAATTGCGATTTTCATAGGAGGTTGTGGCCGGAGGGTCGAGGTCAGCCCCGGCCGGAAGGCCGGGGAGGTTGCGCGCAGTGTACAATTTCACTGATTTCCCCGCCCTTCCGGGCGGGGCTGCGGCTATCTCGTGAACTTGTAGCCGCTGCCGCGCATGGTGAGGATGTGACTTGGGTTGTTGATGTCGTTCTCGACCTTCTGGCGCAGCTTGTTGATGAAGTTGTCCACCGTGCGGTCGGTGCCGTAGTAATCAAAGCCCCACACCTTGGCCAGGATCTCCTGGCGGCTGAGCACCTTGCCCTCGTTCTCGAGGAACAGCTTCAGCATCAGGAATTCCTTCTGGCTCAACTCGATCTGCTGGCCGCTCTTGCGCAGCACCTGGCCCTTGGTGTCCAGCGTGTAGTCCTCGAAGCTGTAGTCGGCTTCGCTGGTTTCGAAGCGCTTGCTGCGGCGCACGGCCGCGTTGACGCGGGCGACGACCTCGGCAACGCTGAAGGGCTTGGTGACGTAGTCGTCGGCGCCGAGCTCAAGGCCCATGATCTTGTCGATCTCCTGGGTCTTGGCCGTGAGCATGATGATGGGCATGGTCAGGCCCTGCTTGCGGATCTGGCGGCAGATGTCAAAGCCGGAGAGCTTGGGCAGCATCACGTCCAGCAGCAGGATGTCGGGCCGGCGCTCAAGCGCCTGCTTCAGGCCTTCTTCGCCGTCGCTGGCGGTGATGACGGAGTAGCCCTCGACCTGGAGGTTGAGTTCCAGGCCGCGCTGGATGGACGGATCGTCCTCCACCACGAGGATCGTTTCCATTCGTGCTCCCTAGCTTGACGGTTACAGGGCAGGCAATAGTATACGCCCCCTCAACGGCCGGGCAAGGAAGCGGGCTCGCAAGGCTGCAACCTTCAGGCGTTTGGGAACGTAGGGCGTTTAGCTCAGTTGGCTAGAGCACTGTCTTCACACGGCAGGGGTCACTGGTTCGAGTCCAGTAACGCCCACCATCAAAAACACCCGCCTTTGGCGGGTGTTTTTGGTGCGCGCCAAAGCCTTGGCGTAGGCGGGCTTGTTCGATGAAGAAGAAAGCCCCGGGCTTCCGCCCGGGGCCGTTGTCTCTCGACCAACTTCAAACCACCAACTATCAACCGCCGTCCCGCTACTTCTGTTCCTTTGACCACTTTTCGATGGCCTCGGCGTTTTCCTTGGCGAGGCGCGTGGTCAGGTCCAGCACGTCCTTCTTGAACACGCGGTCCTTGCGCTTCATGTTTGTGATCGCGTCGTGGAACTCGGTGCTGTCCTTGTACTTGGCGTTCTTGGCTTCTTTCACCGCCTCGTTCCAGACATCGTCGGCCTTGTATGGCTCGTTGGCTTTCACCTTGGCCAGCACGATCTCGTAGTACTTCTTGAACACGCGCTCGACGTCGGCGAACAGGGTCTTGCCCTCTTCGCTCATTTCGCGCTTCTGCGGCTCTTTTACGTCTTCGCCCTTTTCTTCCTTAGGCGGCTCGGGCGGCTTCTCGGCCTCCTGCGCGAACAGCGGCGCGCAGAACGCCAGCGCAAGCAGCATGGTCAGCAATGTACGCATGATCGATCCCTCCTGGCTCCCGTACTGTAACGTCTTTATCGGCCAGCGGGTTCCTTTTTCCAAGTGCAGGAATTCTGGCAGGGGCGAAACAGGAGCCGCAAGCGCCAGCGCGCGGCCCGAATCGCGGGTGACGCACAAGCAACAAATGGGGCCGACAGCCGTTTTCGGCGTCGGCCCCCAGGTTGAAGGTCAACCGCGCGCTTGCGCTTGCGGCTCTTGTTCCTTACCCGATATTCATGGTCATCAGGAACTCGGCGTTGCTGCCGGTCTTCTTGAGCTTCTCTTTCAGCAGTTCCATGGCCTCGATCGGATTCATGTCGTTCAGGATGCGGCGCAGGACCCACATGCGCTTCTGCTCTTCGGGGTCCAGCAGCAGCTCTTCTTTTCGTGTGCCGGAGCGCGTGACGTCGATGGCCGGGTAGACGCGGCGGTCGGCCAGGCGGCGGTCCAGGTGCAACTCGGCGTTGCCGGTGCCCTTGAACTCTTCGAAGATCACTTCGTCCATCCTTGAGCCCGTGTCGATCAGCGCGGTCGAGATGATCGTCAGCGAGCCGCCTTCTTCAATGTTGCGCGCCGCGCCGAAGAAGCGCTTGGGGCGCTGCAGGGCGCTGGCGTCCACACCGCCGGTCAGGATCTTGCCCGAGTGCGGCTGCTCGGCGTTGTATGCACGGCCGAGGCGCGTGATGCTGTCCAGCAGGATCACCACGTCCACCTTATGCTCGACCAGGCGCTTGGCTTTGCCCAGCACCATTTCGGTGACCTGCACGTGGCGGCTGGTGGGCTCGTCGAACGTGGAGGCGATAACTTCCGCATCCACGGTGCGCTCCATGTCCGTCACTTCTTCGGGGCGCTCGTCGATCAGCAGAACGATCACGTAGACGTCCGGGTGATTGGCGCGGATCGCGTTGGCGATCTTCTGCAGAATCACCGTTTTGCCCGTGCGCGGCGGCGCCACGATCAGGCCGCGCTGGCCGCGGCCGATGGGCGTGACCAGGTCGATGATGCGCAGGTTGAGGTCGTTCTTGACCTCCAGGAAGATGCGCTTGTCGGGGTAGAGCGGCGTGAGTTCGTCAAAGGGCACGACCTCGGCCAGCTTGTTGGGGTCTTCGCCGTTGACCTTCTCAACCTTCAGCAGCGCGAAGTAGCGCTCGTTGTCCTTGGGCGGGCGGATCTGGCCGGCTACTACGTGGCCTGACTTCAAGCCGAAACGGCGGATCTGGCTGGGGCTGACGTAAATGTCGTCGGGGCTGGGCAGGTAGTTGTAGTCGGGGCTGCGCAGGAAGCCGAAGCCTTCGTTCAGCACTTCCATGACGCCTTCGCCGCTGATCACCGCGCCGCGCTTCACGCGGTCTTTCAGCAGCTGGAAGATCAGGTCCTGCTTCTTCAGCCCGGTCACGTCCTGCATGCCCAGCTTGCGCACTTCGCGCTGCAGGTTCTCCATCTTCATCTTCTGAAGGTCGTTCAGGTTGACGAAGAAAGGCTCGCGCGGCGGCTGGGGCTGGGCCGGGGCGGCTTCGGCCTCGGTGGTGGGGGGCTGCTCGGTGACTTCCGACTCGCCGTTGTCTTCAGTGACCACGGGGGGCAGGGGCGCTTCAGCCTTGGCGGCCGCCATGGCGGCCGCGGTTTCGTCATCGACCGCGACGTAGCCGGGGGCCTCGTTGCCGCCGGCAATTTCGTGGGCGCGGCCTTCGGCCTCTTCTTTCTCGCGGCGCGCCTCCATGCGGGCCATTTCGGCCTGGCGGGCGAACTCTTCGTGCATCACGTCGGTCTGGCCCTTCTTGCCGCCGCCGGGTTTACGCCGACCGCCACCGCCGCCGCGATTGTTGTTACGGCCGCGGCCGCGCTTACGAGGTGCTGACTTTCCTTCGGGTGTCATTTGTGCTCCAGCGCTCTTGCGAGCTTGCCCGGGGATGGGCTCCCCGAGGTCCTGGTTCCGCGCCGATGGGCCGTGGGCCGGCCTGGCGGGAACGTCCTGTCCGGGTACGGATGGTTAGTGGCCCCCGGCGGCCGGTTCGATGTGAGATTGCCAGATTTCCTCTACCTGGCGGTCCAAGTCTTCGAGCGTGCCCGTGTTGTTGATGATCACGTCGGCGCGCTGCTTCTTTTCAGAGAGGCTCAACTGTCCGGCCTGGCGGGCCGCTACCTGGCCCTTGGCCCAGCCGCGCTCCTGGATGGCGCGTTGTTCGCGGGATGCTTCATCTGCTTCAACGTAAACCAGCAGAGAATACTTCCCCTCGTAAGCGCCCGACTCCAGCAGCAGGCTGACATCCAGCACCACCGCCTTCACCTTGGGATCGTTGAGTCCAGCCTCGATTTTCGCCTGTGTGCGTTGCCGGATGCGGGGGTGGGTGATGGCATTCAGTGTAGCCAGTTTTGCGGCGTTGCCAAAGACCTCGGCACCCAATTTCGCCCGGTCAACTTCTCCTTGCCCGTTGAAGACGCCCGCACCGAAGGCGTCTTGAATCTCTTTCTTCACGGCCGGGTCCCGCAGGACCGCATGGCCTTCTTTGTCCGCGTCCACGGCCAATGCGCCGCGCTTTTCGAAGGCTTTTGCCACAGCCGACTTGCCGCTGGCGACACCGCCGACCAAGGCGATGACCGGCTTCACGGCTGCGCCCAATTCAAAATGCAAAATGAAAAATGCAAAAGGCCATGCTGCTGCGGTGGACGCCCTTCATTTTGAATTTTGCATTTTGAATTTTGCATTGCCGTCACTTGCCCATGTCGCCCGCGTTCCAGTCAATCAGCGGCTTGAACTCCGGCGCCTGCGTCTCCGGCTTGCCGGTCGCGCCGGCCAGCAGCTTGATGGCCGCGGCCTTGGCGGCGCGGCGCCGGTCGCCGTCGGTCACGCCCTGGGTGATGACCTCGAAGGTCAGCAGCTCGTTGCCGGCCTTGAGCACTCCCAGCAGGTTGTTTTCTGAGCTGCTGTCGTCGTAGTCGAAGACCACGATGGGCAGCTTTGCGTCCTGCGGTACGTAGCCCGTTGAGAACCTGGCGCTGGGCACTTTCAACCGGCGGTTGAAGGTGGTGTCGCGCCTTAGGCGCGCGCGCAGGTCCCCCTCGGTTTCAGCTTCTTTCAGCCTGCGGATCAGGATCCAGGGCTTGGCGCCTTCGCCGTCAATCTGGATGGTTGAGTCGCCGCCGATCTTGCGGACGAGTTGGCCATTTTCGATTGGAAGCTGAAGGGTGCCGTCGGGAAACCGCAAGGTCCCCCGGAGCTGCTCCTCGAGCGAGCTGGAACATTTATGCTTTGGCGAGCCCTCAAGCGCAAGCTCCCGCTTGATGGAAATGCCAGCGAGGATTGAAGAGAGTTCCACCAGTAGGCCCTTGTCGTTGAGCCGGGCCGTCGATTTCTCACCAAGAACTTCAGCGACGATGGTCAGGCTTGCCGTCCTGCCTCTTATGTTCCTGGCGAAATAGAGTGCCGGGACTGGCGCAGACGGCGCACTTCCGGCACCAAACACCATTGCGATCTCAACTCCAGCCTGATTCGATTCAGCGGGCACGGAGTGCAGCCAATCCTTCTCCTCCCATTCGTTAACTCCTGGCAAGCCGACTTTCCGCCGCTGAATCGCAAGGCCCTCAACAGCTTGTTTCGCATCCGTTGGGGACGCGATAGCAACGCTGACTGGCGTTCCATCAGGCAAGTCGATTGCCATCAACTCCGTGCCGTACCAGTCCACTGGCCACAGTTTGCTGCCTTTAGGCAAATCGAACTGCAACAGCACCTGCTCGTCGGAACCCTTGGGGGCGAGTCTTAGCCGCCGCTTCTGGTCGCGGTCGAGCCCTTCAAAATACTCCGGGTACTCAAGCTGGTCCTGGGGCACGAACGACAGCCACTCGATCCCCGCCTGCCTGCCGATGTCCAGGAAATCCGACTGCGCCTCCCGCGGCCGCCACTGGTCGCGGTGTTCTTCGACTTCCTCGTGGTCTTCGCCGTCCTCGTGCGTGTGCCCGTGGGAGTTGCATGCGGTCAGTAGCAGGGCCAGCAGCACGAACGGGAGCGCAGGCTTCCAGCCTGCATTGCCTGCCGGCATCCTGCCGGCAGGGCCGTCGGCGGGACGCCGACGGCGAATGCAGGCAAGATGCCTGCGCTCCGTTTCAGTACCCATTACTTCGCCTCCAGCCAGTTGTCGCCGATGCCGGCGTCTACATCCAGCGGCACTTTCAGCTTCATGGCCTTGCTCATCACCTCTCGGGCGAACTCGGCGCACTTTTTGGCTTCTTTCTCGGGCGCCTCGAACACCAGCTCGTCGTGAACTTGCAGCAGCATGCGCCAGGGCAGCTTCTGCTTCTCGATCTGCCGGTGCGCGTCCAGCATGGCCTGCTTGATCAAATCCGCGGCCGTGCCCTGCAGCACCGTGTTGAACGCCTGGCGCTCGGCCTGTTTGCGCACCATCACGTTGCGGCTGCCGATCTCCGGCAGATAGCGCTTTCGGCCGGCGAGCGTCTTCACATAGCCCTGTTTGCGGCACTCCTCAAGCACTTCGTCATTCAGCTTCGCCACGCGCGGGTGCGAGTTGAAGTAGTTGTCGATGAACTCCTTGGCCTCGCCGCGCGAAATGCCCAGGCCCTGCGACAGGCCGAAAGCGCTCTGGCCGTACAGCACGGCGTAGTTCACGGTCTTGGCCACGTTGCGCTGGTGGGTGGTGACGTCTTCGGCCTTCACGCCGAAGATGCCGGCCGCGGTGGCCTTGTGAATGTCCACGCCGTCCTTGAAGGCGGCGATCATGTGCCTCTCGTCCGCGATGTGGGCCAGCAGCCGCAGCTCGATCTGGCTGTAGTCGGCGCTGATCAGCTTGCAACCCTCGGCCGCGATGAACGCGCGGCGGATCTTCTTGCCGTCCTCAGTGCGCACCGGGATGTTCTGCAGGTTGGGGTCCTTGCTGCTGAGGCGGCCGGTGGCGACGGTCTGGCGGTAGGTCGTGTGCACGCGGTCGTCGGCATCGGCCAGGCCGGGCAGCGCGTCCACGTAGGTGGACTTGAGCTTGGACAAGTGCCGCCACTCCAGCACCTTGGCCGGCAACTCGTGCATGGGCGCCAGGATTTCCAGCGTGGACTGGTCAGTGCTGCGGCCGGTGCCCTTTGCGGTGCGGCCTTGCACGGGCAGCTTGAGCTCATCGAACAACACCTCACCAAGCTGCTTGGGCGAGCCGATGGCGAACTCGTGGCCGGCCAGCTTGTGGCATTCTTTCTCGAGGCGCTCGATGTCTTTTTCCATCTCCTTGGCGAGCTTGCCGAGGTAGGGCTTGTCGATGCGGATGCCGCGGTGCTCCATGCGGCCGAGCACCTCGATCAGCGGGAACTCGAGATTGTTGGCCAGGTCTTCGAGTTCGAGTTGCTTGAGCTGGGGCGTGAGGGCGTCGCTGACGCGCAGGGCGTAGTCGGCGTACTGGGCTGCGTACTGCATGACGCGCTCGGGCTCGGCCTCGTGCAGGCTGACGCGGGCCTTCTTTTCGCCGAACAGCTTGTCGAGATTAACGGTGTCGAGCCCCAGGTACTCGCGGCACAGGCTGTCCAGGCGCGCGTCTTCTCTTGACCCGTCAAGCAGGAAGGCGACCAGCTTGGTGTCGCTCTCGATGCCCTGGATCTCGCAGTCTTCCTTCAGCAGCAGGCGCAGGTCGTGTTTGAGGTCGTGCCCGATCTTGCCCACCTTGGGGTCGGCCAGCACGCCACCCAGCGCTTTCAGCACTTCGCCGCGATCCAGCGAGTTGCTGTTCAGGGGCAGGTACCAGGCCTTGCCCGGCTGGGTCGCCACGGCGATGCCGGCCAGGTTGGCGTACTCCTCGGCCGCGCAGTGGATGGCGAGGCGTTTGGCTTTGGCGGTCGCCTTGCGGAAGGCCTCGAAGGCTTTTTCGTCGTTGACCAGCGTGTAGTCAGCGCCGGCCGCGATCAGCGTCTTGTCGATTTCCGGTGCCTGCTGGGCGGGCACGTCGCCGAACAGGCTGGTCTGGGCGCCTTTGGTTCGTTTTGGAGCAGTTTCGGTCTCGGAGCGTTTACCCGTCGCTGGCGCTCCGGGCTCCTGTTCACTGGTTTCGCCTGCGGGAACCATTTCGTCGCCCCAGCCGAAGTCCGTAGCGACTGATTTAAAGTTCAGCTCGCTGAGCAGGGGCAGCAGCAGTTCTTTTTTCGGCTCGTGGTACTTGGCCGCCTTCTTGTCGAGCTTCACCCCCGGCACGTCGGTCTTGATGGTGACCAGTTGCCGGCTGAGCGCGGCATCCTCGCGGAAGGCGATCAGGTTTTCGCGGCGCTTGGGTTGCTTGATTTCCTCGGCCTTCTTGAGCACTTCATCCATGCTGCCGTACTGCTGGATCAGCTCCGCGGCGGTCTTGATGCCGATCCCCTTGGCGCCCGGGATGTTGTCCACACTGTCGCCGGCCAGGGCCTGGATGTCGATGAACTGCGCGGGCGTGACGCCCAGTTCTTCCTTCAGCTGGTCAAGGCCGTACTCGCTGTCGTCGTCGGCGTTGAGCATCCGGATATGGGGCTCAAGCAGCTGCTTGAGGTCTTTGTCGCGGGTGACCAGCCGCACTTCCACGTTGTGGTGCGCGCTCTGTTTGGCGAGCGTGCCGATCACGTCGTCGGCCTCGAAGCCGGGCACCTGCACGATGGGGATCTCGAAGGCTTCCACCATCTGCACGATCACCGGGATCTGGTCGCGCAGGTCCTCGGGCATTTCGCCGCGGTTGGCTTTGTATTCGGGGTAGATCTCGTTGCGAAAGGTGGGCCCTTTGGGGTCCAGCACGCAGATCAGGTAGTCCGGCTTATGCTGCTTGATCAGCTTCTGCAGCATGCGGGTAAAGATATAGATCGCCCCGACGGCTTTGCCGCGAACGGTACGGCGCCTGGCGGCCGGGCTGTAGTAGGCCCGGAAAATCTGGCTGTGGCCGTCAATGATGTAGAGAGACTCAGTCACGCAGGAGTTCAGGAATTGCGACGGAAAGCACCGTGCCCCGGGGCGGGCCGGTTGGCATCCCAAGGGGCTGGCGGGTATGGAGTTCTGAGCTTGCTTTCGGTGACACAAGGGTGTCAAGGTTTTTGTTGGTGGATTATTGCCCCTTTTGTCCCGCTTCCTTATGCTCAGGGCGCTTCTACCCCCCTGATTGATGCTGCTGCACCGAACGACTGCGCGGATTCGTTCCGCTTGTGTTTTGTGCGTCAGTAAGCGGAGTTGTCGCTGATGTCGAGATACTCTCGCCGCGGCATGGTCGATCTGATCGTCATGATCGTCATGATCGTGTTCCTGCTTGGTATGGGGACACTCGCCTTCCTTACATACGACAAGGCCCAGAAGGAAAAGCAGTACCTGGCGGCCTTGCGTGAAATCCCGGCCCGCCAGTCCGCGGAACTGGATTCCGTCAAGGCCCGCTACGCCGAGGTCAGCATGTACATCGGCTTCCGGGGCGAAGCGGCCTACAGCTCGCCGGAGGCGATCCAGCAACTGCTGAATGAGGGCAGCCAGGTGGTGGCGGACTATTACGTGGTCGACCCGGTGGAAGGCCAGGCCGCGCCGCTGCAGGGCACGCGCTCGACGACCATCAAGGTCCGGCTGTATGACAAGGAGTCGGGCCAGTGGACCGAGAAAGAGCTGCCCATCTCGCAGGTTGAGGGCACGCGCCGTAACTCGACCAAGATTTATGAGGCACAGGACGTACTGACCATCCAGCACGCGCTGGGCCGCCAGGACGAAGTGATCAACAGCCTGGTAACCCGCTACATCCCCAACGTGCAGGCGCAGCGCAAGTCCCAAAAGGACGAAAAGGACCGTTCCGCCGGGCGCAAGGCCAGCGAGTCGTCCAACAAGTACGGCGAAGTCTCGACGGAAATCGAGACCGCCAACTCGGACATGAAGACCAAGCAGGAAGAGGTAGCGAGCTCGGAGCAGCGCCTGGCCGAGGCGATGAAGAAAGAGAACGAGACCTACCTGAAGCTCGATTCCGACAGTGTGCGCGAGGCCCGGGAAGCGGCGTTTGCCGCCGCGCGTGAGGCCGCGGTTGCGCGTCGCGAAGCGCGAAAGGCCATGGAAGCGTATCGCCTTCAGTCGGACAAGCGCCGCATCGACGACACCCGCGACCCGGACGGCGCCATCTTCCTGGTTGACAAGAAGTCGGGCTACGTGTGGATCAACATCGGCCAGCAGAGCGACGTGCGCAAGAACCAGACCTTCCAGGTGCTGCGCGCCGACGCCAGCCGCAACAGCGAAGTTCCGATCGGCGAGATCCGGGTCCAGGAAGTGATGCGCGGCAACATCGCGCGCTGCCGCGTGGACGCGCTGGATGACCCCTCCACGTACCCGGAGGCCGGCGACATCATCAAGAACCCGAACTTCAGCGACCGCCAGTACTACAGCTGGGCCCTGGTCGGCGAGTTCGGCGGCAGCTTCACCAGCTTGACCCGGCAGCAGCTCACGGACCTGCTGCGCAGCGTGGGATACCGCGTGACGACGCACATCGACGCCACCACCGACGCGGTGGTCATCGGCGGCAACTGGGACAAAGACCCCGAGTTCATCAAGGCGGAAGAACGTCGCCTGAGCTTCGAAAAGTACCCCGAACGGGAAGTGCTCTGGTTCCTGGGCATGATCGGCCCTGACCAGCAGGAATAGTCGCAGAACCGGAGCGAGGAACTACCCATGGCAAAAGACAACAAAGTAGCGGGCTGGTACTGGATCATCTCGGCGATCCTCACGCCCTTCGTGCTGATTGCGACGCTTCTGTGGGCCTACTACGCGCAGCAGGTGCAGACCTATCGCGCCGAGGGCACCCGCCTGGTCGCGAAGCTTGAGGCTGACCACGCGATGTTCGAACCGGTGCTCAACCACATGAAGTCGGTTTCTGAGGTTACCGGCTTCAAGATGGGTGACCCGCTGGGCGGCGTTGACCAGGTCAAGGGCAGCATCCCCAATCCCACGGCCTTCCAGGGTGAGGAACGCAACCAGCCCCAGGAGAAACGCAGCCCGCTGCTGAACGCCTACATCGACGCGGAAAACCGCTTCTACGGCGCTGCCGACGCGGCCGGTTACGTGCATGAATACGCCGCCGCGCGTGAGTGGCTGACTGCCTTTGAGCGTAAACTGCAGCGCTATGTGTACCTGAAGGGCTATCAGCACTACACGGTCAAGACCATCGACATCGGCGGCGAGAATGTCGCCGTGGCCGCCGGGGACCTGAGCCGTCAGGTGGAATTGATCGACAATCTGCCTCAGCCGCCGGAGTCGGCGCTTGAGAGCGCGCTGACCCGCCACGCCAACAACGAGCCGCCGGCTGACAAGGTGATGCAGGAGCCGGTCAAGATCACCCTTGAGCTGGTGTTCCGCAAGCAGGTGCAGCTGATCCGCGACCTCGTGAGCGCCAATCTGCACCAGTACAACCTGCTGTACGCCGACGTTTCGGGTGACGTGGACTACGTGGACGCCCAGGGCAACCGCACCCGCATCGCCGTGGGCTTCAAGGGTGAGCGCGACAGCCTGGATAAGATCATCGCGGACCTGGGCGGCCTCAGCCGCAAGGTCGGAGAGCGCAAGCAGGAAAGCCTGGACAAGCTCGATGACGCCGGCGACATGGCTGAAAACGGAATCACCGAAACCAACGCCAAGGAAAACCGCCTGCAGTTCATGGTGGTGGCCAACGACGGCCGTATCGAGGAACTGGCCAACAAGTTCGCCAACGAGAAGCTGACCCACGAGGGTGACGCCCAGAAGTTCGAAGACCTGGTGCGCAACCTGCCGCGCCTGAAGATCCCGCAGAAGCTTGAGCAGAGCGACCCGGACGGCGAAATCAGCTACAGCGACTACAAGCGCGGCGTGGTGCACATCAACCTCGGCCATGCCGACGGCGTGCGCGTGGGCCAGCGCTTTGAGGTGTGGCGCCCGCACGGCTTCGAGAAGGACGAGTTCGTGGGCGTGGTGGAAATCGTCCGAATGCTCTCTGAGCACTACAGCCTGTGCACCGTGTTGACCCTGACCGCCACCGAAGACCCGGTGCGCAAGGCGGACAAGATCGTCAGCCAGTTCTGGCACAACGGCAAGTTCCTCACGGTCGCCCTGCACGGCAGCTATGAGCCGCCCAACGAGGCCTACAGCAAGGAACGCCTCACCGAGTTGCTGAAGAACATGGGCGTGAAGGTTGTTGATAAGGTGCAGCCAGGCACTGACCTTGTTGTGCTGGGCAGCAACCTGCTGGGCGACGAGTGGTATCGCCGTGCCCGCAACGACCTGCGCTTCGAGACTCTGAAAGAAGACGACGTGCGCCTGTACGTCGACCCGAGGTAAGCCTGGACGGATTTAGAGCCCGCCGCACGCCGGCGGGCTCTTTTGTTTTTTCCGCCCCTGCACAGCCCGCCGAAACTCGCGTACGATTAAGCACGTGGTCCAGGCAGTCGCCTGCCCGAATGGGTGGGAGGAAAGTCCGGGCTCCGCAGAGCAGGAGGGTTGCTAACGGCAACCGGGTGCGCCTCAATGGCGCATCCAGGGAAAGTGGCACAGAGAACAGACCGCCCGGCTTGTTTGCCTGGCCGTGACGAGGGCCCGAAAACTCGCACGGCCGGACGAAGCCCGAAAGGGTCCGGGCAAGGGTGAAAAGGTGGGGTAAGAGCCCACCGCGCGGCCGGAGACGGTCGTGGCAGGCCAAACCCCCTCCGGAGCAAGGCCAAATAGGGACCAAGGGACTGCTCGTCCCGCTGCGAATGTGTCGCGAGAGGTCCGGGTAGGCTGCTGGAGCGTCGGGGCAACCCGTCGCCTAGACGAATGACCGCCGCCCCGCAAGGGGAAACAAAACCCGGCTTACAAGACCACAAAGACGGGGGGCACGGGCGCCCCCCGCCACTGTTTAAGCGCCAGAGTCCCAGAACGGCGGCGCGGACATTCCTGTGCGCGCGAGCGCAGCAAAGCACTGACTGTCGCCGGTCAGCCCAGACGCCATTGTCCGTCTACAACCTTCAGGGGACGGTGCCTGAATTCATACTGCACCCCGTTTTTGCGGCAGCGGCGTCCGGCCTTCTTGTGCCACAGCTCGCCGGCATAGGACGGAAGCGAGTTGCCCCACACACGAATCCAGACGGCGCGTCCCCGTGCGTCCGGATGCTCTTCGGCCAACCGGCCGGTGGTGATGTAGGCGAGATAACCGCCCACCTTGGCCTCAAGCAGCCGGATGTGTTCGTCCGAGTCTTCCCAGTCCATGTGGTCCGAGACCATCAGCGATACGGTGGCGTCATCGTCCCATGCGATGTAGTCGATTTCGTCAGCCTGACGGATGCTCATTCACGCCCTCTCTGCGAAACACGACCTTCCCCGCCCGCGCTGCAGGTTACGGACGCAGGCTTTCAATCTGTTCAGTCAGTCGTTCGAGTTCGCGGTTCAGGTCCTTTTTCATTTTCTCCAGGCGGTCGGCGATCTTCTCCGAGTCGCGCTTGATGTTGTTGCACCAGCCGCCCATGTCATCAATGTAGTCGATCTGCCGCTGCACGCCGTTGATTGCCTTGTCCACGGCATCCCAGTCCACGTCTGCGGACGGGTCGGTTTCGGCGCGCTCGCGTACGGCCAACGCGCGGGCCAGGGTCACCGCCGCGTCGAGGTTCACGTTGCTGCTCTGGTCTTCGGGGTCCCAGACCACGAGGATGTCGTTTCCTTGACGCGTCAAGGAGTGCCCGAACTCGGCCTGCATCGTTGCGTTGTCGCGCAGGCTGGAGGCTGCCAACACGAACACGCCTACTTCGGCGCCGCGGTTCCTGCGCGCCTCATCCAGCTCGGCCAGGGCCTTGGCCTTTGTGTAGTTGTCAGCGCGCTTACACTCGTACACGATCTTCGCGCCGCTTGCGGCCGAGTCGGCACCCAGGGTCTGCACGTGGTCGCCGACCTTGCTGCGCGCGACGAGGCCGGTGGTTTCGCCGACGCTTTCGAAAACCTCGTCGCCGTGCATGCGCCCGCGCAGGGCGTCGCCTGCCAGGGCCTCGAAATCGAAGCCGCCGCTCGGGCTGACCGCGCGCTCTTTCTTCGCGCCCCGCAGCTCTGCCAGCACGCTGGCGACCTCGGTCTGGAACTTGCCCTGGCGCTCGACCAGGTCGTCGATCTGTTTCTTCAGCTTGCCGTGCAGGTTGCTGAGCGCGCTGTTGTCGGAGTCCAGCGACAGGTCTTTGCGGATCTGCTCCTGCGTATCAACCAGCGCCTTCTTCAGTACACCTAGCGCGGTCTTTGGGTCGTTGGGGTTGAAGTTGGTTTCGATCTGGGTAATCAGCCGCTTCAGCGCCCCCTGCTCATTGTTCAGGTCGAACTCGCCCAGCACTTTCTTGCCCTGCTCGTTCAAACGTTCCTCGGCTGCGCGGGCGATGGATTCCACCAGTCCCTTCTTGTTCTCTGGGTCGAGGTGCCGCATCAAGGGGCTGTTTTCGCCGA
>JAJVIO010000060.1:0-13554 GCA_022071975.1 Planctomycetota bacterium
GTGACCATGAAGTGGACCCGTCCTTTGTTCGCGCTGACTCTGCTTGCGTTGCTGGGCCTGCTTTCCCTGCAGTCGCCCAACGCCCAGTCCGCGCCCGCGCAGCCGACCGACAAGTTTGAAGATTACCTGACGCTGGAGCGGCGCATCCAGGCCACGGCCGAGCGCGTGCGACCAGCCGTGGTGGGCGTGCGCATGAGCAGTTCATCGGGCTCCGGCTGTTTCATCAGCGAAGACGGCTGGGTTGCGACGGCAGGCCACGTAACTGGGCCCAAGGCCGGCACGCCGTGCCGTATTGTCACCCACGGCGGCGAGACCTTCGAGGCTGTGACCCAGGGTTGGCACGAGGCCATGGACTACGCGCTGATCAAGGCCGACACCAAGGGCAAGAAAGTGCCGTTCTGCGAGCTGGGTGAATCCGAGAAGGTAATTGCCGGCCAGTGGCTGATCCCCATGGGCCACCCCTTGGGCCCCGAGGCCGGTCGCGACGCCGTGGTGCGCGCCGGGCGCTGCCTGCTGCCAGAGAACGACCGCAGCATGATCGTGACCGACGCGCCGGTGATCAGCGGCGACTCGGGCGGGCCGGTGTTTGACCTGGACGGCAAGATCATCGCCATCAACCAGTCGATCCAGACCAACAACGTCAGCATCAACAACGTCACGCCGGTCAAGTTGATGAAAGAGCTGCTGGCCGAGCTCAAGGCCGGCAAGGGCTTCGGCAACGCCGCCGCCCCCAGCTGGGGCAAGGGCCTGAAAGAGCCCGCCGAGGGCGGCCTGGTCGGCAAGGAAATCCAGAACTACCAGCAGGCCATGAAGGCGCTGCAGGAGCGCAACCTGAAGCGCTGCGCTGAGCTGTTCGATGAGTTGCTGAAGCCAGAAAAGCGCACCTCCGACGTGCTGTACAACGCGGCCTGCGCGTATTCACTGCGCTCGGCTGAGCTCAAGGGCGACGAGGCCGACGCCATGGCCAAAAAAGCCGTGGCGGCACTGACCCGGGCCACCGCGGCCGGCTGGACCGATATGAACCACGCCGCCTCGGACACCGATCTTGACGCCATCCGCGAACGCGCGGACTTCAAAGAGTGGATGCAGAACGGCCGGCGCCTCAGCAAGCGCCCGGTGGTGGGGCTGTCGGTGCGCTCGTTCCAGGGCGTGCGCGTGGACGACGTGCTGCCCAACTCGCCGGCCCACAAGGCGGGCTTTGAGGTCAACGACGTAATCGAGCGCGTCGGCAAAGACAAGGTCGAGAAAGCCACCGACTGGGTAAGCTGGGTAATCGAGCGCGGCCTGAGCGCCGAGCAGGAAATCAAGATCAGCCGCGGTGGCAAACGCCAGACGCTGAACCTGACGGTACCGGCATTCGGCGCCCGCGTGTTCGGCCAGGGCGGGGCCCGCATCATCGACCTGCTGGAGGGCGGGCTCGCCTTCAACGCGGGCCTGCGCGAGAACGACGTGATCGTGAAGGTCGGCGACGTGGACATCGAAGGCGCGCTCGATTTCGCCAACGCCATGATGCTGATTGACGGCAACAGTGAAACCGAACTTGAGGTCAAGCGCGGCTATTCGCGTGAGCGCATCAAGTTCAGCTACTCAACCGGCGACGTGGGCGGCGACAGCGGCGACGGCACCCTGCCCCGCAAGGACTGGAAGCAGGGCGACAACCTGCTGGTACTGTGGTCAAAGCTGCTGGTCGAGAAGGCCGGCGGCACCGTGTTTCCCGTCAAGCAGAAGGGCAAGCAGGTTGCATTCGCCACGGCCGTGCATCCCGACGGCTACCTGCTGACCAAGGCCAGCGAGATCGACGAAAGCCAGAAGATCGAGCTGCTTGAGGGCACCACCCCCTTCGAGGCCAAGGTGTTCGCCCGCAACGACCGCCACGACCTGGCGGTGCTGAAGTGCGGGCGCAAGTTCAAGAAGTGGGTGGATTTCACCGCCGGCACAAGCACCGAAGAGTTCCCGAAGATCGGCACCATGCTGGCCACAGTGGACGCGCGCGGTAACGCAATGGCGCACGGCTTCGTGGCGCTGCCGCCCTATGACAGCGACAAGCTGGCCGGCGAGCCCGACCCGAACAGCCCGTTCCTGGGCATCAACGCGAAGGACGCGGAAGGCGGCGGCGCGGAAGTCACTGACGTGACACCGTCCATGCCCGCCGACAAAGCCGGCGTGAAAGTCGGCGACGTGGTGCTGAAAATGGCCGGCCAGGCCGTGGCAAACTGGACCGATTTGATTGCCATGATCCGCGGCCGCAAGGCGACCGACAAAGTGACGCTGACCGTCAGGCGCGGTGGGCAGACGCTTGACCTTGAGGTGCAGCTGGTGCCGCGCGCCGAAGCCCTGGGGCAGAAGGCGCCGTCCAAGGGCACCGGCAAGCCCGAACTGGGCATCTTCCAGTCGCGCCCCACGGACGACAAAAAGGGCGTGCAGGTCGGCTACGTGAAACCTGGCTCGCCGGCGGAGCTGGCGGGGATCAGCAGCGGCGAGGTACTGCTGAAGATCGACGACAAGCCGGTAGCCCAGCAGAAAGACATCGACGAAGTAATCAAGGCACACAAGATCGGCGACAGCGTTGCGCTGGTTCTGCTGCGCGACGGGAAAGAAACCCGTATTGACGTCGAGCTTGCCGAGGAAGACGCGCCGCCGCCTCCTCCGGGGCAGGGGCGCCCCAACGTGAAGGGGCCCATCAACGGGCGCTACACCCATATGGGCAAGGTGATCCAGCACGATGGCGTTGTGCTGCCGTCACAGCAGGGCAGCCCGGTGTACGACCTGCGCGGCAACCTGGTGGGCTTCAACATCGCTCGGGCAGACCGCACACGGACGTTTGCCCTTTCGGCAAAAGAAGTTGCAACGATCTTGAAGGAGCTGCTACCCGCCAGAGACTAAACGCACCAAAAAACGATGGTTCGGGAAATTTGCCGTCCCTTCGTTGGGTTACTGACGCTATGATCCTTCCCGGCAAGTGGTTACGACATTGAGCGGGCGGAATGCCGAACACCCAGGCTGAAATCGACGAAGCGTTCCTCAATTTTGTACTCGAGCGCGGGCTCATCACCGCGCTTGAGTCGGAGACGCTGCGCTCGGAGCTGCGCCGCCGCCAGTCCACCCAGAAGAACTTCACCATGCAGGCCCTGTTGGTACACAAGGGCCACCTGACCAACGATCATGCCGACAAGCTGTTCGGGCAGATGATGGATGTGCTCTCGCAGCCCACTCTGCTGCCTGACGAGGACGAAACCGGCCGCGCGCCTCAGCCGCAGGTCGGCAAGCAGACCACGCGGCGCCCGACAAACCCGATTGACTCGGCTTCGAAACCCACCAGCAAGCGCCCCACGGGCGGCGTGGACAAGAGTGCCGCGCCCACCGACAAGCGCCCCACGGCCGGCGTGGACAATTCACAGAAACCCACGGACCGCAACACCAGCTCCGTGGAGGACAGCCGGGCAACCACCGGCCGCAGCACCACCTCGCGTACCACGGGCGGTGGTCAAAGCGGCTGGAGCCTGCACCGCGACACCGACGCGCTCAGCGCCACGGACAAAGCCGTGCCAGCCGGCACCATCATCGCGGCCAGCGAGATGACCATTGCGCAGGTGCGCCAGAAGGTCGGCATCGACGAAGGCGTCAAGCTGCTCAGCGACAAGATGCAGTCCACCCTGGCGCAGTACCAGCCGGACGCCACGGCCGACAAGAAGCGCTACGTGGTGATTCGCGAAATCGCGCGCGGCGGCATGGGCAAGGTACTGGAGGTCGAAGACACCGAGTTGCGCCGCAGCGTGGCGCTGAAGGTATTGCGCAAGGAGTTCCTGGGGCGCCGCGACGTTGTTGAGCGTTTCCTGGAAGAGGCCCAGATCACCGGCCAGCTGGAACACCCCAACATCGTGCCCGTTCACGAAATGGGCGTGGACGGCGCCGGAAACCTGTATTTCACCATGAAGCTGGTGGAAGGCCTGAGCCTCGCCGAGGTGCTGCTGCGCCTGCGCGAAGGCAACCGCGACGCCCAGCGCGAGTACGACCTGATGAAGCTGCTGGATACCTTCATCAAGATCTGCGAAGGCATGAGTTTCGCCCACAACCGCGGCGTGATCCACCGCGACCTCAAGCCCGCCAACATCATGGTCGGCCGTTTCGGTGAAGTGCAGGTGATGGACTGGGGCGTGGCGAAGGTGGTGGGGCGCCAGTTCCGCAGTGAGTCCGACAGCGGGATCGTGCTGACGGACCGGCTCGACATGGGCGCGGCCCACACCATGATGGGCGCGATCATCGGCACGCCCAGCTATATGTCGCCGGAGCAGGCAAAGGGCGACATCGAGGCGATCAACCATCACAGCGACATCTTCAGCCTCGGGGTAATCCTGTACGAGATGCTGTGCCTGCGCTCGCCCTGGACCGGCAAGTCTTCGGATGAAGTGCTTGAGCAGGTGCGTGAAATGACGCCCGTCAAGCCGCGCGAGCGCAACCCGGAAATCGAGGTCCCCGCCGAGCTTGAGCGCCTGGCGCTGAAGTGCCTGGAAAAGGACCCGAACAGTCGCGTAGACACCGTCGCCGAGCTGGCCGAGAACATCCGCAACTTCATCGAGGGCCGGGCCATGGGCTCGGTCGAATACTCGCCTCTGCGCCTCGTGATCAAGTGGGTGGGGCGCTACAAAAAGGAAGTCGGCGGCGTGCTGCTGACGCTGCTGCTGGTGGCGGGCGGCATCTTCGGCACACTCTGGTACATCCGCAAACTCGACCAGGACAAGATCCTGGGCCTCAGCGACGACGCCAAAGCCTTGATGGCCGAGTGGCACGACCTCGCGGCCGAGGAAAAGTTCGAGGAGGCCGAGGCCAAGATCGACGAGGCGAAGAACCTGTTCCAGAAGGTGCTGGCCGTCGAGGAATCGGACGAAGCCGCCAACGCCGGCCTGGTCGAAGTCGCCGATGCCGCCCGCGAGTTGCGCGAGTTGCGGGCCAAGGCTGCGCAGGCAAAGGCGCTGCGCGAGCAGCGCGAACAGCTGATTGCCGACGGCCGCAAGTCAATCGACACCGGAAAAGCCGACGCCGTCTGGGGTTTCCGCCAGCTGGAGTCCGCCTACGACAAGGCTTCCGCGGCGCTGGCGCTCGAGGCCTCCAATAAGGAAGCCATGCAGCTGAAGGCGGAAGCAGCCAACGAGCTTGCCAAGTGGGCCCGCAATGAGCGCCGCTGGGAGGTCATGAAGATGTGGATCGACCGCCTGGAAACCACGGGCCTGCTGCAGGATGAACTGAAGGACCGCAAGCAGGAATGGAACCGCCGCTAGGACGGCTTATGCGCGAACAGCGCCGGCAGCGAGTCCAGGTCCACGTTACCGCCGCTCAGGATTACACCCACGCGCTTGCCCGGGAAGCTCAGCACACCGGAGTGCAGCGCCGCGTAGGCTAAAGCGCCCGTCGGCTCCACTACCAGCTTCATGCGCTCCCAGATGAAGCGCATCGTCTCGATGATCGCCGCGTCGTCCACGGTCACCATGTCATCCACGTGGGCGCGAATCAGCTGAAACGTCAACTGCCCCAGCGAAGGCGTGCGCGCGCCATCGGCCACCGTCTCGGGGTTCTTCACCGTCTGCAGCTCACCACTTTTGAATGAGCGCGTGGCGTCGTCCGCGGTCGCGGGCTCAACACCGATCACCTTGCAGCCCGGCACCATGCCACAGGTCGCCACGGCGCTGCCTGACAGCAGCCCGCCGCCGCCGCAGGGCGCAAGCAGGACCTCGAGGCCGCCCGCCTGTTCATGCAATTCAAGGGCCACGGTGCCCTGGCCGGCGACGATGTCCCTGTGGTTGTAGGGCGGGATGATCGTCAGCCCGCGCTCGGCCGCGAGTTTCGCGCCCAGCTCTTCGCGGGTCTTCTTGTGCTTGTCGTACAGCACCACTTCGGCGCCGTAGCCGCGCGTGGCGGCAAGCTTTACCGCGGGCGCGTCCTGCGGCATCACCACCACGCGCGGGATTTCAAGTAACTGGCCCGCCAGCGCGATCGCCTGGGCGTGGTTCCCCGAGCTGTAGGTCAGTACGCCGGCCTTGCGCTGCTCGGGCGTCAGCTGGCACAGCGCGTTGTAAGCGCCCCGGAATTTGAACGCGCCCGCGCGCTGGAAGTTCTCGCACTTGAAGAACACCTTGGCGCCGCAGCGTTCGTCCACCATGCGCGACGTGTGCACCGGTGTCAGGCGCGACAGGCCCTTCAGTCTGCCGGCCGCCGCCTTGATGTCTTCCAGCGTGACGCTCACGATCACCCCCGGTTTCGGTATCCCCGCGACATTCCGTGATGATAGACTGTAACTTGTGATCGGGGGATTCTCATTGAGGAAGCTTGCCGCAATCCTGCCCCTTCTGTTGGCCGCGTGCGTCGCGACCCGTCAGCCTGACGCGACGGCCGAAGTGTTCCTCCGCGTGGATGGCATGACCCGTGTGCAGGGCATCACGTGACTGGACTGACCGAATGCGGTCAAGACAGCCCTGGAAGGGCTGAACGGAATTCTGGAACTCGAGACGGACCTGGCCTCAGACACGTTCCGCGTTGCGTACGATCCGCAACGCACCGGCGTTGACGCGATGCTGACCGCCATCTCGGAGGTCGGCTACCAGGGCCGCGAGGTGCCTGCGGCCGCATTCGGCGCGCCTGTCCGCTGGCGGATCAACGACCTGCCCGCCGAGCTTCAGGAGTTGTTTGCGCAGGCAAAATCAGATCACCGCCTGGTGCTGATCGACGTGCACGGCCCCGGCTGACTGCCCTGCGCGAAGATGGAACGCGTGACGTATCCGAACCCCGAAGTGCAGCAGGTGCTGGAGCGCTTTTACCTGCGCCGGGTGCTGGACCTCGAACTCGACGCCCAGGCCGCGGAAGCGTTGGGGGTGCTGGGCATTCCGGTCGCGATCATTGCCGACGCCGACGGCAACGAGCTTGCCCGCATCGAGGGTTTCGTCGAGCCGCAGGACTACGCTCGGCAACTCAAAGACCTTGCAGGTGAATGACCCGCGAACTCACGCGCACCTCGGCCGTTTGTAGCTGCATGAGGCACACGGTCTTCTACTTCGCGGTTGCACTCAGCACGACTCTCGCCGTCGGCTTCGGCCTGCTGCTGATCTTCCTGCGCACGCCGGACGATCCACCCCGGCCGCCCACGGCCCACGAACGGCTGCCCTGAGCCTTACCCTTCCAGCTCGCGCAGCGTGCGCTGGAACAGCTCGCCGGCGCGATCCAGTTTGGCCAGCAGGTCCTGGCCGCTGCTCGGCCACATCAGGCCTTGCAACTCCGCGTGTGCCTCGGGCGGCAGGTCGATGCGTGTGTAACGGAAACCGTAGTCGAATCGCGCCGGGCAGTGACGAATGCGCAGCAGGTCAACCAGCGGGCGCAGCGTCCAGTTCATCCAGGTCGCCGTCGCCTCCACATCATCGCCGCGCAGCACGGCCTTGCGCGTGAGGTTCTGGAACATCGGGAACGAGGCTTTCAGCCATGCCAGCCGCCGCTCGATAGCGGCCTGGTGCGCGCCCTGGTCCAGCGCGACGGGCTTGATCAGGCCGTCGTGGTCGAACAGCACCACCGCGTGCCCGTGGCGCGTGGGCTCAAGAAAGGTCTGCATCTGCCCGGGCGTGAGCTGGCAGAAGTCGATCATCAGGAACTCGTCGGTATCTTCCAGCCGATAGAAACGCTGGCTCAGCTCCGGCCACAGGCCGCTGGGCGGCATCTCCAGCTTCAGCGCGATCGGCGACAGGGTTTCCAGGGCGCTTTCCACGGCCGCGAAGATCCCCGGCGCGTCGGCCATGGGGGCGATGGCGCCCAGGTCGATGTCCGAGTAGCGGTCATGGCGGCCGAAAGCCTCGCTGCCGCCCAGGAAAGCAGCCCGCACAGAAGGCTGCGCCGCCAGGGCAGTCTTGCAGGCGTCAACAATGGCTTCCCGGCTGATGTTCATGGGTATTCTCCGTGGCGCTGCCCAGTTCCATACGTCGCGAGGCCGTCCATCACCTGCAAACACGCGCGGGCGCCCCTGGGGGACGCCCGCGCGAATCGAATGGTACCCCTAACGGGGTGCTGGTGCCTTTGTGAGGGGATACCAGCACTTCCTGCGGGGATTCAAACCACAATTAGTCCTCTAAACGCCTTCCGCATTGCATCGTATGCACGGGTTGCTCAGAATTATTCTCTGTTTCGCACCTCTGAGCACCCCAACGGAGCGACGTATGGGCGACTCTCGCCTTCCTCGCTGGTTGACGGAAGACCTGGCCTCGTGGGCCAGGGCGGATCTTCCGCCGTTTCCTTATCGAGCGACACACCCGCACGTGTCGCGAGCAAAGCACGTCCTGGTCTGGATCTGTGATCGGCACGAGCTGCAGGCCTGGCACAGCATTAAACCGTCGTGGATCCAAAAATTCTGCGCCGATCACCCCGAGCTCAAGGCCAGCACCCTGGCCAGCTACCTCAAGAGCCTGCGGCGCTGGCTGCGCTGGCACGAACGCGACGAGCCGGAAGTCCCGGCCCTGAGCCCGCGGCTGACCCGCATCACACCGAGAGGCCAGCACAGCGACCCGGATGTCCTGGACGAGCACCAGACGCAACTCCTGCTGCAGCGCGCGCGCTGGATCCACGCCGGCAGCAAGGTTCTCTGCTACTCCTGCGGCGAAAGGCTCAAGCGCGCCTGGATGAACGACTGGCGCCCCGGCGCCTTCCGGCTGTTCTGTCTGCTCGGGCTGGAGATGGGCCTGCGCCCCTGGGAGGCGGCGCTGCTCTCCTGGGACGAGTTGCAGCTCGAGGGCGCTCAGCCCTTCCTGCAGCTCAAGCCTAACGGTCTGAGACCGCTCAAGACGCCTCTTGCCGGCACGAAGCTGGCGATCACGCCGGCGGTGCATCACGCGCTGATCGAGTACCGCCAGGTCTGTGACTGTCCCTACCTGTTCGCCGTGCCCGACGAAAAGAGCGCCAACGGCTGGCGCCCGCCCAACTACGACACGATCTGGAAGGCCCTGCGCGAAGAGCTGGGGGCTCCTGGTCTCAACGCGCGCACCTTGCGGCGCACCTTCGCCACCAATCTGAGCCGGCGCGTTCCCAACCTGTTTCAGGTGGCGGCGGCGACCCGGCACATCCGCCTGCAGACCCTGCAGCACTACGTGCAGCTGGCCGGCGGCGACCTGGTCGACCCCCGAAGCGGGGGGCGTGTGCCTGGTGGTGCGTAAGGTCATGGGGGCAGCGTACTTTTCTGACAGTCGGGAATCCAGTCTGTCAGAAAGAAGTTAGGGACTGTCGGTATCCTGTGGAGAAACCGGTCGATGGATGCCCCTGGGGCCTGAAAATAAGCCTTGGGGGCACTTTCGATTTGACAAACTCCTGTTGGCAGGGTATCCACTAGGGGTCGGGGCAGCCGCCTCGACCTTCCCACCACAACCTTTCGACGCTCCCGGGCCCTGCCCGGGCAGTCCGATTGCGCCCTTCCCCAGGCCCCACCCGGACCGGCCGTCTGTCACCGGCACGAGCCGGGGGCGGCCGGCGCACTGAAAGGATCCAACCATGGAACCCAACGCAGAACCCAACGCAACACCCGCTAGGCCCACCTACGAGGAACTCCTGCGCCACCTGTGGCGCTACCTGCGCGGCAGCATGAGCCCGCACAGCTGGGCCCTGGACGGCCTTGCCCTGATCAGCCTCGCCCCCCTGCTGGGGGTCGGGCTGCTGGTCGGCGCCGCCGCCCTGGTGCTTGGCTACCTGCTCAGCCTGCCCTGGCACATCGCGGTCTGGACGGCTCGCGACCTGAGCAAGCCGGTCGACCCGGTTCCTCTCCACCACGAGTAGGTGTGTGCCCCGGGGGCGTGTGCAACGCACGCCCCGCAGGCACGCGGCTGCAATCCCGCGGCCGCGGCTGAACGGGAACACAACCATGTCCCACGATTATCGAGAAGACGAGATGTTCAGGCTCCGGGTCATTGAAGACCTGCTGCGCGACTACTGCCGGCTGGCCCACGGAGAGATCCTGGACGACGAGCTGCCGGGCCCCGACCTGGTCGACTTCATGCGCGACTTCCGCGCCTGGCTCGACCGCGAGGACGAGGACCTCGGCCTGATCATGAAGCACGCGAACACCCTGACTCGCAGCCATCCCCACCGTCGCCCTTCCGACGTGATGCGCGGCGTCGACACATCGAGCGCGCGCAGCGCACGCCTGGCCAAGCACGACCGACTCCACCACGAGCTGGTCGACAAGGTGCTGGACACCAAGGCGTCGCGCGACGTCAAGGGCGCGATCGAGCGGGATGCAGAACAGGGTGAATCCAAGAGCGCCCGGCGCCGCCGGCGCAAGCGTGAACGACTCGCCGCCCAGCAGGATCCTCTCCTGGCCTCGGCCCTCGCCCGCAGGCAACGACTCGCCTCATGAGGCCGAGAGCCTCGGCGCCCATGCCAGAGAGCCCCAGCCCGCCAAAGCGCAACGCGCGGCGGCGGGCGCAGGCTCGCCCCCGGAATTGGCCGGGGGCGGCACACGAAAGGGACTGCCATGTCCAAACAGAAGCAGCAGGAAGAACACAAGTTCCGCAGTTGGTACCGCGACGTGATCCGCCAGAGCTTCGCGACGCTGGGCTTCCACCCGGAAGCCGTGCCCGTCGCCGGCTGGTGGCGCAAGTGGTTCCAGGACGGCCTGTCACCCCAGGCCGCGGTCGCCGAGTTCAACCTGCAGTTGAAAGCCGCCTGACTGCCCGCGCCCAAGCCCGACAGCTGGGACCGGGACGATCACGGCTGAACCCGAGGGGGCGCGAGCACGCGCCCCTGAGGGTTCGCGGCCTCACGGTGAGGCCGCGGCACAGAGACCGGCGACAACGCCGGCGAAAGGAACTGCCATGAAGTTTCACAAACAGGCTTTGTTGATGCACTGCTGCGCACAGGAGCGCGGCCGCTACGCGCTGAACAACGGCTACCTCACCGAGGTAGGCCTGATCACCACGGACGGCCGTCGCCTGATGACCGCGCCGCCGGTCGAGATCGAAGACGAGATCCTCGACACCTCGGCCTGCTTCCGCCTGATCCCGCTCGATCACCCGGAGCTCAAGCTCTGGCTCAAGCGCGTGCCCAACAGCGGGCACTGCCTGGTCGAGATCACCTGCAGGAACCCCAAGGCCGCTGACAACGAAGGGGAGCTGGTCTTCAGCAACCCCGGCCTCAGCGACCTGGTTCTGCCGGAAGGCGAGGGCGCCTGGCCGGATTACCTGCAGGTGCTGCCCAGCCTCACGGGTGGGCGTAACGACTGGATCCTGTTCGGGTTCGACCCGGACTACATGATCCAGTTGCTGCAGGCCTTCAAGAAGGTGGCGCCCGTGTACGGCAAGTTCGGGGTGGAAGCCCCCGCCTGCCGCATGCTGATCAACCGCAAGGACCCGGTGAACACCGGGGTCTACCTGGACGTCGCGGGCGGCATGTGGGCGCTGCTGATGCCGATCGACGTGGACACGGACGAGCCGGAATCACGCAAGCCGCTGGAACACCCGGTGCGCGAGCTGCAGGAGACCGACACGATCGAGTTCCACGCGCACGCGACGCCGCTGCCGGCGGACTACTTCGACGCCGGCCAGGACGAGGACGAAACCATCTTCGACGAAGAGCTCGAGGACGAGCTCGACGAGGATCCCGATCGGGACTTCGACGACGACGCCCCAAGCGACCCCGACGACGGGGACACCGAGCTCGAGCTGGTTGAAGTGGGCGATCCCGAACCGGGCTACGACGAAGAAGAAGATCCCGACTACGTCGAGGATCCCGCTCTGGTCCAGGCGCAACTGCGCAAGCATCGAATCTGAGCCCCAGGGCCCCGCGCAACGTGGGGCCCGCAGGCTCGCCCCCGGATTGTCCGGGGGCAGGCACTATGACCGGCGACTGCGCCGGCGAAAGGAATCCCATGATTACCGTTGGTTCTATCTACCACCCGGAGAAGCTGGGCCTGGCGTCCATGCTCGCCCGGATCCGCGCCTACAACGCGCGCGAGGCCGGCGTGACGCTGAACCAGGACATTCTCTACCGGGTGTTCACGCCCGGCAACCGCGACAAGATCCAGCAGGGCGACATCCTGCTGGTTCCCGACCTGTTCAAGCCGGATCCCCACGCGCGCGGCATGCGCCTCGCAGTGGTGAGGGTCGCCGACGTCGAACTGAACGAAAGCGGCCACGGCTGGGTGCGCGGCAAGCAGCACTACGAACTGCGCGCCGGCGACGTGTTCGAGCTGTACCACCTGCAGCACGCGATGGAGCAGGTACGCGCCACCAGCGCGAGCCTGTGCCCGAGCGTCGAGCTGCACGTGCACGCCTGCTTCGCGGGCACGGGCTTCGCGCACGACCCGCTGAGTCCCCAGCCACCGCACCGCCCCTGCCCGATCTGCAAGGCATCGGAGTCGCCGATCGCCGGCGGGCAGGCGCCCGAGGTGCTTCCGGCCGAAGCCGGCGACCAGGTCAACGAACAGCTGGCGAAGCTGCGCGAGATGCAGCAGACGCTGCTGGGCTGGCGCAACGGCAAAGGCCTGCCGAAGAAGCTGGCCGAGCCTTTGCGCACCGTGTGGCGCGACCACGCGGTCGAGCAGGAGGACCTGGTCTGCAGGATCCGCGCGATCGTCGAGTGGTCCCGCGGCCGCGGCGGCGACCCCAAGCTGGGTTGGACCCTGCACCAGCAGGCGGACCAGCTCGCGTACCCCAGGCAGATCTGAGCCCCGGGGCTCCGTGCAACGCGGAGCCCGCAGGCTCGCGGCCTCACTGTGAGGCCGCAGGCACTAACGAAAGGAACACCATGCCACGTTTGAAACCGAACGAGCGGGCCTATGCCCTGCTCAAGGAAGTGCTGCCGAACCTGGAGGACATCCAGCTCGGCACGCACTGGAAGCTGAAGGCGCCCGGGTTCATGGACCTGGTCGTTGAGGGTATCGCGCCCGTCTACCACGTGGACGGCGTGAAGCGGATCCCGCTGTCGCTGACTCATTACTACAAGCAGAACGGCGACATGATGGCGGACCCCGACATGCAGCTGGAGATCTGGCTGATGCCCGAGGGCCAGCCCAACCGCGTGATCCCGCTGACCTACCAGCAGGACAGCCTGGGGCTGTTCCAGCAGGTCTACCCCAAGGACCCGGACCGTTCCGTCTGGCGCCCGGAGCTTCACCAGGACCTCACTGCCTTCATGCTCGACTGGTTCAAGAACCTGAAGAGCCAGGGGCATAAGCGCGAGGTCGAAACAACGGCAGAGGTCAAGTAGTGCCCGGGGCGCCCCAGCGGCGCCCCGCAGGAACGCCCGCGGCGCCGGCGGATGGTCTGCCGGTACTTTTTGCAAGCGCGTTTGAGGAAGGAGCCAACCGATCGCTGAAACTTCCTGTGGAAACGAGCCGCGGGCGTCCCTGCCCGGCCGCACTTCGCGGCCGGAATCCACAAGCTGGGTTGTGTCGCAGGCAATGCTAGAGTGGTGAGAAGATGAGGGGGGTGGATTCGAACCACTACCTCCGGACGCTCGCCCGTACAAAGACCGAAGCGCCTGGGGGACCTGCCACAGAGCAGTGGGCGCCACCAATGGCCCTCCCCCCTCGTCCTCCAA
>JAJVIO010000060.1:13564-95881 GCA_022071975.1 Planctomycetota bacterium
GTGATCGAGTGTCAGTTACGCGCCCATTTTAACACGTTGAGCGTAGGGCAGCGGAGCTGCAGGTAGAACTAAGGTCTATGGGTCCGCGCGAGCGGATCCGGAGGCTTGCACCCGCTGTTGCGGGTGTTCATCAGCGGCGATTCGCCGCCTCGCGCGGAAAGGAGCAATCATGCAAGAGCAGCGCGAGCTGCCCGTCCTGCGCGTCGTCGATGGTAACAGCCTTCGACGGCGCCTTGAGCGCAAGGAGGTCCATGAGATCTCCCACCTGGCCGGGGACCTGTTCCCCGGCTGCAGGGTCACCGTCTCGGAAACAGCCTGGCACGCGGGAGTCCGCCTCGGCGGCGCCGCGCGGCAGCTGGGCATGACCGAGGACAGCCGCGCCCGCGCACTGGCCTACCTGGCCGGCTGCGCGATCGCGCGCGGAGACTCAAGCTTCACGGCCGAGTTGATCACCGACTACGCCTGGACAGAACCCAGGACGTTCACGGTGAGACGCGAAGGCAATGAAGTCGAGATCCGGCTGCAGGACGTGTGAAGCACACGGGGCGCCCCCGCACAGGGGCGCCCCGTTTCGAAAGGAACCATGGCCCAGGGGCCGCAGGCTCAGGCTTCCATGGTCGAACAGAGAAGGCCGTTCGTCAAGTTTCCGGAATGGAAGCTGGCGACGGCCTTCTTTTTTTGTCTAAACTGGTTCTCACCACGGGAAGTCCAGTCAGGTTACCATGCAACGACCCTCGGGTCGCCCAGGAGCGCGCGGCGCGATCCAGGGGCAATTGTGGGCTTCACATTTCGGGAGAATGCCATGAAGAAGCTTCTCACCATCATTCTCGCCGGCGTACTGGCCGGCTGCAGCACAGTCGAAACCAAACTTGAGCTCGAAGAGTGGGGGCCTGCCCGCGACGAGCTGCGCAACACGGCGCGCTTCCAGGTCGAGGATCTGCAACTGCCCGATCGGGTGGACGGCGATCTTGAGCCGGAAGACCGCGCGGAGATCCCGACCCGCTGGCCGCGCTGGGGGGCCGAGGAGCTGGCTGAGGGCATGAGCGACGAGGACGTCCCGGCGGGGACGGACGACGGGCAGCTGCGCGTCCGCGTCACAATCGACACGCTCGACGTGGGCGATGGCGGCAAGCGCTATTGGGGGTCGGGCGGTGCCAGCCTGGTGATCGGCACGCTCGAGCTGGTTGACAAGAAGGATCGGCTGGCGGCGCGCCTGCGCTTCCGACATCAGAACTGGCGCGACAACACGGGCTTGGCCTACCCGCACGACATGTGGGTGCTGGGCCGTAAAGTCGCCTACTGGATTGATGACAACCGCTAACGGCAAGGAGTGGCAGATGAAACAGGTGATTGCCGCAATCTTGGGGACCGCTGCGGGCGGCGGACTTGCTGTGGCGCTGATGTACATGCTCGCTGTGACGCCCCTGATCGACCAGCTTAGAGCTGAGCGTGTTGAGCGGGAGGCCGCCGAGGCCTCGGCGGCAGCTGAACGCGCGTCAGTCGCCAAGGACTTGCGCTCCGTCTCAACGGATCTGCGTACGATGGCAGGCTTCGCGGCCGGGCTGGATGGCGCATGGACCAGGCAGCTGAACCCGGAGGGAGTTTCCAAAGTCGCGACGGAAATGGCGACGGCCGTGGAAAGTGCCGCGGACCGCTTGAGTGTGCAGGACCAGCGCTAGCGGCGGCCGCGGCCGCTGAAGAACATGGCCGCGCCGAACAACAGCAGGCCGATCACGGCCACGCCGCCCCAGTCGGTGGATCCACCGCCGCCGGCGAGCTTGGCGATCACGTCGTTCTGCTTGCCGTTGGTTTCGTTGATCTCCTCGATGAGGGCGGTCCGCTCGCCATCGAGGCGGCTGTTCTCCTCGAGGAGTTCAACGGCGCGCTCCAGGAAGTGCTGGTTGCTGGTGCTGCGCCAGGTGTTCATGAAGATCGCGAATCGGTCGAACAGCAGCGGCAGGCCCTGCCACCAGCGGATCACGCCCTCGCCGTAGGCGTGGATCTGCACCGCCGCCTCTTGCCACGCCTTGCGGTACTCGATCTCGGCGCTCAAGGCCTGGTCGGCCAGTTGCAGCGACTCCCGGGCGCCCTGCAGGTCGCCCGCCTTCTCGAGCTCGGCCGCCAGGGCTTTGGCCTTGTCCGCCTGGGCGTGCAGGGCGGCGGCGCTCTGCTGCACGCTGGGCCAGGCCTCATTGAATTCTTCGATCGTACTGTCCCAGTCCCGGATGGCCGCGCTGTTGTTGTGAACCAGCGCAGCGATGCGATCGAGGTAGGAGCTGCCGTCTTGATCCGCGGATTGCAGGCCCCGGAACGGCGCGCTGAAGGACGCAATGGCGTCCAGGGCGGCGCGGGTCCTGCCGGCGCCGACGCGGCCCTTGGTGGCCAGGGTGCTCGCCTGGCTGACCTTGCCCACGGTTGAGCCCGTGGTGCCGATTCTAAGTGCGCCTGTCCAGACCATGACGTCCCTCTGCGCGCCGGCTTTGCCGGCTCAACGGTTGCGGCGGTAGCGGCTGGCGCCCATGGCCACGGCCGCGATCACAAGGATCACCGCCCACTTGCCCAGGGAGCTAGATGCCTCGGTGATGCGGTCGCGAGGATCGTCCCCCTGGGTGTAGGCGCCCATGCCCCGGCGCTGGTTGGCGCGGTGGGCGAGCGATCGGTACTTGTTCACGAGATCCTCCTGTCTCTCAGGTACTTGGCGTACTCGCGCGCCCAGCGGTTGATGTAGCGGGCGGCGTTCTTCTTGAAGGGCAGATACGTCTGGCGGAAGGCGGGGCTCATGGCCTTGCCCAGGTTGACCGCCGTGTTCTCCGGCCCGTCGCTGGCGATGGTGAAGGCCAGCAGGTCGGAGTCCTTGGCGATCTTGTCGAAGTAGGCGCGGGAGCCGTAGCCGAAGTTGTCGGTCAGGCGCTCGATCTCCTTCACCACGTCGTGCACCAGGCTCTGGCTCACGGGCATCTGGTCCCAGTCGCCGGCCGCGGCCTTGGGCACGTGCACCTGCTGCTGGCGTGCCTGTTCCTTCTTCTGCGCGGCCACGGGGCGCTCGGCCTGGTGCTGCTGTTTGTGCCTGCCGCGGCTTTCGCCCCACAGGGGGACGTCCGCCTTGCGGCCGTAGGTCTCGGCGACGCCGTGGACGACCTTGTCCATCTCCTTGATCGCGCGGTCCGCGCGTTGCTGGAGGGCCTTGAAGCGCCGCTGCTGCAGGCCTGTCAGGCTGTTCCAGCCGTTGCGCAGACGCCGCACGGCGGCGCCGGTCTTGCCGGCGAGTTCCTTCAGGTATGTGCCCAGGGGCTGCTCGTCGCGGGTCTTCTCGCTGAACTGCACCTTGATCACGCTGGCCAGCTTGGTCCCGCGGAACGGAGAGGCGATGCCCTTGGCCAGGCGCACGATCTGCTCGTCCTCTTCGATCAGCTCCTCGAGCTGGTCGAGCTTGTGCTTGTTGCCGCTCTCACGCTTGCCGCTGGCGGTGCCCCTGTGGAGCTTGTTGACGTAACGCGTGCCGCCGGCAAGGGCGCCCGCAGCGCCCAGCACCAGAAGACCACCCAGCAGATGACTCCAGCGGAAAGCCATGACTCCTACTCCGTCGCCTTTTTCGCCAGCTCGCCCAGCAGGGGCTTGATGAAGTTCCAGCCTTCCTCGAAGGCCTGGCCGATTGCGTCCAGCAGTGTCCGGGTCACCAGCCCCTTGACCGGGATCGCCACGGCGACCTCCAGGCTCTTGAGCTGGCTGTCGAGCTGCAGCCAGGCCTGCTCGTCCTTGCCGCCCATCAGGGCGTCCGCCGCGGCCTGCTTGCTTGCGCGGATCGCTACACGGCGCAGCAGCTCAAGGTCCTCGGGCTTGAAGCGGTCCAGGTGGTCGCGCAGGTTGTGCTTGGCGATCGCCAGGGCCTTCAGGCCGGCCTCGATCGCGGCGTCTTCCAGGTTACTCATCGGGGGGCCCTCTCTCCTTGCGCAGTTCGATCTCGGCCTGGCGGATCATCAGCTCCCAGGCCGCTACTGTGTCGAGCAGGCTGGCCAGCTGGTCTTCGTCCAGCTCGGGATCCGCCTTCAGGTAGGCGACGTACCAAGGCGCGATCGCGTTGTAGAAGGCGCGGTCCTGCTCAACGTACTTGCGCCCGAACTTGCCGGCGGGATCCGAGGCGCCGTCGTCGACGTGGGCCCGCCAGTCATCCAGCACCTTCAGGTGCGCGGCGCGCAGGCCTTCGCTAAGTGTGGAGTCGGCCTGGACGTAGCGGCGGGCAATGGGCGCGATCGCCAGCTCGGCGCGCACGTCGGCCTCGATGTACTGGCCCGGCGTGTCGACCAGGGCGCAGCTGCCCAGGGCGAACACCAGGGCGGCAATGGCGCCCCAGCCGGCGCCGATGCCGACAATCCACTTGGCCCACTGTTTCGCCCCGTTGGGCATGGCGTTCTCCCCTGCCGCGGGTCGCGGCCTACTCCCGTTTCTTCAGCTCGTCGACGTCGGCCTGCAGTTTGCGGATCGCGTCGGCCTGGCCGTTCTGCTGCACCTTGAGCGCTTCCAGGTCCTTGCCCTGCAGCTCGACCTGGTGCTTGACTTCGCCCACCTTCTCGTCGACCCGGTCGATCTTCTCGACCACGCCGTCGACCTTCTCGATCACCTGCTGTTGCTGCGCGGCCGTGGCGCCGAACTGTGTGTCGCCGATGGCCTTGACGCCGAAGCCCAGGGCCGTGCCGACCAGCAGCACCAGCTGGATGATCTCGCGGATCTTCCAGCTGTCGCCCAGGATGCGGACGGTCTTGGAGCCGACGTCGCCGGTGTCCCGCTTGACCTTGTCTGTTGGTGTCTCGCTCATGGTGTCCTCTCTTACGCGGCCTTGAGGCACAGCGCCCCGTATGGCGTGGCGCGGTTCGAGCCGAGCCCGTAGGCCGTTCTCTCGTCTGCCGAGTTGTAGATGTCCACCCCGTAGAGCATGTACGGCCCCATATAAACCTCGCGCAACCGGCCGAGGACCTTCGATCCGCCAGCCTGCTCGGCACCGTAGCAGGGCAGCAGCCACGGGCTGCCGTCCGCTTGGGTCCAGCGCGGCGAGCCGCCGCTCTCCATGTAAGGCCCGACGCATCGCAGGGTATCCCATGTGCCATCGGGGTGCAGGAACAGGCACTTGGGCGCGTTGCTGGTCGATGAGTGGTAGAACAGGTACGCGCTGGTCGCGCCGATCCACCACCCTTGCTCGAACGTCGTGCTCCCGAACGTTGAAATCGCCCACACCCGAGAGTCGGCCGTCGCCGATACGTTCGTGCTGACGCTGCTTTCGGGGTCGATCAACGCGCCCGCACAGCCGCCGCCCCTGTATGACACGCCTGCGCCCGTGACGACCGGGATGACCCAAAGGGTCTCGGCCGTCTCGAAGATTTCGAACTTCTCTGCGGCGATGGAGCTCAAGAGGCCCGCGTGGCAGAAGCCGGTGTAGTAGTCGTGGCTCGTGAACGGGCTGGCCGCGTCCCACGCATCGAACGCGCCCGCGCCGATCACCATGGCCATGAACAGCGTAGAGTTGGCGAAGGAGCTGTTGGTCCCCATGGTGGGCGTGAGCGTGCCGCTGTCCGCGCCCGCGATCATGATGCGCACGTTTTTAGTGAGCGCCTGACCGGCCTTGGGCGTGAAGTACAGGCACTCGGTCGCGCCGCCGTTCTGGTAGCGGGTGACGGTCCAATGGGTCATCGCGCCGTTCAACGTGTCGTAAACGGCCTCCAGCCAGCCGTGGACGGTGTTGGCGGCGGGGGCACCCGTGGTGTGCTTGACGTGCGTAAGCGCGGTCAGTGTCATGCTGCGCTGCCTCCTGCGTAGACCACGGCGGCGGGCTCTACGGCCGTACCGGCTTTGCCGATACCTCCGCCCTGCGTCGCGGGCTTCACCTGTTGTGCGGACGTAGCCATCAGGCCGCGCTCCCGCCGGCGTGCACCACAGCGTCAGGCTCAACGCTCGCGCCGCTGGTCCCGATGCCGCCGCTGGGCAGCGCGTACCAGTAGTCGTAGGCGACAGTGAGGGTCACTGTGGCGGACGTAGATCCACCCGCATTTGTCGCCGTCACCGTGAAGGTGTATTCGCCCTCCTGCGTCGGCGTGCCTGAGATCCGTCCAGTGGCAGTGTCCAGGGTCAAGCCGGAAGGCAGAGTCCCGGAGGAGAACGTGATGCCGTGGCCCGTAGTTGTGGGAGTCAGCGAGTAGGACTCTCCAACGACAGCCTGGGCGGGCGAGCCGTAGTCGATTGTCGGCGCGGACACTCCACCGATTACCGCGACGGCCGTCGCCACGCTGACCAGCCGTGTGCTGATGCGCGCGGACAGCCGAGTGCTGGCGCGGCTGGGGCGCTGGGCGAGACGCGACAGGACCATGAGCGCCGTCGCCGCGCTCACGGAGAGCGACGGCGCCGTGGTGAGCCCCGCGGCAGCCTGGGCGGCGCCTGCGCGGGCCTGCGCCGGCGAGGCCTGCGCCCGGTCGGCGACGGCCGGCTGTACGCCGCGGCGTCTCTCCAGCAGCTGGTTCATGCGCCGGCCCTCGGCTGCTCGGGATCCATGGGGAACAGGTAGGCGATCTGGAACAGCCACTTCGGCTCCAGGCGCCCGACCAGGCTGATGAAGGCGTCGTAGCTCTGGCCGCCGTTGGTCCCCTCGACCAGCTTCACGGTCAGGCGGTCGCCGGGGTTGAGAATCATGCGCTTCTTGATCGCGCCGAACTTGCCGCAGAAGTACTGGTCAATCGTGAAGGGGGGCAGCTCGCGGATCTGCTTGCTGTTGACCAGCACCTGCACGCTCAGGTTGGCCAGCACGGCGTCGTTGGGCGTGCCGCCGGCGTTGTCGTCGACGCGGGTGTCCACGTCGTCCAGGATGAAGATCTGCCCGGCCGGGATCTTCGGGAACGTGGTCGTCGCCGGTGAGCCCTCCGCCACGTCGATCAACGTGGTGGTGGCGCCGGCCATGGTGGAGTCGCGGCGCCCGGTGAGTGTGCGGATGTCGGAGAAGGGCGAGCCCGTGAACAGGAACTGCAGCGCCAGCGCGGCCGCGCCGACGGGGTCGCGCCGGTACATCTCTTCGAGATTCCGGCGCCAGTGCTGCTCAATGGACGGATTCACCATCGGCCTCTCCGTTTACTCGGCGTCCTGGATGAAGCCGTTGCGGTCCTGGGGGCGCAGCACGCCGTAGTACGAGACGTACACGTCGCGGGCGTTGTTGCTGGCTGCGTCCTTGCCGATGTCGGCCTTCAGGATCTCGCGGTCCGGGATCACGATGCCCGGGTCCATGGCCGGGTCGTAGTGCTGCAGCATCTGGGCCGCCAGCAGGGGCGCGAGGTTCTGGTTGTCGGCGGCGGGGGGCAGCAGCTTGCCCTGGTTCTGCAGCTCTTCGCGGAACAGGATGGTGTTGATGGCGGTCTCGTCGTAGGTGACCGTGCCGCCGTTGTTGTCGTAGCCGGTCATGAAGCGCTGCATCCAGCGCAGGCCGTAGCCCGTGTCGAAGCTGAAGGGGCGCTCGATGAAGTCGGCCTCCACGCCGGCGGTGCTGGCCAGGTCCCAGAAGCGCGAGTACCAGCGCGGGCGTTCGCTCAGCTTCAGCGAGCTGCACATGCGCTCGTGCATGGCGTCGGGCAGGCGGATCACCACCAGGTACATGCGCGAGACGCTGTTGGCGCCGTAGGGGCGGCGCAGCACCATCTCGAACTTCTTGCCGCCGACCAGGGGCCACAGGGTGCAGGGCTTCACGCCCGGGATCCAGTCGCACAGCAGCAGGCGCAGGTCGTCCATGGCGTTGCGCTGGCCGAGCGCGATGCGGCGCAGGACCGGCAGAGCGTCGTTGAAGCGGCCCGGCCAGGGCTGGAAGCCGCGGCGCGTGAAGGGATTCAGCGCGGCAGCCAGGATCGCCTGGTTGGTGACCACGGTGCTGAGGTTGCCGCGCACCGCGTTGATCTTGACCAGCAGCTCCTCGATCGCGTCCACCAGCGACGGGATGGTGTTGGCGACCAGGTCGTCGCGCAGGGCGTCCGCGCTGGCGGGCGTGTCGGCGGGATCGGTGATGTCGTTCACCGTGCCGTCGGCCGCCGTGGGGCCGTCCAGGCTGTCGGTAAGCGCGCCGGTCAGGGTCACGCTTGTCTGGCTGCTCTGGCCGTCCAGGGCCTGGTGGTTCAGGAAGCTGCACACGTGGGCGAGCGGCACGCCCGGGCTTTCCAGGGTGCTTTCCTGCTCGTCGCGGGCGATCGCGTCGTAGTCGTCGTGCTTCATCGACAGCACGTGCTGGTCGAAGAGGCGCGCCTCGTTGTCGGCGTTGATCAGGCCCAGCGCGGCAAAGCGCGCGTCCGTGGGCAGCTGGATCGACAGCGTCGCCTGGTTGAAGCTGCCGACCGCGGCGTAGGCGCCGACCGTGAACGGCAGGAACATCAGGGTCGGGCGGTTGCCCTTCTCGATCAGCAGCATGCGCGTCTCCGGTCCTTCTGTCGCCACGGGCGCCCGCGTGGGGCGCCCGTGCGGGTCTGTGTCTCAGGTGAACGGGTGGGGGGCCGACGCGGCCCCCCATGGAGCCAACCCGATCGCAGTCTTGTCGCGGCCTACGCCGCCAGGCGCTCGCCCTCGAAGATGGCGTTCAGCACCAGGCTCGCGTCGCTGCCCGCGGGCGCGGTGTTCGCGTTGTAGTCCTCGTTCCAGGCGAACTCGAGGCTGGGGTGCGTGTCCTGGGGCATCACCACCAGGGGATGGTCGAGGTCCAGCTCGTAGGCCCGGCCCGTGCGCAGGTGGCGCGGGCGGTTGCCGGCGACGAGCGTGCCGGAGTTGTTGCCGGCGTTGGCCTCCTCGATCCAGCTCTGGCACATCGAGCTGAACGGGATGCGGGTGTCGCGGCGGGCCTTGCTGCCCCAGTGGATGATGACGTCGAGCTCTTCCAGCAGTTCGGCCAGGGTCGCGGCCTTGATGTCGTGCTGGGCGACCAGGGTGATGCGGTCGAAGATCGCCACCTCGCCGGCGGGGGCGGGGCTGGTGGCGCCGTTGCCCTTCACCCAGGGGTAGATCTTGTTCGCGGTGAAGCTCACGTAGGCCGTGGCCGTCACCATCGTGAAGGCGCGCTGCAGGGTGTACGACTCGTACACCGCGTTGTCGCCGAGCTTGGCGACGAAGGAGGCGATGTCCTCCTTGCGGTCAGGGCGCGAGAGCGCCAGGCGCTGCACCAGGCGCCCCATCTTGGCGCCCAGCACCTCGGTCTGCTTGTTGACCGCGTCCTTGGTGATGCGGTCGCGGTCGGCGGCGGTAAGTCCGAGAGGCATGTCCACTTCTCCTTTGCGGGGGTTGGCATCTCCCCGCCTCTGGGTTCCTGCGATCTGCTCCGGTTCCCCGGGATGCGGGTCCTTGTCAGGGCCCGGGTCCCGAGGGGCGCGCGCGAGGCGCGCCCCCGGTTGAGGTTCTGGCTCAGCTGCGACGCGCCAGGCTGCGGTAGACGCCCGGGCCGGCCATGCCCGAGGTGTCGGTCGCGGGCGTGCTGCCGCCGCCGAAGCCCTTGGCCAGGTCGCCGATGCCGGACAGGATCGCGCCGATGGCCTGGCCGCCCGCGGCGATGTAGCTGGCGGTCTGGTCGCCGCCGCCGCTGGAGCCGCCGCCACCGCCGCCCGAGCTTCCGCCGGAGCTGCTGGTACCGGAGCTCGTGCCGCCGCCACCGCCGCCCGTCTGGTAGCTGAACTCGTCAGCGCCGCCGCCGCCGTAGTTGTTGCCGCCAGGGCCCGCGGCCGCCTGGGCGATCGCGTTGGGATCCTTGGTCACCAGCTTCTGGGCCCACTTCACCAGGCGCGCCACGATGTGGTTCGGGTCATTGCCGATGATCGGGTTGATGACGTTGTCCCAGCCCACGGCGAAGGCGACTGCGAATGCGCCGGCGCGCTCGGCTGTCTTCTTGTCCAGGAAGGGGATGCGGAAGCCGCGCAGCAGGAAACGCGGCACGCCCCAGGCCAGGGCCACGGCCGTGAGGGCGAACATCGGGCCGAACTTGCCGTTCTGTTCGCGCTTGATCCAGACGGAGGCGATGGCGGCGGCGATCAGGCCGATGGCGGCAGGCAGGCCGATCTCGCGGATCAGCGTCTTGATGATGCTCTTGCCGTCGCCGACCAGGTCCATCGAGCCGTCGGCGTTCTTCTTCTTGCCCTTCATCTTCGAGCTCCCTGCTACGGAAAGTTTGATGCCCATGATTTGCTCCCTGCCGGCTGCGTGCCGGTTCAGCGGCTAGTTGATGATCAGCACCCCGGGGTGGGTCAGGTCGAGCGTGCGGTGATGCAGTGTCTCGACGATCTCCTTGTTCGAGCCGCCCGAGCGGTGGATGGCCTTGACCTTCACCTTGCCGCGCTTGATCACGGCGCGCGGGGCGACCACGTTGCCGTTGGTCATCACCAGCTGGCGGCCGACGCGCTTGAGCTGGCCCCCCTTGGTGATGCGCACGTCGCCGATGCTGGTCTCGACTCTCAGCAGGCGCCCAAGACTTTCGCCCTGCTTGGTGGTGCGGGCGCGTTTCTTCGCGACCTTCTGGCCGACCGGGCGCTTGAAGGTGCGCTTCTTCTTCGCCTTGCGCGGGCGTGTCGCCTTCTTCGCCTTCGGGCGACTGGCCTTTCTGGCCTTGCGCGGGCGGCTGGTTCTCTTTGCCGCCACGGGGCGCTTCGGCCGGCTGGCCTTCTTGACCTTTTTCGGGCGCGACTTCTTGCGGGCCTTCTTCGCCTTCTTCGGGCGCGACTTCTTGCCCTTCTTCTTGCGGCCCTTGCCGATGGGGGATGCGCCGAACTTGTCGGCGTAGGGACGGGCGATCTCGCCGATCAGGCCGAAGGCGGTCTTCCAGTCCTTGGCGCGGCGACCGTTGACGGTGCCCTTGCGGTCCCACTCAGCTTTCAGCTCTTTGAACTTCTTGCTGTAAGCCTTGCCCCATGCGGTTTTGGCCATGGCATTTACCTCACCCCTTCATGGGGCAGCCAAAGCGCGAAGATCGTCAAAGGGGAAAAACGCCGCTCAGGCTGATTTTCTCACGTGGGAGGTGAGCAGCTGCAGAGTGGCGAGGGTGTCGCGTTTCAGCACGGCGACGCGCAGCTCCGCCAGCTCGGAATTGCCGCGCGGCCCGGCGCGCCAGGCGTCGATCAAAACCAGCAGGTGGCGCGAGCCGCCGCTGACGGGGGCATTGGATGCGCGGTAGCCGTACCATCGGTACAGGGTGCTGACGCCCACGCCCAGCAGCCAGGCGAAGGCCTCGACCGTGAGCGTGAGATCCGCCTGGATCTCCTGCAGCTCGTAGCCGGTCCAGCTCAACGGCGCCCTCCCAGTGCAAGCGCCGCCAGGGCCAGCAGGGCGATCACGCCGCCTCCGCTCGAGGATCCGCCGCCCTGGGTGCTCGCGTTGGCCGCGGCCGCGGACTGGGTAGGGAGGTCCGGCGTGATCAGCTGCTTGCTCAGCAGCTTGTCCAGGCGCTGCTGTCGGATGATCTGCTGGAACTGCAGGATCGCGCGCCCCACCGCCACGGCGATCGCACCGATGCCGACCAAGACGGCTCCCAGTGGGGGGAAGAACAGGCTGACCACGGAACCGATCGCCGCGATCACCGTTCCCGCAACGGTGAGGTGCATGCCCGTCACGAACACCAGGCGCTGTTCGTTGTAGGCGTTGATGCTGCCCTCTTCGATCGCGTGCCCCAGCTCGCCGATCACTGTCGGCAGAATGCCGCCCAAGGCGTAACCCAGGAACGGGATCTTGTCGCGCATCCACTGGAAGGGCGTCTCGACTGCCTTGATGCCGCGTCCAATACTCTCCTGCACGTTGCGCAGCCAAGTGCGCGGATCCTTGAACAGGCGCGTGATCGAGCGCCCCAGGTCCTTGAAGAAGTTACCACCCATGCCGTACACCAGGCCGCGCCGGTAGCCGGCAATGCCGGAAAGGTCGAGGGCGAACCAGCGCTCGAAGTCCACGCGGCTGATGTTCTCGCGCCGGTGCGCCACCTTCCACCACTCGGCGCGCAGGTCCACGCCCACGGCTGTGAAGTCGCGAGCCAGGCGCGCCATGGTCCAGAGCCGCAGCGCCGCCTGGGTTGTCGGGTCCAGGTAGCTGTTGGCCGGAAAGCCCGTGATCATGCGAGGCGGAGTGCGGTCGTTGTACAGGGTCTTGGCCTGGCTCAGGGATCGCGGCTCCGGGTTCTCGGCCTCCAGCTGGGCCCACACCCCCTCCAGGTCTTTCACGTCGTCGCCGCGCAGCTCCGGCACGCCCTTCAGCAGCTCGGGCAACTCCTTCTGCAGGGCCCAGGCCTGGCGCAGCACTTCGTCCGTGTTCAGCCAGTTCACCAGGGCGATCGCAGTCTCCAGGTTCTTGAGGGCGAGCGGCCCGCGCAGGTCCACGCCGCTCTGGCCGATGAAGGCCCCCTGCACCAGCTCGGTGCTGAACACTTCGGACTTGCTCAGGAAGATCTGCCCGGCGCTCAGGGCCTGGTCGAGCTGCACCTCGGGATCGACAACCACCGTGGCCGGCTCAGCCGGCTTCTGCGCCGCCTGGATCGCGGCCACGAAAGCGGAGGTGTCAATCGGCATGGCTATCCGTTGAAACCCACGCGGATTTCCTCAGGAACCGCGCTGGGGTTCTCGTTGAAGTCCTTTGAGCCGCCGGCAAAGACGCCGGACTCGACCGGGTCGATGGTGCTGCCCGGCCGCCAGGGGAATTTTAAGTCGGCCTGGTCGGCGAACTCGGAGCCCGCTTCGCCCAGCACTTCGACCACGTCGACGCCCAGGATCTCGAAAAGGTCCGCCAGCAACTCGCCCATGGCCTGCCCCGTCGCCGGCGCCGAGCTGACCGGCCGGAACCCATGTTTCAGGCGCCCCACATGGTTGAGCGTGTTGACCAGGGTGGGTACAGCCTGCGCCGCGGCCGCGCCGGTCTGCTCGGGCGGCAGGATGCTCATCAGCCAGCGGAACACGGAGCGGTTGCGCTTCACCGTCTGGGGCCACTGCTCGGGCAGCACGCGGGGCTGGTCGAACAGGGGCTGCGAGTCGTAGATCGGCGTGCCGTGCAGGTCGTAGCCCTTCCAGATCCAGCGGCCCGCCAGATTCTGCCACTCGCCCGTGACGGCCACGCCGGTGTCCAGCAGCTGCTCGACCGTGTCGCCCAGGCCGGGCTGCACCCCGCCGATCTGCGCGAACTGCTCGGCGAACAGGTCGCGCCCGATGGCCATGGCGCCCACGAAGCGGTACCAGGCGTCAAGACCGAGCTGCTGCGCGATCTTGTCCAGCAGTCGCTGCGGGTTGATGTCGACCTTGTCCGCGGGCCAGGCGCCGTAACGGGCGTTCGAGTACACCTCGCTGAGCAGCGCCCAGGCCGGTTGCAGCTGGTCCTTCTGGCTGAGCTGCAGGTTCGCCCAGGCGCGCTGCAGGCGCTCGAATGCGGTCCGCGCGCTCTCGCCGTATTCGTTCAGTTTCGCGGGCTTCGAACCGCTGAAGCGCGCGGCGTCGAACGCGGCGGCGAGCTGACGGTAGTGCAGGCTCTCGGGGTACCAGTTGGCGACGCCTGTGCGGCCGAGCGGCGGCAGCAGGTAGTTGCGCAGCCAGTCGCCGATCTGCTGCAGCTCGCCGAAGGTCAGGCCCGCCTTGCGGTCTTCCGGCCAGCGGTAGGGGACGTCGCCGGCGCCGGCCATGCCCCGTCGTGTGACGGGACCGGCGCCACGCCGGCAACCGCAGCCCATGCCCTCGCGCTCGTTGACCAGGCCCAGGGCCCGGGCCGCCATGTTCGCGTAGTCCATCACGGATTCTCCTCGCGGATCGCGTCGAAGCGCAGCTCGTCCCCGACCGGGATATTCATGGTCATCTCGACGGGGATGCGGTCGAAGCGCGGCCAGATGTGCTTGTCCGGGTCGAATCCCCCGGGCTCGTTGGGATCCGGCCCGCCGCCGATGCGCCAGCGCACGTTGAAGCGCCCGCCGGACAGGAACTGCGCCAGGCAGGTCATGGCCACGGTCAGGCTGACGCAGTCCCCCTCGCCGTCCTGGATCAGTGCGCAGGGCATTTTGACCGTGTCGTAGCCGGGCGGGTCGTCGTTGTAGCGCACGTCGGACCAGATCGCCGCGCGCATGGCATCGAGCCATTGCTCGACGCCCGCGCCCGGCGTGACCAGGTCGTGCACCTTGCGCGTCCAGCTCAAGAGCACGTCGCGATCGGCGGGGGCGCTGCTCAGGCCGTCGCGCCAGTAACGGCGCGCCAGCGGCAGGATCACGTTCTGGATCTGCGGGTGTTTGGGGCCGGGCGCGTACATGCAGACCGACTTACCCCTGCGCGGCATCCAGCAGCGCATGTCGATCCCGCCCTGGCGCTGGGCATGCTTTGCTGGATCAACGCGGCTCCCCGGCTGGGGGCCTTCGCGCAGGATCAGGTCAAGCGGCGTCGGCATCGTTTCCGCCCTTCAGGAGCCTCAGCCTGGGCACAACCTCGGCCAGCACCTCGTCGCGCTTCTCGGCCAGGTAGGCCGCGATGCGCGGCCCCACCACCGGCAGGCCGTTCACGCAGTGCACCACCAGGGCCAGCACGTCTTCGCCCGTGCCGCAGGCCTGCACGGCGCGCTGCAGCTCGGGGCTGAACGTCGCCGGGTCCGGCCTTTGCCCGCGCAGCACCAGGCGCGTCATGATCGCGGCGACCTCGCGCCGCACCTTGCGTTTCTCGGCGGGCGTCATGCGGTGTCCAGCAGGCTCTCGCCCGCGCTGTCGAGTTTGCCCATCAGGGCGCTGAGCTGGCCGTCGCTGTTCCCGCCGCCGCCGCGGAACATCTGGATCACCTGCCCCAGCTTCAGCAGCTGCTCGACGTCATCTTTCTCGTGGGCGCGGTCGCTGCCCAGGAGCGGCGCCAGCTCGCCCTTCAGGCGCTCAAGCTCATGCAGCTTCTCGGACAGCTCCGACAGCTCCGACTTCTTGCCGGTGCTGCGCGCGATGGTGTCCGTCACGGCCGACATCACCGCCTCGTTGCCGGCGCGCACCATCTGCTGGCCCAGCTCGCGCACCGGGTCGTTCTCGCGCAGGGCGCGCACCAGCTCGTTGGTCTGGTCGCGCATTTCGCGCATCAGGTTGTCCATGCGCTCCTGGCTGGCCCGGTCCTTGCGCTCGATGATCTCCAGGAACGCGAGCAGCAGCGCCTGCTGGCTGTTGCCGCCGGAGTCCAGCAGGCTGCGCAAATCCGGCTGGGCGCGCTGTCCCATGCCGCGCGCCTGGACGGGCGCCGGCTCGCCGACCTGCAGGAAGTGCAGCAGCTTGCTCTTGCCAGGCGGCAGCCACTCCAGGGCGATGTTACCGACAAAGCCGGCGTTGCGCAGGTAATGCAGCAGGCTGGCGCCGGCCACCGTGCAGGGCTTGGCGCTCTGGACCAGTGTGTAGCCGTAGAGCGGCTCGCTGTCGTCCGCGTCCTCCGGGATCTGCTCGGGCGGGATCTCCAGGTAGACGCGGAAGCGTGTTTGCGAGGGGTTGAGGCGCGCAAGCTCGCTGCACGCCTCCGGGGCCAGCAGGTCGCCGAGGCCCTCGAAGGGGCGTTTCAGCTGGATTGGGGCGGGTTCGTTGAACCCCTCGCTCTCGGCGGATGGATCTTCCGGCTCGTCGTTGTCGTCGAACACTTCGTCGAGCCTTGTGATTTTCGCGGGCATTGCTGACTCCTGTCCCTACAGCGCGCACCGAAAGCGCGAAGACTGTCAAGGCTTTTTCCGCGCGGCCGCGGTCAGCTGGCGCAGGTCGGCCGCCAGTACGGCATCCAGCTTCTTGCGCTCTTGGAGCTCCCGCTCGGCCTGTTCGGCCTTGATACGCAGGGCCTGCAGCAGCTTCACCGGCTCGACCGGCGGGTAGTCGCCCGGATTGTTCACAGCGTGCCCGACCAGGGCTCGCAGGCTCTTGGGCTGCACGCGGCCGTCGTCGATGGCCACGATTACCTGGGCGAAGGCGCGCACCAGCTCAGCAGTCGGGCCAGCCACCTGGCGCAACTCGGCCAGCACTTGCTCGACGGATCCACCGCCGCGGGCCGCAACCAGCGCCGCCAGGGCGTGCGCCAGGCTGCGCAGCTGACTCCTGAGCAGTTTCTCGTCGTCGTCGCGCGCTTCGCGCACAGGGTTCGAGTCTGTGTTAGACGACGATGGGGTTAAATCTGATCTTCGCGCGCGTGTACCTTTATGTCCGGGGGGAACAGTTGTTCCCCTTTCGGGCACATCCGTTCCCACCGGCTTGCTCGAATCGTCGACCTCGGGCACGGCCGTTCCCGCCACGCGGCGGTACCAGTCCTCCACGCCCGCGCGGGCGCTCGCGGGCACCACGGGCACCAGGCGGATGGTCCTGCCCTCGCGCTCGATGAGCTGCAGGGCCTGCAACTCGTCGAGCGCTTTGTTGGCGCCGCGCTTGGTGATGCCGATGCGCCGGCCGATCTCGGCGCCCGTGAGCTGGCACTCGTAGCCGGCGCGGCCGAAGGCCCAGCACTCAACGGCCAGGCAATCCAGCACGGCGCGTTGGGCGCCGCTGAGCTTCATGCGCGACCAGGCCATCAGAAGGGGCAGGGAGAGCCTGACGTGACCCTGCTGCTTGACGTGTGCCTTCAGGGGCTCCAAGGACCCGCTCCATCTATATTGAAGAGACAAACCAACACCATCCCGCCGTAAGCGGTTGCAACACAATGTAATGCAAAAGTCAGAAGCGCCGAAAACGGGCAGAGTTAGGGCGCGCGGGTCTGTTGCATGGTGATCTCCGGTGAAGTTGGGAAAGTGGGTTTGTGCCGATGGGACCGGCGGCACGCCGGGGGACCCTTTATCCGGGGTCACCCTCGGGGGAAGTCTCGCGACTCATGCACTGCTGGCGTGTGGTCTTGCCTTCCAGGAAGTCCAGTGCGACCTGCAGCGGATGGATGATCCAGGAGCGGTGGTGCAGGTCGACGGTTTCCTTCAGCTCTTGGCTGAAGTTCGCTCGCTTAAGCGTCGCGCTCTCCTGGGCATCCTTGATCAGCCTGCGCAGTAGAGCGCGGTCGGTGTCGCTGATGGCGATCCTCCGTTTCATGTAGCGCATGGCCTACTCCGCGTCCGTGATGTCTTCGTCTTCGAGTTCGTCGTCCATCTCGTCCGCTGCCCGCTGCAGGTCGCCGGGGAAGACCGCGTTGTTTTCCTTGCGCGCCTCTTCGGCTTCGGCGTCGAAGTACTCCTGGTCGCTGGGGGCGGTCACGTACTGTGTGCGGCGCTTGCAGTCCTGGTCGATCTCCTCGTCGCTGACGCCGAGCTGCTTGAGCTTTGCGCGCGCGTCGGCGATCTGCCGGTCGGCATATTTGAGCTGGCGGCGGAACTCTCCGACGAAGGCTTTGCGCTCGGCGTCGCTGGTGACCACGCGCGCCGGCCATTCCGCGCGTTGGATGCGCGCGGGGAACTCCGTGACGGGCTCCAGCTGCTGCAGACACGAGATAGCGTCGTTGGCGTTGTTCACGCCGGCCGCCAGCGCGTCTTTGAGGCGGTCGATCTTGTAGGCGCGCGTGCAGCCATCGAGGATGCGCCGCTTTTCGATCATCAGCAGGTCGTCGGCGGTCCGCTGCAGGTCGCTGACGTACGCGTTGAGGGTCTGCCGGCCATTGCCGTCGCTGATCCCGTCGTGAACTCGGACCTCGGCCTCCAGTGTGATACCGGGGCGGAAGTTGGAGTAGCTTTCGTGCGGGTGGTTGAACGTGCAACCCGCGTGCACCGTGATCCTGACAATCTGCATGTGTTGGCTCCTTAGACCATGGCTGTGTAAGGGGTGACTTCCGCGCCGCAGCGCGGACAGCGATCGGTACCGTTGTCGTCCACGGGCTCGCCACCGGAGACAAAACTGTCCCACAGGCAGGGGCCGCCCTTGCCGTGGGGCAGGTCTTTCACCTGGTCGATGTGCTTGCACCAGCCGCGGAACTTGTAGCCGGGGCAGCTGCAGTGCCAGCCGTACTGGGCCCCCTGGCGCTCCTGCTCGGGCGGCGACAGCAGCATGTGGCGCACCTGGTACTGGTTGCCTTTGCTGCCCTGCACGTAGGTCTCGAAGTTCTCGTGCGAGCTGCAGGCGTAGTGGGTCTCGGGCGTCAGGTCAGGCATTGTCGTCCTCCAGCAACCCGCGCTCGCGCAGGCAGTCAAAACAGACGGGGAATATCTCGTCCTGGCTGGCGTCGCCGGCCTGGGCTCGCTGGTGGTGTCGCTCGCACAGGATCGCGTCGTCGTCCTGGTAGGCGGGCGGCTCGCCGCGGTCGATCACGCACAGGCAGACCGCCTTCCAGCGCCGCTTGCCGTGGTTGCCGCAGTCGATCAGGTAGGGCGGCGAGTGCCGCGCCTTGCGCGGCGTCATGCGCCGACCGAATCGCTTACTCCCCATGGCGCTTCCTCCGCCAGCGCACACACAGCCAGCCCTTAAGAAACACAAGCCGTGCGATCGTGTAGCCGAACTCCAGCGCCATAGAGGCGGCCAGAATCTGGGCTAGAACCGCAAGGGTGAACGACAGCCTGGAGTCTGTTGCAGCAAACCAGATCGCCAGTGCAGCGAAGCCAGCCCAGAATCCGCTGTACGCAATCAGACGAACACGTAGATCCGACAACGACCACTGAGGGTCCCCGCTGGGGTGGCAGACCACCTCTTCGCCATCAAGGAATGACGAGATCGGCAGGTCCGGAATCGTCTCCGCCTTGCTCAGCTCGTAGAAGTACTCCGTGTGCAGGTCCAAGATGTGGTCGCCCGCGGCATGCTTCCTCGACTCGACCACCAGGTCGCCGTCTCGCGCGGCTCGAATTTCCGAACCTTCGAGATCCTGCTGCATCTCCCACTCGCAGTCGCGGCACTTGCAGGTCAGCCTGGTGCGCAGGTGCTTTGCGCTCACGCTGCTCATGATCTGCTTCAGCTCCATCACTTCCTCCCGATCGTGACGCGCATGCCCGGCCGCCACCACAGCGGCTTGCGGGGAAGCAGGATCTCCGTTCCCCGGTAGAACTTGCTCAACTGGTCGACCGCTTCGCCCGTGTAGTCGTTCTGGGCCTGGGCCCAGGTGCGTGTGCGCGCCGGCCGCGATGCCAGCGGCTGCACGCCGGCGGCGTACTCGCCGCGCAGGCGCTTGGGCCCCTGGTCGGCGTCCTCCTGGGCGGTCTGCTTCGGGTCGTGCGGGTAGCCGTCCATGCCCAGGGCGACGATGCGGGTGAAGTCGTATTTCTCGAGCAGCACCCACAGCATCAGCACGCCGCTGGTGATCCAGGGCGAACGCGGGCGCCCGTATGCCGTGCGCGGCAGGGTGACGTCGTGGTGCAGGTGGTGGAGCGCCGCCGGGCCGAACTGGAAGTCGACCGGCCGGGCGGTGTTCCGGCAGGGCTGGACCTTGCTCGCGTTCGAGATCTCGAGGAAGCGCTCCAGGGCGCCCGGTCGCATGAACACCTGCGTGCCCTGTCCCAGCAGCGTGGTGATGGTGTCGGCGTAGGCCTCCGCCGCGGCGCACTCGCCCACCAGGTAGAAGTCGGGCGGATAGTCCGCCTTGCGCAGCAGAGCCACACTGCCGTTCACACAGGCGACCTTCGCGTCGCGCGGGATTTTGACGCCGGCGGCGCTGGGGCCGCTGCAGATGAGCCAGCATTCCTTCAAAACAGCCTCCCTTGCGCCTGTTGCTGTTCGCGCTCGAGGCGGCGTTTGCGCTCGGCCTCGGTCTCGACCTCTTCGGGCGGCTTGCCGATCGCGCCGCTCCGCATGCTTTCCGGCTTCTCGGGCGCGGGGCCCTTCATGCCGCCGTCTCGCCAACGCCGCAGTTCCGCGTAGTAGCGCGCCGCGTCGTTGGTCGATGGATTGCCCTTGAAGGTTGCTCCCATGCGAGCCATGTCTGCCTCCGTGAGCACCGGCGCCTCGCCGGTCTCGTCCAGGGGGATGTTGATGCCGTCGGCGATCGCGGCGCGGATGCTCTCCCACACCAGCTGCCACACGGAGCCCTGCAGGCGCGGGAAACCGTGCACCCGTGCGTACAGGGCGCGCTGGCGGCCCTTGTTTTTCAGGGGCTTGTTCACGGCGAACACGTCGTAGTTGCCCACCTGGCGACCGCCTGTGCCGTCGTTGGCGATCATCAGCAGGCCCATCAGCTCGCGCTCGCGGCTGGTCGCTTTCAGGAAGTCGATCTGCACGATGATCATGCGACGAACAGCTCCCTGGCCAGTTGATCCGCCTCTGCGTTGGTTTTGGCACCGCGCCGGCGCTTCGGCCCGGTCAGGCGCCCGCGCTTGCGAGCCATGTACAGGCAGCTGTTCACGCGGCCCAGGCTGACGCCCACCGTGGCGGCGATCTGCTTGTAGGGCACGCCCGCCTCATAGAGCGTGCAGATCCGCTCGTTCTTGCTCAGCGCCATTTGGTCTCCCATTCGCCTAGCTGATGTGCGGTTCGTTCTTGCCTTCCACGCCCTGCTGTGTGCGCAGCTCGGTGCGGCGCTTCAGCCACAACAGCGCCTCCTCAAGCTTGGTGATGGCCAGGGCGTTCTCGCGGCACGGGAAGCGTAACTGCAAGCCGCGCAGGCGGTGCAGCAGCACGTCCTCGATGATCTCTTCGTTCTGGCAGCCGTTCCTGCCGACTTCGCCGACCGGGCCGTCCTGGAAGTGGATCTCGTAGTCGTCGGTCCTGTAGTGGTGGATGTCTTCGCTCACGTTCGTTCTCCTTTGGCTAGCGGCGTGTTTTTCAGCAGTGCGGCCACCTGCTGCAGGTTCTCCCTGCCCGTCATGCCGCGCGGGTTGTTCGGGTCTTGGATCGCGATCGTCTCGACCACCGCGGCTGCTCGGTGGTTCTGCACGCAGTTTTCCAGCAGGCTGTGTAGCTCGGGCTGGTCGTCGCCCAGGCTGACCGTGCCGTCGCGGGTCACCTTCACGCTGCAGGCGCCGTCGGCGAGTTTCACGGCCAGGGTGAAAGCGCCGAGCTGGTCGGAGTACTTCTGGATCACCCGGTCCGTGAACTCGCGCTCCAGCAGCTTGAAGCTTGCGCTGGTCAGCAGCTCGTCCTTGTGGGCGAGGAAGTCCTCGATGCGCACGGCCTTCACGTCGTGCAGCTGGTAGGAGCTGCGCAGGGTTTCCAGGATCCCGACCAGGTCGAGCTCAATGGGCACCAGCTCGACCCAGATCTTCGCCGCGTCCAGGGCGGCCGCCAGCACGCCCACGTCCCCCTTGCGCCCCTGCACGCCGACCAGGCCGCGCGAGCGGATCAGGCGGAAGTCGAAAACCTCGTTGACCTCCACGCTGCGCTTCTCTGGCTCCCAGCTTTCGGGGTTGACCGTGGTGATCTCCTGCAGGTGGCGGTGCAGCAGCTTGCCGTAGACGCGACCGGGCGCGTACTGGCGCCCGCGCCAGCGGAAGGCCTCAGGCGCGAGCCACTGGTCCCATTGCAGGCGCGCGATCGCGTCCCAGGACAGGCCGCCGCACAGGAAGTCTCTGTAGTGCCAGGTGATCAATTCGCCTCCAGCCTTTTCTTCTCCATGGCGTGACGCATGGCCTCGATGCGCTGGATCTGGGTGGGGCCGTTGGCCGGTGAAGTGAAGAAGCCCAGGAAGGTGAATTCGCCCGCCTCGTCTTGCTCCCAGTGCCAGGTCAGGTTTGAGGCCGGGCCCTCGATCCACTCGATGCGCAGGAACACTCCATTGTGCACCGGGTGGGGCAGCACGGCGAAGCGCAGGCCGCACTTGCCATCCGTGGCTTCTCCGAACACGTCGGAAGGCCAGCCATCACCCGCTTGAGCGCGGGCGTGCTCGACGATTCCGCGCAGAGCTTCCTTGGTGATCAGGACCTTGAGTGTGTTGCTGTCGCTCATGCCCGCTCCTTCTCAACCTCGAGCATGGCGCGGTTGAGCTCGACCATCAGGAACAGCAGGGCGCAGTCGTCGCGCAGGTCGGCGTCGGCCTGGATGTCGCGCAGGATCTCGTCCTTGTCCGCCAGCACTCCCAGGTGCCAGGTTGCGCCCATGCCGCGGCCGTGGTGGTTGGCGATCTGCACCCGCTCGTCGCGCGGGATGTCGCCGCATTTAGCAGCCAGCTCGTCGCGCTTCGCGAAGGGCAGCGCGTTGACCATGAAGCGCAGGCCGGTTTCGCTCTGCCCTTCCGCCTGCGCGCAAGCGCTGCACAAGGTCTGGGTCGCGTCCACCCAGTGGCAGGGTTTGCCGGTCTTCTCCACGCACTGCCGGCAGTCGAGCTCCGTGCATCCGCATACCTGGCAGACGCCGCGGATCGTGCCGGTGCGGGCGTATTCTTCCGCGGCGTCGGCGAGGGCGACGATCACCTTCTCACCAGCCTTGCGGTACCACTCGCTGTAGGTCCCTAAAGCTTCTTTCCGCGCGGCCTCGACCTCGGCCATTTGGGGCAGTTCTTCAAGGTCGCCGGCGTCGCCGACTTTGGGATCCGCCGGCTCGTAGGTCTGCTCGAAGATGTCTGGCTTGCAGGGGTAGAACTCGCCCTTTACGCCCTTGATGATCCAGTCGTTGGGAAGGGCGCGCATGGTCCCCTCGAGCGTGGCAACCGACAGGGTGCGCACGTCGCTCGCCCACACCGGGTACGCCGACGGCGCCCTCTCGCGCTTCGCCCAGGCGATCAGCTCTTCGGCGTTGTCTCCGGTGAACTGGCGCGCCTCGACCACGACCGGCCTTTTGCGGAAATGTCCCATGGCTATCCTTTCGTGTGCTGGTTCAGTTTGAGGACCTGGGCCGCGGCGGCCTCGGCCGCGTGGTGGACGTGCTGGGGTTTGACGCGGCAAGCCCAGTGGTCCGACAGGAACAGGTCCCCGTTCCCGCGGATCCCGGTCACCTTCACGGGTCCCTGCACTGCCCAGTGAGCGCCCGCGTTCAGCGCGTAGAAGACGCGATCGCCGACTTTGAACTTCGAGCGTTTGCCGCGAGTTGCCACGGTGGCGTTCAGCAGCCCCGGCGTCTGTGTGTTGATCAGAGTGGTCATGGTTGGCCTTTCGTGTGCTTTGCTCTCCACATCGGGGCGGCCGCGGCGGGGAGAGCGCCGCCGCGGCCGCGTGCCGATCACTCTGCGAGCTGTCCGCCAACGAGCGCGCAGAGCTGCATGCAGGCCAGGCTGTGGTCGTTGCCCAGCAGCAGCAGGCCGTTGTGCCCGGCGTTCAGGCCGTCGCACAGGGTGGTCTGGGGGCCGCGGCGCGCCTCCGCCACCGCCGGCGCCGGGAAGGTGTCGAGCTCCAGCTCGACGGCCTGGCCCTTGGCCGGCTTCTTCGTGACGGGGGAGTTGATCGCCGACGCCAGGTCGGCGTACTTGATCACCGCCGTCTTGCCGCCGGCGAAGACCACGAACTCCTGGGCCTCGTCGTCGCGGTACAGGCCCTTCACGCCCGAGCCGCGCGTCTCGCTGTTGCAGACGTGCTCGCGGGCGTGCTCCTTCAGCTTCTTGACCTCGGACCAGGGGATCCAGGTCGTAACCGGTGCTGCCATGTCCATCTCCTTGCTTCGTGGTTGCGGCGGAGCCGCTTCAATTCAGTTAGCGCAGCAGGCGCGTCGCCACGGCGTTGAGCAGCGCCTGCAACGCGATGCTGCAGTCGATGCCGCCGGGGCTGCCGAGCAGCGCGTCCCTGCTCAGGCGCAGGCCCTCGCAGACGCGGTCGCTCGGGGGGAGATCGCCTTCCTCGTGCGTCAGCCGTTTCACCTGCACGGCGCGGCCGTGGGGGTGCTCCTGGCCGGCCAGAGCCTTGACCAACTCCTTGAAGGTCACGCTGGCGTGGCGCTGCTCGCCGATGAACAGCAGGGCCTGCGCATCCGGGTCAAGCAGCATGCGCACGACTCCGTTGCCGCCGGTGTCCGCGCGTCTCAGCTCGCGCAGCTTGCCGGCGGGGACCTCGTGCAGCTTGCTCCAGTGCACCCAGGTCAGGCGGCCGCTGGATGCCGGCGGGTTCTTTTTTGCCGGCGGCTTAGCCTTGGTCTTGGACATTCGTGTCTCCTTGGTTCTGTTGCGGCGCGGCGCCGCGGTCGTCGAACGGACTGGCGGCTCGCTGCACCAACTCTTCCAGCTCCGGCGCCGGCGCCCACTCGCCGCACCAGTTCTCGGGGCGCATCAGGGGACGCACAGGCGCCAAGCTCGACTTCGCGCCGGGCGCGATCACGGCAGGGCCCGTGGCCACCAGCTGGGGCGGGTAGCGCCGGCACTCGAAGTTGCCGCCCTCGTCGGGCACGGCGAAACGGCAGAACATGCAGGTCTGCAGGCAGGCGGGATCCCGCCGGATCAGCTCAATCAGCTCGGCTTCGTTCATGCGATCGCACTCCTGACGGCGCTGCGTTGCACGAAGCGCGCGCTGGTCTTGTGGAAGTACATGGGGACGCCGCCCGTGGGGCCGTTGCGGTTCTTCTCGAGCAGGAAGGAGTACTCGAGTACTTCGAGCTCGTCCTTTTCCTTGTCCGGTGTGGTGCGGTGCAGCAGCAGCACCTGGTCGGCGTCCTGCTCGATGGATCCCGACTCGCGCAGGTCGGATAGTTTGGGACGGCCTTCGCTGCGGTGTTCGACGCCGCGGTTCAACTGCGCGGCCGTGATCACGGGGATATCCAGCTCGCGCGCCATGGCCTTGAGGCCGCGGCTGATGTTGCCGATCTGCAGGTGGCGATCGAGCGCATTGTCGTCCGGTACCAGCTGCAGGTAGTCCAGCAGAATCGCCTTCAACTTGTGTTTGCGCGCGACGCCGCGGGCGATGCTGCGCACCGCCGGCAGTCTCAACTCGCCGTTGTCGACGATGTAGGCGGCCGGCCGGATCAGGTTGGTCGCCTGCAGCACGGCGCCGCGTTCGTCGTAGTCGAGTTTTCCCAGCCGGTAGTTGCGCTGGTCGACGCCTGCGACCTGGCAGATCACCCGCTGGGCCAGCTCGACGGTGCCCATCTCGTAGCTGAAGATCAGCACCGTCTCGCCGGCCTGGGCGGCGTTGACCAGGAAGTGGCTGGCCATGCCGAGCAGGCAGGCGGTCTTGCCCTGGCTGGGGCGCGCGCCCACCACGATCAGCTCGCCGCCGCGGAAACCCAGCGTGAGCTGGTCCAGGTCAGACCAACCGGAGCTGAGGCCGGGCAGCGCCCCCTCGTTCGCGCGGCGCCACTCTTCCACCTGCTCGCGCTGCGACTCGGCCGCGGCGACCGCTTCGTCGATCGGCACCAGCTGCGCGTGCTGGCGTGACTGGTCCAGGCGCGTTAGTTCGCGCTCCAACAGATCGACGGCGTCGCCGGCGGGATCCTGCCGCGCGCCGTCCAGTGCCACCGCCCGCGCGTCGCCGGCGACCAGCACCAGCTCGCGCCGGCGCCATTCGCGCTGGATGATCGCGGCCCAGCGCTGGACGCCGTAGCTGCTGGGGACGCTGTTGCTGATGTCCGCCAGGTAGGTCTGCAGGGCGTCGCGCCCGCCGCAGGCCTCCAGCTCGTGGTTGTGCTCGACGGCGTCGGCGCAGGTGATCCAGTCAAGCTCCAGGTCGTTGTCGTGCAGCTGCAGGATCGCGCGGTAGATCACCTGGTGCGAGTGGCGCCAGAACATGGCGGGATCCGGCAACGCCAGGCGCACGGCGTCGATGCACGAGGGATCGACGAACATGCAGCCCAGGACCGCCTGCTCGGCCTCGATCGAGTGCGGAGGGATGTAGCCGGCGTCAGGCAACTTTCGACTCCTGCAGCGCGGCCGCCGTCAGTTCCTTGTTGCTCTTGAGCTGGCGGCGCTTCGCCTCGATGCGTTCCTGCAGGCCGTACAGGCCCAGGGCGCTGAGGTAGCTGTAGCGCCCGTCGGCGATGGCCTGCTTGGCTGCGCGCATGCAGCGCGCGAACTCGGAAGAGTCCGTGCCGGAGTTGCGGTCGCTGAACTCGACGGCGAACTCCCGCACGGCGTCGACGTTGTCGAGCAGCTCGTCGAGGCAGGCCCAGGCGAAGGCCAGCAGCTCGACCAGTTCAGCTTCGCTCAGTTTGCGATCGGGATTGAGTGACGCTTGCAGCTCCGCGCGGCGCTGCGCTTCTTCGGAGTATGGGTTCATCTCGGCTCCTTCACTTCCGCGGTGGTGTCGACAACGCGGGACTCGTCCTCAACCCGGCGCTTGAGCGCCTCGGCTGCTTCGACCAGGGCGGCGCGAAACTCGGGGTGCGCCGCCGCGGCCATGACGATGCCCCCGGCGATGATGGTGAGGGCCGTGAACAGCTCGCGCTTCGAGAGAGCGTTGCGTCGCTTCATGACTGCCTCGGCTTGTAGGGGACCGGCCCGCCGGCGGCGCCGTCGTCGTCGAGTGGGAAGTCCGGCGGCAGAGGAAGTTGCCCTCCCGCGCTGGGGTGATCCGATAGACGGTCCAGCAGATTCTCGCGCTGGCCCTCGTTGAGCGAGGCAAGCACCTCCAACAGGTCTGGGTTCTGGCTCAGCAGGGGGCGGTTGAACCAGTTGCCCCCGCTGGGCAGCATTCCGAGCAACGCATCCCTGGTTGCCTGCGAAGCATGGCACCAGCGCGCCCACTGGCGCTGGAAGCCAACTCGTTCCGTGATCGGAGTGCCTTCGAGCGACGTGTTGCCACCCAGGAGCGGCCCCATGGCGCACAGGACCTTCGCAAGGTCGGCGAAGAGGCCCGTCGGCTCTGACTTGGTCGCATCGTTCTGTTCGACGCGTTTCAGCAGACGCTGGTAGAAGTCGTACAGGCGGCTGATGTCCCGCGTGTTGAGCGCGCACTCTTCTGCACTAGCCTTGTCGTCGAGTCGCTTCCTGATGACTTCGCAAGCGCTGCTGATCTGCTTGACGAGATCCTCGTAATCATCGGCGCGCAGGCGGGCGGTCTTCTTCTGCCGCGCCTCCAGGCGCTGCACGCGGGCTTGCAGGCGACCGATCACCGCGCCGACCAGCAGGCAGCCGCCGAACACGAACCACTGTTGCGGCGTGATGGCGCACAGGCGCTCCCACACCAGAAGCACGAACTGCTCGAAGTCGTGAGTCATGACAGCACAGCCTTTCTGGCCGCTTCGCGGCCCCTTGCGAGACGGGACATCACCGTGCCGATCGGGATCCCGACCAGCTCGGCGATTTCGCGGTACTCGAAGCCCTGCAGCAGGAAGTCGAGGGCTTCGCGGTAGATGGGTGGAACCTTGGCCATGATCCGGCGGCGCAGATCCTCGGCGTGGACCTGGTCCAGCGTGGAGGCCTGGCGCGCGTGGGCCGGCACTTCCTCCTGCAGCTGCTCCGTGCGGCCGCGCAGGCGCCGCTGCGCTCGCAGCCAGCTCAGTGCCGTCCAGCGCACCTGCTGGCTCAGCCAGCCGGGCAGGTTCTCGTCGTCGCGCAGGTTGCCCAGCATGTTGCGGGCGTTGATGAAGGCCTGGTGCACGATGTCGCCGGCGCCGTCGCGTGAGAATCGCGCGGCCAGGCGAACCAGGCTCGGGTAGTGCTCGGTGAAGACGGCGTCCAGTTGTTCGGTGGAGATCATGGGATGTAGGCCTCCCGCTCTTTGCGCGCGCGCTCGGCCGAGGCCTGCGCCGCGATCTTTTCCCGTTCCTTCGCGTACTCGATGAAGGCGTCTCCGCGCATGGGCGGCTCGAACAGCTCGCGCAGGAGGGCAATCACGGCCTGGCCCGCGGCCGTGGGTTCGGCGCGGGTGATTTCCTCGCCGCCGGCGCCGGTGCTGGTGGCGACGCGCACCAGGCGCTTCTTCACCAACTCGGTGCTGTGCACGTTCCAGCGGTTGGCGAAGCGCAGCTTGCCCTGGACGCGGTCCCACTCGTCGGGGTGCAGCCAGGCCGCCAGCGCACGGCGCGCGTACTGCCAGGGGGCGCGGTGGCCGGACTTGTCGATCGAGATTTGCAGCCCGAGCAGCAACGCGCACTCGATCGTGCCGATCGCGAGGTTGCCGACCTGGATGGTCCTGCCGCTGATGCGCCGGGGGCGTTGCATCAGGCGCCTCCCTTCTCGGGACCGGCGGCACGCCGGCGCAGCAGCTTGACGATGCCGCGCTTGTTGGGCTGGCTGAAGAAGTACTTGTGCGAGAGCCCTGCCGGGGCCGGCGTGCGTTTCTCGTGCTGGTCGATCAGCTCGCCGGTCTTGGTGTCCAGGCGAAGACCGCTGTCTTCGAGCTTGCGGTCGTCGCGCTCGATGCGCTTGCGCTCGACCACCTTGTGGCTGCAGCCGGTGCAGAGATAACCGCCCCGGACCACCCGGCGCTTTTCGCAGCGCGGGCAGACGGGGCGAAGGAAGTAGATGCGCGAGGTGCGGTCCACTAGGAGATCGCCTCCTGCACGCGACGGCGCAACTGCTGCAGGCGGTCGCTCAGGAGCTCGGCCTGGCGCACCCAGCGGTTCAGCTCGGTGGCGCAGTTTTCGAGGTGGTTGCGCTGGCTTACGGGAAGGACGGTGACGACGTTTCCGTTCACACTGTCCAGCAGCTGCAGCATCCCGTCGAGGGGGCTGTCAGGCTGGTGGATGACGAAACGGCCATGCTGGACGGCTGCGCCCGGAGCGGTAGCATCCGGCGCTTGCTGAGTAGTCACGGGGCGACTCTCCTTCCTGCGGAAGGCTGGAGAGTCGCCCATGACTAAAAGATGGTACCCCTAACGGGATTCGAACCCGTGTCTGAGCCTTGAGAGGGCTCCGTCCTAGGCCGGCTAGACGATAGGGGCCTGCTCTGTCAGTCTCGGTATGCAATCCACGGGCCTGACAACTCCGTGAATCGAGCCAAAAAAGGTAATCAGACCTGATTCAAAGTCAAGCACGGGTCGGGCATGGTGTTTGGAATTGCCCCAGAGGCCTTATTTCAAGCAGTTTACGGACGTTGCCTATTTACCGAGCTTGTCAAGTCCCCCATTTGACGATGCCGGATCCATGTGATACGGTTCCGGGTGCTTCAGTTTACTGCCACTCTGGCAGGGCAGTCTGAGGGCCGTACCCGGTTTCCGTCCGCGAAAACCGGGTACGTTCCTCGCCGGGAGATCCGCTCGTTGGCAAGGGTTACGCGCGAGAGTATTGAGGAAGTCCGCCGGGCCAACGACATCGTGGACGTGATTCGCGGCTACGTGCCCCTGCAGAAGCGCGGCAGCCAGTTCTGGGCCAACTGCCCTTTCCACGACGAAAAGACCCCCTCGTTCTCCGTGTCGCCCCAACGCCAGTTCTACAAGTGTTTCGGCTGCGGCGCGTTCGGCAACGTGATCGATTTCGTGATGGCCCAGGAGCGCCTGGATTTCCGCGAGGCCATCGAAAAACTGGCCGAGCGCGGCGGCGTCACACTCAGCTACGACGGCGGCAACGCCCCCAGCCGCCAGGAAACCAGCATCCGCGCCCGCGCCCTCGAGATGATGGAGTGGGCCCAGCGCGGCTTCGTCGCCAACCTCGCGAAACATGAGCCCGCGCGTCAGTACCTGGAATCTCGCGGCCTGGGCGGCGAAGTCGCCGAGCGCTGGGGCATCGGCTACGCCCCCGACGAATACCACCGCCAGGCCGACGCCGCGCTCAAGAAATTCGACGCCGAGACCATCGAGGCCACCGGCCTCTGCAAACGCAACGAGCGCGGCTGGTACGACTTCTTCCGCGGCCGTGTCACCTTCCCGATCCGCGACCCGCGCGGGCGCATCGTCGGCTTCGGCGCGCGGCTGCTGGACCCTGAGGCCAAGGCCCAGAAGTACCTGAATTCGGCGGAAGGCCTGCTGTTCCAGAAATCCAAGCTGCTCTACGGCGTAGACCGCCTGGCGCACTCGCAGAAGCTGAAGGAAACCGGCCGCGTGCTGCTGATGGAAGGCTACACGGACGTGATCGCCGCCCATGAGGCCGGCTTCGACAACGCCGTGGCGCCGCTGGGCACCGCCCTGACCCGCGAGCAGGTGGCGCTCGCGCACCGCTACGGCGATGGCATCACGCTGGTGCTGGACGGCGACGACGCCGGCCGCGCGGCCGCCGAGCGCGCGGTGAACGTGGTGCTTGAGCTTGGCGTGGACGCCAAGGTTGCCACCATCACCGGCGCCAAGGACCCCTTTGACCTGCTGCGGCAGCAGGGCCCGCAGGCCTTCCAGGGCGTGCTGGACGGCGCCAAAGACGCCTTCGACTACAAAATGCAGCTTGTCCGTGAGCGGTACGACCTTGATCGCCCCGTCGAAAAGGAAGGCGCGATTCAGGAACTGGCAAAAATGTTTGGCGGTGTCCAGAGCCCTACTCTTCGGCAAACTCTCACTAACCGTGCTGCCAGTACGCTTGGACTAAGGGAGATAGCTCTCAGCCAAGCCGTTGAGTCTGCCTTCCATCAACAGGTAGCCGCCAAAGCGGGCAACTCCTCACCAGTTGAAATCGGTCGGGTCTCCGCGAGTGTAGAAGTATCGGGCAAGGTCATTGAGAACAACAAGATTTCATACGAACGCGAAGTGCTGCGCCGGTTGATCGAGCATCCGCGCGCCCTGGGGACGGCTTCAGCCGAACTGGCGCCGGAAGCCTTCAGCGCCGAGGCCCTGCGCGAGTTGTATCGCGAGATGCTGAACGCCTGGGACGAACACGGTGAGCTGGTGCCCGGCGCCCTGCTGTCACATCTGCAAAATGATGCGCGTCAGGAGCTTGAAAGAGTGCTGGAGCACATCAGAATCCCCGCCGACCAGGGGGCCGACCACGCCGAGGAAGAAAACCGGCTGGTCCGCGAAATACAGAAGCTGGCGGCGGAGTTTGCCGGGAATCGGCGGGCACAGGGGCTTGAGGAATTGCGTCTCAAGAAAGGGCGCCGCGCAACCCGGGCGTAAAGCCTGAATTGGCGCGGTTTACAGGATGGGGCAGGCAACCCTGCTTCGTTAAGCAGGTGTCACAGGAACGCAGGGCCGACCTGCACAGGAAGAGAATACTCGATGGCAAGCGCAACCAGTTCCAAGTCAGGCAAGCATCCCGCCGCGAAGTCGACACGCAATGGCGCCGTCGGCGCCGACGCCAAGGCCTCGGGCAACGGTGAGACCACCATCCGCCTTCCGTCCCAGGCGGCCGCCAGGAAATCCAAGCCCAAGACCGGCGCGATCAGGAAGACCGCCACGCTGCAGCGCGTGTTGCCGAACATGCCCAGCGAAAAAGAGCCGGAAAAGAAGCTGATCAAGCCCGTCGCCGGCTTCCAGAAGACCGCCGCCGGCACGACCACGATCGTGGCCACCGAGACGGCCAACCTGCTGCCCACCACCCACGTGCTCTCGCCTGAAGAGGTGAACGAGCAGATCAAGGGCCTGATCAAGCTGGGCCGCGACCGCGGCTACATCACCTACGACGAAATGAACGAGGCCCTGCCCGGCGACGTCGTAAGCCCCGAGCGCCTGGACCAGATCCTGATGCGCCTCGACGAGCTCAAAATCGAGGTCGTCGAAGACAGCCCCGAGTACCGCGTCCGCGATAAGAAAGACCGCCGCCACAGCGAGCCCAAGCCGCCCGTTGACGAAGACGGCCGTATCGATGACCCGGTGCGCACCTATCTGCAGCAGATGGGCGAGATCCCGCTGCTGACGCGCGACGAGGAAATCGCGCTGGCCAAGAAGATCGAGGTGACCCGCAAGCGCTTCCAGAAGCGCGTGCTGGAGAGCCACATCGCGCAGGTGGAGGCGATCCGCATCCTGGGTGAAGTCGAGCGCGGCGAGCTGGCGTTCGACCGCACCATGAAGTTCAACTCCGAGTTCGAGATGGCGAAGTCGGAGATGTCCGCGCGCCTGAACGACAACCTGACCACCCTCAAGCACCTGGTGAAGCTGAACCAGGACGACTGGCTGGTGTGGGAGGGCAAGAGCGCCAAGAAAGACCGCGAAAAGGCCTACCAGCGCGTGCGCTCGCGCCAGAAGAAGGGCGTGATCCTGCTGGAAGAACTCAACATCCAGACCAAGAAGATCAAGCCCATGATGGACGAGATCGAGCGCGTGAGCCGCAAGGCCAACTGGCTCGACCGCGAGATCGACCGCCTCAAGGAGGTGCCCGAGGCGCGCAAGCGCGTGGACCAGCTGCGTGAAGAACTCGACACCCTGCTGCGCCGCGCCATGGAAACCCGCGAAGAACTGCACGAACGCTGCGAAGAAATGAAGCGCCGCTACCAGGCCTACGAAGAGGCCAAGCGCCGCCTGTTCAGCGGCAACCTGCGCCTGGTGGTCAGCATCGCCAAGAAGTACCGCAACCGAGGCCTCAGCTTCCTGGACGTGATCCAGGAGGGCAACACCGGCCTGATGAAGGCCGTCGAAAAGTACGAGTACCGCCGCGGCTACAAGTTCAGCACCTACGCCACCTGGTGGATCCGCCAGGCCATCACCCGCAGCATCGCCGACCAGGCCCGCACCATCCGCATCCCGGTGCACATGATCGAGACCATGTCCAAGCTGCGCAACGTTGCCAAGCGCCTGATGCAGGAGACCGGCCGCGAGCCCAGCGTGCGCGAGCTCGCGACGGCCGCCGAGATCAGCTACGAAGAAGCCAAGCGCGTGCTGAAGATCAGCAAGCACCCGATCAGCCTGGACCGCCCGATCGGCGATTCCGACGACAGCTTCTTCGGCGACTTCATCAAGGACGAGAATGCCGACAACCCGGTCGGCGTGGCCAGCCAGGAAATGCTGAAGGACAAGATCGACCGCGTGCTCAACACCCTGACCTACCGCGAGCGCGAGATCATTCGACTCAGGTACGGCATCGGCGACGGCCACACCTACACCCTTGAGGAAGTCGGCAAGATCTTCAAGGTGACCCGCGAGCGCGTGCGCCAGATCGAGGCCAAGGCCATCCGCAAGCTGCAGCACCCCGTGCGCAGCCGCAAGCTGGAAGGCTTCCTGGACAACGTCTCCATCACCGCCCTGTTGGGCGCAGCCGGCGCGGAAGACGACGAAGAAGGCGGCGGCGAAGACCTGTAGGGCGCCGGGGACTGTCCCCGAAGCCTGCCCGCCGAAGCCGCCTGACCTACGAAGCCTCGGCGAAGTGGGTTGGCGAAGGCGGGTTGGGGACTGTCCCCGTCCTCGACCGACTCACAAGCAGCCATTCGAGTCCCGCGGCCAAGCTCTGTGTCCCCTGCGCGGGTTCCACCACCGGCGGATCTCGCTTTTTAGGCCGCATAGCGGCCGTCAGAGCTTAGCCCAGGGCAACGAGCGCCGCAGGCGCGAGGCAGCCCTGGGTTCACAGCAACGTGAATTCAAAGCCCGCGTGAGCGGGCGACAGAACCCATCGGCCAGAGACGTTTGCAATGACAAGGCCGGGGAAACGCGGGCCCCGCCCCGCGTGAATTCGACGTCTCCCGTTCCGGGACAGTCCCCATCACACTTCTGCGTTTCCGAAACCGGCCCGATTCGTTACAACGGGCCCATGGCCGAATTCTCCGCAAGCCTTGACGCCCTGTGGTCCGTGCAGAAACACGACGCCGTGATCGTGCGCCAGCGCGAGCAACTGGCCAAGCTCGATCGCGAAAACCAGGCCGAGCACGCCAAGGTCGAAGCCGCCAAAGCCGCCCTTGAAGAACGCAAAGGCAAGCTGCGCAAGCTGCAGAGCGAGCACAAGGAACTGGAGCAGGAGCTGCAGCGCCTCGACGCCCGCGTCAAGCAGCTCGATGCCCAGGGCACCGAGGCCGGCATGGAGGCCGCCGCCAAGCAGCGCAGCAGGATCGACGAGCTGGAAACCGGCGGGCTCGACCTGCTCACGGCCGTCACCATCGCCGAGCATGAAGTGAAGGCCGCCGAGGCCGAACTCGCCATGAAACAGGAAGTCCAGGCAGCCAGGCTGAAAGTGAACGCCGACGTGGCCGCGGCGGCGAAGCAGTTGATCGAAGCGACTGAGGCCGCGCGCGCCACGGCGGCCGCGCAGGTCACGCCGGAGCTGCTGGCGGTCTACGATGAAGTGAACGCGCGCAACCCGGGCAAGGCGCTGGCGAAAATAGCGGAAGGTTTTTGCTCGGCCTGTTCAGGTGAGATCAACACGCAACTGGCCATGCAGGTCCGCGGCCGCAAAGAAATCCTGCGCTGTCCCCACTGCACCAGAATCCTAGACGCGTAGTGGCGCAGGCTGCCAGCCTGCGAAGAAGTCGGTTCATCAGCGGATCAAAGATCGCGTTAACCCAAGACCCGCAGTCACCAACTCAACCCCTCACACTGGGAACACGAATTACCTCACCAATAAACCCAGACAACCCGGCAATCATTATGCAAAGGACACACCAGAAAGCAGGGTACACCTACTATCCGTTCGGCCCGGGACAAGGTGGTGTCATGGTTCCGCCAGGATTCAGATAGGAGTAGAAATGACCAAGACGATAGTGGATGATATAGTAAAAATGCTGGATATTGCGAAGGGTCTGAATACTCAGGAGAGTTTTGGCGAACCCATCCCTAGCCAGCTTGATGTATTGATGAACGGAATTGCGCAAGGTATTCGAAGCGCGACACCGGAAAGCCTGGAGATAATGACTCATTCCATTTCTGATGAGTTGGCACAGGCCATGCTTGTCCTGTTTCCGCGCAGGCTATGCGTGTTTGCCTTACGGACTGGAGATGTCAGCAAGCTGGAAAACGCGCTCATACTACTTGGCGCAGAGGGGCAGCAATATGAGAGGCGAGGTTCGCTAGCGACAATGATTGTGATTGCCTATGTTGCTCGTCGAATAGGTGCGGCTTTACCGAAACTGGTATCAAAAGTACGTCGTCATCTTCCCCGCGTGTCGCAGCGTTTCTTCGATGAGTTCCTGGACCGGCCAACGGAGTCCAACAGTTTAGATACCTTTGCATTTCGCGAGGTGACAACACCCGAAGGACCAAATATTGTGCAGGATACAACACGATGAGCGAGTGTAATTGTCTGAGGAAGTGCTCATTGACTTGGCGGGATGCAGTGTGTACTTTGCGAAAAGGGTTGCATGGAAAAGCGATTAATCGGCCGGGGTAATTACGCCATCCGTTCGATGCAAAACGAATAAATGGTCGTATGAACGTATGGGGTCCGATACGTTCAGGCTTGTGCCACCGCGCATGCAGATGCGTGGCAGCGCTGAGGAGCTTTCACTTCAAGTTCCGCCCTTTGCGCCTTTGCGCCTCCGCGTGGACCTCTTCACGCGAATGAGCGAGGTCGAGAAGAACTGCGTTGAATAGGTTGGGCGGGCGTTTCAGGACTCAGGGTTGTGTTGCGGTGCGTCTTCGTCGGCCGGAGTCCATATCCTTCAAGTCAGCCTCAGCCCTTTGATGTGTGCGGCCGGGTGATTGAGCTGCCCCCTGCTGATCCCCGGCCTTTGCTGGCCGGGTTTTCGGCGAGCGTGCGGCCGGAGGGCCCCGCATGGGGCCCCCTATGGTAGCCGGGGGCGTAAGCCCCCGGTTTTTGTGGCGGCGTTGGTGCGCGCCCGAAGGGCCGCCTAAAGAGTGCGATGTACGCTTTAGGCGGCCCTTCGGGCGCCGGTTATGACGTGTCTTCAACCCGGGGGCTTACGCCCCCGGCTACCCTCGGCGGCCCTTCGGGCGCCGCTTTCAATGTGTCTTCAATCCGGGAGCTTACGCCCCAAGCTACCTTCGGCGGCCCTTCGGGCGCCGGTTATGACGTGTATTCAATCCGGGGGCTTGCGCCCACGGCTACCCGAGACGGGCCCTTCAGGCCGAGAGGCTTACTTCCGTTTGCGTTTGGCGGCTACGGGGTCTACTACTTCGGCCGTGGCTACTTCGGCTTCGTGGAAGCGGGGCAGCAGGTCCTTGATCAGCAGCAGCAACTCGTCGGGCGCGTCGTCGCTGGCCCTTACGGTGCCCTTGCGGGTTACGGTGAGCGCGCAAGCGCCGTCGGGCAGCTTCAGCGTCAGCGTGAAAGCATCCAGCTGGTCGCTGAACTTCTCGGCGATCTTGTCACCCTCCTGCCGGTCCAGAATCTTGAAACTGGCGTTGGCCAGCATGTTCTCGCGCGCCAGGTAGTCCTTGATGCGCAGGGTCTTCACTTCGTTCTTCTTGTAAGCGCCCTGCACCTCGAACATCAGGTCGAGCAGGTTGATGTTCAAGTCCTCGAACTCCACGTTCGCGTCGGGAATGGCGTCGAGCGCTTCATACAGCGCGTTCAGCTCGCCGCGGCGCTGCTCGACCATTGCCAGCCCCTTCTGCTGGTCCAGCTCGAAGCGGCATTCCGCCAGGGATTCCGTGGCTTCTTCCGTCGGCTCCAGAGACTCCGGGTCGATGCGCACCAGCTTGCCCAGCTTGGTGTAGATGTAGCGGCCTTTCACGCGGTTCTGGTTGCTCTCCTTCGACAGCAGGAAACCGCGCTGCATGCCGGGCTCGTAGGTCAACTGCGGCAGAGTTGCGCCAATGGCGCGGAAGCTCGGCTGGCCGCAGATCATCATCTTGTAGTGAAGGGCGCGCATGGTTGTTCTCCGGCCGCAAAGGGTATCCAGCAGCGCGACATGGACCAGCGCAGCGATCAAAAGTTTGCTGACAATCGTTGGTGTCAGTTGTGTGGAAAGGTGGGCCGAAGCCCGGGGTGCAAACCCCGGGCGGGTCAGGGTGGACTCGCGAGCAAAGGGTAGGCCGCCCGGGATTGGCATCCCGGGCTTCGGTTCTGCGTTACTTCGCCGGTTTCAGGCGGCGCTTGATGTCTGCCCGCTGGGTTTCGGTGAGAGCCTTTGAGGCCGCCAGCTGTTCCAGCATGTTGCGGGCCTGGAACAGGCGGTCGCGCAGGGCGTCGAACAGGCCCTCGATTACCACGCGGCGCGCGTGCTCGATTTCCTTGTCGCTCTCGCCGATGCGCGCGCGCTGGGCGATGGCGCTCATGGTTTCCAGGATCTGGCGGCGCTCGGTGGGCTCGGGGCCGGGCTCTTCGTTCAGGCGCTTGGCCAGCTCGTTGAACACGCGCAGGGCGATCAGGTCCATGCGCTCGCTGGCCGGGCCGGCCAGCACCAGGCGGCTGATCACCTGCATCACCGGCAGCAGCACCAGCTTGCGGGTCAGCAGGTCCGTAATGTCCTCGGCCATGCGCGGCTTACAGCGTTCTCCCAGCGCGATGCCGCCCAGCAGGCGGGCCAGCGTCATGGTGGCCGCGGGCGCCCACACCCGCTTGTAGTCGGTGATCTCGGTCCACAGCTTGATCAGCTCTTCGGCGATGCGCTCGAACAGCACATCCGGCGTGGCCTTGGCCTCGATCATGCGGCCGAGCCCTTCCAGGATGCGCGGGATCATGTCCGTGTAGGCCGTGGTCTCGCGCCCGAAATGCAGCACGTCTTCGCCTTCTTCGTTCTTGCGCATGCGGCCGGACATGCTGGGCAGCCCGCGCTTGAGCACGCCCAGCAACTGGAAGCCGATCTCGAGGCGTTCTTCGCGCGACAGGTTCTCGCCGGCGGCCAGGTAGCCCAGGCCCTCCATGATGTCGTAGACGCTGCTGGTGCGGCCGATGCGTTCGCGCATGAGCGCCGCCAGTTCGTTGGCGCGCTCGGCGGGCATGTTGGGGTGGCCGCCGATGCGCCCCAGCGCGACGTACAGTGCGCCGCGGTCGGGGAAGTCGGTCTCCTCGGCGTCGGTGAGGCCGCGGATCGAGTCCATGATCTGCAGCAGCTCGGCGCTCGGCACGTCGGGCACGCGCGCCGCGATTTCCGGCATCAGGCGCGCGGCCGCCAGGCGCGTGACGTCGTAGGCAGACTCCAGCATGGCGAGGCGCAGGGGCTCGAGGGCGAAACGGCCGCAGCGCTCCAGGGCGGCGTGTACCAGCTCAAGCTGGCGCTCGAAACGGAACTCGTGCATGCCCTCGATGATCAGCTCGGCGGCCTTGACGCGGGCCTTGTCGTTGAGCGCCGGGTGGTCGAAGAAGCCGCTTTCCAGCAGCGCCGTGCAGACTTCGGGGCTGGCGTCGCCGTACAGGGCCAGCAGCGCGTTGGCGATGCGCGCGGCGCTGGCCTTCTTCATGGGGTACTCGGTGCTCTCGCCGCCGCGCAGCATGTGGCCCAGCAGGTCGATTACGCGTTCGCGCCCCGCGTCGTCGGCGGACTCCAGCGCCTGCAACAGCCCCGGCACGGCCTTTTCGCCCAGGCGGTTGAGGGCGGCGAGGCAGGCCTGGAAGTTGCGGTCGAGCTCGGAGCCATGTCGCATGCCCTCAATCAACTGGACGATCACGGCCGGGGCGGAGGCCGCAGCCAGGTCGTGCTCGGTGAGCAGGCTGAGTATGAAGAAGCGCAGCTCCGGCTGGCTGACCTCGTCGATGCTGCCGACCAGCAGCTGCGACGTGCCGGCGCGGTCGGCCTGGAACAGGGTGGCGTAGACCTTGCGGGCGGCGTCCTCGTAAACCGTGAAGCGCACCTGCAGCAGCTCGATCAACTGCTTGTGCAGGCGCGGCGCGAGGTTGGCGAAGGACTCTCCGCCCGCGAGCTGTGTCGCCAACACGCCCAGCGCGCCCTGGACAATCTCTTTTGTTTCGGAGGCGGTCACGAATTCCACCAGCAGCCCGACGCCCAGCTGGCGCTGCGCGGGATCCAGCTTGCCGAGCACGCGGGCCAGGTTGCTGATCGCCACCACGCGCTCGTCCACGGCGCCGCGCGCGGCCTTGGCCAGGTTCTCGGTCAGCGCGGCCTCAAGCCCCAGGCCGCCGAGCGCGCGGGCGGCTTCGGCGCGCACGTCGGCTTCGCGGTCGCGCAGCGCGGCCAAAAACAGGCGCAGCTTCTCGTCGGGCGGCAACTCGGTGAGGTACAGCTTGCGCACGGCCTCGAGGCGGCGGCCTACTTCGGCGCTGGTGACCAGGTCGAGCTTGAGGCGCGAGATCTCGTCGTGGCTGAGCAGCTTGCGGGCCTCGTCGCGGTCGATCACCGAGGTAATGCGGCCCTCGGGCATCGCGGCAAGTGACTGCCCGGCCGGTGCGGTGGGGGAAGCGTCAACGTGTTCGGCTTCCTCAGCGAGGCAGAGTACGCGTGCACCGTTGACGCTGCGCAAGGCGACCGGGTTTTCCTCGAAGAACTCGGCGTCCTGCTTGGCGGCGAGCTTCTGCAGGGCGGCGTCGCTCAGCTTTTCGGCGCCGTCCAGCAGGGCCTTGGCCAGCAGCAGCTTGCTGAGGGGCTTGCCGTCGTCGTCGAGGGCGAACTCCAGCAGCGTCTCGCTGACATGCAGGCCCTTACGCGCCAACGCGCCCAGCCGCGTCGCCACACGGCGGGACGCGCCAAAGCTGTCTACCAGATTGTCGAAATCGTCCCGGATGATGCGCACGGACGCCCTTCAGAACGGAATGTCAGGATGGTACGCGCGGCAACGGGTCACCGCAACGCGGGAGCCAGCATGCCACCGATGATCTCCTTCGACCGTGGCGGATCTCGAATGCCGTTGTAACCGCGAAGAGCCGCAAAGGGCCGCGAAGATCAAACTCTTGGCGGCCCTTCGTGGTCCTTCGCGGTTGACATCAGCTTCTGTTGGAACTGGTGCAAAACATGCCTTACGCACTACCGGCCGTCTTTGCGGCGGGCGGCTTTCGCGGCTGCACTGGCCTTGCGCTTGCCGACGTAGCCGGGCGCGGGACCACCAAGGACCCGGGCGCTCTTCACCAGCTTGCCGTTGGTGTAGACCTTCACTTCCGTGGATGATCTGCGGCTCTTGCTCATGACCTGAAATCTACCGCGCGGATTGCGACCACGCCAACTTGGAAGAACCACGACGTCCCTGCAGGAAATCAAGCGCCGAGATGCATCAGTGCTTCTCAATGGTCCGGATGATGCGCACGGACGCCCTTCGGCTATGATCGCCCCGATGGTACGCGAGCTTCTGGACTCCCGCAACGTGGTCGTGCGCGCCCCCAACGCGCTGGGCGACCTGGTGATGGCCACGCCCGCCTTCGCGCGGCTGGCCGCGCACTTCGGGCCTGAGCGCCTCACGCTCGTGTGCCTGCCGATCGGCGTGCCGCTGCTTGAAGGCAATGCGTGGTTTCATGAAATCCTGGCCTACGACCGCAAGGGCGCCCACCGCGGCCTGCTGGGCGGCAGCCGCTTTGCCACCGAACTGCGGCGCCGCAAGTTCGACCTCGGCATCATCTTCCCCAACAGCTTCAGCAGCGCCTGGCAGTTCATGCAGGGCCGCGTAAAGCGCAGAGTCGGCTACTTCAAAGACGGCCGTCGTTTCCTGCTGCATGCCGGGCGCGAGCGCAACCATGACGCCGCCGGCAAGTTCGTGCCCAAGTACACCGGCCAGTACTTCATGGATCTGCTGGATGCCATCGGCCTGCCGCCCGGCGAGCTGGTCCCCAGCCTGCCGGTCAGCGACGCCGACCGGGCTGCCGCCGCCCGCTTCCTGGATGACAAGGGCCTGACAGGCGGCCCCCTGGTGATCTGCGCCCCGGGCGGCGCCTTCGGCCCCAGCAAGCTGTGGCCCTTTGAGCGCTACGCGGCCGTGCTGAACGCGTTGGTCGATGAAGGCGCGAAGGTGCTGCTGAGCATCGCACCGAATGAACAGGCGGAAGGCGCGGGCGTGTTGAAAGCAGCCGAGCGCGACTATCCCACGGTGGCGGGCCTGGGGCTGGGTGCGCTGAAAGGCGTGTACGAGCGCGCCGCGCTGGTGCTGACCAACGACACCGGGCCGCGGCACATTGCCGTGGCGCTGGGCAGGCCGGTGGTGTGCGTGATGGGCCCCAACGACCCGCGCTACACGGCGCTGCCCGAGGTGGAGCGCGGGGAGGTGATCCGCGAGCCCGTGGATTGCAGCCCGTACAGCTGGCCCTGCCAGTTGAAGGAGTGCCCGATCGACCACCGCTGCATGCAGGCCATCACGATTGAGCGCGTGCTGGCTGCGTGCCGGCGCCACTTGTAGGGGCCGCCCTGCGTGGCGGCCCGCGGGCGGGCACATAGGCCCGTCCCTACCTGGCGTCTTCTTCTTCCAGCATCTCGCGGATTTCGTTGAGCGTGCGGTGGATCTTCAGCAGCTCGATACGGCGGATGCGGTCGAACACCGACTCGTCATAGAGGCGATGGCCTGATTCCGTGCGCTCGACGGGGTGAATCAGCCCCAGCATGGTGTAGTTGTGGATGGTCTGCCGCGACAGCCCGGTGTGGCGCATGATCTCGCCGACCTTGTAGCGTTTGGGTGGCGCTGGCATGTCTGGCAATCTCCCGTGGCAGAGGGTGCTACTTAACTCATGGGACCCGGTTTCGCCATGGCGAAATCGGGGTTGTTCAGCGGGCGAACAGCTTTTCAGGGACAATCGCGGCGCGCTTGAGCAGGGCCTGCTCGACCTTGGCGCGGTTCAACATCAGGCGCTGGTTCTCGAGCCCGATGCGGATGCCTTCCTGCACCTTGGGGCTCTCGAAATCGCGGCGGTCGCCGTCTTCGCGCGAGAACAACTGCACGAACATCACGCCCTCGTACTGCTGGCCCTCGTCGTCGGTTTCGCGCACAGAGCCTACTTCAGACACACCGCCCCGGGCCGACACCGACAACACCATCTGGTAGGCGGTGGGGTCCAGTTCGCTGTCATCCTTGGCTACCGTGCGTTCGCTGATTTCGAGTTTCACGCCCGGCAGAGACAGGTCCTGGATCAGCTTCGCCAGGCCCTCAGAGGCGCTCTCCAGCGACTCATTCTTTTCCACGCGCGCGTGCACGCTGGTGTCGCCCTCGGCCACCGCGTTGACCAGCTTGCGCTTGGTGTCGATTGATGTTTCGGCAGGGTAGAGCAGCCGGAACTGGCGAAAGTCGATGTTGCGGGCGATGCGCTGGTTCTCGGCCGTGCGCTCGAACTCTTCGCGCATCTCGGCAGGCGTGACCGACAGCGAGAAATATATCTCCAGCGGGTATTGCGCGGGAAGGGGCCCGTAGGCGCCGGCCATGTAATTCAGGATTTCGTTGCGGCGGATTTCGCCGCGGGTGCGCTCAAGGTACTCCTTGGGCGTGAGGTTGTACTTCTCTTTCAGGTAGTTGGCCCAGGACTTGATGTCGTAGTCGCCGATGCCCAGCTTCTTCTTCTGGCGCGTCATCACGTTGCGCATCTGCGCGTCCGTGATGTTCAGCTGCACGCGGTCGGCCTCGGCGTCCAGCAGCTTGTTGATCACGTAACTGCTCAGCAGCTGGAACACCAGTTGCCGCTCGATCTCTTTGTCGGAGACGTCGGGCGGCACGCGCTGCATGGCGCGGGTGGCGTTGATCTCGAGCTGCATGTCGGTGTCGCCGACGATTTCCTGGTAGGTGATGGCCTTGCCGTTGACCACGGCCAGGATTTCGTTGGCGCCGTCGGCGCGGTCGCCCTGCGCGGTAACGACGGCGCAGAGAAGGCACAGGCAGATGGCGGCGGTAAGCAGGCGTTTCATGGTGGGGCAGCTTGCGTTGGCTCACGTCCGCGGGCAAGTGTGGATTGCGATGCGGGTGCGCTAGTTTGTCGCGGCCGCCGCGGGCTCCGTTTCCTGTTCGAACACTCCCTGGCGGGCGAGCGCCGAAAGCAGGTTCGACAGGAAGCGCAGCTGTTCGAGCGGCTGCTCAAGCCCCTTGCGCAACGGCAGCGCCAGGGTGGACTCGTCCAGCACGCGGAAGGACTTGCTGGCCAGCGACAGCTTGCGCGCGCTGAGCGGCGCCGACAACGCCCGCAGCTTCAGATGATCCTCGGCGCGGGTCAGGCTCACGATGCCGAGTCGCGACAGCCGCGCGCGCACCAGCGCCGCCTGCACCAGCAGTTCGAACTCGCGCGGCGGCTTGCCGAAACGGTCCCTGATCTCGGCCGTAATCTGCTCGGCCTGCTTGTCGTCGCTGACACGCGCCAGGCGCCGGTAAATCTCGAGGCGCTGCTTGGCCGAGGCGATGTAGCCGCGCGGGATGCGGAAATCGAGGCCCAGATCGAGCTGCGTGTCCACCTCGGGCGGCACGGGCTGGTGCTTCATCTTGCGCACCGCGCGGTCGAGCATGCGGCAGTACAGGTCATAGCCGATGGTGGCGATGTGGCCGGACTGCTCGGGTCCCAGCAGGTTGCCGGCGCCGCGCAACTCGAGGTCGCGCATGGCGATCTTGAAGCCGCTGCCCAGGGCCGAGTACTGCAGGATCGCCTTCAGGCGCTTGGCGGCGATTTCGCTGAGGCTCACGTCGTCGGGCACCAGCAGGTAGCAGTAGGCCTGGTTGTGGTAGCGCCCCACGCGCCCGCGCAGCTGGTGCAGGTCGCTCAGGCCATAGTTCTGGGCCTGGTCGATGATAATGGTGTTGGCGTTGCGCACGTCGATGCCGCTTTCAATGATCGTGGTGCACACCAGCACGTCCACCTCGCGGTTCATGAAGCGCAGCATCACGTCCTCCAGCTGCCCCTCGGGCATCTGGCCGTGACCGATCTCGACGCGGGCGCCGGGGGCCAGGCGCTGTACGCGCTCGGCCACCAGCTCGATGTCAAAGACCCGGTTGTGCACGAAGAACACCTGGCCGTCGCGCGCGAGCTCATGCTGGATGGCGTCTGCCAGCTCGCGGTCGTTCCAGTGCATCAGGCGCGTGATCACCGCCAGGCGAGCGGCCGGCGGCGTGGTCAGGTTGCTGATGTCGCGCAGGCCCAGCAGCGCCTGGTGCAGTGTGCGCGGGATGGGCGTGGCCGACAGCGTCAACAGGTCCACGGTGCGGCGCATCTGCTTGAGGCGTTCCTTGTGCTCGACACCGAAGCGCTGTTCCTCGTCGATCACCACCAGGCCCAGGTTCTTGAACTGCACGTCCTGGCTGAGCAGGCGGTGGGTGCCGATCACGATGTCCACTTTGCCCTCGGCCAGGGCCTCGATGGTCTTGCGCTGCTCCGATGCGGTGCGGAAGCGCGACAGCAAGTCCACCACCACGGGAAAGCTGTGCATGCGTTCGCTGAAACTCAGGAAGTGCTGCTGCGCCAGCACCGTGGTGGGCACCAGGATCGCCACCTGGCGGCCCTCCAGCACCATCTTGAAGGCCGCGCGCATGGCCAGTTCGGTCTTGCCGTAGCCCACGTCGCCGCAGATCAGCCGGTCCATGGGCTTGCGTGACTCCATGTCGCGCTTGATGGCAATGCTGCTGGTGGCCTGGTCGGGCGTGTCGCGGAAGGGGCAGGCGGCCTCGTACTCGGCCATCTCGGCGCTGTCGGGGGCGCAGGCGTGGCCGGCCTCGTGGGCGCGGATGGCCTGCACCTCAAGCATTTCGGCGGCGAGCTTGAGCACGCTGTGCTGGGCGCGCAGCTTGCGCTCGGACCATGCCTGTGTGTTGAGCCTGCTGAGCTGCGGCACCATGCCGCGCATGCCGATGTACTTCTGCACCACGTCGGCGTTGGTGGCGGGCACGTGCAGCACCACGTTGTCGGCGAACTCCAGGCCCAGGAACTCGCCGGGTTTGCCCTCGCGCTGCAGCGTCTCCATGCCCTTGAAGCGCGCGATGCCGTGCTGCAGGTGGACGACGTAATCGCCGGGCTCGAGGTCGATGAATTCGTCCAGCAGCTCACCCATCTCGCGGCGTTCGCCCTGCTCAAAGTGCAGGCGGCGGCGCGCGCGGCCCAGCAGCTCGTGCAGGCTCAGCACCGCAAAGCCCAGCCCCGGCAATGCGCGGCCGCCCTCTACGTCGCCGGGCAGCAGGTGCAGCTTTTTCGAAGGCTTCACGCCGTGGCCTTCCAGGCCTTCGCGGGCGGGGCGCATCTCGGCCTCTGCGCCGCAGAACAGCAGGCAGGTCAGGCCGGCGTCCTGCAGGGGCTTAAGCAACGCCGCCACGCCCTCGTAGCCTTCGCCGAGGCTGACGGGCCTGGCGCACTCGAGTTTCGTCTCGGTGTCTTCGTGCGTCAGGGCGTCGGCGCCGGCGACAAGCTGATGGGCGCGCTCGATGCGCTTGTGCCGCGCGGGGTCTTCACTGAAGCTGGCGAGCGTGCGCAGGCGCTCCGCCACCTGGGCGGGCTCAAGCGCGATGACGGTGTGCTTCGGCAGGTGGTCGAGCAGCATGGCGTCGCGCCCGCCCTCCACGGGCACGAGCGGGAAAGCCGCGCCCTCGGCCAGCGATTCGAAGCTGCGCTGGGTTTCGACGTCAAAGGCCCGCACGCTCTCGATCACGTCGCCGAACAGTTCAAGCCGCACCGGGTTGCCCATGCTGGGCGGATAGATGTCCACGATGCCGCCGCGCCGCGCGAACTGGCCGCCGCTTTCGACCTGCTCGACGCGCTGCATGCCGGCGTCGATCAACTGCTTGAACAGCTCTTCCAGCTTCACCTTCGCGCCGGGCTTCAGCACCAGGTTGCCGGACTTGATCTCGGCGGGCGAAGGCAGCGCTTCGATCAGCGCCGCCGCGGGCGTCAGCAGCACGGCCGGCCCCTCCAGGTGCGCCACGCGCGCCAGCAGGCTGATCCACAATGCCTGCTTGTCAGGGTTGTTCTCGTCCATCACCGGCGCGATCAGGGTTTGCAGGCCGGGCGCCAGCGCCTCGATGTCCAGCGCGATGTCCTCGGCTGTCTCGGGGCCGGGGGTAAGGCACAGCAGCAGGCCCGCGCGCGCGCGTGCGGCGACCATGATGCTGAAGGCGCAGCCGCTGAGGCCGCCGACCAGCGATCTGCCGGCGGCAAGGCGGGCCGCCGCCTCAAGCAGTTGTTCACGCGCGTCGGGCATGGGCGGAGTGCAGCGTGGAAGGGGTCAGGCCCTGTTTTCATGTTCGAAAACAGGGCCTGACCCCCGGTTAGCTGTGATCAGGGAACGAGTGCGGTTTGCGGGCTATTCCTCGTCGTCTTCTTCGCCCTCGAACTCTTCGTCTTCTTCTTCCTCTTCTTCCTCTTCCTCTTCCTCTTCTTCGCCTTCTTCCTCTTCCTCCTCTTCTTCCTCCTCCTCTTCCTCTTCTTCCTCGACCTCTTCCTCGACTTCTTCCTCTTCTTCCTCTTCTTCGTCCTCGTCCTCGTCGAGTTCTTCTTCCTCGACCTCTTCCTCGGCCGCCTCGATCGCGAACTTGGCGATCTCACCGGTGGCGATGAACTCTTCCACGCCCTGCATGGCAAGCCAGTCCACGGCCGCGTCCATCAGCTCGATGCCTGCAAAGGCGATCCAGGCCTTCTTCAGGTCGGCGCGCTTCTGCAGCAGGCGGTTGAACTTGTCGAAGCTGCCCTTGACGGCCTCCTGCACCTGCTTGGCGTCCTTGGGGTCGATGGTCTTGGCGAAGCCGTCGGTGAGTTGCTTCAGCTTGCGCTTGCCGATGGTGTCGATCAGCACGCGGCGCGTGCGGTCGTCGTCCAGCTCGCTGCTGCCACGCACGATCTTGGAGCGCTTGGGATCCCAGTAGTGGGGCGTGCGGGTGTCCAGCATGGCGTCCACCATGCGGTCGAGGTTGATGGTGATCGGCGTGTTCGGCATAGCCTCTTTCCTTCGTGGCCTTCAGACGGTGCGCAAGGTAGTAACGCCCCACAGGTAATCAAGCCGAAACGCCGTAGTGCGTCGGGTCTTTGATTCCGGCCTGCTCAAAGCCCTGCCGGCGCAGGCGGCACGAGTCGCAGCGCCCGCAGGCCAGGCCGTTGATCGGGTCATAACAGCTGTGGGTCAGGCTGTAATCCACGCCCAGGGCCGTCCCTTTACGGATGATTTCGGCCTTGGTCAGGCTGATCAGCGGGGCGTGAATCCGTATGGCCCGACCCTCGATGCCTTCGCGGGTGGCCAGGTTGGCCAGTTTCTCAAAGGCCGAAATGAATGCCGGCCGGCAGTCCGGGTAGCCCGAGTAATCCACGGCATTCACGCCAATGAAGATGTCGTGGGCGCCTGAAACCTCGGCCACGGCCAGGGCGTAGCTCAGAAACAGGGTGTTGCGCGCCGGCACATAGGTCACCGGGATGCCTTCGCCGACGCCTTCCTTGGGCACGTCGATGTCGGCCGTCAGGGCGCTGCCGCCGATGGCCCGCAGGTCCAGCCTGATCACCCGCGGCGGTGCCACCCGCATAGCGGCGCACACGGCCGCCGCGGCCTGCAACTCGACGTCGTGGCGCTGGCCGTAGTCGAAAGTAAGGGCCTGCACGGCGTAGCCATCAGCCAGGGCCAGGGCCAGGACAGTGGCGCTGTCCAGGCCGCCGGAAACAAGCACGATTGCAGGCTTCGCGTCCATGGCCGAGAAATAGCCGGACGAGGCGGGGAGCGCAAGGCGTGGATCAGAGGTCAGAGGGCGGAGGTCAGAGTCGAAGGTGAGGTAAATGAAACAGCCGGGATTCACCCGGCTGTTCCCTGACCTCTAACCTCTGGTCTCTGGCCTCTGAATCTCACTTCCAGTCGATCTTGCAGCCCCAGTCGGTGTAGGCGCCGCCGGATTCCTTGGCGAAGCCCTTCATCAGCTTGGCGTCGTGGATGCCGATGCCGACGGTGTTGATCATCACCTTGCGGAAGCGGTTGAGGTGCGCCGCGAGTTCAAGCAGCTTGTCGCGCTTGACGTACTGGCCGTTGCCGACGGGGTTGCCGAACTCGTCCTTTTCGGAGGTGCTGTCCGAGTCGTCACTCCAGGTGGGGTAGCCGTCGGTCAGGAACACGATGGTGTGGGCGCCGTTCAGGATGCACTCGCGGTCGAGCTCGGGGCTGTCGGACTCCTTCTTGCTGCCGTTGAACTTGAATGCCTTCAGCAGCGCGCCGTGGATGTTGGTGGTGCTTTCAAGCGCCAGGTCGTCGACGTTCTTGATCCAGAGGTCGCAGTTCTTGTCGGTGGCCTCGATCCAGCCGTCGGTGAACATTGCGACGTCCTTCGAGTAGGTGATGATCGCGAAGGTGCGCGCCTCGGGGTCGCCCTTCACGCCGCGGGTGCCCTTCTTCTTGTCTTTGGCGTTGGCGGCTGCATCGGGGCGCAGCTTGTCGATCGAGTACTTGAGCTCGGCCTTGGCCAGGTCCAGCGGGTTCGGCCGGTCGGGCATGCTCTTCCAGTCCAGGTGGCTGGTGAGCTTCTTTATCTTCTCAAGGTCGTCGGCGTTGATCGGGTGTTTCATGCTGTCGGAAATGTCGATCACGAACACCAGGCGCGTGCCGACGATCGGTTCTTTGAAAACGATCGGCGCGGTCTTGCTCTTCTTCTCAGGCGCTTTCTCGGCCTGCGCCATGCCCTTGTTGCGCACCCACCACTCCCAGAACGAGATGGTGTCCTCGGTCAGCGTGCAGTCTTCGCCGCTGAGGTTGAACAGCACGCGCTCGGCCATGTGGCGCAGGCGCACCACCTGGTTCTTCGACCAGCGCTGCCAGTCGATCAGGGCCTGAACCACCTTGAGCGCGTCTTCTTCGTCGCGCTTGGCCAGCGCGCCCAGGCATGCCAGCAGGTTCACGGTGACGATCTCGTCCTTGTGCAGCTTGGCCGAGTCTTCGCTCATCAACCCCAGTATCTCGGGCAGGAACACTTTGCCGGCGCCCGGTTTGTCCACTTCGCCCTGGCGCACAGCCTCAACAGCGGCGATCACCACCCAGGGCGACTTGTCGCCGAGCGCTTCACGCACGGCCTTGGCGTCTGCTTCTTCGCCGGATTTCACGAGGGGCAGCAGGCGCTCGAACTCGCTGAAAGCTTCTTTGCTGTCGTCCTTGACGGGCACGGGGCGCACGCGGTCGGCGATCACGGCGGGCGCCAGCGCCAGCAGCATGGCGGTCGCGAACAGTGCAGATTGGATGAGACGCATGGTTGTCCTTCCGTGGCCCGCAGGGGAGCAGGTTACTCGGGGAAACTCCAGTCAACGTAGCCGCCGCCGGTTTTCTTGGCCATGGTGCTGAGCAGCTCTTTGTCGTGGTTGCCGATGCCAACGCAGCTGATGATCACCTTGCGGAACAGGTTCTGGCGCAGGATGTCCGGCCAGATGTCCTCGCTGTAGATGAACGGGCCGTCGCCGACGCTGTTGTCCACGTTGTTGCGTTTGTCCTTGACGCGGGCGGTGCTCTGGTCGTCCCAGCTTGCCCAGCCGTCGGTCAGGAACACGATGGTATCGGCACCGGTCAGCACGCAGTTGGCGTCCACGGCAGGCTCGTCGCACTCATCGCCCTTGTCGGAGATCTCGAGGGCATGCATCAACGCGCCGTGGATGTTGGTCATGCCCAGGAAGTCCAGCTCGAGGGCTGCTTTGCTCCACTTGTTGCAGTTGGCTTCGTTGGCGTACACCCAGCCGCCGGTGGGGCATTCGTGCTCGGTGCCGTAGACCACGATCGCGAAGTAGCGGTCGCCCACGAACTCCTTGATCGCGCGGGACAGCTCAAAGCGGGCAAGGTCCATCTTGGTTTCGATTTCTTTCCAGGGCAGGCGGCGCAGCGGGTTTTCGGCGTCCGGGTCCTTCCCTTCCTCGCCGTCGGGGGCCTTTTCGCCCTTGCGGCGGCCTGAAACCGGGCCGCTCTCCTTCTTACGCTTCTCGATCTCTTCCAGGGTGATCTTGAGCGGCAGCTTCATGCTGTCCGAGCAGTCGATCACGAACACGAAGCGCTTGCCGACCGGCGCCGTGTCGAACACGGGCGGCACGGCGGCGGTCTTGCTGCGTTTTTCGTTAGGCTTCTTGTTGTTGTCCACGGCGCCGACGGCCTTCATCTGCGCCGCCCACCACTTCCAGTAGGCGGTCGATTTCATGTCGGCCAGCTCGCCTGTCAGCGCGTTGAGCATTCTGCCGCCGAAGAAGAGCACGCGTTCGTCGCCGCAGGACGTGCGCTCCTGCCACACCACCACGGCCTCGACCGTTTTGATCACGGCTTCCTTGTTGGCGGTGTCCACGATTTCTTCGAGGCACGCCAGGGTGTTGATCGGCACGATCAGCCACTTGCGGGCCCACTCCTCGTTTTCTTCCAGCAGGATGTTCACCACGTCGTCGGTGAAGCGAGAGGCCTTGGCCTGGCGCACAGCCTCAAGGGCGGCGCACTTGATGTACGGGTTCTTGGCGTCGGAAAGCGCCGCGCGGATGGTGGTGTCCGCGGCCTCAACGCCTTCCATGCGGGCCAGCGACTTGAAGAAGTCGAACTGGTCGAGGGCCAGGGTGGGGTCCTTGTCGCTCTTGAGGTCGAGCGCTGCCTTGCCGATCAGGCCTACGCTCTCTTCGTCGGTGAACGAGGCCAGGGCGTTGATGATCTGGTCGCGCACGTCACCGGGCAGGCCGGCCTTTTTACTTTTACGGGCCTTCTGGTCGCTGGCGAGCTCACCCAGCAGGTACTTGGCGGCGTCTTTGTCGTTGGTTTTGGCCATCTTTTCGATCAGCCGCCCCATGGTGGTGCGCGAGCCGTCTTTTTTGGCCTGCTCGTAGTCTTTCTTGAGCGTCTTGAAGTCGTCGTCGGCGCGCACGGTGCCGGTGGGGGCCACACTGACCGACAGCAGGGCTGCCGCAATCAGGCACAGAAGAAGGGACCAGCGGTAGGAATTCGGGCGCTGCATTTCGCCTCCTGTTTTTCGGCCCGCGGGGTGGGCTTGCTATGAGATGCGCCTACTTTAACCCGACCCGCGACAGCCGCAATGCTACCCAACGGTAACACGGACCCCCGGCAGGTGTCCGCAACGTAGCGAAACAGCCGCGCCGGGGCCATTCTTGGCCCATGGCAGGTATGCATCAAATGCCGTGCCGTGCAGGTGGCTGACTGTAAGCCAGACTGACACAACTCCTGAGAAACGCCCTTATGCACAAGGAGGATCAGTCGAAAGAAACGGTCCAGCGGCTGGCACGGCCCAGGCTGATGTGCTTAAATTACTTCCATGGCTGAAGCCGCTGAGTCCAAGTTTTACCTGAAGCTCAACATCGAGCAGCGCTTGCAACTGGTCGCCGAGATCATGGATAGTGTTCTCGCCGCGGCTGGACCGGAGTCAGTGCGAGGGCCCACCTGGGACGAGCTTGAACGCCGGGCCGCCAGCTCCGATCGCGTCCTGACCTGGCAGGAGTTCTGCCGGCAACTCGGCTGGTCCGAATGAAGTTGCCATTGCTGGTTCGGCCGGAAGTCGCGCGGGATGTTGACGACATCGGGCGCTATTACCGTGAGCTTTCTCCGCACCTTGAGGCGGCGTTTGAGGCGGCCTTCAAGGATGCCATCGCCCGTCTGAAGGCGAACCCACTGGCATACTCACAGGTGCGCGGGGCGATGCGACGCGTCCGGTTGAAGCGCTTTCCGTATCTGGTGGGATACCTGGTTAAACCTGACGCGATTCTGGTGGTCGGCGTCGTGCATGCTGCCCGCGACCCGGATATCTGGGCTGCACGGGGCGGAGAACCGCAATAGCATTCAGCGGCCGGATTTATCTCGGCTTGTGGTCACGCTTTGCGTTTCCATAATAGCGCAGCACGACAGGGAACCCATGGCACAGGATCAGCCCGCACTTTCCGGCGACGACTACCGCGTACTCGGCGAAATCGGCGAGGCCCACAAGGCCATCCGCGCCGAGCTGGCCAAGCGCATCGTCGGCCAGGATGACGTAATCGAGCAGGTGCTGACCGCCTTCTTCGCCGGCGGCCACGTGCTGCTGCTGGGCGTGCCCGGGCTGGCCAAGACGCTGCTGATCAGCACGCTGTCGGAAATCCTGGGCCTTGAGTTCAACCGCATCCAGTTCACGCCCGACCTGATGCCCAGCGACATCTGCGGCAGCGACGTGCTGGTCGGTGAACAGGGCGAGCGCGGCTTCCAGTTCATGGGCGGGCCGATCTTCGCCAACTTCGTGCTGGCCGACGAAATCAACCGCACGCCGCCCAAGACCCAGGCGGCGTTGCTTGAGGCCATGGAAGAGTACGCCGTGACGGTGGCCGGCAAGCGCTACCCGCTGCCGCGCCCGTACTTCGTGATGGCGACCCAGAACCCCATTGAGCAAGAGGGCACTTACGTGCTGCCGGCCGCGGCGCTGGACCGTTTCATGTTCACGGTGCTGGTGGATTACCCGACCCAGCACGACGAAATGGAAATGCTGTTCCGCACCACCAGCCGCGAGATGCCGCCGGTGCAGACATTGATGAGCGCGGACAAGGTCATGCGCATGCTTGATGTGGTGCGCAAGATCAACATGCGCGACGACACGCTGAAGTACGCGATCAGCCTGGTACGCGCCACGCGGCCGGAAAACAAGTTCAACCCGGATATCGAAGACCTGGTCGAGTGCGGCGGCAGCCCCCGCGCCACCCAGGCGCTGATCCTGGGTGCCAAGGCCCGCGCCGCGCTGGAAGGCCGCGACGAGGCCCTGCCCGACGACATCCGCGCCATCGCGCTGCCGGCCATGCACCACCGCGTGCTGACCAACTTCCATGCCGAGGCCGACGGCGTGAACAGCCGCGACATCGTGCGCATGCTGATCAAGGACGTGCAGCGCCCGAGTTGGGACGTGCCGGCGCTTGAGAAGAAGCCGCGCCGCGGCATCGGCCAGTTCCTCACCGACCTGCTGCTCGGCAAAGCCCGAAAGCGCGGCGTTTCCAGGGTTTAGTACCCGTGGGGCGGGCTGCCAGCCTGCCCTCTCTACACGGAAGAGGGACCGGCCCACTTGGGCTTGTTCTTGGGCATGTCCCCGAAAATTCTGAAAAATATTTAACGACCGCAAAGGCCGTGGTTTTCGGCCCTTGCGGCGTTGGCTGTCTCTTCCCGGCTCAAAATCCTTCGCCATCCGCCGCATAGGGTGTGGGCGGGTTTTCCGCCCGTTCTTTCGGAGCACACCCATGTCCCGTTTTCAGAAAGTCGGCAACCGCGGCCTAGAGCAGCGCAAGGCGCGCAGCAGCAGCCAGGTCGTGGAAGGCATCGCCATCGCGCAACGCATGTACCTTGAGACCGGAGGCGAAGACATCGACTTCGGCATCCGCTCGGCCAGGCTGATGCTGGAACTTTACCAGGAGCAGCTGGAAAGCGGCCCGCGCCCGGGTGTTGAGCCGATCAGCCATCAGCTGGCCGTGCGCACCCGTCAGCAACTGGCAAGCCTCATGCGCCTGCGCGAACGCAAACTGGCTGACCTGCAGCAGCGCGTGGACGAAAGCCAGCAGGCCGAAGCGGACAGTGCTGAGGCGGAACGGAACGCGGACGCCGGCGGGAACGCGGACGCCGGAGGGAACGCGGACCTCCGGTCCGCTGAAACGCCCGTGACGGACGCCTGCCATCAAGCAATCGATACGGAACCCGCAGACGATGCGGACCGGAGGTCCGCGCTGCATGCAGCCGCCAAACAGGCCGGTTAGGAACTGCGGCGATCTTTGACAACACGAACTGCGTGCGGACGAGACGTCCGCGCTCCGGCTAGCGGCCGAACTTGAGGCGCTCGGCGAGGATCTCGGGCAGGCCGGCGTCGAGGATCTTGCGGCTGGTGGTCTCGATGTCGTACTCGATGCGGGTGATCTTCACCATCTCTTTGTCGCTGTCGTAGATGGCAAAGCAGCTCTTGGGGTTCTCGTCGCGCGGCTGGCCCACACTGCCGACGTTGACCAGGGCCTTTTCGAAGCCCTTGAGGTTGATCTCGTAGGACATGCTGTAGCTGACCATCGGCCCGCTGAAGAAGGTGACGGGCACGTGGCTGTGGCCGAGGAAGCAGACGCGGGTGCGCAGCTTCTCAAGCGACAGGCGCGCGTCCTGGCTGGTCTGGATGTAATCGAACAGGTCCGGGAAGTTCAGCGAGCCGTGCACCAGGGTGATGTCCTCGTTCACCTCGTGCACCAGCGGCAGCTCGCGCAGGAACTGCATGTTTTCTTCTTTGAGGTTGTCGCGCGTCCAGTAGACGGCCTGCTTGGCGTAGGTGTTGAAGAACTCGATGCTCAGCTTGCCGCACACCGCCCAGTCGTGGTTGCCGGCGACGGTGGGGCAGCCCATCTCGCGCACGATATCGCAGCATTCGTCCGGGTTGGCGCCGTAGCCGACGATGTCGCCCAGGCAAAGGTAGCGATCAACGCTTTCCTTTTTGCACAGGCCCAGGACCGTCTCAAGCGCCTCCAGGTTGCCGTGGATGTCTCCGAAGATGGCGTAACGCAAGACTGACCCCCGGCAGGCGCGCCTGTGGCAACGAGTAGTAAACCCGACCTAAATGGTCCAATAATAAAGTCTAGCCAATACTGCTTTACCCGGCAAGACAGCCCAAACATAGCACTGTCTATGCCTTACGCCACTGACTTCGCAGTCAAGCAGGCGCTGTCTAACGCTACCCCCGCTGCACACCACGCACAAGCGTGTATCGCAAGGCCAAGCACGGAAACCTGCACGGCCGAATCCCACAACAGGGGCGTCAGGTCATGGCGGCTGAGGTCCGGCAGCAGCAGCGCGTAAGCGCCGCCCATGCCCGCGACCGCGTAGCCGATCACATACAGGCCCAGTGTGATCAGGCCGACCACCACCGGTTTGCGCAGGCGGGCCGCCACCTGCACGAAGGCCAGCAGGATGGCGCTGGCGAAAAACTGGCCCAGCACGGGCAGGAACAGCGAGCCGGTTTCATTGAACGCGCTGCTGGCGCCGCGGTAGCTGAACAGCATGGGGTCTTCGATCTCGAACCACAGCAGGGCGGCGAATACTGCGCCGGTCCACAGCAGGCACAGCACCGCCAGCGGCGCCAGCCGCCCCAGCAGCGTACCGAACGAGAGCACCCACACCGGCACCGGCCGTGTCAGCAACAAGGCCTCGGCCTCTTCGCTTTCGTCCTCGCCGGGCAGGCAGAACAGCAGCACGGCCACGGCGCCCAGCAGACCGATGGTGTAAACGCCAAGTTCCCTAAGTTGCACGACTTCATAGCCCAATCCGAAGGCGCTGAACCACCGCAGGGAAAGGATGAAGCCGACGCCTGCCGCGGCCAGCACCCAGGTGCCGCCCCGGCGCAGGATGTCTCGGGCGTTGGAAAGGCTAAGGGCCAGCAGGGCGTGGGGCATGGGCTGAGTTTAGTGCAAAGGGAGCGCAGGCTTCCAGCCTGCATCGGCCGTGGACATCTTGTCCACGGAAAACAGGCGCGGGCAGGATGCCGGCACCGGATGCAGGCTGGAAGCCTGCGCTCCCGGTCAACTGTGTCTCGTCCGCGGGTACACCTCGCGGAAGAACCAGCGCGAGTCGCTGAACATGATGGGGATGCGCTCGATCTCGCCGCGCTTGACCCAGCGCCAGGCGGCGACTTCGTTGGGGTCGGGCTTCACCTCGCGCGGGCCGGCCAGCTCGCACTGCCACCAATGCAGCACGAAGTGGGCGCGGCGGGTCATGCTCTCCCACAGTTTCCGCACCGGCTTCACGCGCAGGCCCACTTCCTCAAGGGCCTCGCGCACGCAGGCGGATTGCTGGTCTTCACCCGGCTCCAGCGAGCCGGTCACGCTGGACCAGTAGCCGGGCCAGGTGTCCATGGCCGCGCGCTCGATGAACAGCAGCTCGTCGCCGTCTTCGATCACGGCCACGATGGCATGGCGGAATGGTTGCTGGTCGTCGAACATGCATGCTTTCTGTGGCACGGACGCCTCGTCCGTGCCGGGCGGCCCATTGGCCGCCCGTACCGGCGCGCATGCGCGCCGGACATGGGCGAGGCGCCCATGCCACTAACCGTTGATCCGTGCTGCGATCTTCGGGCCGAGCTCTTTGGGGTTGGCCTTGCCCTTCAGCTTGCGCATCACCTGGCCGATCAGGAAGCCCAGCGCCTTTTCTTCCCCGGCCTTGAAGTCAGCCACGGCGCGGTCTTTAAACTCCTCGATCACTTCGTCAATCATCGCGCTGAGCGCGCCTTCATCCTGCTCGATCAGCTTGTTCAGCCGCCGCGCCGCCTGCAGGGCGCCTTCGCCGGCCTCCACCATGGCGTGGAAGACCTCCTTGGCCGTGATGTTGTTCAGCTTGCCGGCGTCCAGCAGGCCGATCAGCTCAACCAGCGCCTCGGGCGTCAGCTTCAGTTCGCTGATGCTCGCGTTACGGTCGTTGAGTTCGCGCGTGACTTCGCCCACCACCCAGGCCGCCACCTTGCGCGGCTCGTCCAGAAGCTTGAGGGCGCTCTCGTAGAAATCGGCCAGGGCCTTGTCGCCCACCAGGTACTCGGCGTCGGCCTCGGCCAGCTTGTAGTCATCAAGAAAGCGCAGCAGGCGCTTCTCAGGCATCTCGGGCAGGCTCAGGCGCACGCTTTCGACCCACTCGCGCGGCACGTCGAAGGTCGCGAGGTCGGGCTCGGGGAAGAAGCGGTAGTCGGTGGCTTCTTCCTTGCTGCGCATGGAGCGCGTCTCGCCCTTCTCGTCGTCCCACAGGCGGGTGTCCTGTGTCAGCGTGCCGCCGCTTTCGATCACCTGCTGGTGCCGCCTGATCTCGAACTCCAGCGCGCTGCGCACCATGCGGAAGCTGTTCAGGTTCTTGATCTCGCTGCGCACGCCAAACTTCTGCTGGCCGCGCGGCCGAATGCTGACGTTGGCGTCGCAGCGCAGGCTGCCCTTCTCCATGCTGAGGTCGGAAACGCCGAGATAGCTGAGGTTGCGCTTGAGGGTGTTCAGGTAGACGTAGGCCTCCTCGGGGCTGCGCAGGTCGGGGCCGCCGACGATCTCGATCAGCGGCGTACCGGCGCGGTTGAGGTCCACCAGCGTGCTGCCTTCCATGTGGATGGACTTGCCGGCGTCTTCCTCAAGGTGGGCGCGGGTGATGCGGCACACCTTGGGCTGGCCGGACTCGTCGTGAATCGGCAGCTGCAGCTCGCCGTCGAAGCACAGGGGCTCATCGAACTGGCTGATCTGGTAACCCTTGGGCAGGTCCGGGTAGAAGTAGTTCTTGCGGTCGAACTTGATGCGGTGCGCGATCTGACAGTTAAGCGCCAAACCAATCCGGATTCCGTACTCCACGGCCTGGCGGTTAACCATCGGCAAGGCGCCCGGCAAACCCAGGCACACCGGGCAGGTCAGCGAGTTGGCGGGCGCGCCGAACTGCACGGCGCAGCCGCAGAACATCTTGGACGCGGTCTTGAGCTGCACGTGTACCTCAAGGCCGATCACGGGCTCGAACTCGGTTTTGGTTGCGGTAGGCATAAGAAGGCAGGTTACAGGTTGTAGGTTGTAGGTTGTAGGGCAGGTTGGCGGCCGTAGTTCCCTACAACCTGCAACCTAGAACCTGCTGTTTCACACCACGGTTGGCAACACGTTCAGCAGTGCTTCTACTGTGGGGGCTTCGTAGTCCGGCACGTCCTTCAGGTCGCGGGGAAGCTGGTTCTTGCCGTGGCGGCCCATCTGCAACTGGATGGCCTGCATGCGCAGGGTGTTGGCCGGGCGCACGTTGTTGTCAATGCGGGTGCCCAGCATCAGGCACTCGCCGGTGGTGGTTCCCAGCAGCCCGACCAGGAACTCAACCACACGCGGGTCCGGCAGGTCGATCTTCATCTGCCTGGGCAGGCCTTTCACCTGGATCAGCGGCGACAGCCCGCCCTTCTCGAGCGCGGCCAGCTCTTCGTCGCTCAGGTGGTTGCCGATCGCCACTTTCCAGCCGCGCTGGCGGCAGACTTGCAGGATGTCCTTCGCTTCCTTGCGCAGGCGGGTGACCGGCTGGTGGTTCTTCTTGAAGGCGCTGATACAGCGCAGCGCCAGCGTGGTGTCGCGGTTCACCAGCCGGAAGATCATGGCCTCGAACTGGTTTGGCGCGAAGGATTCAATCGAGAACGTGTCGGCCTGCTGCAACGCCTGCTCGCTGACGCGCACGCCGGCCGTGGCCACGATCTGGCGCACGAGCGCGATCGCGTTGCGGTCGTTTTCGGATTCGTCCGTCAGGACGTCGTACATGTCAATGATGATGGCGTTCGGCAAGGTGCGTCCTCGATTCAGAGGTCAGAGTCTGGAGGCCAGCGGTCAGGGAACTGCAGTTGCTGTTCTCTGGCCTCCGACCTCTGGCCACTGATCTCTCTTATGGATTCAGCCGGTAAATCGTGCGGGGGAACGGGATGGCTTCGCGTACGTGGGTGCAGCCGGTGATCCACTGCACGCAGCGCTCGACCCCCATGCCGAATCCGCCGTGCGGCACGCTGCCGTACTTGCGCAGGTCGACGTACCAGCTCACGGTCTCGGGCGGGATGTCGTGCTTCTTGATCTGGGCCTCGAGCACCTCGAGGCTGTCCTCGCGCTGGCCGCCGCCCACGATTTCACCCACGCCTTCAGGCGCTATAACGTCCACGCCCATGGCGTACTTCCCCGTGGGATCCGCCTTCATATAGAAAGCCTTCACCTCGCGCGGGTAGTGGTGGATGCACACGCACTGCTTGTAGTGCAGGCCGATGGCGGTTTCGTCCGCTGCGCCCAGGTCGTCGCCCAGTCCGTTCTTGAGGATATCGCCGGACAGCTTCTGCAGCTCCGGGTCACTCGAGCGCGAGAAGTCGTCCTTCAGCTTCTGCAGCACGGTCTGCGCTTCCTCATAGTGGATGCGCGGGAAACGTTTGCTGATCTGTTCAAGCACAGAGGTGTCGCGCTCGAGCTCTTTCAGCTCTTCCTTGCAGTTCTCGAGCGCGCGTTGCACCACGTAGCGGATCTGTTCTTCGGCCAGGTCCATGATGCCGTCGAGCTCAAGGAACGCGACTTCGGGCTCGACCATCCAGAACTCGGTCAGGTGGCGGCGCGTCTTGGACTTCTCGGCCCGGAAGGTGGGCCCGAATACCACCACCTTTCCGAACGCCATGGCGCCCGTTTCGCCGTACAGCTGGCCGCTCTGGGTCAGGTAGGCGGTTTCTTCAAAATAGGGCACTTCGAACAGCGTGCTGACGCCCTCGCAGCTCGCCGGCGTGAAGATCGGCGCGTCGTACAGCACGAAGCCGCGCTGGTAGTAGAAATCGCGGATCGCCTGCACTACCTCGCTGCGTACGCGCAGGATGGCGTGCGGCCGTTTGCTGCGTACCCACAGGTGGCGCAGGTCGAGCAGCTTGTCGATGTTGGGGACGTCTTCGGTGATCTGGATGGGGTAGTCGTGGACTTCCTGGATTACCTTCAGGTCCGTGCCGTGCAGCTCAACGCCGAGGGTCGAGCGTTCGTCCTTGCTGACTTTGCCGCGCACGACAATGCTGCTCTCGATGCCGATACGCTTGGCGGCCTCGAACACTTCTTCGGGCACGTCCTTCTTGCTTAGCACGACCTGCACCACGCCCGTGCCATCCCTGAACTGCAGGAACAGCAGCTTGCCGCTGCCGCGCCGGTTATAGAGCCAGCCCTTAAGCTCGACGTCCTGCTCGACGTATTGTTTCAGCGTGTTGACGGTTACACTGTTCATCGCGCTTCCCGTGGAAAGTTCGCGGGCACTATGCACGGAAGGATATCCGCTTACAACCGGCGGACCCATGGACTGGCCTGACTGGAACACACTCTCGCTTGCCGACCAGCACTACCTTCCGTACGTGCTGATCGCGGTCGTCGTGATGGTTGCGGCCATGCTGCTGCTGCCCAAGCGCCACGGCAAGCCGGTGCTGCTTGCCGCGTACCTCATACGGTTGCTGGCGCTGCTGGCCCTGGGACTGGCGATTGCCAACCCGGTCACCACCACGCAGGCCGAGGCGCGCTTCCAGCCGGCCGGCACCTGGCGCCTGCTGCTGCCGGGGGCCGATGCGCCCGCCAATCCGCAAGCCCGCGACTTCACTGAGCCGCCCGCCGCCTTCGTCAACCGCGTGCGGAACGCGCTGGTGGGGGAGGCGCCGCCCGCAAGCACCGAAGTCCATGCCCTTGAGCGCGAAGCCGCCCTGGCGGCCCGCGATGCCGTGCGCGCCCTGGGCGTGCCGTGCATCGCCTTCTACCCCGAGCAGGAGGCGCTCTCGGCCGCGCCGCTGATTGCCGCCATCGAAGCGCCGATCGGTGTCAAGCCCGGCGAGCCCTTCATTCCGGTAGTCCAACTCGTCGGCCCCGATGCAGAGCTGCGCGTCACGCTCGATGGCAAGCCTTTGCAATCAGTCGGCGACCAATACGAAGTCCGCAGCGACGCCCCCGGCCGTCACGTGCTGGAAGCCGTGCTGCTGGACGCCGACGGTCGCGAGCTGCAACGCGCCGGCCACGTGTTCCGGGTCGGTGAAAAGCCTCGCGCATTGGCGCTTGGCCTGGAAGGCCGGCAGCTTACGCGCGCCGGCGCGCTCGCGCCCGACCTGCAGTTCACGGTCGTGACCGTGCCCGAATTCCGGAGCGCGAGCCTGGGCGAAGAACAAGCGCCCGTTGAGCTGGTGATCTCCAGCGTGCAGGCACTGAACCAGCTGAGCGCAGACCAGGCCTTCACGCTGGCGGGCTTCGTGGCGCGGGGCGGCGGGTTGTTCGTCACCGGCGACGGCGCGAAGTACGTGGCGCCCGAATACCTCCCCCGCGACGTGCGCGGCCTGCTGCCGGTGATTCTGCAGAAAGAAGGCAAGCAGCCGCCGCCGGACGACCCGCCGCTGCAGGAAGAGCCCATCAAGGCCGAGATCGCCAAGGTCAGCATCTGCTTCGTGCTTGACCGCTCCGGCAGCATGGACGCGCCTGTCGGCGACGGCAAAGCCACCCGCTGGCAGATCGCGACCAAGGGCGTCATCGAGTCGCTGAAGCTGGTTGACCAGGGCGGCCGCCGCGATCTCGAGAAGCCGGAGTCGGAGTCGATCGCCACGCGCGTCGGCATCATGTCGTTCACGCTGGCGCAGAACTGGATCGACAAGCCGCGGACCTTCCTGAAGTTCGACCGCGAGTTCGACCTGCCGCGCCGCCTGCGCGAAGTCACCGGCGACAACGAGTACGCCGAGCTCGGCTACAACACCGACATTTACGCGGCCGTGGATGAAGCCATCAACGTGATGAAGGACGAGCCCAGCGCCGTGAAGCTGATCGTGATGATGACCGACGGCGCCGACCGCCCCAAGAACGCCCTGGAAGGCAAGAAGCACACCGACCTGCGCGCCCGCGCCATCGAGCACGAGATCAACATCGTGGCGGTGGGCATCGGCGACGCCTTCAGCGGCAGCGACCCCGAGGCCCTGGCCGCGCGCCAGGTGATCAGCGACCTCGCCACCAAGCCCGAGTTCGCCAAGATCCCCGCGCCGCAGGACGCCGCCAAGGCCTACACGATCTTCGTGGACACCGTGGAAACCGCCTTCCAGGCCTATGACGACAAGAAGAAGCAGGAAGAAGAAGAACGCAAACGCAAGCTGGAAGAGCAGAAGAACCGCGAGCTTGAGCCCGAGAAAGTCGAGGTCATGCCCGGCACATTCCCGCTGGTTCTGGGCGTGGTCGGCGAGCAGCTGTTCGGCAAAGACGCCCTGCCCGACACTGCGCCGAAGGTGCAGTGGCTGGCGCGCAACTTCGCGCGCGACGGCGCGGCCGTGGCGCTGGCCGCGGCGACCGACGACCCGGGCGCCACGCCGGTGCTGGCCTTCAAGGGCTACGGGTTGGGGCGCGTGGGCTTCTGGGGCGCGGGCACGGACCCGGAGGCCCTGGGCGAGCTGACGGGCTGGGATGACTTCCCCGCCATCTTCGCCGCCAGCCTGCGCTGGCTGTTGCCTCGCGAACAGCCGGACCTGCGCCTGCTGGGCGAAGCCACGCCGGGCGGCATCCGCATCCTAGACCCTATAGAGGAAGCAACCTACCTGCTGCGCACCCAGGCCGGCGACCTGGCGCTGAAGCTGAACGACAGCGAGCTCACGTCCGACGGCCTACTGCCGCTCGGCCCCGCCGAGGTGATCGAGCGCGTCCCCAGCGAAGCCGGCCCCATCGAGCGCGTGATCGGCGACGTGTATGTCGCGAACGCGCCGGCCGTGGTCGCGCGCCAGTTCGCGCTGGACGAAGACGAGGGCCCGGCGACGCTGCAGGCCCGCCCGCCGGAAGTCACACGCCAGACCCGTGAAGCAACGCTGCCGCTGCTGTATCTTCTGACCCTGGTGCTGCTGATCATGCCGATCGAGCGGCTGATCCGGAGACGCAGTTGAGCAAGCACGACGACACCGATGAGCACGAACTGCTCGAGATTCCCGCGCCGCTGCTGGTCACCGCCGGCGACCCGGCGGGCATCGGCGCCGAGGTCGCGCACAAGGCCATCAAGCGCCTGCAGCGCAAGCACGAGATTTTGCCCGAACGGCCGGTTGTGGTGATCGGCGACGCATTCCTGTACGCCCAGCACCTCGAGAAGCCGAGCGCGATGCAGGCCTATCACATCGTGCCGGTGGACGACTTCCTGATGGACATGGGCTACCTGGTGCACCACCTGATGCCCCGCGAGGGCAAGCCCTGGCGCCCGATCTTTCTCGATTGCGGCTTCAAGGACCAGAGCGCCATCAAGCCCGGCGAGGCCAGTGAACTCAGCGGCGAGCGCGCGGCCACGTACCTCGAGGTCGCTGTCGAGCTGCTGGATGACGACGTGGCTGACGCCGTCTGCACGACGCCGATCTGCAAGGACGTGATGCCGCACGAGGCCTTCCCGTTCCCGGGCCAGACCGAATACTTCGCCGCGGCCTGCGACGTGGAGCACCCGGTGATGATGCTGGTGGGGGGCGGATTGCGCGTAGCGCTGGCGACCATCCACCTGCCGCTGGCCAAGGTGCCGCGAGCGCTGAACCGCAAGGACCTGCGCCGCACCATTGAAACGGTCGCCGAGGCCCTGCGCGAAGACTTCGGCATTCCAAAGCCGCGCATCGCCGTCTGCGGCCTGAACCCGCACGCCGGCGAGAACGGCCGCTTCGGCACCGAGGAGCGCAAGGTGATCGAGCCCGCGATCCGCGCCATGAAGGGCAAGGGCTTCGAGGTGGAGGGGCCGCTCAGCGCCGACAGTGTGTTCTGGTTCGCGCGCCAGGGCCGCTTCGACGCGGTGATCGCCATGTACCACGACCAGGGCCTCGCGCCCCTGAAAGCGGTCGCGTTCCACGAGGGCGTGAACGTGACGCTAGGGTTGCCGGTAGTGCGCACCAGCCCCGACCACGGCACCGCGTTCGACATTGCGGGCAAGAACCAAGCCGACGAGCACGCCACCTACAACGCCATCCTGCTGGCCCACGATATCAGCAACCGCCGCGAAGCCGCCTACGCCCGGGCCTGAGCAGCGCAGGGGACTGTCCCCGCAGCCTGCCCGCCGAAGCCTTGGCGAAGGCGGGTTGGGGACTGTCCCCGTCTTCGACTCAACCGCGAGTTGCGAAAACGGGGACAGTCCCGTTCCGGGACAGTCCCCATCGCAGAATCGCGTGCGCGACGGGGTCACCGCTTCGCGTACAGCCGGCGGGTTTGCTTGATCATGCCGGCGTGCCAGCAGATGTGGGCGGCGATCATGGCAATGAAGCTGGCGGCGTTGCGTTGCGGCCTAACTTGACGTGTCAAGTCTTCGGGTTTCAGGCTGGCGATTGCCTCGCGCAAACCGGCGGACGCCTGCTTGAGGGCCGGCAGCACCTGCGTCAGCGGCAACTCGCCGGGCGGCTTCGTGTCGGGTGACTTTGCCGGGTCCATGTTCCTGATCGTCGCGATGTAGTGCCGGTGGCAGAGCTCCAGGTGGTTCAGGTGCCACAGGATCGTGCCCGGCACGCCCACGCCGTCGTCGTGCGGCTCGGCCGCGTAGGCGGGGTGCTGCCAGGCGGCCTCCTGCTCGGTCAGGTCGTGCAGGGCGCTGGCGAGGCTCTCCCACTCGTCGTTCAGCGCGCCGTCAAACACAACCAGCAAACTTTCCACGGCATCCATCGGCGTGTCTCCTACTGGTGAAGGAAGTCCCTTCTACTATCCTGCCCCCCGAACGGGCACAGGTTACGGGGCAGGGGCTATTTTTGGGGACGCTATGCCTACCCAGCTGCAATTCGCGCGTGAAGGCAAAATCACCGACGAAATGGCCTACGTGGCCGAGCAGGAAGAACTCACGCCCGAAGAGGTTCGCGGGTTGATCGCCCAGGGCCACCTGGTGATCCCCAAGAACATCAACCACGACTTCGCCCCGCGCGCCATCGGCCGCCGCACCAAGACCAAGGTCAACGCCAACATCGGCATCAGCAGCGACCACGGCAAGCTCGAGGAAGAGCTGGCCAAGCTCAAGGTCGCCATCGAGTTCGGCAGCGACTCAGTGATGGATTTAAGCAGCGGATACCAGGACCTCGACGGCATCAGGCAGGCCGTAATCAACAACAGCAGCGTGATGGTGGGCACCGTGCCGATCTACGGCGCCATGTCCGACAACATCATGCAGGGCCGCGGTTTCAAGGATTTCACCGCCCGCCGCCTGCTCGATGAAATCGACAAACAGGGCCAGCAGGGCGTTGACTACATCACCGTTCACTGCGGCATCACCCGCCAGACACTCAAGTATGTGGACGGCCGTCAGCGCATCGTCGGCATCGTCAGCAAGGGCGGCAGCGTGCACGCGGCCTGGATGCGCGCCACGGGCAACGAGAACCCGCTGTACGAGTACTTCGACGAGCTGTGCGAGATCGCCGCCAAGTACGACATGACCTTCAGCCTCGGCGACAGTCTACGGCCGGGCGGCACCGGCGACGCCACGGATGCGGCGCAAGTGCAGGAATTGTTGCTACTCGGCGAGCTGACGAAACGCGCCTGGGCCAAGGGCGTGCAGGTGATGATCGAGGGTCCGGGCCACGTGCCGCTGGACCAGATCGCCGCCAATGTCCTCTTGCAGAAAAGGCTGTGCCACGGCGCGCCGTTCTACGTGCTTGGCCCGCTGACCATCGACACCGGCGCGGGCTACGACCACATCACGGGCGCGATCGGCGGCGCGGTGTGCAGCGCCGCGGGCGCCGACATGCTGTGCTACGTCACGCCGGCCGAGCACCTGCGTTTGCCCAACGCCGACGACGTGCGTCAGGGCGTGATCGCCACGCGCATCGCGGCGCAGAGCGGCGACCTGGCCAAGGGTGTGCCGTACGCCAAGCGCATCAATGATCGCATGAGCGAGGCGCGCAAGAAGCTGGACTGGGAAACCATGTACGCCTGCGCCATCGACCCCGTTGAGGCCCGCAAGTTCCGCCAGACCAGCGAGGACTACGACAGCGACGTCTGCACCATGTGCGGCGACCTGTGCGCCGTGCGCATGGACAACTTCACGGACCTCGGCTCGCGCGCGCCCGCGGACCTGAAGGAAATGCCCATGGCCGACGAGCGCCGAAAGCGCCGCGTGACCATGGCCGAGAAGCAGGCGGCCGAGGGCAGCTTCGACGAGATGGGCAACTGGCTGCCGCCAAAGCACGTGCAGGAGAAGCAGCGTGCCAAGGGCCAACAGGCAAAGCTGGAGGCCAAGGTCCCATACGAGCGCGCCGATTCAGGCAGCTACAAAAAGGGCGCCGCCCCCGAGCCCGAGCAAGTGCTGCGTGACCGCGAGTGACCGGAGAAACGTTGCCCCGATCGTTTGTGCACCAACATTCAGCGAGTGGCCGTACGTCCGTAGACTCGGTGCTTGATCGTGAGGGGGGATTTGCCCACCGGTCACGCAGCCGCCAGCGTTAGCCTCGAGATCATGAGTCGGTTGCCGGTGCGGGCGAGTAGTGCAGGATTTATCTGCCTCGCTTCGTTGTTTTTCAGAACCGCGAGGTCCCAAAGTGCGTATTACTGAACAATGCGACTGGCTCTCATACTAGGCTTCGCCGCTATTGTTGCGGCGTGCGCACCTGCGCCTGTCGGGCAGGTTGGTGACGTGGGGGAATCGACGCAGTGCGGAGAAGCCCGCATCGCAGAGGCAGATGCGGCACAGCCGGAGCCGACAGGCCCTGCCCCAATGGGAACTGCCTTTCCAGAACTCGCTCAGTTCCTGGCAACCGGATTGAATGACCTGTCGGAAGAGCGCGAAGCCTCACTTCGCCTCCTCTTGAAGCGACTCCACGGCGAAGAGACGCCTTTTCTACCGAAGATGCGCATCTGCAGCGTTGCCGACAGCACTGGCGAGACTTTCTTTGTGCTGTTGGAAGAACCCCGATACCTCGCTATTCCAGGTACGTACAACGTGGGCGCGCACGTGTTTGGGGCCAGCTGGGAGCTACTCTCGCAAGTTAGCTTTTCGGCCGGATGGCGCATGGACGTCACCGATGTAGAGGTAGCAGACCATTCGCCGTTGGGCAGAAGTGTCCTGTGCTTCAGGACTGCACCGTTCATCAATGGGCTTGATGTCGGTCGCGAGTACTATGCGCTCTGCTCTGGGCGTTTGGTGCTGGTGCGCTTGGAGGACGCGCAGGGTGTTGCGATCGAGAATGTGTACGGAGCACCCAACCACACGATCGGTCCCGTGCCTGCGGAACTCGGCGAACTTGCAGGCGCCATCACGGAGGATGCTGACGCCGGCCTCTTGTTGGAAGCGCTTACATTCATGGGTGGACGGCATCTTACGCTCGAGAAGCTTGCAAACCGGAACGTCTTGTCAGAGACCGAGGATCTGATTCGCTGTGTCGACGAACTTTTCTCCAGCACTGCTGTACGCGACCGCGTTGCCACACTTGTCGAATCAGACAACGTATGGATCAGGGACGCTGCAAGGCTTGCGCAGTCGCGACAGGTCTACGACTAGACCATCGTCGGCCATCCCCTGTGCAAACAAGAGCCGCTAAGAACCGGGGTGCAAGCCCGCGATCCCCACGAACGCGCCAATTCAGCAAGCTACAAGAAGGGCGCCGCCCCCGAGCCCGAGCAGATCCTGCGCCACAAAGAGTAGTGGCCCATCTACCCGGCTTGCCCATGCGGAGTAAGCTATGAAGGTGAGGGATGTGCTGCGGCTACTCCATGATGACGGCTGGGAAGTTGTCAGTGGAAGGGGAGCCACCGGCAGTTGAAGCACCCGTCCAAGAAGGGGCTGGTGACGGTCGCGGGGCATGACCGCGACGAGCTGCATCCCAAGACTCTGCGTAGCATCCTGAACCATGCGGGGTTGTCGGAATGAAGGCAATGAGCGAGTACGTGGTCATCCTCGAAAAGGGCAGGGGCAACTGGTCCGCCTATGTGCCCGACCTGCCCGGCTGTGCTGCCACAGGCCGCACGCGCGCCACAGTGCTGAAGCGCATCCGGGAGGCGATTGAGTTTCACATCGAAGGGCTCAAGGCCGAAGGCGAGCCTGTGCCACCTCCCACAGTGTCCGCCGAACTGGTGAAACTGTCTGCGTAGTAAAGTGGCATGCGCATCCCGACTTCGCTGAAGCTACGTCGGGCAGGCCCTGCGCATGTTTCGTTCCACGCGCTTCAAGCGCGTGCCGTTCTTCTTCGAGGGAGCGGTTGCCGCACCAATGGCGGAGAATCGAAGCGCAATCCGGTGGCGAAGGATACCACAGGAGTCTTGCGACGATGTTTACGAGACTGCTTCTAGAGCGGCCTGGAGTGAATCAGTCGAAGCGCCAATGTGCTGCCGTCCAATTCATACGTATCCCAGAACGTCCTCAACAGGAGCGTGTCACCACGCTCAACGGAGAACGTAAGTACACCATTCGAATACGTAGCGGGCTCCGGTTCGTGCCCAAGTTGTTCGACCAGTCTTTGGTGGAGACTTCGCATGTATTTGTGGTCGTCAAATGCACCAAGACTGCAGATGTCGGAAACAACTTTGGCCACAGCATCCGGATTGCGGTGGCAGATCTCCGCGAAATCTAGCCCGCAACGGCCTTTGACAGTTGCCAGAAGACTCTTGACGTCTGAGACTTGCACGATCCGGTTCTCTACCACCACACCAAAGGCGCGTTCCGTAGGTCTCCCGCTGAACGGTGGATGATGCCGAAGCTTGCGGACTATCGACAGTCCCTCAATCTGAGCAATCTGGCGTGTTTCGGTCTCGGTCATCGCATGCGATTCTATCAGCAGCGCCCTTCGCCGATACAATTGCATGCAAAAGTGGAATTGGGACGAGGAACCGCCTCATTACTTGAGCGGTGACGGTTGTTCGGCTCGTGGTTGTGTCGCGCGCCAGGATGGCGAGGGCACTGATCACGCGCTTGAAGCGCGTGCCACCCCTCCCAAGCCCGTTCCCTGCTTGCCTTGCTTCCGCTACTCTTTCGGGGCATGCCGGACTGGTTTGAGCTTCTGCACCTTGAGCACGTGGACGCCTGGTTCGACGCGCCTGCGTTGGCGTTGGCGCTTGCCCTTACTGTCGGCATGGCCGCGCTGGTGCTCGGCTCCGCCCTGCGCCTGCCCGGCATCCTGCTGGCCTTGGCCGCCGGTGTTGCCCTGGGCCCCGACTTCGCCAACGTGATCCGCCCGGCCGTGCTGGGTTGACTGGCTCGCTTCTCGCGCCGGTGCTATCTTGGGCGCGTTCGCACGGACAACCCATGCGCATCTGTATCCTTTCACGGAACCCGACGCTGTATTCGACGCGCCGCCTGCGCGACGCCGCCCTTGCGCGCGGCCACAAGGTGATGGTGGTTGACTACCTGCGCTGCTACGTGGACATCACGGCGCGCAGCCCCAAGGTGATGTACACCGGCGCGGCGCTGCAGAAGTTCGATGCCATCGTGCCGCGCGTGGCCAGCAGCGCAGAGGCCGCCTACGGCGCGGCTATCGTGCGGCAGTTCGAGATGATCGGCAGCTACAGCCTGAACGCCAGCCAGGCCATCGTGCGCAGCGGCGACAAGCTGCGCAGCCTGCAGCTGCTTTCGCGGCAGAATGTGGACCTGCCGCGCACCAGCTTCGCGCACGCGACTCTCAGCAAGGACGACCTGATCGACCTGGTCGGTCCGCCGCCGCTGGTCATCAAGCTGCTGCAGGGCAGCCAGGGCGCCGGCGTGGTGCTGGCGCCGACGCGCAAGGCCGCCGAGGCGGTGATCAGCGCCTTCCAGCAGTTGAACGCCAACTTCCTGGTGCAGGAGTTTATCGCCGAGGCCGAGGGCCGCGACATCCGCGCTTTCGTGGTGGGGGGCAAAGTGGTGGCAGCCATGGAGCGCAGCGCGCCTCCCGGCGACTTCCGCAGCAACCTTCACCGCGGCGGCACGGCCAAGGCGATCAAGCTGACCAAGCGGGAAGAGCGCGTGGCGATCAGCGCCGCCAAGGCCATGAACCTGAATGTCGCGGGCGTTGACCTGATCCGCGCCAAGCGCGGGCCCCTGGTGCTTGAGGTGAACTCGTCGCCGGGCCTCGAGGGCATCGAGACCGCCACCAAGGTGGACGTGGCCGAGCAGATCATCGAATACATCGAGAAGAAGGTGACCGAGAACGAGTCACAGGACCCGCAGCGCAAGAAGGTGGACGCGTAGGGCGGGCTTCGCCCGCCAGGGCTCAGGTGTCAGGGCTTCGGGCTTAGGGGGAAAGCAGTCTGGCTCGACGGTTCTTCCCTGAAACCTAAAACCTGAAACCTGAAACCTTTCGCGAGAGCCCATGTCCGACACCGAATCCGCCATTCGTCGCCAGCTTGCCGAACAGGTGCAGGAGACCTTCGCCTCGGCGCTCAATGCCGTGACCTGGGCGCTGCTGCGCCAGGCCGACCGCAGCGTGCTGGACGACGAGAAGATGCTGTATGCCGCCTTCGCCTCGGCTTACCACTACCTTGAGACCGGCACGTTCCTTGAGCACCAGCGCGCCGAGTGGCTGATCAGCCGCGTCTACGCCGCCCTCGGCAACGGGCCGGAAGCCCTGCGCCACGCCGAGCGCTGCATGGCGCTGACCACCGCCCACCGCGACCAGATGCCCGACTTCGACCGCGCCTTCGCCCTGGAAGCGCTCGCACGCGCCCACTCCACGGCCGGCAACGCGGACGAAGCCGCGAAGTTCCGAGCCGAGGCCGAGCAGGCCGGCAACGCGATCAGCGACGAGCAAAGCCGCAAGGTGTTCCTCGAAGAGCTGAACGCCTGAACAGTGGCACGGGCGCCCCGCCCGTGTGCGGCACGCCAGCGCCGGGCGCAGCCCGGCGGGCATGGGCGAGGCGCCCATGCCACATTACGGCGCTCTGAGCCTCGCCACGTAGCCGCCGTCGTGCCAGGCGGGCACGGGCAGTTGGTAGTTCTCGTACTCGACTTCCCAGCCGAGATCTTCCCTCCGTGTCTCGCCTACCTTGCCGCGCAGGAAGCGGTGGATCACGTCCGGGCCTTCATCCAGCAGGATGCTGCACACGCTGTACACCAGCGCGCCGCCGGGCTTCAGGTTGGCGGCCGCGTTCTCGAGTATCCGCAGCTGCAGGGCGTTCAGGTCGCGCACGGCGTTTTCGTCAATGCGGTGTCGCGCTTCCACGCGGCGCGCCAGCACGCCGCTGTTGCTGCACGGCGCGTCCACCAGCACGCGGTCGAACTGCTCGGGGAACTTCACCTCGGCCGCGTCGGCCTGCACCATGGCGATGCTGCGATAACCCATGCGCGCGACGTTCTGGCGGATCAGCTCGATCTTCGGCTCGGTCACGTCGCAGGCCAGAATCTTCGCGCGGTCGCCGGTCAGCTCCGCCAGGTGGCCGGCCTTGCCGCCCGGGGCGCTGCACAGGTCCAGCAGCATCTCGCCCGGCCTGGCCTGCAGCGCGGGCGCCACCAGCTGGGCCGAGTAGTCCTGCACGTAGAAAGCGCCCAAAGCCCAGCCCGGGTGCTCGGTCAGGTTGCGCACCTTGGCGGGCAGGGCCAGCGCCGTGGCGTCGAAGGGCGTCTTCACGGCCTCAACGCTGGTGCCGCGGGCCGTCCACCACTGGGCCAGCTCCTGCCAGCCGGCGCTGAGCGGGTTCGGCCGTACCCAGGTGGCCGGGCGCTCGATGGTTGAAATCGCGACCTGCGTGGCAGCCTCCGGGCCGTGCTGCTCGATCAGCCGCTCAACCAGCCAGCGCGGCAGGGAGCCGACGATGGAGAGGTGCGCGGCCAGTTCCTTGGCCGGGTCGGGGAAGATCGCGCGTTCGGCCACCAGCATGCGCCCGTCGCCCAGGCGCGCGCGGTCGGGCCACAGGGGCGGCGGCTGGTGGGCCGCGACCAGTCTGCGGTAGTCCTCGGGTTCGGCCTGCTCGACGCGCACGAACTCGCCCAGCCGCCGCACCAGCGCGTTCACGAAGCCGCGCCCCTTGTGGTCGGGCGTCAGCAGGTCCACGGCCGCGTTGCCGTGGGCGTAGGCCGCGCGCGGGTCATCAAGCAGATACCAGGCCAGAAACAGGTGCAGGGCCGCGCGCACGTCGGGGTCGAGCTCGCCGGGCGGGCGCGACGACAGGTGCGCCACCAGGTGATCGAACAGGAAGGCGAAGCGCACGGCGTCTTCCAGCATAGGCAGCACGCGGTGGGCGGCTTCCGGGTTGTGGCCCTGGTACTTGAGCGTGGCCTGCACGGCGGGCTCAAGCAGGTCGCCGGGTTTCATGCGACGCAAGGTCTCGAAGGCCGCGCGGCGCGGGTCCAGCTCGTGCACGGTGCGGGCGTGGGGCTTGCGCCGTTCTCCGCGCTGCTTGAACGGGCGCTCGTGGCGCGGGCCCTTGGGCTGGCCGTGGTAGGGGCGTTTGGTTGGGGCAGGGCCGGGCTGGCGCGCGCGTCCGCGAGGTCGATCAGTCATGGGGCCAAGATAGTGGGGGATTGAGGGAAACCAAGTACTCGGAGGTCAGAGGTCGGTGGTCAGAGGTCAGAGGATAGAGGTCAGAGGATAGAGGTCAGAGGTCAGAGGTCAGAGGATAGAGGTCAGAAGCATCCAGGCGGGCTGTATCCCTCCCGTCTACTGCCTCCCGCCTCCAGCCTCCTGCTTCCTGCTTCCTGCCTCCTGCCTTCCGCCTCCTGCTTCCTGCCTCCAGCCTCCCGCCTCCAGCCTCCTGCTTCCTGCTTCCTGCCTCCTGCCTTCCGCCTCCTGCCTCCTGCCTCCTGCCTCCTGATTCCTGAACCGACGCCCCTTGGACTGACACACCGGAATGGTACTCTCTCCCCCCTTGGAAATGACCGTCCCGGTAAACCACCGGGCACGGCTGATCGTTTTGATACCGCAGAGGTTGCACGGACATGAAGCACTGCCTGCTGATCTGGACACTGGCCATCACGGCCGCGATTTCCCTGGCCGCCGGCGACTACGCCGACGAAGTCAAAGACCTGGGCGACAAGAACAAGCGTTCCGCGGCGATCGAATCCCTGGCCAAGGCCGGCGGTGACGCCTTTGAAGACCTGCTCGACGGCCTGAACCAGAACCCCGACGAAGAAGGCCTCGCCGCCGACGTAAAGGCCGAGCGCAGCGCCCGCCGCCTCGAGTGCGCCCGCCTGCTGGGCGGCCTGAACGACACCCGCGCCAGCGCCGACCTGGTCAAGCTGCTGGAAGCCCAGGCCGTGGAAAACCCGGCCTACCCGTGGCTCGGCGCCGCCTGCGCCAACGCGCTCGGCCGCCTGTGGGCGGAGAAGCCGGCGGGCACCGACCGCAACGCCATCGTCGGCAGCCTGAAGCTGTACGCGCTGGACGCCAAGCTGGACATCCGTCTGCGCTGGGGCGCCCTGCATGGCCTGGCCCACCTGAAGGCCGAGGCCGCCAGCGTTTCGCCCATGATGACCGACGCTTCGCTGGACCAGTTGCTGCGCTCGGCCGCCATGGAAGTAGTGGTCGCCTGCAAGCATGAGGCTTCTGCCGACGCCCTGCTTGACCTGTGGGAGACCCAGCGCCTTGGCCCCAAGGGCGAAGACGGCAAGCACGCCGGCGCGGTTTCGAAAGATTACACCCAGCCTCTGGGCCTGCAGGCGCTGTTCGGCCTGGGCTCCATGGGCGACAAGCGCGCCGTGGACGGCCTGGTGGATGTCTGCACCCTCAACGAGTTCGCCGCCTACACCCAGCTGCGCGATGAAGCCGTGCGCCAGATGAAGACCGACGCGCTGGTCGCGGAAGCGCTGACTTCGCTGGTTGCTACGTTTAAAGATGTAGACAAGCCCACCGCGCGCAGCCGCGCCGCCCAGACCCTCGGCGACCTCGGCGCCCGCGGCGTGACGGCGTTCCTGGCTGTGGCCGACGATGAAGCCCCCAAGCCCAAGGAAGGCGAGGCTCCGGACAAGTACGCCGCCGATTACTACGCCAAGGAAGTGGACGCGCACCTCACCGCCCTGCGCAGCGACGACGCGCTGAAGGCGTTTGTGGAGGCCTACGGCACCCTGCCCGCGGAATCCAAGTCGCTGCGGCAGAAGATCGTCGACCACCTGCTGAACAACCGCAATTCATTAAAGGAAGCAAGCCTTGGGCTGTTCCGCACTGCCGCCGACGATGAGAGCCTGGAAGCTCCCAAGCGCGCGCAGGCCATCAACGCCTGGGCCGAGGCCAAGGGCAAAGAATCGTTCGAGGACCTTTCCCGTTGGGCCAAGCATGCCGACGGCGTGATCCGCGCCCAGGCCGTGCAGAACCTCGGTCGCAGTTACATCCCGCTGGCCAAGTCGCTGCCGCTGTTGAAGGAGGCGCTGGCTGACAAAGGCGAAGATTTCGCCAAGGCGCGCGAGAACGCGATCCAGGGCCTGCAGCGCAGCGACGACAAGGAGCTGCTGCCGCTGTTCACGGATGCACTGGACCCCACCAAGGAAACCAGCGGTGAAGTCCGCAACGCAGCACTGAAGTCGATCGACATCTACCGCCGCAACGCCCGCGTTGACGACGACCAGGTGTTCGCCGCCGTGAAGGGCCGCGTCGGCGACCCGGATGAAAACGTGCGAGCCACGGCCGTTCGAGTGGCCTCAACCATGGCGCAGCGCATGGGCAACCGCACCGAGGGCGTCGAGATCATCGAGAAGGCCCTGTCGGATTCCAGCAAGGAAGTGCGCCTGCAGGCTTACGGCCAGGTGGTGCTGGTGGTCGGCGACATCAAGGCTGACAAGGTGATCAGCGCCGCGCTGCTGGAGGAAACCCCGGACCTCAAGGGCAACGCCGTGCAGGCGCTGTCCAGCCTCGACAGCTTCGGCGACAACAAGGATCAGCAGCAGCGCCTGGTTGACCTGGCTCTCGGCGTGATCGACGACCGCGTGCGCGAAAACGCGGCCAAGGACCTGCTGGGCAAGCTGGGCCAGGGCGCGCTGTTCAACTACACGTCGGACAAGCTGCGCGCGCGCATCGAGGCGCTGACGGCCGGCGAGCGCAAGGAATACGCCAAGGTGCCGGTGCTGGTGCGCACCCTGGTGGCAATCCAGGACGACACCTACTTCGGCAACGTGCAGACGCTGGCCGAGGTTCCCAACGTTGAGTTGCGCCGCGCCTGCATTGAGTACATCAAGGCGTTCGGGACCAAGAACGACCTGCCGTTCCTGCGCACGCTGAAGGATCGCACCGATGCCGCCGCGCAGAGTGTGCGGGCGGAAATCGAGGCGGCCATCACCGCGCTTGAGAACAGGTAAGTGCCGGATTTAAGGACCCTTGCACAGGGCCCATGCGTAAAAATAGAGCAGCCCCGTTTCGCGCCCCGTTGAGCAGGAGGCAGATCTTGCGAACCCGAACCCTGTTCCTGCTTCTGGCAGGCTTCGGAATCTTCGCGGCCCTCAGCCGGCCGGCAGCGACGGTGATCGCCCAGGACGAGGGCGGCCTGGTCGTGAACCCGGACCTCTACCTGCCCGCCGGGCGGGTGGAAGACGGCGTGATGTACAAGATCCGCGAGGCCCGCCAGCGCGAGCTGGAGGCCTTGGACCTCGCCCGCGAAGGCAAAGAGAAAGAGGCCTTCGAAAAGTGGCGCGACGCTTTCGGCCGCTACCACCACCTGCGCGAAGAGTACCTGAAAGACGACCTCCCGCCCAACGCGGAGCTGATGGTGCGCGCGGAGAACGGGTTCGCCGACCTGCCCAAGGAAAAGCGTCGCGAACTGGCGGTCTACACCGAGACCTGGATCCCGCTGGCCGACTACATCAACTCGCGCTTCCGCATTGCCGACTGGCCGCCCGCCCTGAAGAGCCGGCTCGAGCTTCAGCAGGCCGCCAAGGGCGCAGAAATGCTCAGCAAGGCGCAGCAGAACGACGACGCCTTCCTGCTGCGGCGCTGCGCGCGCTTCTATCAGTTCAGCCAGGCCGGCCGTACGGCATTGCGGCTGCTGGCCGAGCAGGCGCTGGAGAGCGGCGACGCGGTGTCGGCGGTGCGCTGGCTTGAGGAATACCAGTTCAGCTGGGCCGAGGAGTTCGACCGCGACGGAGCATTGCAGGTGCAGTTCGTGCGCGCCTGCCGCGACGCCGGCATGAACTACCGCCTTGGCAAGATGCTGCGCAGGCTGGAACGCACGGGCTTCAGCGCCGAGGTGGACGTCGGGGGCACGAAGTTCAAGAGCCTCGACTACATCCGCGAAATGACGCAGCAGCAGCCCCCGATGCAACGGCCCGAGCTGGCACAAGCCGGCTGGCGCACGCTGCAGGGCGACGGCTCACGCAACGGCATAGCCCCGCCCCTGGACGGCGTGACGGATATGCTCGACCTCGGGCCGGAAGACGGCGTGAACGGCTTCATGCTGGTCGAAAAGATCCCGGGCCTCGAGCGCCAGCAGGACGAATACAGCGGCGAAGAGCCGCCGGCCCTGCCCGTGGTGTTCCCCAGCTCGCACGAGAGCGGCTTCTTCGTGCACCGTGTGCCCGGCAAGGAAGACGAGCCCGAGCGGCTGATGTGGTTCCGTCACGGGCGGGAAAGCAACCCGCTGCCGCTGGAAGTGCCCAAGAGCCTGCGTTACGGCAATCGGGCGCAGCAGCAGAACCGCGGCTGGTGGGGGCGCGGCGGCCAGGTGCGCTCGCGCTACCGCGTGATGGGCTCGAGCATCGGGCGCCTGCGCTGGGAGCTGGATAACCGCGAGAGCGACGTGCTGTTTGCTGTGCTCGGCACCGGCAGCCCCACCCGCGAGAAGACCGGCGATCCCACCGGCAACCAGATCCAGGCTTTTGACCTCGGGCGCGACGCGGCCCTGCGCGTCACGCTGCCCAACCGCAAAGTAGAAGAAGCGGGCGGCGACTGGGACTTCCTGAAAGACATGGTGTTCTGCGGCGCGCCGCTGATCCGCAACAACAAGCTCTACATCGCCGGCGCATACACCGCAAAGGACAGCTACGAGGTGTGGCTGTGCTGCTTCGATGTCACACCCAAGGGCGACCCCAGCAAGGGCGAAGGCAAGCTGGTGTGGCGCACGCAGCTGTGCGCCAAGAAGCTTACCAGCCAGCCCTGGGGCGGCTGGGGCAACGAGCCCGTAACGCTGCCCGAGATCAGCAGCGTCGCCGAGCAGGGCGGCCTGCTGTACTGCTGCACCCACGCCGGCGCGATCGGCGCCGTGGACCGCGCCACCGGCGAACTCAGCTGGGTTGCCCGCTACGGGCGCGACCGCGGCGGCTACCTCGAGGGCTGGTTCAACAACGCGCCGGTCGCCGCGGGAGGCTTCGTGGTGACGGAGCCCTACGACCACCGGCTCGCGCTGGTGCTCGATGCCATCACAGGCAGCCACCTGATGGAGTACCCCAAGCGCGGCCGAGGCGCCGTCGGCGAGCAGGAGCACGTGCTGGGCGTGATCGACAACCGCATGATCATCCAGGGGCGCTCAAAGCTGTTCTCGGTGGGATTGACGGAGTTCCGCGCCGGCGGCACCCGCGAGGCCGACTGGGGCAGCCAGCATTTCCAGGCCGAATACGCCACGGGCGACAAACCCCAGGGCCGCGGGCTGATCGCCGGCGACCGCGTGCTGGTGCCGTTCACGCAGGCCTCGGCGCCGTACGTGGCGGTGTATGACGTGAACTCGGGCAAGCTGCTGACGCGCATGAAGCTGGACGGCATGAAGTCAAGCGCGCTGCCCACGACCCTGACGGTGATCTGCCGCGGCGAATCGTACAAGGACGCCGACGGCCTCACACGCTATCATCCCTGCACGTTGACGGACCCGAAAACGGGCAACGTCTACAATGTCGAGCAGCTGAAGAACGGTGAGACTTTCACCTTCCCGTCAGGCGAGAGCTCGACCGTAAAGAAGGAAACTTTCCTGGTCGTCGCGTCGGCCCAGTGGGTCTACGTGTTCAAGGCTGAGTAGAGGCGTATCCAAAGAGGGCCACATGGCAGAGCAACAGCAACTGGAAGGCGAAGACCTGAAGGCAGTGCAGGAACTTCGCGACGCGCACGACCGCATCGTCAAGCAGCTCCACAACGTGGTGGTAGGCCAGGAAGAGGTCATTGAGCAGACCCTGATCGCCATCTTCGCCCGCGGCCACGCGCTGCTGGTCGGCGTGCCCGGGTTGGCCAAGACGTTGCTGATCCGCACGCTGGCCGACACCATGTCGCTGAAATTCAGCCGCATCCAGTTCACGCCTGACCTGATGCCCAGCGACATCACCGGCACCGAGGTGCTGCAGGAGGACAAGGCCACCGGCGCCCGCGAATTCAAGTTCCTGCCCGGGCCGATCTTCGCCAACATCATCCTGGCCGACGAAATCAACCGCACGCCGCCCAAGACCCAGGCCGCGCTGCTGGAGGCAATGCAGGAGCACCAGGTCACGGCCGGCGGACGCCGCCACAAGCTTGAGCAGCCGTTCTTCGTGCTGGCGACGCAGAACCCGATCGAGCAGGAAGGCACCTACCCGCTGCCCGAAGCGCAGCAGGACCGCTTCATGTTCAACATCAACGTGGACTACCCCACGGAAGATGAAGAGATGCAGATCATGAAGATGACCACGGCCACTTACGCGGGCAAGGTCGACCATGTGCTGGACGGCGCCAAGATCATGCGCCTGCAGGAACTCGTTCGCAAAGTGCCCATCAGCGAGCACGTGATCAAATACGCCATGCAGTTCGCGCGACTCACGCGCCTCAACAACCCGCAGACGCCCGACGAGATCAAGCGCCTGCTGGCCTGGGGTGCCGGGCCGCGCGCTTCCCAGTACCTGATCCTCGGCGCCAAGGCGCGCGCCGTGCTGAACGGCCGTTATTATGTCAGCGGCGACGACATCCGCGCCGTGGTGCACCCGGTGCTGCGCCACCGCATCATCCCGAACTTCAGCGCGGAGGCCGAGGGCATCACCAGCGACGTGATCATCGATAAGCTGATCCAGATGATCCCGCGCGCCGAGGCCGAAAGCCTGACGGACGCCAGGCTGCCCGACGTGACCCGCTAGACCGGACGACACACTGATCAAAGCCCAGCCCGCCTGGGGTGAGTTTATCGAACTCCAAGGGCTGGGGTGCCAATGAGCGAAACGGAAACAGACAAGCAGAAGGAGAAGGACGAAGCTCTCCAGGCCCGTAAAGAGGAGCTGGAAGAAGAGCTCGAGCGTTACGCTCAGGCCGGCGCTTTCAGCCCGGGGCTGATCAAGTTCACCCGCTGGCTCAGCCGGCTGCTTTACCTGGGCATGGCAATCGCCTTCATGGCCATGCTGTTCAACGGCTGGGGTAAGGTAAGTGAAGAGAAGTACCAGGAGGCAGTGCAGCGGGCGATTGACATCAAGAAGACGGCCGACGAAGCCAAGGACAGGCTGGCAGAGGCCGAGGGCGGCAGGCTGGTCGCGGAAACGCGCGCCCGGCTGCTGCAGAACGAGCTGGATGCGCTGAAGACAGGCCCCGCGGTAGCGGACCGGGCGCAAGAGAAGGCACGCGACCTGGTGTGGCGCGCCTGGGGCGAGCAGGCGGCCGCGGAGTTATGGCGCGAACGGCTGGCCCACGGTGGGGGAGAAAGCCAGTTCCCCGACCCGGCCCAGGCGGCGAAGAATGCGGTGCACCAGCTTGGCAATGCCTCTGCCGGAGCACGCCTCTCGCTGCTGAAAGAGATGGTGGATTTCGGCGAGGTGCTGGTGACGCAGGCGGCGCTGGAGCAGGTGAAGGCGAATCAGCCCGAGGTGCGCGCCATCGCGGCGATGCTGCTGGGCAGACTGCGCACGGAAGAGTGCAAGGCGGCCCTGAAGAGCGCCATCGAGCACGAGCAGGACGAGAATGCCAGGCGTGAAATGCTGTTCAGCTTCGGCCTGGCCTGGCCCGGCGAACTGGAGAACGAATACGAGGCGGAGGCCTGGGCCGGTTTTGCGGCGACTGAGTACAAGCAGGTCGCCAGGCTAACCGAGGCGTACAAAAAGGCGCCGGAAGACAGGCGGCTGGAGCTGCTGGCGTTGGTGACCGAGTCAGACCGAACTGCGCCGCTTGACCTTCTGCCGAGCGTGGCGACTTCGGATCGCGCCCTGGCGGAACGAATCATAGCGGTGCGAGGGATGGCTGGAGTAAACAGCGAGAGGCCTCGAAATGTGCTGAAGGCCCTCAGCGAGGGGGACGGAGTACTGGCAGACGAAGCAAAGAAGGCATTGAGCAAGTTGGAAGAATAGGAACGCGGGCCTCCGGCCCGCATGCGGACGGGACGTCCGCGCTCCGGAAGAACCATGGCTGAGCCGTACCAGAAATATCTAGACCCGCAGGTGCTGAACAACATCCGGCACCTTGAAGTCACCGCGCGCAACGTGGTGGAGGGCTTCATTTCGGGCATGCACCGCTCGCCGTACCGGGGCTTCAGCGTGGAGTTCGCGCAGCACCGCGAATACGTCCCCGGCGACGACCTGCGCTTCCTTGACTGGAAGGCCTACGCCAAGTCCGACAAGTACTACATCAAGGAATATGAGGAAGAGACCAACTTCCGTGCCGTGATCGTGCTCGATGCATCAGAATCCATGCGCTACCAGAGCGGCGAAAACCCCTCCAAGATGGAGTACGGCAAGTACATGGCCGCCAGCCTGGCCTACCTGATCCAGAAACAGTCCGACGCCGCGGGCCTGGCCCTGTTCGACGAAAAGTTGTTCGACTGGGTGCCGCCCGCCAACAGCCAGGTCACCCTGATGCGCATGCTCGCCACCATGCACGAGCGCGCGCCGCAAAAGAAAACCAACATCGGCGAAGTGCTGACCGACGTCGCCCAGCGCACCGGCAGGCGCGGCATGGTGATGGTGATCAGTGACCTGTTTGACGACCTCAAGCACCTCAAGAAAGGCCTCGAGCACCTGGCGGCGCGCAAGCACGACGTGATCGTGTTCAACGTGATGGACCCCATGGAGCGCGAGTTCACCTTCGACCGCTTGACGCAGTTCCTGGGCATGGAAGGCTACCCGGACCTGCTGGTGGATCCGCGCAGCCTGCGCAAGGCCTACCTGGAAGAAGTAAACCAGTTCACGGCCGAAGTGCGCCGCGTATGCCTGCGCGCCAAGGCGGATTTCCAGTTGATGGACACCAGCATGCCGCTGGGCGTGGCCCTGCAGGCCTACCTGGCAAGAAGGACCGGAACGAGAGCGTAGGCAGATTTTGGATTTTAGATTTTGGATTTTGGATTGAACTGCAACAGCGAACAACAGATTCACACAAAGGCACAAAGCCACGAAGTCAGGGTTCTTCGTGTCTTTGTGCCTTCGTGTGAGTCCAACAATCCAAAATCCAAAATCCAAAATCCAAAATCGTCCGGGAGGGCTGCCTGATGCCTGCCTGGCTGATCTGGACACTTGGACTTGGCGTGCCGCTGACCGCGGCCGCCGTGCCCATCATCATCCACCTGATCAACCTGACGCGCTTCCGCAAGGTGGACTGGGCGGCGATGGAGTTCCTGCTGCGCGCCTACCAGAAGACGCGCCGCAAGATGCAGCTGGAAAGCCTGATCATGCTGCTGCTGCGCATCGCGGCGGTGATCCTGATCGCGGCGGCGCTCTTCCCCATGGGCTGCGAACGCATCAAGGACTGGGCCGACGAAAGCCTCGGGCTCACGCGCGGCAGCCTGGCCACCGACTCACCGCTGCACCTGGTGCTGGTGCTCGATAACAGCGCCAGCATGGGCTACGAGCAGGAAGGCCAGACCAGCTTCGACCGCGCGCGCCAGTACGCGCTGGCGCTGGTGGACAGCCTTGAGCCCAACCGCGACCGCGTGACCATCATTCGCGTCTCCGACGTCTACGTGCCCCCCGGCCTCGGCGGTGTGGTGCTGACCGACGACGAGGCGGCCAAGAGCCGCCGCCGCCGCGTGGGCCAGCTGACCTCACTGAACCTCGATGCCGCCAGGCGCGAAATCACCGCCACGGCGGTCGCGGCCGTGGACACCAACGTGCTGGCCGCGTTCCGTGAGGCCGCGCGCATCGCGGAATCGACGCCCGAAAGCGACGCGGTGGGCATGGTGGTGGTTTCCGATTTCTACATGAGCGGCTGGGGCGAGCTGCGCAAAGACGGCGCCGCCAACCCCGAGTTCGTGGAGACGGCCAACCGCATCCGCGAGCGGCTGAGCAAGTCCGGCACCACGCTCACCTTTTATGACGCGGGCTTTGACAACACGCAGAACGTTGCGATCAGCGACGTGCGCGTGGCCGAGCGCATCATCGGCAACGGCATGGAAGCCAGCGTGTTCGTGGACCTGACGTACCACGCAAGCAGCGCCCGCGCCGAGAGGCGCGCCGTGCGCCTGAAGTACCGCATCGACGGCGGCACGGAGAAGCCGTTCTCAGGCACCATCGAGCTGTCGCCCGGCGAGAGGCGCGCGAACATCCCGCTCACGCTCACGCCCCGCGAGCTCGAGCTCAAGGAAGACGAACAGAAGGCCGGCGCCTCGCGCAACATCGAAATCTTCACCGAGCAGGCGGACGCGCTGAAGGCCGACAACGCCCGCAACCTGGTGATCCACGTGGTGCCGAACATCCCGATCCTGGTGGTGAACGGCTCGCCGCACCCGGACCCGCGCAAGGACGAGACGTTCTATCTTGAGACCGCGCTCGGCATCAGCACCAGCCGCGTCGAGGGCGAATCCAGCGACGAGCCCACGGTGCGCATCACCCCCAACCGCGTCGTCACCATGCGCGCCGACCAGCTGACATCGGTGGACAGCTTCCTTGATTACCGGCTGGTGGTGCTGGCCAACGTGCGCGACATCCCCGAAGGCGTGTCGAAGAAACTGAATGAATTCGTGGACGCCGGCTTCGGCCTTATGATCTTCGACGGCGGCCAGGTCGACTACCAGAAGTACAACGCCATGCTGTTCCAGGAGGGAAAGGGCCTGCTGCCAGTCAAGCTGGGCCGCCCGGCCGGCAGCGACGACGAAGCCACCGCGCCGCACTACAGCCTGGCGCCCGGCGACCGCGACCACCCGGTGATCAAGCTGTTCAGCGACACGCCCGAGAACCTGGCGATCATCACCGAGCCGCAGGGAGTGCGGAACTGGCGCAGCGTCGAGCTGCCGCAAGGCGCGGAGGTGGACCCGCTGCGGCCCACCCGCGTGTTGCTGAACCTCAACACGCCGGGGCAGCCGCAACCCTTCATGGTCGAGCGCGCGTTTGGCCGCGGCCGCGTGGTGTACATCGCCACCTCGGCGTCCGAGACCTGGAACAGCCTCTGGAGCATGAGCGACGGCCTGCCGCTGTTCCTGTACCTGGAAGTCGCGGGCTACCTGACGGCCAACGAGGCGCGCTACAGCAACCTGTCAGTGGGTGAGCCCTACCGGCGCGTGCTGCGCGTCACGGACATCGCGCCGACGTACACCGTGCGCGATCCCAACGGCACCACCACGGAGCTGGTCAGCACTGCGGAAGAAGACCTGAAGCTGCTGGAGTTCGGCGGCACGGCACAGCCCGGCGTGTTCACGGTGACGGCGCTGGACCGCGTCGAGGGCGGCGACACGAAACGAAAGTGGCAGGAACGCTTTGCCGTAAACCTTGAGGCGCGTGAATCGGACGTCGCAAAGCTGGCGCCCGTGGAGCAGCCGGAAGGCGCCGACGCCGGCGATTCGCGCCAGGCCGTGGACGCCGCGCTGAAGGAATCGCTGGGCTTTGAAGACTACCTGCTGGTACGCAGCGGCGACGAGCTTGGCGACGGCGGCCCGCTCGGCGGCGACGAAGGCAACCGCGAGTGGATGTGGCTGGCCATCCTGGGCGTGGCGTTCCTGTTGTTTGAAACCGTGTGGTCCGCCGTGATCAGCAAGCCTGAGGACTAGACAGTGTCGACTGGCCTGAA
>JAJVIO010000018.1:0-24220 GCA_022071975.1 Planctomycetota bacterium
GGCAGGAGGCGGGAGGCGGGAGGCGGGAGGCAGGAGGCGGGAGGCAGGAGGCAGGAGGCGGGAGGCAGGAGGCGGGAGGCAGGAGGCGGGAGGCAGGAGGCGGGAGGCAGGAGGCAGGAGGCGGGAGGCAGGCAAGTCTGTTGGGCCGGGCGGATTCCTGACAGTTTAGACCGGGCGCATGCCTGACACTTTCCTCTTGTACAACTTCCCCTTTGACGTTGCACGGTTGCTGCCAATCGGCCTCAACTCACGCCTGCGCTCATCAAACGTCGCCAACTCCAGGCTTCCGAACTTCAAGCGCCACTCGCCGTCCGCCACTTCCACCGCGCCTACCAACTCATTGCCCAGCGCCTCGCTCAGGTACACTTGCACGCCTCTCAGCCTCAACGTTCCCTCCGGCTTCACGCGACGCTTCTCGTAATGGCCCGGATACTCCGGATCAGCCACCTCTCCCGGATACTCACGCAGCGAAACTTCGTACCGGCTCGCCGGCGTCGCACCATCCAACGCCTCGTGCGGCCGCTCGAAGTTGTACTCCTCCACCCAGGCGTCAAAGCGGCCCTGCTGGCGCGTCATGTTCGACGCCGGCGGTCTGGCCGTTTCGGCCTTCAGCGTGCGGTGCATCCTTTCGTGGCGGCCGTTCTCCTGCGGTTTGCCCGGCCGGATGCGCTGCAGTTTGATCCCCAGTTTCAGCCACCACACGCCCAGTCTCGTCAGCCTGGCCGTACCGGTGCTGGCAAAGGGCGTCCCGTTGTCGCTGCGGATCGCATCGGGCAGGCCGTAGCGCTTGAAGGTCAGCTCGAAGCTGTGTCTTGCGCTGGCGTGTCTGGTTCCGTCATGGCCCTCGCAGCACAGGATCATGCGCGAGCAGGCATCGGTCACGGTCAGTGGGTAGCACAGTTTGCCGTCGCCCAGCCTGAATTGACCCTTGTAGTCCACGCACCACACGCTGTTCGGCCCACCCGAGATCGCGCCGCTGCCGCCGTCACTATGACGGCGGCGGCAGCGGCGCCCGGGCTGGACCAGGCCCGCCCGTTTCAGGATGTCGTTCATCGTGCTCAGGGCGGGAAGCTCGATGCCCGGATGGCAGCGTTGCAGCAAAGGCCGCAGTTTCTTAGGGCCCCAGGTGGGGTGATCCCTGCGGGCGGCGACGATCAGCGCGCAGATGTCGGCCAGCGTTTCGTTGGGATGGCTGTGGGCGGCCTTGGACCGATCTTCGAGGGCCGGATAGCCGCCTTGCTTGAAGCGGCGGATCCAGAGGTGGCCGGTCTCGCGTGTGATGCCGTATGTCGCGCAGAGACCGCTGACGGAGCCCTTTTTGGCAATCCAGTCGTTGATGAAGTTGATTCGTTCGGTCACGGGACAGGTCTCTTTCCAGGGCATCGGCAAGTCTCCTTGCCGCCCAAGTTACCTGTCAGGCATCCGCCCGGTTCAAAGTGTCAGGCATCCCCCCGGTTCGTACCAGTCTGAAACCCTGCCTCTGGCCCTTAGCCTCTAACCTCTAACCTCTAACCTCTAGCCTCTAGCCTCAAACCTCTTACCTCTAACTCAATTCTTCTCGGCCTTGGCGGCTGCCTTGCGGCGCTCGATTTCGGCCTTGTCGAGGCGGCGGGTGTCCTCGACCTCGCGCCAGGCGGTCTCGAACTGTTTCAGCAGCTCCTGGTCGCTGGTGCTCAGCTTGTCGCGCAGGTCCTTGAGCTGGCTTTCGGCCTTGTCGGGCTCGCCCATCTGCACCAGGCAACGGGCCATCAACACGCGCACCTGGGCGACCTCGCGGGCCGAGTCGTTGCGGCCCTCGAGTGCCTTCTGAAACAGGGCGTAGGCCTTTGACCAACGCCCTGTCTCGAACTCGTCTTTCGCCTTGTCGATCTCGTCCAAGCCAGCTCCGACACTACGCGCCGACCGAGCTCTTCAACCGGTCAATGCACTGCTCGATGTCGCGGAACTCCATGTCTTCCATGTACAGCGCCCGGAACTTCTCCAGCGCCGCGACCGGGTCGCCCTTGCGCTCGAGCATGTGCGCCTCGAAGTACATCAGCTCCTTGCGCATCTCCTCGTCGCCTTCGCCCAGTAGCTTCTCGACTTCCTGGAAGGCCATCTCCGCCATCTCGATGCGGCCCATGCTGAGCAGGCACTGGCCCATCAGCAGGTTGGCCTTCTTGGAGTACTTGGGGCTACCCTTGGCCTTCTGGAACTGCTTGAACGCCTCCTGCTGGTTGCCGGCATCCAGCAGCGCCATGCCGTACAGGAAGCGCTTGTCCAGGTCGGTGGGCGCAGCCTCAACGCCGCGGCCGTATTCATCGAGCTGGAACTTCTTCTTCTCTTCGCGCAGCTCGTTGGCCTTGGCCTTGTATGCCGCTGCCTTGGCCGGGTCTTCCTGCGCTTTCTTTGCGCACAACTGGATCATGCCGTCGAAGTACATGGTCTTGTACTTCGCCGCCTTGTCGCCGATGTCGTTGGCGCTGGGGTCCAGCTTCAGGAAAGCGTACAGGCGGTCGGCGGCTTCGTTGTACTTGCGGCGCTTGGCCAGCACTTCCGCGACGTTCAGGATGGCGCGGCGGTCAAGCGGGTTGGCCTGCAGCTTCTTCTCTTCGGCTTCAAGCAGCGCCACCGCGTCTTCCTCGGTGATGTTGCCCTTGCGCATCTTTTCCAGCAAGTCAGCCTCGTCGCGGTTCTGGACCAGGTCGTACGAGCTCTTGGCCGTGCCGACCTTGGCGTTGTAGGTCTTGGCCGACAGCTCTTTCTGCAGGGTCTTCAGCTGCTTGTCGTTGGGCGCCAGGCGGGTGGCGCGCGACAGCACGTTGTTGGCCTCGGTTACCTTGCCGACTTCGGCGTACTCCTTGGCCAGCAGCATCAGCAGCTGGGGGCCCTGCTTGTCTTCCTTCAGGTCGCCGGCCTTGGCAGCAAATTCAAGCACGGCCACCGCGGCGTCGTGGTGGTTCAGCGCGGCCAGCGTTTCGGCCACGCGCATGTTGTACTTGATGCTCTTGGGGTCCTTGGCGACCAGCTTCTCGGTTTCGACCAGCAGCCTCTCCGGGTTCTTGGAGACCGCGATGGTCTTCAGGCCGCCCAGGCTGAAGCCTTTCGGGTAGCCCTCGGCGTCGTACTTGCGCACCAGCGCCAGGCGGTAGTTGGTGCGTGCGGCCGCGTTGCCCGGGTCGGCTTCCATGGCCGACTCGTACATCTGGATCGCGTAGTCGTAGTTGCGCTTCTTGAGGGCCTCGTCGGCCTTTGCCAGGAATTTGGTTACATCCGCCATCGGTGCATCCTTGGGGGCTGCGTGATGGGCCTGCCGGAACTCCCCTGCCGGACGGACCCTGATAAGTTAATCCTCAGGACTATTCATTGTGTCCAATGGCGTTTACCGTTGCAAGGGCGCGGCACGCCTTGTGTGCGGATTCCCGGCCGTTACACTTGGACTGGCGTGGGCGTTTTCCGGCATCAGCCGGAGGCCGGAAAGGGGCCAGAGCCCGGAGATCAGAGGTCAGGGACTACCGACACGCTGCCACATGCAGTTACTGACCTTTGACCTCGCAACCGGCAGAGCCTGGCACTTGTGGCCACCCGGATGGACGGACCAGAGAGACCCGAAGTGTACAAGATTCGCAAATACCCTGACCCGATACTCACCACCAAGGCCGAGCCCGTCACGGAATTCGGCCCGCGGCTCGAGCAGATCGTGGAAGAGATGTTCCTGACCATGTACCAGGAGCACGGGGTCGGTCTGGCCGCGCCGCAGGTGGGCATTTCGAAACGCATTTTCGTGGTCAACTGCGAGAAGGACCAGCCGCCGGAAGGCGAGATCGCGCTGATCAACCCGGAAGTCGTAAGCGTAGAGGGCGAGCAATACGGCGACGAAGGCTGCCTGTCCTTCCCCGGCCTGTTCGCCAAGAAGAAGCGACCCAAGAAGGTCACCATGCGCGCCCAGGATGTGAAGGGCGAGTGGTTCGAGGTAACCGGAGAAGGCCTGCTGGCACGGGCCCTGCTGCACGAACGCGACCACCTGGATGGCAACATCTTCGTGCAGGACCTGGAGCTGACCGAGTTCATCAAGCTCAAGAAAGACCTCAAGCTGATGCGCCGCGACTACAAGCGCGCCAAGGCCAAAGCCAGGGCCTGACGACCGCACCTCTCATCGCCCGGAGGCCGGGGTTTCGACGGCGCCCGATTGCACCGCCCACAGCTCGGCGTAGGCGCCGCCCTTTTCCACCAGTTGGTCGTGGCTGCCTTCTTCTTCCACGCGGCCGTCCTTGATCACCACGATGCGGTCCGCGCGCCGGATCGTGCTCAGCCGGTGCGCGATCACCAGCGCGGTACGGCCGGAGGTCATCTCTTCCAGGTTCTGCTGGATGATGCGCTCGGTCTCGGTGTCGACGCTGCTGGTGGCCTCGTCCAGCACCAGGATCGGCGCGTCTTTCAGCAATGCGCGCGCGATGCTGAGGCGCTGGCGCTGGCCGCCGCTCAGCTTGATGCCGCGCTCCCCGACGATGGTGTCGTAGCCCTGCGGCAGGCTGGTCACGAACTCGTGGAAGTGCGCGTGGGTGCTGGCCTCGATCACCTGCTCGTCGCTGACATCGACGCCCGGGTAGGCGATGTTCTCGCGGATCGTGCCATGGAACAGGAACACGTCCTGGCTCACCAGCGCGATCTGGCGCCGCAGGTCGTGCTGGGCCAGCTTGCGGATGTCCACGCCGTTGATCAGGATCGCGCCCTCGTTCACGTCATACAGCCGCAGCAGCAGCTTGATCAGCGTGCTCTTGCCGGCGCCGGTGGTGCCCGCGATGCCGATCATCTCGCCGGCCTTGACGCGTAAAGAGAGGCCGTTCAGCACCGGCTCACGGTCGCGATACTTGAACTGCACGTTGTCGAACTCGACTTCGCCGTTTGCCCGCTGCATGGGCACCGGCTGGGCCGGGTCCTGCACGCGGCTGGGCGTGTCCAGCAGACCGAAGATCCGCATGGCGCTGGCCCGCGCGCGCTGGTACTCGTCAAACGTTGACCCCAATCGAGTCAGCGGCCACAGCAGGCGCTGGATCATCATGCAGAACAGCACCAGCTCGCCGGCCGTCATCTGCCCCTTGGTCACCCACCAGCCGCCCAGCACGATCACGGCGGCAAAACCCAGCGCGATCGCCATGCGGATGATCGGCACGAACACGGCCGACAGCTTGATGGCGTGGTGGTTGGCCTTGCGGTAGGCCTCGCTGGCGTGGCGCACGCGCTCGGTTTCGTAGCGCTCGGCGGTGAAGCTCTTGATCACGAGAATGCCGCCGATGTTGTTCTCGAGGCGCGAGGCCACTTCGCCCACGGCCTCGCGAACGCCCTTGTAGCGCGGCTCCAGCAGCTTGCTGAATTTCAGGCTGCCGAACACGACAATCGGTATCGTCACCAGGCCCACGGCCGCGAGGCTGGGCGCGATGCTGAACATGACGCCGCCGGCGAACAGGATCAGCACGATCAGCTGCACGATCTCGTTGAAGGCGTTGTTGAAGAAGCGCTCGAGCTGGTTGACGTCGTCGTTCAGCATGGCGAGCGTCTTGCCGAGGCGGTGCTCCTCAAAGAAGCGGATCTCGCGGTCCTGCATGCGCGAGTACGCGTCGATGCGCAGCTGGTGCTGCATGTCCTGGCTGACGGTCATGAAGCCGTAGGCGTAGCCCCACTGGGATACGCTTTCCAGCGCGAAGATGATCACCGTCAGCACGGCGAGGAACACCACCTGGCTCATGGTGCTGCCCAGCCCGAGCGTGGATTTCATCCACAGCGGCGTGTTGCCGGTGACGCTGTCGATCAGCCACGCGACCAGGATCGGCGGGGCGAGGTCCAGCACCTTGTTGATCACCGACGCGCCGACGCCCAGGCCCAGCCGCACGCGCATCGGCCGCATGTAGCCGAACAGCCGCCGCATGGGGCGCTGGATGTCCTTGATGGTCAGGTCGTCAGGCATGTCTTGTGTTTACCAATCGAACCACGGTTGAACACAGATGGACACAAGCAACTGCGGCGAGTGGCCCGGCCTTTGATATAAGCCGCGCATGCCCGAGTTGCCTGAAGTTGAAATCACGCGGCGCAAGATTGCTTCCTCTTTATTGGGCCGCGCCATTGCGGCTGTGCACACCACGGCTGAGAGCTACTTCTTCTTGACGCCGCCTGCTGAGCTGAAGCGGCGCTTGAAGGGGCGCACCGTTACCGCGCTTACGCGCCACGGCAAGTACCTGGTTGCCGAGCTCGATGACGGCTCGCGCCTGCTGCTGCACCTGGGCATGACCGGCCAACTTTTCGTGCAGGGCAGCAGCAGCCCCCGCCTGCTCAGCAGCACCGCGCGCGCCAGCCTGAAACCCGCCGAGCAGGCGGTTTTCAAGCCCGACCACCATACACACTTGCGCATCGCGTTCGCCGACGGCGGGCCGGAAGTCTGGTTCCGCGACGTGCGCAAGTTCGGCAAGGTGAAGTGGCTGGCGCCCGGCGAATCCGACCAGCGCCTGGACAAGCTCGGCACTGACGCCCTTGAGGTCACCGGCGAAACCCTGTGGCAGGCCGGCCGCAAGAAAAGCGTCGCCGCCAAGAACCTGGTGATGGACCAGGCCGTGATCGCCGGCGTCGGCAACATCTACGCCGACGAAGCCCTGTTCCTGAGCGGCGTGCGCCCCACCCGCAAGGCCGGCAAGCTCACGCGCCGCGAGTGCGAGGCCCTGGCCGCGAACATCCGCAAGGTGCTGCAGCGCAGCATCGAAACCGGCGGCAGCAGCATCAGCGACTGGATCAACCCGGACGGGCAGGACGGCGGCTACCAGGACGAGCGCATGGTGTACGCGAGAGGCGGCCAGCCCTGCAAGGTCTGCGGCACGCCGATCAAGCGCATCACCGTGGGCCAGCGCGGCACGCACTACTGCCCGAAGTGCCAGAGCTAGTAGCGAGTCAAACCGTGCCCCGCTAAGCTCTGCGCCATGCTTTCGCTTGCCGAACTTCGTCGCAGCATCAAGCTGCTTGCGCCGCTGGTCGTCGGCCGCCGCGTGCAGCGCGTGGTGCAGCCCGACGACGACACGCTGGTGCTCGAGCTGTACGGCTTCGACGAGCAGGCCGGCGAAGGCGGCAAGAGCTGGCTGGTGCTCAGCGCCCAGCGCGCGCTCGGCCGCGTCGGCATGCTGGAGAGCGCGCCCACAGCGCCGCCCTGGCCGCCGGATTTCGCGGCCTTTCTGAAAGCCCGCCTGAACCGCGCCAGGCTGGCGGGTTTGCGGCTGGTGAACGAAGACCGCATCTGCGGTGTGCTGATCGAAGGCCGCGAAGGCGCTTTCGAGCTGCTGCTCTGCCTGATGGGCCCGCGCAGCAACCTGTACGCCGTGGACGCCGAGGGCAAGGTGCGCGCGGCGCTGAAAGACGCCGGCGTCGCGGTGGGGGAGGCCTGGTCGAACCCGCCGCGTCCGGAGAACGCAAGCGAAGGCGCCGACCGCTGGGCCGACACGCCCGACGAAGCCTATCTGCAGGCCGTCGCGGCCCACTACGCCGCCGAGGCCGAAAAGCTCGCGCTTGAGGAATTGCGCCAGCGCCTGGAAATGGCCCTGCGCAAGGAACTCGACTTCGCAAGCCGCCGTACAGACAAGATTGAAAAAGAGCTCGAGGAAGCCAAGGACGCCCGCGAAAAGAAGCGCCACGGCGAACTGCTGAAACAGGTCATGAGCAACATTTCCGCCGGCGACACCCACGTGGTCGCGCGCGACTTTGAGACCGGCGAGGAAGTCAAAATCGCGCTCGACCCGCAGCTCACGCCCGCCGAGAACCTTGAACGCTACTTCAAGAAGTACCACAAGGGCCTGGTCGGCACCAACATGCTCGGCCAGCAGCTTGAGATCACCAAGTCGCACCTCTCCGACATCACCGCCCTGCAGGCCGAACTGGCTGCAATCAGCGACATGCCCGCACTGCAGGCTTTCGCCGAGCGACCGCTGATCAAGGAACTCTGCGACAAACATTGCCCCAAGGCCGAGAAAAAACGCCCGCCCAAAAAGAAGCCCGAGAAGAAGGAAGTCCCCGGCCGCATGTTGCCGCGCCGCTATCGCACCAGCGACGGGCTTGAAATCTGGGTGGGCAAGAGCGACGCCGGCAACGATTACCTGACCACCAAGCTGGCCGCGGGCAACGACTGGTTCTTCCACATTGAGGGCTATCCGGGCAGCCACACCGTGCTGCGTACCGGCGGCCGCAAAGACCCGCCCCAGGAGAGCGTGCTGGAAGCGGCCGAGCTGTGCACGCACTTCAGCAAGCTGAAAGACGCCAGCCGCGTGGACGTGCACGTCGCGCCGATCAAGCACGTGCACAAGCCCAAGGGCGCGAAACCCGGACTGGTGCACGTGAGCCAGGGAAAAACCATCGGCCTGCGCCGCGACCCAAAGAGGCTCGAGCGCATTTTGGGCGCGCAGATCAAGGAATAGGCCGTCGTGATGCGGGCGGGGCGCCCGCATCACGTCAGTCAGGTGCGCATTGTTTTCTGGGTGGCGGGTAGGGTGGGTGGTCTACTTCGTGCCACAGGCGCTCGGCGAGGTCGGCCATGGTCTCGGCGCCGCGGTTTTCCCAGCACCTGGCCGGGTTGATCGGCGTGCGGGTCAGCTTGATGCGATCCTCGATTTCGCCCTCGATCTCGACCGGCGGCGTCTCATCCAGCAGCTTGCGGTAGGTGTCGGCGTGCTTGCTGTGGATCAGCCCGTTGGCCGCCAGCACGCGGCGCATGATGCCGCAGAAGGCCAGCCACTGGTCCGGGAAGCGGAACGGCATCCAGGAGCCGAAGCCGACATCGCGGAACTGCTCGTCCAGGTGCAGCAGGGTTGCGTATACAACCGCCACCGCCCGGTCCTGCAGGAACAGCTTGCGGGTGTCCAGGCCGAACGCCTGGTCGGCCAGGATGTGCGCCAGCTCGGCGCGCTTGGCCGAGGCCATCACGATCAAACGCGCGCCCTTTTCAGCCAGCGGCAGCAGCTTCTCCAGCGGGATGTTGCGTAGCGCAGGCGCCTCGCCTGCACAGGCCGTGGGCGCCTCGCCCACGGCACCAGCCAGCTCCGCCTCAAGTTCCAGCTTGTGCGCGTCGTCCAGAATCTTGCCGACTTCCTTCGCGTGTTCGTCAAAGGGCACGGGCGGCACAAGCACGTCGCTGCAGGCATCCACAGGCCGGCCGGCAGAGCCAGAGCCCGGGATGCCAATCCCGGGCGGATCAGCCTGTGGTTGCGAATCAACCGTAACCCGCCCGGGGTTTCCGACTTCGCCAAGGCTTCGTCGGACAGGTGCACCCCGGGCTTTGGTTTGGGCGCTTGTGATTGCTTCGGGCGGGGCGTTTTTCAGTGCGTGCAGGCCGGCGTCTACCATGGCTTCGCCGAAGGCAAGTGCTTTATCGAGCTGCCGCAGGTGGTTGAGGTTGATGCGGTAGTGCAGACGCTCGAGATCGACTTCCATGGGCGTGCGTTCTTCAACGCCGCCGGGGATGGGCTTGTCCCAGTGGTAGTAAAGTTCATGCGAGCGCAGCCGCGGACGCGAGCCGTCTTTCATACGGCCTGCAAACAACTCCGGTTCTGACGGCAGCTCGGTCATGGTTTCTTTGTGTTGCGGACCTCCGGTCCGCAGCTTCGTCCGGGCGAGGCGCCCGGACGTGTGCGGGCAAGGTGCCCGCATCACGTGGCGCTCCTACCCTATGCGGCGGATGGAGTCGGATTTGGGCGAAAAACGAGGGCCGCAACGGCCGGGAACCGGCCTGCGTAGCGGGTTTTCACGATTTCAGATTTTTTTTTCTACACTGCGGTCACAAAAGCAAAGCCCCCGGTTTCCCGGGGGCTTTTTGTTGGCTTGCTGCTTATTCGTCCCAGGGCAGGGCTACCGGGGGCTCACAGAACTCGCCCTCCTTGGCAGGCTTGCTGGGCTGCGGCTGGGTGGGCTGCTCGGCGGTCGGCGTCTTCTTGCCGTTCTTCAGCTGGTCCAGCAGCACCTCGATGGCCTTGTCCATCTGCGGGTCACGGCCGGCGAGCAGGTCGGCGGGCGTGATGTCCACGGTGATGTCGGGCATGCAGCCGTTGTGCTCCTGGTTCATGCCGTCGATGTTGAAGAAGCCGGTGCTGGGCAGGCGCCAGCTGGTGCCATCGGAGAGCGTGATGTCGCGGGTGCCGATCACGGCGCCCGGCGTCTGCACGCCGATGATGGTGGCCATGCCCAGGGTCTTCATCGCGTGCGGGAAGACCTCGGCGTCGCTGTAGCTGCGCTCGTTGATCAGCACGACGATGGGGCGGTTCCACGCCACCTGGGGCTGGCCGATGCGGCGCCCGTCGCGCAGCTGCATGTACGCGTAGGGCTTGCGCGACAGGATGTCGATCAGCTGCTGGTGGATGTTGCCGCCGCCGTTGTCGCGCACGTCGATGATCAGCGCGCGGGCCATCTGCACCTGCGGGCTGGCCAGCTCGTTCTCGAAGGCGTTGAGGTTCTGGGGCATCATCTGCGCGATGTGCACGTAGGCGACCTGGCCGCGGCTCTTCTGGGCGGCGGTCTGTTTGTTGCCCATCACGAACTGCTGGTACATGCGCTGGCGGCGCGCGCCCCAGCTTTCCGGGGTGATCATCACTTCACGGAAGTTCTGGCCCTCGGGGTTGTCGGCCACGAACAGGCTGACTTCCTTGCCCACGGTGCCTTCCAGCTTCTCGTAGAAGTTCTCGTTGCTGCTCAGGGCCTGGCGGTTGACGCGGAAGATGTAGTCGCCTTCACGGATCCAGACCTTGTCGGCCGGTCCGCCCTTCTCGACGCTGAGCACCTTCATGCGCAGGCGGTTGCCGGGCATGGCCTGGGGCTCGAGCTCGGCGCCGAGGTAGCCGGTCTCGTAGGGCTTGGCTTTCACGGTGTTGGCGTAGGCGCCGCTATGGCTGGCGCTGACTTCACCGACCATGCGGTTCAGGTAGTACAGGTACTCTTCGCGGCAGCCGGCGGCGGCCACCAGCTCGCGATACTTGGCGCCCAGCGCCACCCAGTCCTTGCCGTGGAACTTGGGATCATAGAAGGACTGCGCGAAGGCGTTGTGCGCTTCGTCGAAGGCCTTCAGCATCTCTTCCTTTTCACTGACCTGGCGCACGGCCACAAAGGGCACGGTGCGGCCGCTGTTGATGCCGGTCGGCGCCGGCACGTACTCGAGCTGGCCCTGCTCATCGACGAACAGGATTTCCTTGCCGTCCGGCGTGTAGCTGGCGTAAGCGCCCTGGCCGATCAGCACCTCGCCGCTGCCGTTGATGTCGGTGACCACCAGGTCCTGGCGGAAGAAGGCCGCGCCGCGGGTGATGCGGTCAAAGGCGATGAAGCGGCCGTCGGGGCTGAACACCGGCACTTCCTCAATGGCCGGGGTGCCGTACACGCGGCGCTGGTTGCTGCCGTCGGCGTTCATCACGTAGATGTCGGCGTTGCCCCCGCGCCCGCTGTCGAAGGCGATCAGGCGGCCGTCGGGGCTGAAGGTCGGGTCGTCGTCGTCGGCGCGGTCGGTCGTGAGCTGCACGGCCGGCGAGCCGTCGATGCGCTTGAGCCAGATGTCCTTGTTGCCGCTGCGGGTGGAGCAGAACACGACGCTCTGGCCATCGGGGCTCCAGTTCTGGAAGAAGTCGTCGGCGGCGTTGGTGGTGAGCTGACGGAGGTTCTGGCCGTTGGTGTCGATCAGCCAGATGTCGCTGTTGCCGCTGCGGTTGCTGTAGAAGCTGATGGTCTTGCCGTCGGGGCTGAGGCGCGGGTTGTCATTCACGTGGGCGTCGTTGGTGATGGCGCGGGCGGTGCCGCCATTGGCATCCATGATCCAGAGGTCGCCGCCGAGCGAGAACACCACGGCCTTGCCGTCGGCGCTCAGCGCGGCGCGCTGGATGCCGCTGGTGAACTGGCGCTCGACGATCTTGTCGCCGGGCGAGTCTTCGCGGATGTCCACCTTGAGCTGCACGGGCTTGGCGCCCTGGGTCTTGAGGTCCAGGCTCCACATGTAGAACTTCCAGACGAACACGATGCTCGAGTCGTCGGCTGCAAAGCTGACCTGGCTGAGGCCGTCGTCGCCGAGGTTGGTGATCTGCTCGCAGGTGTCGGCGTGGTTGTCGCACACGAACAGCTCAAAGCTGCCGTTCACCTCGCGCGTGAAGTACAGGCGCTTGCCGTCGCGGCTGATGCGCGGCTCGCGCGAGTTGCCGCTGTAGCCCAGCAGCTCTTCGGGCGCGCTGCCCTCGACCTGGCGGTACAGACGGTCATTGGCCGTGCCCTGGTATTCCTGCACCTTGGGGTCGGATGCGCCCGCCACGAAGTACAGGGTCTTGCCGTTGTCCGGCGTGGTGGCGCTGTTGGCGCCGGTGAAGGTCAGGCGAGTGGGCGTGCCGCCCTTGAGGCTCACCATGTAGATGTCGTCAGTCTGGCCGCGGTTCCAGCCCATGGCGCGGCGCGAGCTGAACAGCACGCTCTTGCCGTCGGCCGTGAAGCCGGTGGGAATGTCGCCGGCGTTGTGGTGGGTAAGGCGTCGGGGCGTGCCGCCGTCGATGGGCATCACCCAGAGGTCGTAGGAGCCCGAGCGGTCAGAGCAGAACACAATCTCCTTGCCGTCCGGCGTGACCAGGGGCTTGGTGTCGTAGGCCTCGTTGAGGGTCAGGCGCGTGGAGCGCCCGCCGGTCGCGGGCATGGACCACAGGTCGCCGTGCAGTGTGTAGACGACGGTTTTGCCGTCGGGCGAAAGCGAAGGGAAGCGGGCGCCGGGCAGGCCCATCTTGGGGTCAAGCAGGGGCTTTTTCGGCGCCGGCTGCTGGGCGAACGCCAGCCCGCCGACAGCGGCGAGCAGGGCGAACATGAACAACGTCCTCATCATGGACTCCTTGGTTCTGTGGGAACGCGACGCGACCCACGGGCTTGGTTTGAGACCGAACAGCTTAACTACGGATCAGCCCGCCCGTCAGCCACGGAATTTCCGTCACGGCCGTGCCATGCGGCTCGGTTACAAACCACCCGCTGAATCGTAAGCGCCGCCAAGGTTCGTCTTTTCTAGCCTTTCCTGCGTGCTAGACTCTGCGGCCCTTGGGGACTGGCTCCTTTTTCGCCGCATAAGTGGTGGGCTTAGACCGGAACGTGCCCCCGGCGAAGCAGGTGCCTGTCCTCCCTGACGGAGCAAGCAATGGCAGAAATCACGCGCGTAGGCGTCATCGGCGCGGGACAGATGGGCAACGGCATCGCGCAGGTGTTCGCCATGAAGGGCGTGCACGTGGTGATGCTGGACGTGAACCAGGAAGCCCTGGGCAAGGGCATCGGAACCATCCAGAAATCCCTCTCGAAGCTGGTCGAAAAGGGCAAGCTTGAACCCCACGCCATGGCGACCTCCATCGCCATGATCACCCCCACCACCGACTACGCGCTGCTGAAAGACCGCGAGCTGGTGATCGAGGCCGCCACGGAAAACCTTGAGCTGAAGCGCAAGATTTTCCAGCAGATCGACGCCGCCGCCCCCGAAGGCGCGATCCTGGCCAGCAACACCAGCAGTATCAGCATCACCACACTGGCCGCCGGCACCAAGCGCCCGTCCAAGTTCATCGGCATGCACTTCATGAACCCGGTGCCCTTGATGCAGCTGGTGGAGGTCATCCGCGGCCTGGACACCGACGACGCTACCTACAACGCGATCATGGCGCTGGCCACGCGGCTGGGCAAAACCCCGGTCGCCTGCAACGACTTTCCAGGTTTTGTAAGTAACCGCATATTGCTGCCGATGATCAACGAGGCGATCTACGCCCTGATGGAAGGCGTGGCCGACGCCCAGAGCATCGACCAGATCATGAAGCTGGGCATGAACCACCCGATGGGGCCGCTGAGCCTTGCGGATTTAATCGGTCTCGATACCTGCCTGGCCATCATGCAGGTGCTGCACCGCGACCTGGGCGACAGCAAGTACCGCCCCTGCCCGCTGCTGAAGAAGTACGTGGACGCCGGGCACCTCGGGCGCAAGACAGGACGTGGTTTCTATAAGTACGACTAGGTCAGGTTACAGGGTTTAGGTTGTAGGTTTTAGGGTTTTCGGGAAAGGCAACTTACGTCAGGCTTGGGCAGAAAAACTTGGGATTTAGGCAGTTGCCTAGAACCTGGAACCTAAAACCTAACACCTGACACACGGAGTGTCCCATGAACCAGCCCCCCAACTCAGGTATGAACGTGCCTCCCGGTTACGGCCAGACGCCCCCGGGCTACGGTCCACCGCCGGGCGCGCCGCAGAGCTACCCGCAGTCAGGCCCCGTGCCGGCCTCGGGCAGCTATATGCCGCCGCCGCAGGGGCGCACCGGCTTCACGCGCCAGATTTTCAACCCGGCCATGTACCGCCAGCCGGGCAGCGGAAGCTGGGCCGCGGCGTCGCTGATCCTGTCGCTGGTCAGCATGATCTTCTGCCTCGGCCTGATCGCGCCGCTGCCGCTGCTGATCGGCCTGGTGGGCCTGGTGGGCAACAAACGCGCCAAGGGCCTGGCATTCGTGGGCGTGGTCCTTTCGGCGCTGCAGATCGGCGGCTGGGCGCTGTTGATGGGCACCGGCATGTACCTCAACTTCCAGAGCGAAAGCCTGGCCGAGGACGCAGGCAAGCCCGTGGTGGCCGCGATCAACGAGTTCAAGAACGACCACAAGCGCGTGCCCATGAGCCTCGAGGAACTGGTGGGCGAAGGCTACCTGCCCGCGACCTGGGAGCAGGGCCTGGACGGCATCAACGGCAACGTGGCCGAGCATGTGAAGGGCAAACGCTGGAGCGACTTCCTGCGCTACAAGCCGGGCGGCGACTCCATGTGGAAGGGTGAGACCGGCTGGGTGGACGTCGCCAACAACGGCAACGCCGACGACTGGGCCGACTTCTTCGGCGTGGAAGCTCCCACCGAAGGCCAGACACACCAGACCTACGGCCTCGCGTTCGTGGGCCTGGACACCCTGTGGGGCACCACCGACGACAGCGCCGTGAACCAGACGCCGGAAACGCCCTACGAGCTGACGGCCGTGTGGGGCGGCGACGACAAGACCCGGGAGTTCGCCAAGAAGCGCCGCGACATGCAGCGCATGCAGCGCCAGCTTGAATCCAAGCGCGAGACGCTGGAAGGCGCGGTCTCGAAGGCCGAGAAGGACCTCGAACAGGTCGAAGGCGAAGTGCGCGAGCTGATGAACGCCAAGGGCCTGGCCTCGCTGGAAGCCGTAAAGAAAGACAGCAAGGGTGCCGGTCTGCTGAAGCTGGCGGGCGCGACCTCCAAGCGCCACGACGTGGCCCGCAAGAAGCTGGAGCTGGTGTCGGCCAAGATCGACGACATCAGCATCCAGGTGCGCCTGCTGCAGAACGAGGAAGAGATGGCCAAGATGGCCGACAGCCCGCAGGAAATGGCCGAGCTGGTGATGCTGCTGGAGGAAACCCAGAAGGTGCTGGACGACAAGGTCAGCCTGGGCGACCTGGACACCAAGGCCGACGACGAGGCGGCTGCTGAGTGGTTCTCGGACAAGTTCAAGTAGTGCACTGCAATGACCAATGACCAATTTCCAATGACCAATCAGTAAGCCACATTGGTTATTGGTTATTGGTCATTGCTTTTAAGGAACGCATGGCGCTGTCGCCTACAGCCGTGAAGTACATCGCCATCGGCGTCGTGATCGTGGTCGCGGTGCTGATCATTGGCGCGATCGTGATCGACATCCTGAAGGTGGTGGTTGGCCTGCTGATCGGCGGCGGGCTGATCTACCTGGGCATCCGCTTCCTGATAGGCAAAGGCCTGCCCAAGAACATGGAAAAGCTGGTGGAGAAGGCGGTCAAGGCGGGCAAGGAAGAAGAAAAGAAGGACTGATCGGTAAACACAATTGGTAATTGGTTATTGGTTATTGGTAATTTGCTGTTTCCGAGTGTCGAACAGCGAATAACCAATTACCAATTACCAATTCGACGCAGCGGGTGACCTGCACAGTATGATTGAAGTCCAGCACGTCTGCAAAACCTTCCGCCAGTTCCGCGCCGTGTGGGACCTGAGCTTCCGTTGCGACAAGGGCGACATCTTCGGCTTTGTCGGCCCCAACGGCGCCGGCAAGACCACCACCATGCGCATGATGGCCACGCTGCTGGACCCGGACTACGGCGACATCCAGATCGACGGCGTCAGCGTGCTCGATGAGCCCGAGGAAATCCGCCGCGTGATCGGCTACATGCCCGACTACATCGGCGTGTACGAAGGCGTCGAGATCCGCGAATACCTCGAGTTCTTCGCGGCCGCGTACCGCATCGCGCCCGAGCGCCGCAAGAAGCTGGTGGACGAGATCATGGAGATCACGGACCTCACCAGCGTCGAGAAGAAAGACGTCAGCGTGCTCAGCAAGGGCATGCGCCAGCGCCTGTGCCTGGCCAAGACCCTGGTGCACGACCCCAAGGTGCTGATCCTGGACGAGCCCGCGGCCGGCCTTGACCCGCGCGCGCGCATCGAGCTGCGCCTGCTGCTCAAGGAACTGCAGAAGCTGGGAAAGACCATCATCATCAGCAGCCACATCCTCACCGAGCTCTCCGACATGTGCAACTCCGTCGGCATCATTGAGCGCGGCATCATGCTCACGGCCGGCAAGATCGACGACATCCTGGCCGATCGCGCTGGCGGGCCGGCCAAGCAACAGAAGCTGTTCCTGAAGGTGCTGGGCTCGCCGGATGCGGCGGTGACAGTGCTGCGCAGCCTGCCGGACATCGGCGGCTGCGAGATCGACCGCGGGCTGATCACCTTCACGTTCATGCAGCCGATCGAGAGCAACCCCGGCCTGCTGCGTGAGCTGTTGAACCGCAACGTGCCCGTGGTGACGCTGGCCCCGGCCACGCAGAACCTCGAGGACATCTTCCTCAACGTAACCAAGGGCATCATCGCGTAACCGGCAGGGACACGCTGCCGCGTGTCCCTACTTTTGTCCCGGCATCCCGGGCTTTGGTTACCGATTGCGGCGCTGTTCTTTGCGGCGGCGGCGTTCAGCGTCGCCGTTTGAGCCCAGGTCAACCAGCGCGCCGATCACGATGGCCGCGATCTGCAGCGGGCCGAAGTGCGTGTTGTACGCCCACACCAGCGCCAGCGTCATCCAGGGCATGAAAATCAGGCCAATCAACGGCCAGATCCAGCTGCGGAACGCGTTGGGTTGCACGTAGGGACTGAAAATCCACATCACCGCCAGCAACAGGCGCGGTGAGATCAAGGCAAGCAGCAGGTAGAAGCATCCCATACGCGCCATTCTTGCCAATTCGCCGACAATGCTTCCAGCCCGTGGGGAAGCCCGACGCGAACTTACTTTACGGTGAATGCCACCTTGCCGGCCGCCTTGGCCACGAACGGGTTTTCCTCCACGGCCGCGGCGGGGCCGAAGATACGGCTGCACTGTTCGCGCCGCGCAAGCTGCTCGGCGGGTGTAAGCTCAACGGGGCTGTAACGGTAAATCTTGCGGCCCAGCGCCTCGGGGCTCAGGTTGGCGCCCGTAAACACGAACACCGGGCGCTGCAGATCGCCGGTCAGCTCGCAGTTGATCGGCGTGCCCCCAAGCTCGGCGATCAGCTGTCCCTTCAACGCGGCGCGGCCGGTAGGCGCGTTGAGGTTGAATGCCAGCGACGCCGTCAGGGGTGCGTCGATGGCCAGGCAGCGCACGCGCCCGTCGCTCAGCGTCAGCTCGCCGCTCGCGCGCAGCGTTCCGACGCGCACTCCCGGCTGCTTCTGGAAGCGGCCCTGCAGGCTGCCGGCCAGCGTGCCGGTCAGCGGCTCGCAATCGACCGTGAGCTGCTTCACTTCGAGCTTCCACTCCAGGTCAAGCTGCTGGAACTGCTCCGCCACCAGCACGATGTTTGGCTGCACGCTGTCCAGGCCGCGCGGGTGCGTGGGGCTCCAGCTGATCGGCTCGTTGACCATGCCGCTCTCGACGGTGGCCTCCAGCACGCCGCTGAGTTCGGGGAAGCGCCCCTCCAGCGTCAGCTTGCCGCCGCCCCGGGCGTTCAGCGCCTCGCCCGTCGCAAGAGTGGCGTCAGGCGCCGCCAGGCTGACCTGCTGGAAGTCCCACTGCTCGCCCTCAAGCAGCACCAACGTGCCCGTCAGGCGCGCCTGCGGCAGCCTGAAGCTGTGCTCAGGGTCCAGGGCCATCGCCGTGAAGTGGTAATAGCTGAAGTCCTGCACCTCGCAGTCGAAGCCGAAGGCCAGCCGGTTCAGGTCGCCGGCGATGCGCACCTGGCCGCGCAGTGTGCCCGCGTAGCTGTCCACCTTGCGGTAGCGCGCCCACAGCGGGCCGAGCTCAACCTGGTCAAGCACGCAGGTCATGGAGCTGGCGCCGCCGGGCTGCAGCTCGCCGCGCAGGATGCCGAAGCCCGCTTCGTCGTCCACGGCGCGCAGGTCGGCTTTCACCCGCAGGCCGTCGCCCAGATCCCCCACCGACAAGCCGCCGTAAACGGTCAGGTCGTGGGTGCGGTCCATCAGCGTCAGCTCGGCGCGGCTCAGGCCGACGTTCACGTTCCAGCCGGTCGCGCTGTTGCCGCCGCTGACGCTCGATAGCGTAAACACGGCACTGGTGGGGCTGCCGTACACTTCGATGCGCCCGCCCTCGATCAGCAGTTCCGAATCCGCCCCCGGCGAGGCTTCCAGCCTGTTCAGGTAACTCTCAAGCTTGCCGCCCGAGGCATCCACGCGCAGAAACAGGTTTCGCCCGCTGACTGTGTACGTACGGCCGAACAGCAGGAACATGCCGGTGTTGAAGCGCACGCTCTCGATGCCGGCTTCGCCGCCGACTTCGGGCAGGCGCACGCGCAGGCCCTCAAAATTCAGTTCACCGAAGGTGGCGTCGCCATGGAATGAGTCATAGCTGACCTCGCCGCCCAGGCTGCGCTCCAGCTTTTCCAGCGCCCGCACTCGCGCCCAGGCCAGCAGCGGGTTCACGCCCAGCAGCGTCAGCCCCCGCACGCCCAGCACGCCGATGAAAAGCGCCAGCGCGAACGGCCAGTAACGCCGCAGCCGCGGCACCACGGCAACCAGCGCCGGCAGCGCCATGAAGCCCCCGAACAGGAACGCGCCCAGCGCCGCCACCAGCCCCGTGGCAATCTGCCGCGACCTGCCGCCGGTCTTCCCTTGTGTGGATTGCGTTGTGTCCATCAACCTTCGCTGCTAGAAACGGCCGTTCTGGCGGGGGTGATTATGTCCGGCTACTCGGGAAACAACAGCACCAAGATCCTGGCGCAATCGGTGCCGAACACGCTGCCGCTGCTGCCGCTGGTTTCCGTCGTGGTCTTCCCCTACCACGTTGCCAGCTTCTCCGTCCACCGCAAACCCAACATCAACCTGCTGAATTCGCTGCCCACGGCCGACACCATGCTGTGCCTGGCCACCCAGCGCGACCAGCAGGCTGAGACGATCAGCGGCCTGGACGACCTGTACCCGATCGCGGTCAGCGGGCGGCTGATCCACAAGATGTACCTGCCCGACGGCACCATCCAGTGCGCGGTGCAGGGCCTCACGCGCGTGAAGATCAAGAAGGTCACCAGCCTGGACCCGTTCGCGGTCGCGGAAGTCACGCCCGCGCGCACGGTAGGCAGCGACGACGAGTCGCCCGCCATGATGCGGCTGATCCAGGAGGCGCTGGAAAAGTTCGAGACGCTGGTCAGCCTCGACCCCGCTTACTCCAACGAGCTGGTCAACGTCCTGAAGATGAACATCCGCGGCCCCGGCCGTTTCGCGGACCTGCTGGCGACCTACATGTCGCTGCCGGTGAAGGTGAAGGCCGAGATCCTGTGCGAGCTGGACTGCAAGAAGCGCCTCAAGCAGGTGATCAAGCTGATCGAGGACGAAATCGCGCGTCTGGCCGTGGACCGCGAAGTGCAGATGCGCACCCAGGTGGCGATCGAAAAATCCCAGCGCGAGTATTTCCTGCGTCAGCAGCTTAAGGCCATCCGCTCTGAGCTGGGCGACGTCGAGGGCACCGAGGCCGCCATCGAGAAGCTGAAAGAGCGGATGGACGCGGCCAAGCTGCCGGAAGTCGCGCGCAAGGAGTGCGAGGCCGAGATCGACCGCCTCAGCCTGATCAGCGAGGCCAGCGCCGAGTACAACGTCGTCCATACCCACATCGACTGGCTGCTCAGCGTGCCCTGGCATGAGACCAGCGTGGACAACCTCGACCTCAAACGCGTGCGCGCGATTCTCGACAAAGACCACTTCGGCCTTGAGGAAGTGAAAGACCGCATCATCGAGTTCCTGGCCGTGCTCAAGCTCAAGAAAGAGCTCAAGGGCCCGATCCTCTGCCTGGTCGGTCCGCCCGGCGTGGGCAAGACCAGCCTCGGCCGCAGCGTCGCGCACGCCATGGGCCGCGAGTTCCAGCGCATCAGCCTCGGCGGCCTTAGCGACGACGCCGAAATCATGGGCCACCGCCGCACCTATGTCGGCGCCATGCCCGGCCGCATTTTGCAGGCGATGAAGAAGGCGGGCAAAGCCAACCCGATCCTGATGCTGGATGAAGTCGACAAGCTGTCCCAGAGCATGCGCGGCGACCCGGCGGCGGCCCTGCTGGAGGTGCTGGACCCGGAGCAGAACCACCAGTTCCACGACCGCTATCTCGACGTGCCCTACGACCTGAGCCGCGTGCTGTTCATCTGCACGGCCAACATGCTGGACACCATCCCCGGGCCCCTGCGCGACCGCATGGAAGTGATCCGACTGGCGGGCTACACGCTGGAAGAGAAGGAAGCGATCGCCAAGCGCTACATCATCCCGCGCCAGATCGAGAACGCGGGCCTGAAGGCGGGCAACCTCAAGTTCCCCAAGGCGACGATTCGCGAAATCGTGCGCGGCTACACGCGCGAGGCCGGCCTGCGCAACTTCGAGCGCCGCATCGCCGGCATCTGCCGCAAGCTGGCCACGCGGGTTGCCGCCGAGGAAATCAGCCTCGATGCCGAGGTGACGATCAAGCCCGACGACCTGCTGGAATACCTGGGGCCGCGCTTGTGGCTGCCCGAGGCCGGCGCGCGCAAGCCGGAGATCGGCGTGGTCAGCGGCCTGGCCTGGACCAGCATGGGCGGCGACACGCTGCTGATTGAAAGCACGCGCTACCCGGGCAAGGGCAATGTGAAGGTGACCGGCAGCCTGGGCGACGTGATGAAGGAGAGCGTCAGCACGGCGCTCAGCTTCGTGCGCAGCAACGCGGCGGCGCTGGGCATCCCGATTGAAGATTTCGAGAAGTACGACGTGCACGTGCACTTCCCGGAAGGCGCGGTGCCCAAGGACGGGCCGTCGGCGGGCGTAAGCATCACCACGGCGCTGACCAGCCTGTATACGGGTAAAAAGGTGCGCGGCGACATCGCCATGACCGGCGAAGTAACCCTGCGCGGCAAGGTGCTGGCTGTGGGCGGCATCAAGGAAAAGGTGCTCGCGGCCTACCGCAGCGGCCTGAAGGAAGTGCTGTTGCCCAAGCTGAACGACAAGGACCTGAAAGACGTGCCGGAAGAGGCCAAGAAGGCGCTGACCATCACGCTGACAGAAGATGTAAGGGAAAACCTCAGCAAGGCCATCATAGGCCTGGACCTGAAGATCCCGGCCCCCACCAGGAAAACCCGCGGCAAGAAAAAGGCCCGCAAGACAGGCCGCGACGCAGAAGAATAGTGACATCGACGTCCCGTCGATGCGTCCGCCGGGCGTCCCGCCCGGCGAATCGGCCACCCACAGATGCCCGCCTCAGGCACGGCTTGCCCGTTGGTTCGGGCGCGATATGCTTTCCCCATCATGACAGCAGACGTACAGCCCACTCGGCATGAGCCGGCCGCGCCGCGCGCGATCATTGAAGTCCTTACCAGCTCGCTGGCGGGACGGCGCTTCGGCTACACCAGCAAAGAGCTGCGTGCCGGCGTGATGGTCGGGCGCGCGCCTGACTGCACACTGCGCTTCGACGGCGCCCGCGACCTCAAGGTTTCCGGCCACCACGCACTGCTGGAAGAACGCAACGACGGCCTGTTCCTGCGCGACCAGGGCAGCAGCAACGGCCTGTACGTCAACCGCATGCGCGCCACGGCCGAGGGCACGCGCCTCTACGACGGCGACGAAATCTCGCTGGGGCTGGAGGGCGCGACCATGAAAATCGTGATTCCCGGCGAGGCCGCACGCCCCGCACCGCCGCCGACACTGGCCGCGCAAACCGTGCAGCAGGCCCAGCCCGCCGACGAGGGCGACCCGGAAAGCCTGACCATCATGGTGAACGAAGTCGGCGCGCAGGTCGGCGCCGGCGACAAGACCCGCCACATGATCAAGGCCGTGGCCGAAAAGCTCGAGGCCCGGGCCGCGCGCCGCCGCGCCGGCCTGAGTACCCTGGTGGGCGCGCTGTTCATGCTGATCGTGGCAGCGGCCGCCATCGGCGTGTGGTACTACCTGCACAACGAAGCGAAGCACGAGAAAGAAAAGGCCGACGCCACGGCCGCGCTGGACGAAGCCGAGCGCAAGCGCCAGGAGGCCGAGCAGAAGCGCCAGGACGCCGAAAAGGAACGCCAGAAAGAACTCGATGACCTGCGCGCCAAGATGACCGCGCTGGAGTCAACCCTGGCCGAGCAGGTCGCGACCCTGAAAGCCGAGCAGGACAAACGCTTCGAGGAGCTCAGGAAGAACGTCGACGAGCAGACGGCCGCGCGCGTCAAGGAGATCAGCGACGCGCAGCTGAAAGAGCTGAAAGACGCCACAGCTGACCAGCTCAAGCGCCTGGAAGAGCTGTCAAAGGCGCCCGCTGACAACGCGTTCCGCGAGATCATGGACACCTACAACAACTCGGTGTTCCTGATTTTTGTGCAGTACCCGCTGCTGGATGAGAACGGCAAGGCGGTCGGCATCGAGAGCGGCACCGGCACCGGCTGGCTGGCCAAAACCAGTGACAAGAAGGCCTGGATCGTCACCAACAAGCACGTGATCAAGCCCTTCCTGTTCAAGCCCGAGCTGTCGATCAGCCACGCCATCCGCAACGTGCGCCCCGCGCCCCTGAAAGACTGGGTGATCGCGGCGTGGCACCCGGGCGCCAAATTGCGCGAGAACGTCGGCGACACCAACCTCAGCATTACCGAGGCCTGGGCCACCCTGCCCGGCGGGCGCGGCGGCAACGGCAGCCTGAAGGTGAAAGGCTTCGCACCCGACGACTGGACCACCTTCGGCGACAACTACAAAGGCTACCTCGAGCAGGCCGGCTTCCGCACCGACCTGCCTGAGGACATCATCGAGCGCGTCAAGCAGGCCGGCGTGCACAACATGGACACCTTCAACGACCTGGCGGTGCTGGAGTTCGAGCGGCGCAGCGCCAAGGAGCTGACCACGCCGCTGCCGATCGCCAGCGACGACGAGCTGAATGCCCTGCACGTTACGGACAAGGTGATGTCGCTGGGCTACCCGCTGGGCCTCAGCGTCATCAAGGGCACCACGGTGACCACCAGCCCGGCCACCGGCGACATCCGCAGCCTGCAGCTTGAGGTCGGCGTGATCGGCACCTCGGCGCCGATCATCCCCGGCAACTCCGGCGGCCCGCTGATCAACACCAACGGCAAAGTGGTGGGCGTGATCACCCGCCGCTTCGAGGGCACCCTGGGCGAGGCCATCTCGGCCGACCACGCCCGCAAGCTGGTGGAACTGCTGGCAAACTGATCCCTCTGCGAACCATAGGTCTCTATACATGTGCCGGCGCAGCCGGCGCCTCTCTGGTAAGCCCCCGGCGCAGCGGAGCGGAGCCGGGGGTTCGGGCAGTCGCAAAGCATGAGCCGCGGAGCGGCGGCTCTGGTGCGACGTTCCGAAACGTTTTCAGCCGCGGATTCAGAAGCACACTGATGCCGCACGGCAGTCAAAGCCGATGTGCTTCGCAGCGCCGCGATACTCTTGTGCCGGGCTCAACCAGCTCACGGCCGAACCGAATGGCGTGCGAACCACGAACGGGTCGTGGCGCTCCCTGGCGTCTTGGCGTTGCGTTCGTGCTTTTGGAAGATCGCATGCGCAGGCAGTGAGGGAGAACCGCCGCTGCGCGGCTCATGAAGCCATGCCGCGATATCCCCCGGCTTATCAGCGCCTCGCTGCGCTTGGCGCCGACCGCCGGGGGCTTACCGGGAGAAACGCCGGCTGCGCCGGCTCCGATGAGGGCTTGTGCAGAAACCGTTGGTGCAGGCGGGGCGTCTGCACCACCTAGGCCGGCGGCTGCTGGTCGAAGTCGATCACTGTGGCGGCGGGCTTCTCTTCCTCAAAGACCA
>JAJVIO010000018.1:24230-78708 GCA_022071975.1 Planctomycetota bacterium
CGCGGGTGAGCGAGGCGGCGTCTTCAGCCTTCTGGAATCCCAGGCTGAGCACTTCCTCAACTGTGGTGACACCGGCCTTGAGTTTGCGCCAGGCGTTATCGATCAGGAACTGCATGCCGGAAGCTTTGGCGGCGTCGATCAGCTTCAACTCGTCGGCGCCGTGGTTGATCATGTCGCGGACCTGGTCGTTGGGCTCAAACAGCTCGTTGACCGCCAGGCGGCCCTTGTAGCCGCTGTAGCCGCACTCGGGGCAACCGACACGCTGCATCACCTCAAAATTGACGGTCTGGCCCAGCACGCGCTCAAGCGCCTCGCGCGCCATGGGCTTCAGCTCTTCGCGTTTGCCGCAGGCCTTGCACACCTTGCGCACCAGGCGCTGGCTGAGCGCCGCGTTCAGCGTCGCGGAAATCAGGTAGGGCGCCAGGCCCATGTTCTCCATGCGCGTGATGCTGCTGACGGCCGTGTTGGTGTGCAGGGTGCTGAACACCAGGTGGCCGGTCAGGCTGGCGCGCACGGCGACCTCGAGCGTCTCAAGGTCGCGGATTTCACCGACCATCACGATGTCCGGGTCCTGGCGCAGGATGGTGCGCAGGCAGTTTGCGAACGTCAGGCCGATCTTGGCCTTCACGTGGGTCTGGTTCACGCCCTCGAGGCGGTACTCGACCGGGTCTTCGACCGTCACGATGTTGACGTTTGCCGTGTTCAGCTCGCGCAGGAAGCTGTACAGGGTGGTGCTCTTGCCGCAGCCCGTGGGTCCGCACAGCAGCACGATGCCGTAGGGCGCGGTGATGATGCGGCGCATCGAGGCAACCACGTCTTCCTCGAAGCCAAGGTCGTCCAGGCTCAGCGTGGTGCCGCTCTGGTCCAGCAGGCGCAGCACCACTTTCTCGCCGAACACGGTCGGCATGGTGGAGACGCGCACGTCGATGTTGCGGCCCAGGAAGCGGATTTTCAGGCGGCCGTCCTGGGGCAGGCGGCGCTCGGCGATGTCGAGCGCGCTGATGATCTTGATGCGGCTGATGATGGCGTTCTGCAGTTCTTTGGGCGGCGGCGCCACCACGCGCAGCTCGCCGTCGATGCGGAAGCGGCAGCGCAGGTGGTGCTCCTGCGGCTCGATGTGGATGTCGCTGGCCTTCATGCGCGCGGCCTCGAACAGCATGCTGTTCACGAAGCGCACCACGGGCGCGAGCCCGGCCTCCGACTTCAGGCGCTGGAAGTCGTCGGTTTCGCCCAGTTCGCTGGTGGTCTCGATCTTGAAGTCTTTGAGCTCGCCGACGGCTTCTTCAAGGCTGAGCGGGCTCTCCAGGTAGGCGGTCTGCAGCGCATCGCTGATCTGCGCGCGGGTGGCGACGGCCGCGATGGGCTCCATGTTGGTGGATGCCCGGATGCTGTCGAGCGCCATGAAATCGCTGGGGTCGGACATCGCTACCACCACGCGGTCCGGCGAGCGGCGCTCAGGCTTGCTCTTCTCGAAGCGCACGCCGATGAGCTTGTGGCGGCGCGCGATGGTTTCCGGGATGAAGTGGGCGGCGTCCGGGTCCACGACGCCGATGCGGTTGAGGTCGATCATCTCGAGCCCCAGCGACTTCGCCAGCGTCTCGGTCAGGTCGGCGTCGGCGATCAGGCCCAGCTCAACCAGCACGCTGCCGATCAGCCCGCCCATGGTCTGCTGCATGCGCAGCGCGTGTTCCAGCTGGTCGCGCCGCAGCTTGCCGGCCTCGACCAGCAGCTCGCCGATCTTGCGATGGGTCTCCTTGCGCTCGCTGTAGCGCGGGTGCTGCGTGGTTGCTATGTCTGCCATGATGCCCTTTGAGATTCGTCGCCCCAGTCTAGCGCCCTTCCGGCCGCTGTAAAAACGTACCTGCCGGTCCTTTTCGTCCACGGATCGCGTTGACCTTGCCTGTGGCCGCGGCTCCAATGGGCGCATGCATGTCGTGTTCGCCCACCATGAACCGATTGACGCCGGCCGTGCGCGCTGGGTGGCGATCGTGCGCAGCCTGGCTGCGGTGGCCGAGCTGGCGCCGGTGACCTGGTACACACCGGACAGCATGGAGCGCGTGAGCGAGTACGCCGGGAGGCACCTGGCGCTGGAGTTGCCGCCGGGGCTGAAGATCGCCACGCTTCCCAGCCTGCACAAACGCATGGGACTGACGCTGAACAGCGTGTTCTTCCGCGCGTTCCGCAAGGCCGTCCCGCACTCCGGCGCCGACGTGCTGTGGCTGCGCAGCGACAAGCTGGCCGCGCACTCCGCCCACAAAGGTGTCGGCCTGCCGCTGGTTTACGAGGCGCACCTGGTCGGTGAGCTGTGGGCGCGTGACCGCCACGCCCCTGAACGCAAGGCCGCGCGGCTGCACCAGTTAGAGCGCGACATCTACGCGCGCGCGGCAGGGGTGGCGGCGATCACACAAGGCCTGCTGGACGAGATCCGCAGCCGTTTTGGCTACCGCGGCCCGGCCGCAGTGGTGCCCAGCGCCGTGGATACCAACTTGTTTAAGCCGGTGTGGCAGGGCGGCGACGGCCGCACCGTGGCATGGGTCGGCACGCTGCAGTTCTGGAAGGGGCTGGAGTTGCTGCTGGAAGCGCTGGCACTGGCGCCCGCCCTGCGCCTGAAGGTGGTGGGCGGCGGTAAGCCGGAAGACGAGCAGCGTCTGAAGGCCGAGATCGCGAGCCTGGGGCTCGACGGGCGGGTCGAGCTTACCGGCCGGGTCGCGCAGACCGACATCCCTTTACACGTCAAGACCTGCGCCTGCGCGGTGCACCCGCTGCCGCCCGAGCACAGTATCAGCGCGCGCTTCACCTCGCCGCTGAAGCTGTTCGAGTACCTGGCGCTGGGCCTGCCGATCGTGGCCGCCGACGTGCCCAGCGTGCGGGAGGTGCTGCAGGACGGGCGCACCGCGAGGCTGTACCAGGCCGGTAACTCGAAAGCGCTGGCCGCGGCGTTGACGGAGGTGGTGTCGGACAACGCGCTGGCAAAACGGCTGTCCGCCAACGCGGCAACAGAAGGCGCCGGCCACAGCTACCAGCAGCGGGCAAAGCAGCTGCTGGAGCTTTTCCGGCAGGCTACCAGCCCCACTTGAGTTTTACTGTCGCGTCCGTGGCGGTGGCTTCATCGAGCGGTTCGGGTGTGATGGGCAGATAAATCTCGCCCTGCTTGCCCCAGGCGTGGTTGTAGAAGGCCTGGGCCTTCAGGCGCAGCAGGCTTTCCACCAGGTCGGAGCCGATCAGTGAAGCGGGAATCGCCCGCAACAGCCGGCGGTCGTCATAAAGCCCGTCGTCGGCGAACTCCCACGCCGCCTTGAAGTCCCCCGTCTCAAAGGCCGCCTGCGCCTGGCGCAGGCGCAGCAGTGCGCGCTCCGTACCGCTGCCGCCGCGGAACTGCAGGGCATACCAGGCGACCTGCAACTCTCGCCCGCGCTGCACGGGGTCGCGCTCGCGCTTCGACAGCTCGAGCGCAACCCGCCCGGCGCCTGACGCCAGCACAACCAGCAGCAGCGGCGCGCCGAACGCCAGCCAAGCCAGCTTCACCGTACGCGCGCCGGTAGACGAGAACACCAGCGCCGTCACCGGCAGCATCGCCAGTACACCCGTCACCCAGAACAGGTGACTGCCCAGGAACAGACCCACGGCACTGAGCAGCACCGCGTTCAGCAGCGCGATGCCGAAACCGATCAGCCTGCTTTCAGGCGTGGGCCGCGAAAGCTGCCCGGCCGCCAGCCAGGCGATCAACAGCCCCTCGAGCCCCAGCAGCACCATCCATGTCTCGCCCTTCAGTATGCCGACCAGCAGGCCCGCCTGCAGGGCCGGCAGCACCAGGACCATGCGGGCTGCGGCCTTGAGCGCGTCGCGGTGCTGGCGCAGGACAATGCGGCGCAGGGCCAGGCGCACCACGAACGAGCCCCGGCGTTTCCTGGCGTCGGGAATTTCGAACGTAGCAAGGTCGAGTTTCTTCTTTGCCATCACGCTTCCGGGCACGGGCGGCTTGCCTGTGCTGCCCACAGGCAGGATTGCCTGTGCCACGCGCCTACAGCTCGATCTCCATGCCCTCGCGGGCGGCGAAGAACTCCGTGCCCGGAGCCTCTTTCTTCGCCAGGGGCAGGTAGGTCTCGCTCATTAAACGGTCGAGCGCGTCGTCGGTTCGCGTGGGATCGTGGTGGGTGAAGGCCAGGCGCTTTACGCCCGCCTGCTTGGCCAGGCCGATGTTGAACTCGAAGTAGCTGTGGCCCCAGCCGCGCTTGCTGAGGTGCGGCTTGTCCACGCTTTCGTACTCGGCCTGGGTGTAGGTGGTGTCGAAAGCGATCAGGTCCGCGCCGCGGCAGAACTCGACCATGCGGTGATTCATGATGCGGAACAGCTCGCGCGTGTCGCCGGGGCGGTCGTCGGTTGAGGTGCGCGCCCAGGGCTCGTGGTCGCCGCTGAACACGAAACACTTGCCGTCGGCCTCGATGCGGTAAGCGATGCAGTACACCGGGTGGTTGGTGAGCTTGAGCGTAACTTTCACGCCCTCGCACAGCTCGAAGCTGCGCTCCACGCCGTCTTTGAACTTGTGGTTGAAGTCGAGGTAGCTGACCACGTTGTCGAGCATGGTGTTCTCGACCGGGAAATAGCTGTAGGTCATCTGGTCGCGCATCACCTGCTCGAAGCTTTTCCCTTCGCGCAGGGGCCCGATGCCCATCACCTCGACCTTGCTGCCGGGCGTGTAGATCGGCGTGAAGAACGGGAAGCCGTGGATGTGGTCCCAGTGGGTGTGCGTGACCAGCAGCCGGATGTCGAAGGGCGGCCTGGCCGTTTTCATCAGCTGGTCGCCGAGCACGCGGATACCCGTGCCTGCGTCGATGATGATCAGCGGGCCGGAATCGCGGATCACCTGGATGCACGTGGTGTTGCCGCCGTAGCGGGCGGTTTCAGGCCCGGGCGTTGGAAGGCTGCCGCGCACTCCCCAGAAGCGGATCTTCATTCAGTCCTTTCGGCGTGCAGAAGATAGCAGCCTTATGCTTGTCCGCGCCAGCCCCGCCTACTCGTTCGAAAAGTCGTCGCGCGTCGGCGGGCGCGGCGACTTGCCCGCGTCGGAAAGCCTGACCCACAGCGGCGCCGCCGGGTTGCGCGTGTCGTAGCAGAACTCCAGCAACCGGTCGCCCTGGGGCGACAGGAAGCTGAGCGTGTAAGTCTCGGACTGCTCCCATACCGCCGGGCTGTAAGGCGGCACCGCACCGCCGAACCGCGTGCTGACCGCCTCGGCCGTCGTGTTGCCCTGCAGCTTCAGCAGGTCGCCGTTAAAGCTGATCTGCAGCGCGTTGAAGCCGCTGGCCGCGGGCTCCGCCAGCGCGGGACCGGGCACCGCCACGGCCGTGATACGCTCAGCCCCTTCTTCATATTGCACGAGCCAGCCGCGCTCGTTCAACACCGCCGGCTCCACCATGTTCTTTTTGCCGGCGATGTCGGCGTAGTCGGCCTTGGGGCTTCCCATGCGGAAATCACCGACGCCGTCAGCGCTGATCTCGATCGCCTGCAGGCCGCCGTCGCTGATCGAGCGCCAGGCGAGGTGCACGGCCCAGCCGATCACCCCCAGCACCACCATCACGCCCAGCCAGGTGGCCAGCGGCTTGAGCAGGCTGGGTTTCTGGATCTGGCCGGCGTCGATGTAGTCCTGCGCCAGGGCGACGCGGTCGGTGGGCTTGGCGGTAGTCTTTTCGCCGCGCACGCTGTCGCGCCGCAGCACCTGCAGGTCGGAGGCGTTCTCGTCGCGCCCGGGCATATGGACCTCGATCTGGTCCGTGCCGGCGGCGCGCCGCACGATGGTGTTGACCTGGCTGGCCGGGATGTGGAACGAGCCCGAGGCCGGGCGGTCCTCGCGCTCGATTTTACGCGGGGTTGAGCGCGTCTCGCGCTTGCTTTCGCGTTGCACGGCATCCAGCTGCTCGCGCAGCTTTACCACCTCGAGCGCGAGCTCGCGGCGCAGGTCGTCGTCGGGCAGGCGTTCGGCCAACGCCTTCAGCTCAGGGTTGCTGCGTTCACGCTGACGGGCGTTCGGGCGCGGCGCGAAGTAGTCGTCGGCCAGCAGGTAGGTCGAATGGTCGTCCTTGTCGGGCAGCGCGGAAACCTGCACGGTATCGGTCGGCGGTATCACGAAGCTGTCGCGAACCGTGACGGGCGGCGGCGTCAGGGTCCTGGGTGCCGGCGTCATGGCCTGCGGCACGGGCGTGTCGTTCCAGGGCGCCGGTGTGTCGTGGGGCCGGGGCAGCACCGGCTTGTCCACGTTGATTCGGCTGATCACCGGGGCGCTGTCTTCATCCGGCGCGACCTGTACCACCACATCGGAAACCTGGGGCGGCGCCACGAAAATGTCGGTCTTGCGCGGGTCGGAATCGTCGGGCTCGGCCACGGCGTCCAGCCGGTCGCTGTCGATGACCGGCGCCAGCTCCTGCGACTCGCTTGGGTCGGGCGGGCGCGGCACCTCGCGGCGGTCCTCCACCGCTCGCCACATTCCGCTGCTTTTACCGCTGCCCTTGTCGCGCGGCTCCACCTTCAGCTTGTGGCCCTTCTCCGGCACCTCGGTGTCCACGTTGCGGGCCTTGGGCACCACTTCGGTGGCGGCGCCGCGGTTCTCCTTCTCGATGCTCAGGTCGGTCGGGCGCTCGGAGCGGTCTTCTTTGTCGATGCTGCGGTCCGTGGGCCGCTCGGACTTGTCCACCACGGCCGGGCGGATCGAGGTGCGCTCGGAGGACAGGTCGGACTCGCTGCGTACGCCGGTTGAGTTGCCGCGCCGCGAGAGGATGCGGGTCATGCGCTGCTGCTGTTTCTCGAACAGCTCCAGCTTCTTGCTGACCAGCTTGCGGTGCGTATCGGTCAGGCCATCGTCGCCCAGCAGGGGCTCAAGCAGGCGGCGCGCGTCGCCATGCTTGCCGGCATCAGCCAGCGCCTCCGCTTCGCGGATCTTGCGAACGATGACCAGGGTGTCCATGAACGGCAATAATCAATCAATACCGACCAATGTTCAATGAGCGAGCGGGGCGGAAACCGGTTTCAGCCTCGTATCTGCTTTTCGATCTCGCGGCCCCAGGGCTGGTACTCGGGCTCGGTGCCGGACAGCTCGGCGCGCAATTCTTCGTGCACAAGCCCGTTGCTGGCGACCAGGTTCGCGCCGAACAGCCAGTCGTCGCCGCCGTGGAAATCCGTCAGCCTGCCGCCGGCCTCGGTTATCAGCAGGCAGCCGGCCGCCACATCCCATGGCTTCAGGTAGGGCTCCCAGTAACCGTCAAAACGCCCGGCCGCGACATAGGCCAGGTCGAGGCTGGCGGCGCCGGGGCGGCGAATGTCGTGGCACTTGAGGATCAGGCGGCTGAAGTTGTCGACGTTGTTGCGGACGACTTCGTTGCGCACGTAGGCGAAACCGGTGGCCAGCACGGAGTGTGCAATGTCCGGCATGGCGCTGACGGCCAGGCGCTTGCCGTTCAGGAACGCGCCTGAGCCCGCCTCGGCCATGAAGCGCTCGCGCAGGTAAGGCGCCTCGACCAGGCCCAGCACCGGACGTCCCTTGTGCCAGCAGCCGACACTGGCGGCAAAGAACGGGAAGCTGCGGGCGAAGTTGGTGGTGCCGTCCACGGGGTCGATGATCCATACCCAGTCGCTGCCGCGCAGGTCGGCGCCGGTTTCTTCCCCGAGGATGCCGTGGGAGGGAAACGCTTCTCGGATGGTCTGGATGATGACGCGCTCAGATTCGCTGTCGGCAATGGTCAGCAGGTCGCGGTGGCGGTCCTGCTTGTGCTGGATCTGGGCGTCTTCGAGGCGGTCGAAGTATTTCAGCTGAATCTCTGAGACCCGCTCTGCAATAGTCGTAAGTAGTTTTGTATCAGGTAGTTGCGCCATTTGCCCGGATTCTTGTAGAGCTTTACGGAAAAATACTGAGCTTGCTTGCGCTGCTTATCCGTTATACTCTTTGTAAGCCGGGGCTGGGGAAATTGTCCTCCTCCAAGTTTCGACAGGTTTCTGTTGAAATGTGCCTCCCTCAGCACCGGTTGTAGTGGCGGGCCGCACTCCTCAGGCGGCCCGCTTTTTTTAACCAGTCAGTTTTGCTGATTCGCGCTAAGAGGCCGCCTCGGCTTCCTGCGGGTTCAGCAGTTCCTCGGCCTTCTCGTGCGACATGCGGGCGATCTCGTCGATCTTGGCCCGTGTGTTTGCCAGCAGTTCCTCAAGGGCCTTCTTCTGCTCGGCCGTCTTGAACTGCATGGTGGAGAGCGCCTTGGTAGCGCGCTCCCACTGGGCATGGAACATGCCCAGGTCGGCGGCACCCTTCTTGATCAGGTGCTTGTTCAGCACGCGCTCGGGCGGCTGGCGCAGATTACGCACCAGGCCCAGCTTGCTGAAGGCCAGCAGGATGTAATAGGTCATGTCCACTTCGTACCAGTAGAAGCCCTGGCGGCAGGAAGCCTGGTAGTGGTGGTGGTTGTTGTGCCAGCCCTCGCCGCCGGTCAGCAGCGCGATCAGCAGGTTGTTGCGGCTGGTGTCGCGGGTGGCAAAGCGGCGCGAGCCGAACACGTGGGCCAGCGAGTTCACCGTAAAGGTGCCGTGCCACAGCAGGACGGTGGACAGCCAGAAGCCGATGATGCAGTAACCGGCAGCACCCAGCCAAGAGCCGCTGATGCCGTAACCCATGAAGAACACGGCCGTGGCCAGCAGGGTGCCCGGTACGAACTCGTGCTTGTTGAGCCACTTGAGCTCGGGGTTGTCCTTGAAGTCAGGGATCAACTCCCAGCGCGTGTCGAAGTGGACCTTGCACAGGAACCACTGCATGTGGCTCCAGAGGAAGCCGCGCTTGGGCGAGTGCACGTCCTCGGGCTGGTCCGAATACTTGTGGTGGTGGCGGTGGTGGGCCGCCCACCAGAGTACGCCGCGCTGGAACGAGGTGGTGCCGCCGAGCGCCATCAGGAACTGCATGACGCGGCCCATCTGGTAGCTGCGGTGCGAGAAGTAGCGGTGATAGCCGCCGGTGATGAAGAACACCCGCGCGTAATACAGAACCACCATCACGACCCAGGCTGACCAGTGCCCGTGGCCGGTGTAGATCGCCGCGAGGGGCAGCAGGTGAACCAGCCAGAACGGAAGGGTGCGGAACCAGTCGATTTTCTCTTCGGGCGACAAATCAAACGTGCGTGCCATGCGGATAACCTCTGTTGAAACGTTAAGCGGACCGCCCACGCGGTCTTTGATGACTCGACAGTTTATCCTGCCATGGTCGATATCCTAGGCAATAAATGACCCAGTGGTCAGTTTCTCGATTGCCCCGAGGGCGGCTGCGCGGCTAAAATAAGTTGTATGGCCAAACAACTGAAGAACATCGCCGACGAGATCGCGCAAGCCTGCCTTGCCAGCCGCACCCGCCTGCTGGGACGCGTCATCACCGGCATCTATGACGACGCGTTGCGCGCCGTGGGACTGACCTCGCCGCAGATGACCATCCTGGTCGCCCTTGAGCACACCGGCGGCGTGCAGCCCGGCGCCCTGTGCGACGCCCTGAAACTGGACAAGTCCACCCTCAGCCGCAACGTCGACCGCATGGAGCGCAATGGCTGGCTCGGCAAACTGCAGGGCGCCGACGCGCGCTCACACACCCTGCAGCTCACAGATGCAGGCCGCCGCAAGCTTCAAGAGGCCATTCCCCACTGGCGCAAGGCGCAGTCCGAGGCCGAGGAAACCCTCGGCAAGGGCGGCATGGATACGCTGTTCCGGGTAAGCAAGCGCATCCGCGGCTTTTAGCCGTGCCACAACCACGGGCAGGCGCACCAGAGCCGGTCCCCTTTCGCGTTCCTCCCTCCGGTTTATAGTTGCATCTACAACTTTGGCGCGCTAGGATCAACACCGACGTGCGGAGTCCTCGCCATGCCGCAGATACTCGTGGATGTGTCGTTCGTAATGCTTGTGCTGGCCTGCGCGGCCCTGGTCCTGCGCGCCGTCGGCGTCGCCTGGCGCGAACGGCCCGCCCGCGCCGTTGGCGTTGCCGCCCTCGCGCTGACAGGCTGGCTGGCGCTGATCGCCGCCGTCTCCGCTTCGGGCGTACTCACGCCGACGCCCGACCGCGTGCCGCCCAACCTGCCGGTGCTGGCCGTTACCATGACGCTTATGCTGGTGCTGACCCTGGGCCCCGTGGGCCGTCGCATTACCGAGCGCATCCGCCCGCACTGGCTGATCAGCTTCCAGTTGTTCCGTGTGCCCGTTGAGCTGATCCTGTTTGCTCTCGCGGTGAACGGCCTGGGCCCCACCCTGCTCAGCTTTGAAGGACGCAACTTTGACATCGTGACCGGGCTGACGGCGCCGCTTGCCGCCTGGCTGATGCTGCGCAAACCCGGCAAAGCCCTCGTCATCGGTTGGAATCTGCTGGGACTGGCCCTGCTGCTCAACGTGCTGATTCACGCCGTGCTGTCGATGCCGGGCCCCATGCAGCAGATTTTCACCCAGCCGGGGCCGGAAGTCGTGGCGACCGTTCCGTACATCTGGCTGCCCGCATTCCTGGTGCCGCTGGCGTTTGCCGGCCACCTGCTGAGCCTGCGCCAGGCGCTGCGTCCCGCCGCGCGCGGCGCCACGGAGCTCGAGTCGGCTGCCGTCATCGCCTAGTCGGAGCGTCACCCCCGAAAGGGACAGGCACGTTCCGTGCCTGTCCCTTTGCGCCGTTAACCTGACCCGGGATTGCGGTGCCGCGCCGCTTCGTTACCCTACCGCACCTCTTGGCAGGACACCCATGCGTCGCGAAGACATCCGCAACATCGCAGTCGTTGCCCACGTTGACCACGGCAAGACCACCCTGGTGGACGGCTTCCTGGAAGCCGCGAACTTTTTCGGCCACAAGTCCGAGCACGCCGAAGCCTTCATGGACAGCAACCCCCTCGAGCGCGAGCGCGGCATCACCATCCTGGCCAAGAACGTCTCCTTCAAATGGAAGGGAGTGAAGGTCAACCTGATCGACACCCCCGGCCACGCCGACTTCGCCGGCGAGGTCGAACGCGTGCTGAGCATGGCCGACGGCTGCTTCCTGCTGGTGGACGCGGCCGAGGGGCCCATGCCGCAGACCAAGTTCGTGCTGCGCAAGGCGCTGGCCCACCACCTGAAGCCGCTGGTGGTGGTGAACAAGATTGACCGCCCCGACGCCCGCGCGCTGGAGGTGCTGGACGAGGTGTTCCAGCTTTTCATCGACCTGGGCGCTGACGACGCGCAGCTTGATTTCCCGGTAATCTATGCCTCCGGCCGCGACCGCGTGGCCAGCCTTGACCCGTCAACACGGGGCGAGAACCTGGTGCCGCTGATGGACGCCATGATCGACAAGATCCCCGGCCCGGAAGTGCAGCCCGACAAGCCCTTCCAGGTGCAGATCACCAACTTCCTGTTCGACCAGTTCGTGGGCCGCGTGGGCATCGGGCGCATCATGCGCGGCACCCTGACCGCGCGCGACCAGGTCGCGGTGGTCAAACGCGAGGGCACCGTGCACAAGGCCCAGGCCAAGCAGGTGCAGGTGTTCGACGGCCTGAAACGCGTGGACGTCGAGAAGGTCAGTGCCGGCGACATCGTGGCGATCGTGGGACTGGAAGACATCGACATCGGCGACACCGTCGCGCACATCGAGCACCCGGAGGCCCTGCCACCGGTGCCGATCGACGAGCCCACCATCACCATGGAATTCCGTGTCAACGACTCGCCCTTCGCCGGCAAGGAAGGCGAGTTCGTCACCAGCCGCCAGGTGCGCGACCGCCTGGAGCGCGCCGCCGAGGCAGACGTGGCCCTGCGCGTGCACACCGGAGACTCGGCCGACAGCTTCAAGGTAATGGGCCGCGGCACGCTGCACCTGGGCATTCTGGTTGAGAACATGCGCCGCGAGGGGTACGAGTTCGCGATCGGCGCGCCCGAGGTGATCGTGCACGAGGTGGACGGCCACAAGGAAGAACCCTGGGAAGACGCGGTGATTGACGTGCCGCAGGCGCACGCGGGCAAGGTGATCGAGCTGCTGGGCTCAAGGGCCGGGCAGCTGACGCACATGGAAAACCACGGCCAGCGCACGGTGATCCACTTCGAAGTGCCCTCGCGCGGGCTGATCGGCATGCGCACGCGCATTTTGACGGCAACGCAGGGCGAAGCGATTTTCAGCCACCGATTCCGCGAGTACAAGCGCATGGCGGGTGAGATCGCGCGCCGCGCGCGGGGCTCGATCATCAACATGGACAACGGCCAGGTAACCAGCTACGCGCTGGACAACCTGAACGACCGCGGCGACTTTTTCGTGGGACCCTCCGACCCGGTCTACTCCGGGCAGGTGGTCGGCGAAAACTGCCGCGAAGGCGACATCGTGGCCAACGTGTGCCGCACCAAGCACCTGACCAACATCCGCAGCAGCAACAAGGAAGCATTCACGCGTCTCAAGACGCGCCGCGACCTGAGCCTCGAGGAAGCCATGGAGTGGATCGAGCCCGACGAGCTGGTCGAGGTGACGCCCAAGGCCTACCGCATCCGCAAGCGCGAACTGGACGAGAACGCCCGCAAGCGCGCCAAGAAGGCAATCGCCGCAAGCTGATCGGCCGCCATTAAAGGCGGGCGGGCGCTTCGGCCCTTTTGGCCTCGGCGCCCGTGGTTGGAGTGACCGCTCCGGCGGGGCGAGTTCACCTGCGTCCTGCGGCGGGGGTGCCGCTGTTTGACGCGGTGGCTCCTGCCCCGCGGCGGGTGGGACACAAGCCTTTCGGCCTCGTTCCCACGCCATGAAAGTACCCGCTGCGGCCGCAGCGCGCGATTACAACACAGCCGGTGGTTTGTAGGGCAAAGGCTGAAACCGACGCCATTCGACATTGAATGCGAGTGAACGGCTTTGATTCGCGTCCACCGCGCCGGGAACAGCACACTCCAGATCCCCGGCCATGGCTGGCCGGGTTACTGGGCCAGCGTCAGGCCGTGGCGGTGCAGGGCGTTGCGGATCTCGGCGACGCTTTCGTCGCCCAGGCCGGTGTTGCGCACCTGGCGCTCGGTGGTGAGGGTCAGGTCTCGCACGCGCTCGACGCCGATGGCGCGCAGCTTCTTGGTGATGCGCAGGGCGAGGTCCAGCACCTCCAGCGGCTCGGCCAGGATGTCGGACTCCATCACTTCACTGTCCGGCAGCTCGTTCTGGCGCAGGCGCTCGGCCATCATGGCGCGCGCGATGCGGAAGGCCTCGCGGGCCAGTTCCTCGACGTCGTCCCAGTCGCGGTCTACCAGCAGCCCCTGCAGCGCCGCGGCGGCGAAAAGGTCCAGTTGGCTTGAACTCATGGCTGGTCTCCGTCCGTGACATCGGCTGCCTGGAATGGAGTATGGCCGCAGCGCATGCACTTCTTCAAGGCCCTGATGCGCTCGCGCGATCCCATGTAGCGCTGGCCGCAGACAGCGCAGAGCACGCGCACGCGCGGCGCGGTGCCGCGCGCGGACACCTCAAGCAGCGCCAGCGCTTTGCGCGCGACACGTTCCGTGGAATAGGCGCTGTAGCCGGCGGCGGCGGCCAGTTCCCGGACCCTGGCGGCCGCGCGGTTGGCGTCGGCCACGCGCTCGAGCGCCAGCAGGCAGCGGGCGTGGCTGGCCAGCAGCAGCAGGTAGGCGTCCTGGCGGGTGGCGCCGGCTTGCTCCGCCCGTTTCAGGGCCTCGGCGACCAGCTTCTCCGCGCCGTCGGCGGCGTCGACGCCCACCAGGGCCAGGCCCCGCAGCGCCTCGACGATGCAGGTCTCGTTCTGGTTCTCCAGCTTGCCCAGCGCGTCGAGAGCCTCGTCGAGGTGCTTGAGCGCAGAAGCATACTCACGGCGCTCGACCTCTGTTTCCGCCAGCAGCCGCGCGGCCCGCGCGATCGAGCCCGGCTCACGGATGTCGCGGAAGATATCCAGCGCCAGGGTCGCATGCTCGCCGGCGGCGTCGATGTCGTCCACTTCCAGCGACAGCTCGGCCATGTCGGCCTCCACGATTGCGGTGACGCGCGACAGGCCGGCCTCCCGCGCGAGCTGGCCCGCATGAAGCAGCTGCTCAAGCGCCTCGTCAAGCCGGCCGCGACGGATCAGGATCTGGCTTTTGTCGCGGATGCAGTGGATCAGGCCCTCGGTGAAGCCCAGCCGCACGGCCTGCTTCTCGCCGGCATCCAGCGCGGCCCAGGCGTCGTCCAGCCGCCCCAACGCAATGTACGCTGAGGCGCGACTCACGCTTACACCCAGCAGGTTGAAGCGGCTGTCCACCTCGCGGGACATCTGCTCGGCGACCTCGTACTCTTTCAGCGCTTCCTCGATGCGCTGCTGGCGCGCGCGCATCCCGGCCAGCACCAGGTGGCCGCGCGCGGCCTGTTCCAGTTTGCCGAGACGCTTCAGCGCCTCGATCGCGTTGCGCATGCCTGTCACGGCTTCTTCTTCCTCGCCGAGCGCGCCCTGCAGGTGCGCCACGGCATAGGCCGCCAGCGCGCGCGCTAACGAGTCCGGGGCGTCCTTCACGAGCGCGAACGCGCGGCGCGACGTGCGCAGCGCCTCATGGGGATCACCCAGGAACAGCAGGGCGGTGCTCTGCACATTCAGCAGTGTTGCCAGCAGCTCATTGCTGCACTTGCCGCACGCGTCGATCGCGGCGCGAACGCGCGGAAGCACGTCGGCCGAGCCTCCCTGCCGCGCGCTGATGGCGCGCACCGCGCTCAGCAGCACGGCCGCGGAGTCGATGTCGCGGGCGGCGATGGCGGCGTCGGCGGCGGCCAGCAGGTTGGCGCGGTCCAGCGCGAGGCGGTCGTTGGCCTCGATGAAATCGGGGCCGTTGAAGCGCTGCTGCCACTGGTCGGCGTAGGACGTGAAGTGCGCGATGTGCCGCTTGACGGCCTGCGGCGCCGGGTCGGGCTCGCCAAGCTGGCGGGCGAACTCACTCAGCGCCGAGAAGGCATGGAAGCGCGTGCCGTAGGGCGTGGCCTCTCGCCACAGGAAGCTCTTGTCCAGCAGCGCCTCGATGGCGTCCAGCGCGCCCTGCTGCGCCTCGCGGCCGGGCACCTGCACCACCTTCTCGACGGCCTCGAGGTAGCAGCCGCCGGCGAACACGCAAAGCTGCCGGAAGGCGTCCAGCTCCCAGTCTTCGAGGTGCCCGAAGCTCCATTCCAGGGCCTCGCGCATCGACGAGTAGGGCGAGGCCAGGCCTTCGCTGCGGGCGCGCATCACCGCCACACGCGACGACGGGTTGCGCAGTTGCTGCAGCACCTTGCGCGGCGTCAGCACGTGCATGCGCGACGCCGCCAGCTCAAGCGCCAGCGGCATGCAGCCGAGCTCGTTGCAGATGCCGAGCACATCCGCCACGTTGTCGCGAGCCAGGACAAATTCGGGGCTGGCGCGCCTGGCCCGGTCCACGAACAGCTTCACCGCCGCGTACCCGCCGGCGACTTCCGGGTCACTGGAGGGCTTGGCCGGCAGCGACAGCGGGCGCAGCGCGATCTCCGGTACGCCGCGCACGGCCGGGCGAATCTGGCTCGTGACGATGCAGACCAGCTCGGGCGCCAGCACCTGCCAGCGCCGCAGCACTTCGCGCAGCGGCACGATCACGCCCTCGGCGTTGTCCAGCACCATCAGGGTGGGGCCGCGCAGCCCCAGCATGCGGCCCAGCTGCTGGGCGGGCGGCTCGCTACCGTTCATGGTCAGGCGCAGGTTGGCCGCGATTTCATTGAACAGAGCGGCCTCGTCGCGGCAGGCCGCCAGCTGCACCATCCAGACGCCGCCGGGGTAGTCGCGGCCCAGCGCCCGCGCGCTTTCAAGCGCGAGGCGCGTCTTGCCAAGGCCCGCCACGCCGACGATGGCGACGATGCGTCGGCCGTTCTCGATGTGCGTACGGATCTCGGCGCTTTCTTCTTCGCGGGCGATGAACGAGTCCGAGCGCGGCAGCAGGTTGGTGTCGATCTTCTGGCGCCAGACCGGCCTGGCGTCGGGGCTGCCCAGGAAGCGGAAGCCGAGCAGCGTAACGTCGTCTTCCCAGACGCGGCCGGCGCAGAAGCCTTTCAACTCTTTCAGCACGCCCGCCAGCATGCCGGCGCTGTCTGCGGTTGACGCCTTCGCCACCACGCCGCCCAGGCGATCAAGCCCGAATTGCTCGTCGTCAGCGCGGGTGGCCTCCGTGACTCCGTCGGTGTAGAGCAGCACGGTGTCGCCGTGCTGAAGCTGCAGCGACTGCTCTTCCAGGCTTTCCTGCATCGCCTTCAGGAACACCGAGCCCAGCACCACGCCCTTGGCCGAGTGGCGGCTGACCTGGGCAGAGCCGTGCCTTCGCAAAATCAGCGGGTTGTGGCCCGCGCTGGCGTAGCGCAGCAGGCCGGTCTCCGAGTTCAGCACTCCGTACCACACCGTGATGAAGCTGCCCTTGGGCAGGTCGTCGGCCAGGTCTTCGCAGGCGGCCAGCAGCACCTCAGCCGGCGAGCTGGAGCGGCGGGCGTGGATCTGCAGGGTTTTCTTGGCGGCCGCCATCATCAGCGCGGCGTCAAGGCCGTGGCCTGAGACGTCGGCCAGCACGATGCCGAGCTCGGTGGGGCTGACGGTGATGAAGTCGTAGAAGTCGCCGCCGAGCTCGTCACAGGCCTCGTAGAAGACGTCGATATCGACGCCCTCCAGTTTGGGCGGCGGCGGCAGCATGCCGAGCTGCACGCTGCGCGCGCGCAACAAAGACTGTGTGACGCGTCCGCGTCGCTTGGTTTCTTCTGAAGGCATGTGACCGGGCCCCGAGGCAGACCGTCAATTCTCGCGTTTTAGCAGCGCGGCGCAAGGAGGGCTTTGAAGGGAGCAACGTCACCCGACTCGCTTGGTCGGCTGTCACCGGCAAACCTGTCCGCGTCCCTTTGGGACCTGCAGAAATAAGCCGGCCCGACAGGATTGTCGGGCCGGTGCGAAGGTCCAGCATTCAGCAGCCGCTAGAACGTGTCGCGCTGGGTGATGGTGGCGATCTCTTCCAGCGTGGTCTGCCCCATCAGCGCTTTGCGGACGCCGTCCATGCGCAGGGTGCGCAGGCCGCCGCTCTTCACCGCGTCGCGCTTGATTTCGCCGGCCGCCACCTTGTCCACGATCTGCTGCTTGATGTGCTCGGTGATCGGCATGACCTCGTGGATCGCCGTTCGGCCCGTGTAGCCGGTCTTGAAGCAGGCCTCGCAGCCGCGGCCGTGCCAGAGGTGGCCGTCGGGGATGTCCCGGATGGTCAGGTCGAAGCCGCGCAGTTCGCGCTCGTCGGGCACGTACTGCGACTTGCACTCCTTGCAGATGCGGCGTACCAGGCGCTGGGCGGCCACGCAGATCACTGAGCTGGAAACCAGGAACGGCTCCACACCCAGGTCCACCAGTCGCGTCACGGTGGAGGGCGCGTCATTGGTGTGCAGCGTGCTGAACACCAGGTGGCCCGTCAGCGCCGACTGGATGGCGATGTGCGCGGTCTCAAGGTCTCGGATCTCGCCGACCAGGATCACGTCCGGGTCCTGGCGCACGAAGCTGCGCAGCGCCTTGGCGAACGTCAGGCCCTTCTTCTCGTTCACCTCGACCTGGCTGGCGCCCGGCATCTGGTACTCGATCGGGTCCTCGATCGTCAGGATGTTGATGTCAGGCCGGTTGATGTTGCCGATCGCCGCGTACAGCGTGGTGGTTTTGCCCGAGCCGGTGGGGCCGGTCAGCAGGATGATGCCGTTGGAGTACTCGAGGTAGGTGTTGAACATCTCCTCGTTGTCCGGCATGAAGCCGATGTCGGCCAGGTGGAACTGCTTGTTGTTCTTCTCGAGCAGACGAATCACCACGCGCTCGCCGAAGTTGGTGGGCACGGTGCTGATACGCAGGTCGATCTCGGCGTCGCCCATCTTCACGCTGGCGCGGCCGTCCTGGGGCAGGCGGCGCTCGGCGATGTCCATTTTTCCCATCACCTTGATGCGCGCGACGATGGCGTCCTGCAGCTTTTTGCTGGGGGTCATCACGTCGTACAGCACGCCGTCAACGCGGTAGCGCACCTGCAGCTTGTGCTCGCTGGGCTGGATGTGGATGTCGCTGGCGCGCATGCGCAGGCTCTGGCTGAAGATGGTGTTCACCAGCTTGATGATGGGCGCCGCGGTGGCGATGTTCAGAATGTCGGTCTTTTCATCGAACTCGATGTCCGAGTCGAGCATGCCCGCCTGCTCGAGCTCGTTCTCGACCTCGTCGCTCATTTCCGACTTCTGGGCGTAGGTCTTGTTGATCAGCTCGCTGATCTCGACGCGCGGGGCCAGAACCGGCTCAATGGGCTTGTGCAGCAGGCTCGCCAGCTCGTCCATCGGGTACAGGTCGAGCGGCCGGCAGGTGGCGACGCGCACGCTGCCGCCGACTTCATCCAGCGCCACCAGGTTGTAGTTGCGCGCGAAGCCTACCGGCACGTTTTCGGCGAACTTGGGGTGGGGCTTGTACTGCGAGAGGTCGCCCTCGAACGGCAGGCCCAGCTGCTCGGCGAAGAACTGCAGCATCTCGGCCTCGCCCAGCAAGCCCGATTCAACCAGTGCGGAATCCAGCTTCTCGCCGGACTCCTTGGCCTTGTTGAGCAGGTTATCGACCTTGTCCTGGCGGACACCGCGTTCTTCAACCAGGTAGCGGGCAAGTGTTCGCGTCATGGCTTCCTCAATGGTTCGCGCCCGCACAGGGCGGCCGTGAGTTTAACGCCGTTTCGTGCCAAGAGTTGGGCAAATCAGGCCGTGGGGGCCGGGTCTTTGGCCTGGGCGGCGTCAAAACGCTGGCGGGCCTCTTCGGCTTCTTCGGCGGTATCCACGGCGGTTTTCACCGCCTGCAGGCGCTCTTCGGCCACGGTGATCTTGTCAAACGTCACCCCGTCAACCCGGTAGCGCATCAGCAGATAGATCACCAGGTCGGCGCACAGCCACACCACCATCAGCCATGCGCCCAGCAGGAAAACCGTGCTCCAGGCCGCCACCGCAAGCCCGAAAGCCGCCGGCGCAACTTCCGCCGCCGGGTCGCCGCTGACCGTGGCCTGCAGCCAGATCGCGCCCACCAGCTCGCCTTGCCCGACCAACCAAAGCGCAAGCGCCACAAAACCCCAAGCCAGCGCCAGCGCCGCCGCGCCCGCCAAGGCTGAAGCAGTGACCACGCCCAGTTTGGCCGCCCAGTATGCAAAGTAACGGCCGGGGCGCTGCATCACGTAGCTGACGGGTCGGCTCACGGTTTCGAGGTAGTCGCGCCCCTCTACAACGGCAGTCGGGGCCATCATGGGGGCGGCCGCGATACCCACCAGCAGGAAGGCAGCTCCGAACACTGCGACAGGCATCACCAGTATCAGCGTCAGGGCAGCGGTCATGGCGCCGCCAACACCGGGGATGTAGGTCAGCAGGCTCCAGAGCAGCACCGCCAGGAAACACACCCCGGGCAGCACCAGCATCAGCAACGGGGAGAAACCCGCCTGCCGGTTGAGAGCGGGAATGCTGGGGTTGCGCTCGCGCTCGTCGCGCGCGATGTCCATTGCCGCGCTGCGCACTATGGGGGCGCAAAGGTAGCCGAAACCGGCCAGCCAGCCCAGGAACACGCAACTCCACAGGATGGCCTGCAGCGGCGTCCAGGGGGCTTTGCTCACGGCCATCCAGGCGCCGAACACGCCCTCGGCCGTCAGCGGTTGCCCGCCGGTGACGCGCCACGACAGGATGCCCACTATTCCGGTAGCCACCAGCAGCGTCCAGCATAATGCAACGCCGGCCTGGGTGACCCTGCGAAGGTCGAACGCCAGGCCGAACGACAACGTCAGGTCACGCACGTCGTGCCGGTAAATCCGCATCGAGGAAGTCTATTGGGCATGCAAGTACGGTCAAGCGCTGTTGACCGGGCCTGTCTGCACGCCTACATTTCGCTGGGCGGTCTCCATGAGCAAACCTCCGAAAAAGAAAACCGGTCCGATCACGCGGGCGTTCCTTAAGGGACTGTCGATCATCCTGCCTGCGGTGATCACCATCGCGATTTTCGCATGGGTGTGGGACGTCCTGCGCGTCTACGTGGTGGAGTTGACCATCCAGGCGATCGACAGCGTGAAGCTGTACGAAGCCCGCAAGCTCAGCCCCGAAGAACTGGAGTACCTGCCCGACAACTTCTTCGTCGCAAACGGCGCTGAGGGCGCGGTGCCCGCCTCGGTGCACAGCGAGCTGACATTGCGCCGCATGCCACGCGTGATGGACCTGCCGGAACAGTACCAGGGGCTGACCCCGCCGGGCAAACAGCGCAGCGTGCTGCAGTACATCCTGGACGCCAACAGCTGGCAGCGCACCTACGACCCGGTGAACGGCCGCGTCGTTTCCTACCACTGGTTCGATTACCTGCTGGCCAGCGTGCTGGGTTTGACACTGGTGGTGCTGCTGGGCTTCCTGGCGCGCAACTTCTTCGGGCGCAAGTTCGTGGGCATGCTGGAGTGGTTCGTCACCAAGGTGCCGGTGATCCGCTCGATCTACCCGCACGCCAAGCAGCTGGTCGAGTTCTTCTTCAGCGACAACAAGACCATCGAGTTCGACACCGTGGCGGTGATCGAGTACCCGCGCCGCGACCTGTGGTCGATCGCCTTCGTGACCGGCTCCGGCCTGAAGTCGGTTCAGGAGGCCACCGGCAAGCGCATGGTGACGGTATACGTGCCCAGTTCGCCGGCGCCGATGACCGGCTACTGCATGATCATGCCGGCCGACGAGGTGATCCAGGTTGACGTGACGGTGGAAGACGCCATGAAGTTCGTGATCTCAGGCGGCGTGCTGGCGCCGAAGGAAGAGCAGGTCCGGCCGGCCTCGGGACCGCAGTACGCGCTGTCGCACACCATCAACGAGCAGATCCGCAAGCGCCACACTGCGATGCTGCAGAAGTCGCAGACGCTCAAGAAGATCGAAGAGGAAGTGACCGGCAACGGCGATACGCCTGAGCCGGAAACCCGCGAGGTGGACGCCCCGGGCGAAAAGAAAGACTGATTCGTCTATCTGCCGACCAGCGCGATCTCGTGGGCGACCGCCCCGCGCTCGGTCTGTTCCAGGATGAACTCGATTTCCTGGCCGGCCTTGAGCTCAATCACGCCGTCGCCGCGGATGGCCCCGTAGTGCAGAAACACTTCCGGCGCGCCTTTACGTGTGGCGTATCCGTAGCCTTTGCGGGCGTCGTACCACTTCACTACCCCGCGCGCTTTGACCTTGGTGATCGGCATGCAGGCAGGTTACAGGATTCAACCGATCGGGCAAGCAGCTCAGCCATGAAACCCGGTCTCCGACGGGCCGAACTGTAAGCCTGCGCGGCCGACTTCCACTCATTGGTATCGGACCCCTCGCGTCCCCTGTCCGGTCTTCCCGCGTAGAGATCGAGAAAGTCATCGATTGTCCGGGGCGCATGCGTACCCGGACAGAACGGCGATCCTGCAAGCTCAATTCATTTGTGGTGACTTCGTCACCCGTCCGGCTTGGCGCCTGTTTCGGCGCGTGGGTTGCCGCTTGCCCCACCTCCCCCGCATTTCCCCCACTGGAGCATATCCATGAAGTCCATTGCTTTACTGCTGGGCATTCCGCTCACGGCCGCGGCCCTGTTGGCCGCATTCACCTTCACCTGGAACTCGTTTGCCGGAAACCCCACGGCCGTGCATGCCGATGGCGCGGGCGTTGATAACGCGCGCGAGGGCTACGCCCTGAACACGGTCAAGGTAGGCGACATTGAGTACCTGGTGGTTTCGTCGTACATGCCCTTTGAGGGCGAGAAGAAAGAAGAACTGAAGGGCACTCCCCGGCACTTCGTCACCATCTACGAAATCGTGCGCAAGTCGGAGGGCAAGGCCGAGCTGATCCTGATCGGCAGCCGCTGCGTTGAGTGGGACCGCGGCTATGAGCTGATCAACTTCAAGGCCGACGGCAGCTCGCCCACCAAGCTGCGCGGCACGCGCGACTAGGGTTGCAACGGGTACAGTCACCTTTGGGGACTGTACCCGCCCCTGATTTTCCCGCTTCTGCGTGCCCGTGGCGGGGTTAGACGCTACAATCCGAGAACCTACCCTCCCCCGGTCGAGAGGATAACGCATGAAATTCGACACACTGGTCAAGGCCGTGTTCGCACTGGCGGCGCTGATTGCCGCTGGCACGTACGCGTACAACACCTTCGTTGACAGGGCTGAGACAGCCCACGCCGACGGCGTGGACACCAAGGAAGGCTTCGACGTGATCAGCTTCGGCGCCAACCGGCAGGGCGGCTACGTGGCCGTCACCAAGTACGCCGAGAACCCGTTCGAGCCCGGGCAGATGCGCCACTGCATCACGTTCTATGAGATCGTGAAGTCGGGCGGCGACGGCGAAGCCAAGCTGTACCTGGTTGGCAGCCGCTGCCTCGATTACGACCAGGGCCCGGACCTGATCAAGTTCGAGGAAATGAAGGGCGAATCGCCGAAGGACCTGAAAGACGCCATCGAGAAGGCCAGCAAGGGCAAGCGCCGCTAAAGCATACCCGGAACAGCCCAGGGGACAGGCGCCTTCGGTGCCTGTCCCCGTTGCATGTTCCCCTTTTTACCGCCCGGTGGTTGCAGTGGCTTGGAGCGCCCGGTCAAATCAGCTATACCAAAGCTCTCCGCAGCACGATCAAGGAACACAAGATGGCGCGACGCGACACTGGCACTCGCAGCATCAAACTACCGGGTGGCGGCCAGCCCGCCCGTCCCCAGCAACAGCAGCCCGCACGCCGACCGGCCGGCCCACCGCCAACAGACGACGTCGGCCGTGCCATGGCGGACCTGGACGCCAGCGCCCAGATCCGCGACCGCAGCCAGCTGCCCAGCAAGGTCAAGGTGATCACCCCGCAGGTGATCATGAACATCGTGCAGTCCGTGACCGACAAGTTCGGCATGGACGCCGGCATTGACCGCGAAGAGTTCAACCAGCTGATCATGCAGCAGACGCAGATGGAAATGCGCCTGCAGCAGGCCAACGAGAAGGTCGAAAACTACAAGGCCGAGTACAAAAAGGTCTACGACGCCTTCACCAACGCCCAGAACCTGCTGAAGCAGGCCCAGGCGGGCCAGGCCGGCAACGAGCAGTTCCTGGACCAGTACGAGCAGCAGATCGCCGAGTTGCAGCAGCGCAACGCGCAGGCCGTGGACACATACATGGACCTGCAGCAGCAACTCGACAGCGTCACCCAGCAGTACAGCGCGCTGGAAGCGGCCCTGCAGCAGCGCGACGACGACTACGCCCAGCTGCAGCAGCAGTTGATCGAGCTCCAGCAGGGCGGGGCCGCGGCAGCCGACGCCCAGGCCGAAGCGGACCAGCTGCGCGAGCAGATCGCGCAGCTTGAGCAGCAGCTGGCCGACATGGAAAACGCCAGCGCCGAGGCCAGCGAAGGCATCAACCAGGAAGCCAGCCTGCGCGAACAGGCCGAGCGCGAACGCGACGAGCTGAACGGCCAGCTGACCGCCCTGCAGGCGGAGCTGGACCAGGTGCGCGGCGAGCTGGCCCAGACCAGCGAAGGCGCATCCGAAGAAGCCCAGGCGCTGCAGCAGCAGGTCGAAGACCTGAAGCGCCAGCTCAAGCAGGGCGAGCGCAGCCACGCCAAGTACGAGAACATGGAGATCGAGCTGGAGAAGCTGCGCACCCAGGAGGGCGCGTGGCTTGAGGAAAAGCGCCGCCTGGCCAGCCAGCTCAGCAACGAAACCAACAACCGCCGCGCGGCCGAGGAAAAGCTCAAGGCCATCGAGATGGGCGAAACCCTGCCCGAGGCCAGCAAGGCCGTCGAGGAACGCGCCAAGAAGGCCGAGGCCGAAGCCCAGGGCGTGAAGCAGGAACTCGACAAGCTCAAGAAAGAACTCGATAAGGCCAAGGCCGGCGCCAGCAAGGCCGACGAAGTCAGCGGCGAACTGGCAAAGGCGAAGTCCGAGCTCGAGAAGACCAAGGCCGAGCTCAAGCAGCTCAACGAGGACCTGGGCAAGGCGGGCAACGCCGCCAAGGAACTCGGCATGCTCAAGCGCAAGTTCGAAAACGTCGAGGCCGAGCTTGAGGGCTTGCGCGCCTCCGAGGGCAAGTGGCTCGAGGAAAAGCGCCGCCTGGCGGCCCAGCTTTCCAACGAGACCAACCTGCGCCGCGAGCTCGAGGAAAAGATGAAGTCCGAGCTCTCGGACGCCAAGGCTGAAAACGAGGCCGGAAAAAAAAACTCCAGGCAGTAACCGCGCTTGAATCGGAGCGCGACAAAGCGCTCAAAGACCGCGACGTAGCCGAGCGCTCACTCAACGTAATCGAAGACGAAAACGAAGCACTGCGCAGGGCGAACGACGACCTGCTGCAACGCCTGGACGCATTGCAGGAAGACGGCGGCCAGAAAGCCCGCGAACTTGAGCAGCAGCTCGGGCAGGTAAAGAAAGACCTCGAGGAAACCGAGCGCAAGCTGACCGCGCGCCACGAGCTGGTGGGCAAACTCGCCCCGGAGCTCGACGCCGCGCGTAAGCTGATTGAGGAGCAGGACCACAAGCTCGCCCAGAACGAAGAGCAGCTCAAACGCTTCAGCGCCGAACTCGAGGCCGCCAACCGCGAGATCGAAAAGATGATGGAGGAAGCCGGCCAGGCCGGCGCCGCCACCTCGCAGCAGCAGCAGGCGCTGGCCGACCTGCAGTCCAGGCTGGCGGAAGCAGAAGACGCCCTGAAGCGCCGCGATGAGCGGGTCCAGGAGCTGGAGCTGGGGGCGGAGCGCACACAGCAGCAGCTGAAGGAAGCGCTGCAGCGCGCGGAGCAACGCGTCCAGGAGCTGGAACAGAAACTGGCCGATCAAGGCGCCGAGGCCGAGAAGCGCGAAGCCGCCGAGCAGCGGATCAGCGAACTGCAGGAAGCCCTGGCACGCGCCGAAGCCCGCAACGAAGAGCTGCAATCCGAGCTGCAGGAAAAGGCCGCCCGCGCCGATCAGCTCGGCGGCGCCGAGAAGCGCCTGTCCGAGCTCGAGGAAGAGCTGGCAGACGCGAAGTCCGAGGCCGAAACCGCGCGCAACGCCCGCGACGCCGCCCAGGAAGAAGTCGCCACCCTCAACGAGCGCCTGCAGGCCGCGCAGAAGGAAGCCGGCAAGCTTGACGAGATGCAGCGCCGCCTGGAGGCCCGCGACCGGCAGATCGAAGTCGCGCAGCAGCAGCTCAATGACCTGCGCGAAGAACTCAAGCTCGAAGAAGAGGAACGCGCCAAGGCCGGCGATTCCCTGCGCGCCGCCCGCGAGGCCGAAGAGCGCGCGATCGAGCAGGCCGAGGCCCTCGAGAACGAACTGGTCGAAGCCAGGGCCGCAGGCGAGGAGGCGAAGCAGCAGGCCGAGGCGCAGCGCCAGGAAATCACCGATCTGACGGCGCGCCTGGCCGACACCGAGGAACGCGCGCTCAAGCAGGCCCAGAGCCTCGAGCAGGAAATCGCCGACCTGAACTCGCGCCTCACCGAGGCCGAGGAAATCGCTGAGCGGGCAAGCGAGCAGGCGGCCGAGCACGCCGCCGGCAACGCGGAAGCCATGGACGCCCTGCGCGGTGAAAACGAGGCGTTGAAGCAGCGCAACGAAGAAATCACCCGCAAGCGCGATGATGTACTGAAGGGGCTGGAGGCCGCGGTCGGCGAGCTCGATGCCATGAAGGAAGTGCTTGCCGGTCGCGACGTGGACCTGCGCGCCGCGCAAGGCGAACGCGACCAGGCCCGCAAGCAGGCCGAGGAGTTGCGCCGCGAGCTGGAGGGCATGAAGGCCCTGCAGGCCGAGATTGACGCCTTGGAGGCCAAACACCGCGCGGCCAGCGAAGAGCTGCTGCGCGTCGGCGGCGCGCTCACCAACGCCGAGCAGGCCGCGGAGAAGTGGCGTGACGAAATCGCCGCGCTGAAGCAGAGGATCGAACAGACCACCGAGCAGCGCCACGAGGCTGAGAAGCAGCTGGTGGAGGCGCGCGCCAAGCTGGACGCCGAGCAGGAGCTGCGCCGCGAGCACAATCGCCGCATCGAGCAGCTGGAGGACGCCCTGGAGCGCGAGCGCCAGCAGCTCGACAAGTCGGCGCCGGCCGAAGCGCTCACCACGCTGTCGGCGCAGCTCGCCAACGAGCGCGCGAAGTGGGAAGCCCGCATTTCCGAGCGCGAAGGCGAACTCGAGGAGATGCGCAAGCGCCTCGGCGAAGCAGAAGGCCGCGAAAGCGATCTTGCCGCGCAACTCGAATCCGTCGAGCTGTCGAAGCAGGACGTCAACCGCGCCAAGGCGCTGGCCGGCCAGCGCCGCGCGCAGATCGAGCGCATGCAGAGCGACGTCGAGACCGCGCGCCGCCAGGCCAAGGACTCGGAGGTCTACTGGAAGAACGAGATGTCCGAGTTCCAGCAGATGGTCGCCGCGCACCTGCTGGCCGCCGAAAACAAGGAAGAAGGCAGCGACCAGAAACTGCAGGGCCTGCTGGAAGAGCTGAAGGTCGGCATCGCCGACAAGTACGCCAAGCTGCGCCGCAAAGCCAACCGCATGGAAAAAGAGCTGGCCGAGACCAAGGACAAGCTCACGGCCGTCGAGCGCATCCTCGCCAAGAAGGAAGAAGAGGACTCACGCCTCAACAAGATCGTCGAGGAAATCGAAGAGCGCGAAAAGGTGCCGGGGACAAAGAAGAAGGCCGCCGCCAAGAAACCGGCTGCCAAGAAGAAAGCGCCGGCCAAAAAGAAGAAGTAACCGTAGCTGACGCTCATGCGAAGCAATTCAGGGACAGGCATCTCGGTGCCTGTCCCTCTTTTCAGTCTGCACGCGCACCTGCCGTGCACGCCTGAAGCGGGCCGTCACCCGGCTGACCGTCCTATTCTGCTTGATGAATTACTATATGGTTATATAATAGCAAGATAAGGCAATGGGGCGAAGCTATGGTCCGCACACGGAATGACCGAGCCAGGCTGCACACTCCCGTGTTCTTCGCCTTGTTGACCGGTGCCGCACTGTTCGCGGCGATCGGGCTGGAAGGTTGCACGGATGGCGAAGGCGGCGGTAACAACACGAACGCCGGCGCGCCCGTCACTCCTGCCGCACTCGCAGTCACCAACACTTCGTTGCCGGATGGCGTGATCGGCCAGACCTGGTCGGCCCAACTCTATGCCTCGAGCGGCAGCGCCCCCTACCAGTGGCAGGCCGGCGGCATGCCCGCCTGGATGCAGCTGGACGCCCAGAGCGGCCTGCTTTGGGGCAGCGTGCCCGCCGCCGCAAGCGGATTCGAGACCATCACGGCCACCGTGACCGACAGCCTCGGCGCGCAGGCTTCGCGGCCGCTAGCGCTGCTCTACACCTCGGGCAGCGCGCCACAGGCGCCGATCATCCTGCCGGGCGTGGCATCCGCCCAGGACGGGCACTTCACCACCCACGTGGCGTGCGTGAACTGCCACACGAACTCCGGTGCCGCCACCGCAATGCGAGACAGCGCCGGGCGCGACATCGCGCCGGTCAACCAGTGGCGCGCGTCCATGATGGCCAATTCGTTCCGCGACCCGTACTTCCGTGCGGTGCTGGCTTCCGAGACGCATCTGCACTCCGGTCTGGCGTCAGTCATCGAGGACACCTGCCTGACCTGCCATGCCCCACAGGCCGCCTACGAGGCCCACCTGGCCGGTGGCGTGCAGACCCTCAACGAGCTCTACACCGCAACAACGTCCCGCGCGCACATCGGGCGCGACGGCAGCTCATGTACACTCTGCCACCAGATCGAGGCCGCCAACCTCGGCACGCCGGCATCGTTCACGGCCGGCTACACCATCAACGGCGGCAAGCAGATCTTCGGCCCGCACAGCAACCCGTTCGCGACCCCGATGGTGAACCAGACCGGCTACACGCCGGTGGCGGCCTCGCACATGCAGGAATCCGCCCTGTGCGGCAGTTGCCACACGCTGCACACCACGGTGCTTGACCTGAACAGCAACCCGACCGGCGCCAGCTTCCTGGAGCAGGCGCCTTATCTCGAGTGGCGCAACTCGGTTTACTCCACCGAAGTCGCCAGCCCCTCGGCGCAAGCCGCCTCCTGCCAGAGCTGCCACATGCCGACCGACAGCCAGGATGGCATCACCATCAACACCCGCATCGCGCGCCAGCCCGGCGGTGGCGACTTTCCCGGCATCTCGCCGCGCCAGCCCTACGGCCGTCACCTGCTGGTGGGAGCGAACACCATCATGCTCTCGATCCTGCGCGACAACGCGGCCGACCTGAACTCGTCGGCCGGCACGGCCGAGTTCGACATGCTGATCGACCGCACCCGCCACATGCTGCAGAACCAGACCGCCACCGTGCAGGTGCAGAATCTTGCGCTGGCGGCCGGAACGCTCAGTTTCGAGGTGCAGGTCAGCAACCATGCCGGCCACAAGTTCCCTACGGCCTATCCCAGCCGGCGCGCCTGGCTGCGCGTGCTGGTGAAAGACGGCGGCGGCCAGCTGGTGTGGCGTTCGGGTGATTACGATGCGGCCGGGCGCATCGTGGACGGCGCGGGCATGCCGCTGGCGCTGGAGGCGGCGGGCGGACCGATTGAGCCGCACCGGCAGCTGATCACGCAACAGGCGCAGGTCCAGATCTATGAGACAGTTCACGCCGACGTGTCAGGAAACCCGACCTTCAGCCTGCTGCTGGCCAACACGCACTACAAGGACAACCGCGTGCTGCCGCAGGGCTGGTCAAGCAGCCATCCTGGGGTGGCGGCCATCGCGCCCGTGGGCGTAGGCGGTGACGGTAACTTCGTGGGCGGCGCCGACACGGTGACGTACCAGGTCAGCGGCCTCGCGGGAGCCGCCTACACGGTGGAGGTGGAGCTGGTGTACCAGACCATTTCTTCGCGCGAAGCCGCCGAGCTGTTCCAATACGACTTCCTCCGCGAGGTCAACGTGTTCCGCCAGTACTACCAGGCGGCCACCCGCACGCCGGAGCTGATTGCTTCCACCAGCGCGCAGACGCCGTAGCGCCTGTCTGGAATGCAAAACCGTAATCGAATTGTAAGTGAACTGGACGCTCCGTCAGGTGATCATGTCAGCCATGAACGCCTCGGTGCAACATCTGCATACCTCACACTTCAGCCACGCCGGGCGAGAGCGTTTGCGCGCCTGGCTGCGAGCTGAGTTCAAGAGCCACGTCCTGCACGAGCTGCTGGCCGCCCTCATCTACCTGGCGCTGGCGGTGCTCGCCCACGCTTTCGTGTACTTCGGCACCACGGTGGTAGTCGCAGCCTACACCGGCCGCGCGTTGATCTACACCCACCAGGAGCACCTGTTCTTCCTGTTGCCCCTGCTGATCCTGCTGGGAATGTACCCGCTTTACTGGTGGCTTTACCGCGCGCCAACGGTTGAGATCGGCCTGGCCAGCGGCCCCGTGCGCCTGCGCTGCCGGCGCATGACGGCGGTAATCCTGCTCGAAACCGATGAGCGTGCCACCAACTCCGACTTCCGCATGCAGTTCCTGCTGTTCCCCGTCTGGGCGGTTGCCAGCGCGCTGCGTCACCTGGGCGACGCCCTGCGCGCCGCGCGCGTTGACGTGCGCACGGCCTCGCACGTGCTGGAGTACCTGGTTGCGCAAGGCCGCAGAGTGACGCTGCTCGACCTGGATGCCGAGCTTCGAGAGCCCAACCTGCCGGCCGCGCTGCGCGCCCTCGAGCTGCAGCCGGGGGTGTTGTTCTTCACGGGCGAGCACCTGTCCATCGCCCTCAACGACGAACTCACGGAGAAGGTTACAAGGGTCGCCGGTGCCGAAGACTAAAGCGCATGAAATGGCCACCAGCAGTCCAAGACTTAACCGATGTACGTAGACCCACCGAGTCCTCGCCCACCCTTGAACCACACGCAAACCGAGCGTCTGCGCGAGTGGCTCGCCCGCCAGTTTCGTGCCCACTATCGAAACGAAATCGTGTCCGGCTGCTGGTTCGCAATGGTGGCGGTAGCGGCCCATGTAGTTGTCATTGGGATCGGCACGTACATCGAGGTCGTGTTCGCACGACTTTTTGGCGCCTCTCGAAGTGCGAATGATTGGCTATGGCTGGTGCCGGCTTGCACACTTGCAGCGATGTACCCTCTGTACTTCTGGCGGTATCGGCAGCCGGATGCGGTTGCCGAGTTGAGCACCGGGACAATCAGAGTTTCGCAGCGACGTTTACACACCACACAACTGGATCCCCACGAACCCGTGGATCGCACGATTTTCCGCCGCCTGAAGCTGGAGATATTCCTGTTTCCATTGTGGTGTGTCTCCCGCATGTTCACCCACTTCGAACATGCGCGTTATGCCCGCTATGCCGACGCCTGGAACATGGCACGCGTGATTGCGCTGCTGTATCACGAGAATCGCCGGGTTCAGATCCATGACCTGGATGAACGCTTCCAGTCGCCCGCACTGGCCGATGCGGTCCGCTCTCTTGAGGTGCAACCTGGCGTCCTGTTCTTCACAGACGGACAGTTGGCGCTGGCGCTCAATGATGAGCTCGTCCATGAGGTGAAGAAGGCTGCCCAATTAGACGAAGCAGGCTAAAACCCTCCCATGCGAAGCCGTGAACGTCGAGCCCGGGCCTGGATCAACTACCTGCGCAAGCCGCTGCGCAGGTTCGTGCCCCTGTTCGGCTTCGCCATGGGCACGGTGTTCCTGGGCGGCATTGCGTTCTACTTCCTGTACGACCAGCGACTCAGCTTCTCTCAGTCACTCTGGACCACCTTCGCCCTGCTGACCGGCGAGCCTACCCTCGACTGGCCCCGCCACTGGCTGCTTGAGGCGCTGTACTACGTGCTGCCCATCCTCGGCCTGCTGGTGGTGCTGGACGGCTTCATCCGCTTCACCTACTACGCGTTCCGACGCGACGAATCCTCTCCTGAATGGGTGCGCGCCATGAGCGAAACCATGAACAACCACGTCGTGCTGTTTGGCCTCGGCAAGGTCGGGTTCCGGGTGCTGCAGCAGCTGATCGCCCTCGGCGAGCTGGTGACGGTGATCGAGAAAGACCCCCATTGCCCCAACTTCGCCTACGCCCGCAACCACGGCGTGCCGTACCGCGTCGGCAACGGCCGTGAAGAGGGCATCCTTGACGACGTGAACGTCAAACAAGCCAAGTCACTGATCTGCGCCACCAACGACGACCTGGCGAACCTCGAGCTCGCGATCGACGCCCGCAAGCTGAAGCCGGGCCTGCGCATCGTGATGCGCATGTACGACCAGGAGCTGGCCGAAAAGATCCGCGACACCATGGGCATCGACCTCGCCTTCAGCACCGCCATGCTGGCGGCGCCGCTGTTCGCCACGGCCAGCGCGGACCCTTGCATTCTCAACAGCTTCTATGTCGAGGAGCGCCTGCTGGTGATCGCGCGGCTGACCATCACCGAGGGCTCCGAGCTGCTGGGAGTCTCGGTCGGCGAACTGGTGAGAACCCACCAGCTCGTGGTGGTGACCTACAAGCGCGGCAGCGGTACAATTTTCCACCCCCCCACCGACACGGTGATCCAGACCGGGGACGTGGTCACCATCGAGTGCGAACCCCAGACCCTGCGGAAACTGCATAATCTGAACCGTGACGGGGCAGCAACGACGGCCGGGTAATTGCCCTTTTTGCCCGTTGCGCGGGTGACAAAAGCCCCCGAATTGGTTGAATCCTGAGCATGGCGGGCGGCGGCAATCACAACCACGGGCAGGAGTTAGAGCGCGCGCGCAGCGTGCAGCTTTCCATGCTGCCCGAGGTGCCGCGCATCGAGGGGCTCGAAATCGCAGCCAGCTACCGCGCCTGCGACATGCTGGGCGGCGATTTCTACGACTTCATCCTGATCGACAACTGGCGCCTTGGCGTGGTGATTGCCGATGTTTCCGGCCACGGCACCGCGGCGGCCTTGCTGATGGCGGCCGCCAAGAAGGTGCTGCAGTTGTGCGGGCGCGGCACGATTTCGCCGCGCCAGACGCTGCTTGAGGTGAATGACAGCATCCGGGCGGACATCCCCAACGGCATGTTCCTGTCGGCGCTGTACGGGGTGATCGACATCCGCACCCAGAAGTTGTGCTTCGCGAGCTGCGGCCATAACCCGCCGGTGATCCGGCGCGGCGACCGGCTGAACTACAACTGGAACCACGACAACGCGCCGGTGCTGGGGATCATGCCCTCGGCGCAGCTGGACAAGTTCCTGCGCGAAGAATTCGTGCAGTTGCAACCGGACGACCTGCTGTTGTTCTACACCGACGGCCTGACGGAGGCGTTCAATCCCCAGAAGGCCATGTACGGCGAAGAGCGCCTGGCCGCGCGCATCGCGAGTTCGCCGGGCGGCGGTGCGCAGGCGCTGGTGGACGCGATCCGCGCCGACGTGGATACGTTCCGCCAGGACGCCACGCTGTCCGACGACGAAACGCTGCTGGTGATCCGCATCGGCCAGCCGAGGCAGCAGGTTGCACCGCTGATCTCGGGCGGCAGCTCCTCGACCGTTTCGCTGCCCACGTTCCGCACACCCATGATCGGGCGAGACCTCGAGCTGGGCGAGGTGGCGGGCAAGCTGAAGGGTCGTCAGCACCCCGTGCTGACCGTGGTGGGCACTGCCGGCGCCGGCAAGTCACGCGTGGCGATAGCCGCCACGGAGGCCGCCCAGGATGCCTTCCCCGGCGGCGTGCATTACGTCGATTTGCAGAAAGCGCGCTCCGTGGGCGACGTCTGCCGCCAGGTGGCCACGGCCCTGCGCCTGGGCGACGACGAGACGCGCCTCGGCCTGCGCATATCGATGGCGCTGCAGAACCCGTCCGGCGCGACGCTACTGGTCCTGGACAACTGCGAGGGCGCTCGGGACGCGGTTCGGCGCTGCATCGACGAGTGGCACGCGCGCGCCGACACCCTGAACGTGCTGGCCACCAGCCGCGTGCCGCTTGACGTAAAAGGCGAGTTCTGCCTGACCGTGCGCCCGCTGGCCACGCCACGGCCGGGCCGCGACGTGCTGAAGACGCCCGCCGACGCCGAAAAGTTCGACGCCGTCAAGCTATTCATCCAGCGCGCCCGCGAGGCCGACCCCGCCTTCCGCTACACGGAACAGAACTACCAGGACATCGCGCGCATCTGCGCCCGGCTGGACGGCCTGCCCCAGGCCATCGAGCTGGCGGCCGGGCGCACGGCCGTGCTGTCGCCGAGACAGATCCTGGAGCGGCTGGACTAGCGCTTTGAGCTGCTGCAGGGCGGCGAGCAGAACGAGCGCACCACGCTGCAGGGCACGCTGGCCATGAGCTGGGAGCTGCTGCCCGCCCACGAGCAGAATGCGCTGATGCTGCTATCGCAGTTCCCCGATGGTTTCCAGCTGGACGTCGCGGGGCCTGTGTTAAAACTTGTCGCTGGCCACGCCCCCGAAGACCTGGTGAATTCGCTGCTGAAGCAGAGCCTGCTGCACGCCGACGTGCTGGATGACCTGGGCGGTGAGCGGCGCTTCCAGATGTACGAGTCGATCCGCGCGTTCGGCCTTGAGAAGCTGAAAGCCTCTCCGCTGGCGCAGTCGGCGCGCGAGAAGTTCGAGGATTCGGTGCTGCGCTATTCGCTGCACTGGTGGAAGCAGGACCGCGACCACGGCTCGGCCATCGGGAGACGCCGCGTTCAGCACGAGGTGGAGGCGATGCTCGAGCTGATCGCCGGCACCCGCAACCCCGAGGCGCGCGCCTGGTGCACCGTGATGGTGGCGCCCATCCTGTACGGTAAGGGCGACCAGGAGCGCGCCATGAACCTGCTGCGCGGCGCCCAGGCCGGGCTGCTTCCGGGCTCCGACGAGTACGTCTGGATCAACGTGATCGACAGTTCGCTGCGCGTGAACGAGGCGCCCGAGCACGTGGTGGAAGCGCTCAAGAATCCGCACGGCGGCACTGACGTCGTGTTCGCCGCCATGCTGACCCGCGCCAACGCGCTGCAGATACTGGGCCGCAACGAAGAAGCCATCGAGCTGCTGCGCGAGGCCGGCAAGCTGGAAGGGCTGACGCCGATCCGCGAGGCCAGGCTGAAAGACAGGCTGGGGCTGATTTTTGGCGCGATCGGCCGGCCCAAGGACGCGCGGCGCCTGTACGAATCAGCGCTGCAGCAGGCCCGCGATCACAAAGACCCGATGCTGGTCGCGCGCATCCTGTTCAATCTCGGCTGGGTCAACCTGCGCGGCGACCGCGGTTCGGAGGCCGTGAAGCAGCTGCAGGAAGCACTTGAAATGGCGCAGCGCGAAGACGACCGCGGCTTTGAATCCAGCGCGCTGGGCGGGCTGGCGCTGGCGCTGAACCTGGCCGGCAAACGCCAGGAAGCCGAGGCGTGCATGCTGCGCGGCATACGGCTCTCGCGCGAGCTGGGGCGCACCTTCACCGAGGTCGCGCAGCTCAACACGCTGACGCGCATCTACCACGAACAGAGCCGCGACGAAGAAGCGTTGCAGGTCGCGATCAAGGCCAAGAAGCTGGCCCACGAGATCGGCGCCCGCAAGAGCGAAGCGCTGGCCGAGGGCAACATCGCGGCGCTGAGCATGGTGTTGGGCAAGGGCGTCGAGGGCGCGGAGGCGGCCTGGCGCAACTCGTACAAGATCCTGCTTGAGCTGGGCGAAATGCGCTCGGCACTCGCCAGCCTCAGCAACCTGGGCGTGATGCTGGGTGAACGCTGGAAGGCCAAGGGCAACCCGCGCGAACTGCACGCGGCGATCGAGACCCTTGCCGAGGCGACCAACAAGCGGCGCGACCTGGGCTATGATCCGCTGGTCGACGCCGAGTTGCTGCTCGCCGAGCTGCTGGTCGAGACCGGCAAGCGCGCGCAGGCCCGCGAACTGCTCGAGAGAACGCTGCAGACCGCCCGCGGCCGCGGTGACGACATCGCCAAGAAGACCGTGGTAGACGGCGAGCGCCTGCTGGCCGAGCTGGAAACGGAAAACCTGGTCGCCCGCGGCAAACAGCGGCCCCGAGCCCAGGCGCCGGAACCGGCCGTCAAGCCGCGCAGCGTGGTCTCCGCCTCCGGCCGTCCGCCCACCGGGCGTCTGCCGGGTAAACGGCCGCGCATGGGCAACAGGCCCCGCTCCAGCAACGTGCTGCCGACGGTGCAAGCGCCGCCGAAGGCGGATTCCAGCAGCAGCCTTCCGCGCGTGCAGGCGCCGGCCAAGGCGGGCTCAAGCAACCGGCTGGCGAAAGTTCCGGCCAAGCTGGCCAGCAGCGGCCAGGCGCCGGTGGTGCAGGCGCCGCCGACCAAGCGCGACTCCAGCCCCGCGCTGTCCAAGGTGCCGCCCAGGAAGCCGATCAGCTCGAACCTGCCGCCCCTGAAAGCCAAACGACCCAAGGGCCCGCCCGGCGCCGCGCCGCGTAAACGGCCACGCGGCTATACCTAGGGCGATGTAGCGCTCGGCCCTTTCTCGAGCGTCATGCGGAAAACAGAAAGGGGACAGGTACCGACGGTACCTGTCCCCTGCTGATTGTGCCTGGCTTAGACCTCGCCCTTGCCGAGGCCTTCCTTTTCGGACTTGCGCAGCTTGCCGAGGAAGCCCGGCAGCTCCACGCCCGCCTGCTCCGCCAGCTCGTGCATCGGGGGCAGCGCGCCGATCAGGCTGCTGAGGAAGCCGGCCGTGGCGCCTTTCCCGTTGCCTCCGCCGCCGTTGCCGCCGTCCCACACCGTGACCTTGTCGATCTTCAGGTTCTGGACTGCCTTCACCTGCTCGGCCACCAGCTCCGGCATCTTTTCGATCAGCAGCAGGGTGGGCGCGATGTCCGGGCGCTCGGCGCAGGCCGCGACCAGTTTGTTGTAACCGTCGGCCTTGGCTTCCAGCACCTTGCGCAGACCCTCGGCCTCGGCTTCGTACTTCATCAGGATAGCGTCGGCTTCACCCTTGGCCTCGCGGCGGCGGCGTTCAGCCACGGCCTCGGCCTCGATTTCGACGCGGCGCTTATCGATCTCTTCCTGGACGATGATTTCCTTCTCCAGGCGTGCCTTCTCGAGCTCCTGCTCTTTCTGGTACACGGCGCGCTCGGCCTCGGCGCGGGCGACGTCACCGCGGCGCTTGGCTTCGGCTTCTGCCTCGGCCAGGGTGGCGTTGCGCTCGGCGATTGCTGCCTTTGAGGTGTTTTCGCCGTCGATGGCCTGCGCTTCGTAGGTAGCCACCTGCACGCGGCGCTGCATGTCCGCTTCCTTCTTGCCGGTGTCGGTCTGGGCCGCTTCGCGGGCCACGGCCACTTCCTGGTTCTTCTGGGCGGCGGCTTCCGCGGCGCGACCTTCGGCCTCGAGTTTGGCCACCGCGATACGCTGGTCGCGCTCGGCCTTCTTTTTACCTTCCGTGGCCAGCGCCTGTTCCTCGGCCACCTTGATCACGCGTTCACGGTTCTGGCTGGCTTCACCGCTGGCACCCAGCTTTTCCTGCTCGGCCACTTCGACGCGCGCCTGGTTGATGGCTTCGCTGGCCGCGCGCTTACCGATAGCCTCGATGTAGCCGCTTTCATCCGTGATGTCGCGGATGTTCACGTTGATCACTTCCAGGCCGATCTTGTTGAGCTCGGTGGCGACGTTGTCGTTCACCAGCTGCAGGAACTTTTCGCGGTCCTGGTTGATTTCCTCGATGGCCATGGTGGCGATCACCAGTCGCAGCTGGCCGATGATGATGTCCGCGGCCTGGTTGTGCACGGCGCGTTCATCAAGGCCCAGCAGACGCTCGGCGGCGTTGGACATCACCTGCGGCGTGGTGCCGATGCCGATGGTGAAGCTGGAGGGCACGGCCACGCGGATGTTCTTCTTTGACAGCGCGCCGCGCAGGTCGATTTCAACCGTGATGGGCTCCAGGTTCAGGTAGGCATAGTCCTGGATCAGCGGCCACACCAGGGCCGCGCCGCCGTGGATCACCTTGGCCGTACCGCCGCCAACGCCCTTACCGAACACCACCAGCAATTTGTTACTGGGGCAGCGCCTGTAGTACTTGACCGCAATGATGACCGGCAATAGGAACGCCGCGAACAGCACCGCTACAAGGATGACGATGAGCGCTTCACCCGAAAGTCCCAAGAACATATCCCGCTCCTTTTCCGTTAGGGGTCGCCGACACTACTCGGTCGGGCACACCCTCAGAGTCTTTTCATCTACCCGGGCCATCACCACGATCGGCTTGAAGCTCGGGATTTCAGGGCCGTCGCTGACCGCATCAAAGGTCAGCAGGCGGTTGTTGACCGTAACCTGCACCTGGCCCTTGCCGGCGCCGGCCTCCGGAATCCTGGTGTACACAGTGCCCTTCAGGCCCTCGGCCTCGAAGTTGCGCACGGTGCCGTCGTGCTCAAGCTTGCGCAGCGAGTAAACCGCGTAGCCCACGGCGATCGCCAGGCCGAAGCCGGCCACGTAGCCGATTCCAAGAGCCAGCACCGGCTGCTCGATGAACTTCATCAGCAGCAGCGAGCCCCAAGAACCAAGCATCAAAGTCACCACCAGCGTCAGCAGCGTGAAGATCTTGAAGTCCGCGGCCGCTGCGGCGTCGTGCAGATCGCCGGGCATGTCGATGGCGTCAACGCCGTCCGCGCCGTCGCCGCCCTCGATACCGATGAACATCAGCACCAGGCGCAGAATGAAGAAGGCGGTTGAGACACCAGCAAGAATGTACAGTACGGTTTCCATGGCTCCTGTCCTTTACGCCCCGGTTTCTCCTTGGCGTGCGCAGAACGTACCACAGCCCCCAAAAGCTGCCGACTCCAATCCGATCCTACTTTTGTAGCCGTGTAAGTGCCGCCAAATCACAGGTTTACACACGCTTAGAAATTCGGGTGGTTCACCTCTACGGCGTGCGCAACGCGCTTGATCGCGAGCATGTACGCGGCCGTGCGCCAGGGCACCTGCTTTTCTTCGGCGAGGTGCTGCACTTCATCAAGGGCGTCGCGCATGATCTGGCGCAGGCGATCATGCACCTTGTCTTCGGGCCAGTAGTAGCGCTGGCGGTTCTGCACCCACTCGAAATAGCTGACCGTGACGCCGCCGGCGTTGGCCAGCACGTCGGGGATCACGGTAATGCCGCGCTCATGCAGGATGCGGTCGGCGTCCGGCGTGGTGGGGCCGTTGGCGGCCTCCACGATCAGCTTTGCCTTCAGGCGCGGGGCGTTGTCCACGGTGATCACGCTTTCGAGGGCCGCGGGCACCAGGATGTCGCACTCGAGTTCAAGCAACTCGGCGTTGCTGATGGCGTCGCCCGGCAGGCCCGCCACTTCGCCGGTTTCCAGCTTGTGCTTCACTGCGCCTGAAGTGCTGATGCCCTCGGTGCAGTGCACCGCGCCGCGTGAGTCGGAGATCGCGATCAGCGTCGCGCCCAGCGACGCCAGGATGCGCGCCGCCCACTGGCCGGCGTTGCCGAAGCCCTGGATAACCACGCGCTGGCCTTCCAGCGGTTTGCCCAGGTTCTCGAAGTAGCGCTCAACACAATAGGCCAGGCCGCGCCCGGTGGCGGAGTCGCGTCCCTTGCTGCCGCCGAACTCTACGGGCTTGCCGGTGATTACCGCGGGCTCGGGGTGGCCGACGAAGTGGCCGTACTCGTCGGCGATCCAGGCCATGACCTCCGGGCCGGTGTTGACGTCCGGGGCGGGGATGTCGATGTCAGGCCCGATCACGCGCGACAGGCGGCGCGCGAAGCTGCGGGCGGCGCGCTCTTTTTCGCGCTTGCTGAAGCTTTTGTAGTCGCAGATCAACCCGCCCTTGCCGCCGCCGAAGGGCACATTCACCACGGCGCACTTCCAGGTCATCCACATTGAGAGGGCTTTCACCTCGTCGATGCTGACGTCAGGGTGGAAGCGCAGGCCGCCCTTGGCCGGGCCGCGCGCGAAGCTGTGCTGGCTGCGGATACCGGTGAACACGTGGGTGGTGCCGTCGTCACGCAGCACGGGCACCGAGAAGACGTGCACCGCCTCGGGTGCACTCAGATAGTCGCGCAGGTCTTTCGACAGCGCCAGCAGCTCCGCCACCTCATGGAACTGGCGCAGGGCGATATCCCAGGTGTTTGGCGCGTCGGGCATCGGTTGGTCATCAGACCTGCAGCGAGTAGACGGCAATGCCGCCTTCGCGCCCGCAAGTCACCATGTTCTTGCCGTCGGGTGAGAACGCCACGCCGCTGACGCCCTTGGGGTGGTCGGCGAAGCTTGCCAGTTCGCCCCAGTCAGGCACGCTGCGCAGCACGAGAATGCGGTCTTCACCGGCGCTGGCCATCACGCGCGAGTCGTTGGTGAAGGCGATCGACCACACCAGGCTGGAGTGGTCGCGAATTTTCAGCGTGCGCTCAAAGCCCGGAATCTCGTACACGCGGATCGTGCTGTCGTCGCTGCCGGTCAGCAGGTAGCGCCCGTCGGGGCTGAACGACAGGCTGGTGATGGTGCCGCGGTGCCCCTTCAGCTCAACCAGCGTCTCGCCGGTCATCATGTCCCACACCACCACGCTCTGGTTCAGCGTCCCGCTGGCCATCAGCAGGCCGTCCGGGCTGAAGCTCAGCGCCGCGATGCCGCCGCCGTGCACTTCACTGACCGGCTGGAAGTCGCTGGTGTCCCACAGCACGGCCGTCTGGTCCGCGCCGGAGCTGGCCAGGAAGTTGCCGTCCGGGCTGAAACGCACGCCGATCACCGGCGTCTCGTGGCCGTTGATCACGGCCGCCTCGCGCCAGGTGCGGGTGTCCCAGATGCGCACGGACTTGTCGCCGCTGCCGGTGGCCAGCACTTTCGAGTTGGGGCTGAAGTGCAGGGTTTTCACCCAGGCGCTGTGGCCCTTCAGCTCGGCCAGCATCTTGAGGCGCTTGCTGTCCCAGACCTTGACGGTGTTGTCCTCGCCGGCGGTGGCGAAGCAGTTGCCGTCCGGCGCGTAGGCGACGGCGTGCACCAGGCCCTGGCGCGAGTCCATCAGCTTGATGCGCAGCCAGCGCCCGTCCCTGACTGGGTCTTTTTCCTTCTTGTCCTCCACCAGCGGGCTGGTGTGAATCTGGGTTGTGCGAGACAGCCCGTGCTGGTCGGTGGCGCCGCCGCCGGTGACCAGCGCCTTGCGCATGTCCAGCGCATCCTTGTAGCGGCCGTCCGGGCGCGACTTCAGGCCCTTGTCCACGAAGGCGTCCACCCAGGCGGGCAGGTCGGGACGCAGCGCCGTGGGCGGCTCGTAGTTGCCGACGGGCAGCAGGCCGGTCAGCAGCTCGTAGAACATCACGGTCACGGCGTACAGGTCGGCGCGCTGGTCCACGTTTGCGGCGTCGCGGGCCTGCTCGGGCGCCATGTAGCCGGTGGTGCCCATGGCGACCTCGGCCATGGTGGCGTTGCTGACCTCGAAATTCTTGGCGATGCCGAAGTCCAGAATCTTGATCTGGAAGTCGGGCGTGCCCGGCTTTCCCTTCAGCATCACGTTCTCGGGCTTCAGGTCACGGTGCACGGTCACTTCGTGCGCGGCGGTCAGGCCGTCGAGCAGCGACTCGACGATCGTGACGGCCTCGTTCATCGGCACGGCCTGGCCGCTGGAGTCCGCCTCGTTGATCACCTTGCGCAGTACGATGCCGGGGAAGAACTCCATGCTGATGTGCCAGCGGCCCTTCCACTCGAAGATGTCGTGGGTGGCGATGATGGCCGGGTGGCGGATCTTGCGGGCAATGCGGCCTTCGCTCTTGAAGCGCTCAACCAGTTCCTCGTTGTCGATCAGCTGCGGATTGATGACCTTGAGGCAGCAGAATTCTTCATCCTGGAACTTGTCGCGGCACAGCAGCACGGTGCCCATGCCGCCGCGGCCCAGCTCGCGCTCGACCTTGTAGCGGTCGAGCACGATGGTGCCGGGGTCGTAGCTGACGCCCTCGACCTCGAAGACCAGGTCGTCGCCGTCGTGGACGCGCCCGATTTCATCGGGCTGGGACGAGCGATCTGACGAACGCTCACCCAGCGCGGCGCCGCAATTAATACAGAACTTGGCTTCCTTGGGGTTCTGCGTGCCGCATGCGGGGCAGTTCTGCATGGCCGACCGTTCTACGCCGTGAAAGTGAGCGGAAAAAGTATAGCGGCGGCAAGTTGCCGCGTCACCCCCGCCGGTGCTTGCCGAATCGACGCAAGTAGCGTACTTTTCATGCGTTGCCCGGGCTGGGGCGCTTACCGATGCAGGCTTATGGCACTTGTTCTCGCGAAGTTTTCTGCACTGCGCACGCTGGAGTATTTCCGCGTGCCGCGGGACCTGTCGCTCAAGGTCAATGACATGGTCGTGCTGCGCACCAAGCGCGGCACCGAGATGGGCCAGGTGAAAACCGCCCCCGGCGAGCCTGAACTGGGCCCCCGCGATTCCGTGGGCGGCGAAGTGCTGCGGCGCACGACGCTGGAAGATTCCGAGAAGTTCCGAGCAAGCAAGGCCCTGGACATCCGCCCCCTGCGCCGCGCCTTCCGCGAGCTGGCCGCGAAGTACCGCCTGCCCGTACGCTTCGAGGCCGCCGAGGAGCTGCTGAGCGGCGACAAGCTGGTGATCTACTTCAGCAGCGAAGACCGTGTGGATTTCCGCGACCTGGTCAAGGACCTCGCTGAGCACGCCCCGGACAAGCGCATCGAGCTGCGCCAGGTGGGCGCCCGCGACGCCGCCCGCCTGACCGGCGACGTTGGCGTGTGCGGCGTTGAGCTGTGCTGCATCAGCTACATCATCGACTTCGTGCCCGTCAGCATGAAGATGGCCAAGTCGCAGCGCATCAGCCTTGACCCCAATAAAATCAGCGGCCAGTGCGGGCGCCTCAAGTGCTGCCTGAAGTACGAAGACGACCTCTACAACGAGCTGAAGCAGAACGTGCCCCAGGAAGGCCAGCCGGTGGTGTGCGACGGGCGCGACTGCCACGCCTGCAACGTGGACATCCTGCGCCAGAAGGTCACGGTCGATTTCGGCGACGGCAACCGCGAAGAGCGCGACATCACGGAAATCCAGTTTGAGGCCGGCTGGTCGGAAAAAGACATCCGCCGCTACCGTAAAGAGCGCAAGGCGCAGATCCGCGCCGAGAAAGAGGCCCGCATCGCCGCGCGCGAGGCCCGGGCCGACCGCCGCGCCCAGCCGCGCCCGGAAACGGTGGACCGTCGCCAGGCCCAGGAGGTCGTGCACCCCGCACGCCGCGCCGAAGACGAAAACCCGGAGCCCGGGCCCGAGCCCGCCGACGTACCGGTGGCCGAAGACCTGCCGGAGCCCCCAGACGCGCCTGAGGAAGCCGACGGTCCTGAACTTGAGGGCGCCGAAGACGCGCCGGATGCCGACGATTCCGAGCCGGACGGTGACACGCCCGAGCAGGCCGGCCCCGGCGGCGATCAGCGACCCAAACGCCGCCGTCGCGGCCGTCGCCGCGGCCGACGCAAGCCGGGCGAAGGCGCGCCGCCGCCCGCGAACCCGCAGTAGCCTGGACCCGCCCGATCCGTTGCAACCGGAACGCAAGCTTTCGCGTTAATTCCCGTTGCATGAACGGGCGGCGGAGGCCAAAACAGCGCCATGACTGAGCTACAACGACCAATCTACATCACGACACCGCTCTATTACGTCAACGACGAGCTGCACATCGGCCACGCCACCACCACGGTCTACGCCGACACGCTCGCGCGGTTCTGGCGTTCCTGCGGCCGCCCGGTCCTGCTCCTAACCGGCAGCGACGAGCATGGCCAGAAAATCCACAAGGCCGCCACCGCCGCCGGCACCACGCCGCGCGGCTTTGCGGACCGCATCGTGGGCAAGTTCAACGAGCTGTGGGAGAAGCTGGACGTCCAGCACGACATTTTCATCCGCACCACTGACCCCTTCCATGAAGCCGCGGTGCAGAAGGTGTTCGAGCGCCTGAAGGCCGCTGACCTGCTGTATAAGTCGGCCTACAAAGCGCTCTACTGCGTAGAGTGCGAGACCAACTACACCGAGAAAGACCTGCTGGACGGCGCCTGCCCCGTCCACAAGACTAAGCCGCAAGTCGTCGAAGAAGAAAACTACTTCTTCAAGCTGTCCGCTTTCACCGAGAAACTGCAGAAGCACATCGAAAGCCACCCGGACTGCATTGTGCCGGAGCCGCGCCGCAACGAAATCCTCGGCAAGCTGCGCGAAGGCCTGAACGACACCAGCGTCACCCGCGTGCAGTTCGACTGGGGCGTGCCCCTGCCCTGGGAGCCGAAACACGTGATCTGGGTCTGGACCGACGCCCTGGTCAACTACATCAGCGCACTCGGCTGGCCCGACAATGACCACTTCCCCACCGACGAGTTCCCCGGCCGCGCCCGCCACCAGCACGCGACACCACCCGGCAACAAGCCCTTTGAATACTGGTGGCCCGAGGCCGTGCACATCGTGGGCAAGGACATCCTGTGGCACCACAGCGTGATCTGGTGGAGCGAACTGCTGGGCGCCGGTGTGCAGCCCCCGAAGCAGGTGTTCGCGCACGGCTGGTGGCAGGTCGAGGGCGACAAGATGTCCAAGACGCTGGGTAACGTGATCCGCCCGGGTGACATTGCCGACAAGTACGGCCGCGACGCCCTGCGCTACCACATCCTGCGCGAGGGGCCCCAGCGCGGCGACTCGGACTGGCGGCATGCCAGCTTCGTGACGCGCTACAACGCGGACCTGGCCAACGGGCTTGGCAACCTGGTCAACCGCTCGCTCAACATGCTGAACAAGTATTTCGACGGCGAAGTGCCGGCGGAGTGCAAGTTCGAGCACGAGAAGCTGGAAGGCCTGCGCCAGGACCTGATCGGCCACGTCAACGACCTGTCGGACCGCCTGCTGGCGGACGTACGCGCCTTTGACCTGAATGCGGCCCTTGAGCAGATCTGGGTATTGGTGCGCGACTCCAACGCCTTTGTCAACGAAGCCGCGCCCTTCAAGCTGGCCAAGGACCCGACGCGCAAGCAGGATCTGCAGGCCAGTATGCACGCGCTGTGCGAAGTCCTGCACGCGCTGGCGTACGCGCTGAAGCCGTTCCTGCCGGACGCCGCGCAGCGCATCGCGGACCAGCTCGGGATTGACCTCGCCGAGCGTCTGCCGGCCGCGCTGAACTGGGGACGGCTGCTGCCAGGACACAAGATCGGCACGCCGGCGCCGCTGTTCGCGCGCCTGGACGAGCAAGCGAATGGATGAGCAACAGCACAACCAGGCTGAGCAAGAGGACCCGATTGACGTCGAGGGCCTGTTGCTGCAGGTGCGCCGCAAGGACTCGCGGTACAGGGCGGCGGCCTATCACTTCGTGCTGTTCCAGGGCATCGAGTACACGCTGCGCCGTTACCTGGGAGTGCCGCAGGGCCAGTTCCGCCACATGAACGGGCGCGAGATCTGCGAAGGCCTGCGCGAGCTGGCGCTGGAGGAGTTTGGCCCGCTTGCCCGCGACGTGTGGGCCTGGTGGGGCGTGAACACCACGCGCGACTGGGGCGATATCGTGTTCAACCTGATCGAGGTCGGCCTGCTGCACGCCCAGGACGACGACCGGCCCGAGCACTTCGACAACATCTACGACGTGGACGAAGCGCTCAGCCCGGCCCGCGTCCGCTAGAGCATTTTCATGGTTAGTTTGCAGGCTTCCGCTTGCGGCGAACTTCGCAGCTCTGCGTCGCGCTACCTCGGCGTGGCCTCCAGCCACGCCTGCGTCCGCGCTCCTTGATCTGCTCGCTCGGCGCTGCGCGGAATCTCTGCAAACAAACCATGAAAAAGCTCTAGCGGGGCACGGTCGTCCCGTCGAACTACAGAAGTCGTTGCAGCAACGCTTTCACGGCTTCAGCTGCCGGGTTGCGGGTATCGAAGGCGAGCAGGTCCAGGCGCTCGTCGGGCGCAGGCAACTCGAACTGTTTGCGGGCATTCTCCAGAAGGTCGGCGGTCGCGTCGCTTACCCTTGACGGGTCAAGAACGCGTTTCGTCATGCGCTCGCGCACCACCTCGTCTGGCGCGTCGCAATGCACGAACAGGGCGTGGCCTCCGGCCCTCCGTGCCGCCTCCACGGCCTGTTTGCGGCCATCGGCCATGCCGAACTGGGCGTCCAGCACAATGCCCGCGCCGGCCGAGGCCACCGCGGCGTACAGTGCGTCGTACACCTTCACCGACATCTCGTGGCTGTAGGCTTCCTGGGGCAAGCGCTCGCTGGGCGCTACGCCGCACAACTGCTTGCGCACCACGTCGCTGTTCACCACCGGCCAGCCGAAGTCAGCGCCGATCGCGTCGGCCACGGTGCTCTTGCCGCAGCCCATGATGCCCATGACCACGATGACGTGCGGTTCACGCGCGTGGAAGTCGGCCAGCGCGAAGTGCGCCGTTGCCTGCTCGCGGGCGCGTTTTTTCTGCTCTTCGGGCACTTCAGGCTCGTGCAGCTGCAGTGCCGTCACCTTGCCCATCACGCAGGCCAGGTGCGCCTGGTAGTAGCGGCGCAGGGGCTCCGGGTAGTTGTCTTCGGCCACTTCGCGATAGGCGCTGAACACGTGTGCAGCCATGTCGAAAGCGCCCAGGGACTCCAGGCCGGTGGCCAGGAAGGCGACTTCGCACAACGTGTCCAGCCGCCGGAACAGCGGGTTGAATTCGATGCAGTCGGTGATGACCGGCCGGCCTTCCACGAAGGCGATGTTGCCCGGCTTGAGGTCGCCGTGGCCGTCGCGGATGCGGTTCTCGGCCACGCGCGCCTCGAAGACTTCGCGGTGGCGCTCAAACCAGCCGCGCAACAGGGTGTCGAGCCGCTGCCAGCGCTCTCGCGCCAGGCACTCGGGCACGAAGGGCTCGCACTCGGCGATGTTGGCCACCGTGTTGTGGCGCAGGTTTTCGGGCAGGCCGGCGGCGCGCACTTCTTCGCTTGCGGGCTCGGCGCGATAAGCCTGCACCAGCACGCGCATCAGCGTGATGATGTGCTGCTCTTCGAGTTTGCCGTCGCGCATCAGGGCGGGCAGCCATGCATCGTCAGGAATGCGCCTCATGACCACGCAGTAATCGATCACGCCCGGGCCGGGCTCGGGCAGGTCGTCACGCAGCTCCCCCACCGCCAGTTTGCCGTTGCCTTCACGAACCTCGGCCACACCCAGGTAGATGTCAGGGGCGAAGCGGCGGTTGAGGTGCAGCTCATTCAGGATCATCTGCCGCCGCAGCGCCAGCGTGGAGTAATCCAGGAACGGGAACTTGACGGGCTTCTTTAGCTTGTAAGCACGGTCTGAAGTCAAAAGCACCAGGTTGGCGTGAGTCTGGATCTCGCGCTCGACGGGCAGATCGAATGGCAGTCCGGTGTGGTGCATGACTGCGTTGTAGCTGCGAGAACGCGAAAGCGCAAAAGCGTTAGCCACGGACTGCACGGAGTTCCACGGAGTAAGGCTGCAAGGCCAATCTACCGCACATGGTTGCTTGGGGTTTTCTGCAGCAGCTCATCCGTGTTCATCCGTGAAATCCGCGGCTTAAACAAAAACGGCGGCCCGTAGGCCGCCGTTTTTGCTGTTGGCTTGCTTACTGGCCACCCCAGCCGGGACGGCGCATTTCTTCGTCGTTGAGGTCGATCACCTTGGCGTGAACGACGATCACCAGGTTGTACTGTTCCTTGTCGCGGCCCTGGCGCTTGAACAGGATGCCGAGCAGCGGGATGTCGCTGAGGATCGGCACGCCGCTTTCGATCCACTTGTCGCGCACGGTCTTCAGGCCGGCGATCACGACCGCGCCGCCGTCGGGCACGCGCACGGTGGTCTGCACGGTCTGCAGCTTGATCTCCGGGATCTGGATGGTGACCGAGCTGGTGGGACCCAGCGTGGTGGTGAAGGTCGGGATCGGCAGCAGCAGCTCCGCAACCGTGGGCTGCACTTCAATGGTGATGAAGCGGCGGTCGTTGCTGACGGTCGGCTTCACGTCCAGCACCATGCCGTCCAGGATCGTGTCGATCACCGGGTTGGCGATGGCGGCGCTGGTGGCGCTGTTCAGCTCGAAGTCCTGCACGTACGGGATCTGGTTCACGATGGTGATGTTCGCACGCTGGGTGTTGAAGGCGCTGAGGCGCGGTGCGGTCAGCACGCGGGCCTTCTTGCGCTTCTGCACCGCGACGATCACCGCGTTGATCTGCGTCAGGTCAACGAAGTATGCGAACTGCATCGCGAAGCCGCCCGTGTTCGTCAGCATGTTGCCGAGCGCGTTGTCGTAGATGTGCTCGAAACGGCCGCGGATGTCCTGGTTGAAGTTGACGGGCGGGTTGTTCGGGTCCTGGTTATTGAAGAAAATACCCGAAGTCGGGTTGGCCGGGGCGATGCCGCCCGAGCCGTTGTCAAACTGGCCGCCGGCGTTGTCTTCAGGGCCGGTGGTGACGTCCTCCAGGGTGGTGTTGGCCTGGTTGGGCACCTGGGCCGGGCCGCCGTTGCCGCGGAAGTCGATGCCGAAGTCCTGCAGGTAGTCGTCTTCCACGCTGATGAAGCGCACTTCGATGTTCACCATCAGGCCGGCGATCTTGCGCAGCTCGTCCAGGAAATCGCGCAGCTCGGCCTGCACCTGCGGGGTGTGGGTGGCAACCAGCTGGCCGCCGAAGAACTTGAGGGCGTTCGGCTCTTCCCATGAGTCCGGGGCAACCGACTCGGTTACCAGTTCCTCGATACGCTCGATGTCCAGGGTGCGCTCCGACTCGTCGGGGTACACAATGCTGGGGCCGCTGCTGGAATCCTCTGCTGCGGTCAGGCGGATGCGCGGGCCGATGAACTCGGTGATGTTGAAGGTCAGGTCGCGCACGTCGTGCACTCGGGTAACCACCGAGCTGGCGTCTGCCTCGGCGTCTTCGCCGACCACGAACAGAACGCCGTAGCGGTACTGGGTCTTGAGGTCGAGGTCGGTCAGGATGATGTTCAGCGCGCTGCCGAGCGGGATGCCGTCCAGCGAAATGCTGACCGGCTCTTCACCGCTGCTGTCCGCCACGTCCGGGTGCAGGCGGATAGGAACACCGGCCTTGCGCTGGATGTCGGCGATCACGTTGCTGAGGGTTTCTTCCTCATAGACGACGTCAACAATCTTGGAATCCAGGGCGTTCTGGATCTTCTGCATTTCCGGGTCGATCTGCACGGCGTCCTGCGCGACGGCGCGGCGGGCGCGGATGCGCTCGGCCAGCAGGCCGGTCGGGTAGCGCAGCAACTCGGTCTGCGGCACCATCACCTCGCGCAGCTGGCGCAGGGTTTCCTGGTAGCCGGCGATGCGCTTCTCGAAGGTGTCGCGGTTCATCTGGATCAGCCGGCGGTCCGCGATGTCGCGCTTCAGGTCGTCGGCCTGGCGGAACTGCGGGTCCAGGAACAGGATGCGGTCCACGATCTCGGTGGCCGTGCGGAAACGGCGCAGCTCGAGGTTGTAGACGGCCTGGCGCCACAGCTCGACGATCTCTTCCTTGCGGCGGTCTTCCTCGGCCTGGCTTTCCAGGTCGCGCATGCGGCGCTCGCGCTTCAGGGCCTCTTCCTCGAGGGCCTTGCGCGAACGCTGAAGCTCGACGCGGGCGCGGTCAAGGCCGGCCTGCGCGATAGTATCGTAGTCCTTGCTGAGTTCGGCGCCGTAGGGCGCGAACTTCACCAGGCGGCGCAGCTTTTCCCACGAGTCGATGGCCGCAGCCCAGTCGCCTGAAGATTCGGCGGCCTTGGCGGCGTCATAGGTGCGGGCGGCCTCGATCTCGTACTCTTCCTGCGCGGCGGCGGGCATGTCCGCCCAGCGCGGCGCCATGGCGGTGCCCTTCGAAAGCAGGTCACGCACCTCGTCGAGCATGTCCACAACGTCCGCGGTGTCCGTGCCCGGCTTGAGTTCAAGGGCTCGCTCGAAGTAGCGCTCGGCTTCCTCAAGGTCGTTGGCCTTCATGGCGATCACGCCACGGTCCTTCAGCCACTTGTACTCGACGTCGCGGCGGCGGTCGTTGTCGAACACCTCGCGCGCCTGCTTGTCGTCTTTGCCGACGTCAGCGCCACGCGTCGTTTCATCGACGCGCTTGCCTGCGTCGGTCGCGCCGGCCGTGCCGGTGCGTTCGCCGCCCGGGTTGTCGACCAGGTTGCCCGGCGCGCCTTCGCCGGTGCGCTCGTAGCCTTCGGGGGCGGCGTCTTCGGCCGTGTCCTCGGAGGCATAGACGTTGTCGTCAGGCGTCTCGACGCTGCGCCCGGAGTTGCCCTGGAACGGCATGACGGAGCAAGCCGTGATGGCAACGCAGGTGAAGGTCAGCGCAAGTACAGCACGCAGGTTCCGCAATGTAACTCTCATTGAGCGTAGTCCTCGCCTTGGGGTTCGCGACGAATGACAACTCGGCAATCAGCCGGGGGGCCGTTGTCGCAATACACCAGGGGAACCAGGGGTCCGCAAATCGGGGGGTAAAAAGAAGGTTAGCCACGGCGCAAGGGGCGTCAAGCAGGAAAAGCGGCCGCAAAAGCCACCGGTTCGTCACTGAAGAGCCACGCCCGGGAACCTCGGCAATGGGATTCATGTCACCCCGTAAAGGGATCAGGAAGCTGGGCGCAGGTTCCTGATAAATGAAGGTACCGGGATGCCTGAACTACGGCGTCAGGGTCAGTGGAACGGCCGTCACACCACCGGCGCCCTTGGCCGCCAGCAACACGTAACGGTTGGTACCGGCTGCGGCCAGCGACGCGCCATCAGCAGTGACGTCAATGTCCAAGCCGCTCAACGCGCCGTAGAGCGGGCTGGCCACCATGGCGGGGCCGGCCGCGCTGCTGTCCACGGGGTACATGTTGGCAGCGGGGTCGGCCAGGATCGTGCCCGCATTGCCGGCGGCCCATTGGGTGGGTGTCGCCGTGGCGGCGAGTGTGAGCGCCGCCCCTACGGGGGTCGTGGTCGAGGTATCCAGCGCCGCTACGCGCTGTGAAGTGAAGAAGCCGCTCACCAGTTCCTGGAACAGCACCAGGTACTGGCCGCCCACGTCGTCCCAGGCGCACAGGCCGCCGGACAGCGACGTCGAGATGTCAAAGCTCGCGCCGGCCAGCGTGCCGGTGCTGACCTGCAGGTATCGCCCCACGATGCCGCTGCCGTCGTCGGCCGTGATCAACGCCTCGTCAACGGCCAGGCTGCCCGGCGTGGCCAGCCCCTTGAGCGTGGCACCGCTGAACACCGTCTGGGCTGTGCCGATCGCCGTGCCGTTCCAGTCGTACACGGCCGCCATCACGTCCGCGCCTGCCTGCCAGGCGACCACGAAGTGGTCTTCGCCAATGTGGTATTCAACACGCGGCGCTGTGCCGGTACCGACCGTGACCTGTGTGTTCAGGCTGTCGCCCTGGAAGTCGTAGAACACCGCCAGCACCGAGGCCGTGCCTGCGTCACTGCCGGTGGCGCCCACCACGGCGAGGTCCTGCAGGTTGTCCACTGCCATGTCGAAGCCGCCCGCCGGGTCGAACGCGCCCGAAGGCTCAAAGCTTAGCACGCTGCCCACCGTGGCCAGCGTGTCGGCATCCAGCACCGCCATTTCGATTGTGCGGTTGGTGGTGCCGACATCGGACAACCACACCGCCATGTAGTCGCCCGTGTCAATGTCGTAGGTGATCGCGGCCTCGTCGGCCACGTCGGTGGTGGTCACGTCAACCGGCGTTCCCGCGGTGAAGGTCCCGCTGCCGCCCGCGCTGCCGGCGGTGGTGGTGAAGGTGTAGTTGAGGGTCTTGTTGCCCGGCGTGGCGCTGACCACCGTGCCGGTAATAGTGCCGGCGCCCGCCTTGGTGACGTTGTCCCAGCTGGTGAAAGTGACCGTCACGTTGCCGACCAGCGGCACGTCGCTGCTGAATGTCTCGCTGCCCACGGTCACGGTGATGATGCGGCCGGCGGGATCAGTCGGGTTGCCTGAGTCAAAGCTGGCGTCGTCAAACGTGATGGGGTCAAGCGTACCGTTGGGCAGGGTGTCCGGCATCAGGATCAGCACCTGCTCGGTGCTGCCGGCGTCCTGCAGGTTGATGGTGCGGCGCCCCGCCAGGTCGGTGACGGTGCCGCCGATCGCCGTGGTGGCCGCCGCGCCGGTGGTGAACGTGAAGTTGATTGCCAGGGGGGCGCTGCCGCCTTGCTCGATCACCGTGCCCACCAGGCTGCCGCTGCTGCTGCTGCCCGTGAACGTATTGAGTTGAAACACCACGCCGGCGGACGGGTGGTCGCTGGTGTAGGTCTTGCCGCCGGTCTGCACGGTGACGGCGCGGTTGGTGGGGTTCAGCGGGTTACCGGCGTCGAAGCTTGCGTCGTTCAGCGTAAGTACCGCGGGCGGCGTGGTGGTCAGCGAAGTAGGCACCGCCAGGTTCACGCTGTAGACCGCGCCGGAGTCGGCCAACTGCCAGACCGTGGCCGTCAACACCGCGCTTACCGTGCCCGTCAGCGCGACCGCGGCGGGGGGCGGCGTTGCGGCGGTCCCTTCGTCAGCCACGGCAAAGCGCGAAAAGCTGGTGAACAGGCCGCGCACGCGCCCGGGCCAGGCCGTGGTGTACTCGGTGTCTTCAGCGGGCGAAATGCTGGTATAGCCGAGTTCGTCGGTGCTGGTGCCGTCGATCTTGAGCAGCACCAGGTCGGTCTGCGCCGTGTTGCCGTCGGCAATGGCTTCATTGAAATTGTAGCTGAGTTCGAACACCGCGGCCGGGCTGAGGTCCAGGCCGGTGACCGCCGCGCCGGCGCCATCGGTTACGCGCACTTCAACCACCGGGGAATAGACGTTACGGCCGGTGATGTCGTGTTCGACCACGTTCAGGGAAACCCGGCTGCCTTCGGGCAACTGGCCTGTGCCGCTGCCGATGGCGAAGCGGCTGATCTCGAGACGCGCCACGCCGATATCCAGCACCAGGTCCTGGCCCGCGACCGCGACGGCGGAATCGTCGGCCGGGTCGTCCCCGTCGTCGAAGGTACAGGCGCTCAACAGAACCAGCAGGAAACAGGCAAGTACCGGCAGGTAACGCATTGGCTCTCCTCGGGGGCGCACATGGAGTGGTGCACCCGTCCCGGCGAATCCTAACGGATGAAGCTGCAAGGTCTACAGTTGTGGAACGAGCGTGGGGCGGGGCGGATGGAACAAACCGCGCGGTGATCCGCGCGGCTTGACAGGGGGGGCAGATGGGATATCCTTTTGAGAGTTACTAGCAAATAGCGTACCGTTTTCAGGGATTTGCCTTGACTGCTTACCCAGACAGCCTGTCACGCCTGGTTGAGAGCCTCAAACGGCTGCCGGGCATCGGCACGAAAACCGCCGAGAGACTGGCTTTCCACCTGATCAAGCTCTCCGACGAAGACGCCATGGACCTGGCCCGCGCCATCCGTGACGTCAAACAGAATCTTACAAAATGCAGCGTCTGCTTCAACTTCACGGAGCGTGATCCTTGTCCGATCTGCGCCGACGCGCAGCGCGACAAATCCATCGTTTGCGTCGTCGAGCAACCCAAGGACCTGATGGCCTTCGAGAAGGCCGGCGCTTTCAAGGGCGTCTACCATTGCCTGCTCGGCCACATCGCCCTGTTGGAAGGCATCGGGCCTGAGGACCTCACCATCGACGCGCTGATCGCCCGCGCGAAGAAGGGCGGCATCAAGGAGATCATCCTCGCCACCAACCCCGACCTCGAGGGCGAAGGCACGGCCGTGTACCTGCGCGACGCGCTGGCCGAGGTGGCGAAGCAGAAGGGCATCAAGCTGACCCGCATCGCCCGTGGCGTGCCGGCCGGCGCGGAAATCGAAAACGTAAGCAGCGCAATCCTGAGTGACGCGCTGAGCGGAAGGCAATCTTTCACGGGATAAGCCAGAGGAGAGATCAGGTCGCGATGGAACAGCGAATTACCAATAACCAATTACCAATTACCAATGCCGGACAACAGCGAGGCAATTGGACATTGGTAACTGGTTACTGGTTATCTGCTGTTCAAGGCAGATTGCCTGGCACTCCGGATCGCGCCATTGCCCGGAGGATTCCGTGAGCGGCCCGGGCATGAGCCTTGACATGCGGGTGGGCCAGCGCCTGGAACAGCGCCAGGTGCTGAGCCTGCAGACCATCCAGTCGCTCAACATCCTGCAGATGAGCACCGCCGACCTGCAAGACCTGGTGCGCGACGAGCTGCTGGAAAATCCCACCCTCGAAATGGGCACCGAAGCCCCCGATGCCCCCACCCAGGCCGAGCGCGAAGAGCGCATCCACGAACAGATCATCGAGGAAACCACCCAGGAAGCCAGGACGGAAGTCGGCGAGACCTACGAAGAGGTCTATGAATTCCTCCAGCGCAACACCGACGTGGACGAGTTCGCTCCCCGCAGCGGCCGCGTGCAGCAAGACGGCGAGCCCGACGCCAAGCAGGAAGCCTTCAACCAGGTGGCCGCGCCCGGCGAGCAGCTGGCCGACCACCTGCTGGAACAGCTGCGCATGCGCGAGGTGGACGAGCTCGACTGGCCGCTGCTGGAGGCCATCATCTACTCCCTGGATGACCGCGGCTACCTTGAGTACCCGCTGGAAGATCTCTGCAAATCCTTCAACGGCCGCTACACCATGGAAGAGGCCGAATGGGCGCTGGGCCTGGTGCAGTCCCTGGAGCCCAAGGGCGTGGGCGCGCGCGACCTGGCCGAGTGCCTGCTGCTGCAGATCGGCAAGGACGACCCGGACTACCCCAGGCTGAAGAAGCTGCTGACCGAGCACTGGGAAGACGTGCTGAAGAACCGTCTGCCCAAGATTGCCAAAGACATGGGCATCGGCATCGAGGAAGTGAAGCTGCTGATCGACCTGCTGGGCAGCCTGAACCCGCACCCGGGCGCGCTGTACAGCGAGGTGCCCACGCAGCTGGTGGTGCCGGACGTGATCATCGAGGAAGACGAGACCGGCAAGCTGCGCGTGAAGCTGACGCGCGAAAACCTGCCGCGGCTGGCCATCAGCCCCACCTACCTGAAGATGCTGGAGGGACGCAAGGGCGACAAGGAAACCCTCAACTTCGTGAAGGGCAAGCTGAACCAGGCCCGCGCGCTGATGGACGCCATCGACCAGCGCCAGAGCACGCTCGAGCGCGTGGCCAACGAGATCCTGAAGCGCCAGCAGGAATTCATGTACGAGGGCGTCAGCGGCCTCAAGCCCATGAAGATGCAGGACATCGCCGACGAGCTGGGCATCCACCACAGCACCGTGTGGCGCGCCGTCTACGGCAAGTACATGCAGACGCCCCAGGGCATCAAGGCCATGAACACCTTCTTCACCGGCGGCCTGCCCAAGGACGACGGCGAGACCAGCCGCGAGGCGGTGAAGGAGAAGGTGAAGGAAATCGTGGACGGCGAGGACAAGAAGAAGCCGCTGTCCGACATGGCGATCGCCCAGCGGCTGGATAAGGCCGGCATCAAGGCGTCGCGGCGCGTGGTGACCAAGTACCGCGAAGAGCTGGGCATCCCCGACAGCCGCGTGCGCCGCGCGCACTAGATGGCTGGCCAATGCAAAATTCAAAATGCAAAATTCAAAATGCAGTACACTCCGTGGTCCCCGTTTGAATCGAGCCCATGGGCAGACTCGCGTTCCTGTTGTTCTTCATCGAGGCGGCGTTGCTGCTGGCGCTGCTGCCCGGGCCGCAGGCCAGCGCCGGCGACGTGGTCGCGCGCGCCCTTGACACGTCAACGAACACCGCGGCGTTCCGCGTCGGCGACTTTACCTGGGTGGAAGACTGCGGTATCGGCGTACAGCTGGCGCCGGCGCCGATCACGG
>JAJVIO010000018.1:78718-108154 GCA_022071975.1 Planctomycetota bacterium
GGATACCGCCTTCCCACGCCTGCTGGCCGGCAAGTGGATCGACCCGCAGCGTTCGGCTGCGCTGTGGGAGCTCGGGCCGGAAGGCTTCAAAGCGCTGCAGAACCGCCTTGAGGCCGATGGCGCGCGCTTCAGCGGCAGCGACGACTACCCGTTTCGCCCGCGGGCCCAGACCCGTGAGATCCCCGCCCGCCGCAGCCTGGTGAAACTCGCCGGCGGCCTTGAAGGCGCGCTGGTGGACTGGTCGGCGGCATCACGCAACTACGCGCTGATGGTGGCCGACACGGCGGAGGGCCAGGCCTCGCGCCGCATGGATGAGCTGTTGCGCGAGCTGGTGCTGCTCGATGGTGTTGAGCAGGGCTCGCTGGCGCCGCTGCTTTTCGAAGGCCGCTACGCCGTGGTGCTGAAGGGCTGGCGTCGCGAGGCCGACCGGCTGCGACGCCGCACGCCGCAAGGATGGTTCTCGCTGCGCGTGTTCCAGGTACCGCTGACCGACTTCGAAAACGTGGGGCGCCTGCAGTACGAGCTGGAGAGCAAGCTGAAAGCCGCGGGTTTCGAGCGCTCGGCCGGCCTGAAGCCGACCATCGCCGGTAACGAGGGTTTCGTCGGCGAATACTTCGGCAGCGACGGGTTCGTGCAGCGCATCGCCTACGCCAGTCTTGACGGCGGCTACATGGTGGCGCTGATGCAGGCGCCTGAGGCCCAGCGCGCGGGCCTGGTCGATGAGATGGACCAGTTCACACGCAGCCTGCAGGAAAGCGGGCTTGGCGGCGCGCGCGGCGCGGCGCCGCTGTACTATAACCGCGTCCGCAACATCCGGTGCCTGGCCTGGCAGGACGGCAACCGCGTGCTGTGGGGCGCGTTTTTCGACGACAGCCGCCAGCAGAGCGTGCTGTGGCGCGAAGACGGGGTCAGCTGGCAGATCCGCATGACCCACGCCGGCCAGGCCCTGCGCGAGCGCGAAGGCCAGGTCAACAGCAGCCGCGCCCTGAACCCGCTGGTAGACGCCGAGTTGCGCGCGCTGGAACTGCCCGAAGGGTTCAAAGGCGACATCGAGCTTGCCCTGAACGTCGGCGGCGAACGCACCACCACCACGCTCACAATCAGGTAGCAACGGTGCACAAAACAACCGCGGCCGGCGCCCTTTGGCGACCGGCCGCGTGCTTGCGTTGCTGAGTTACTCCATGTTTGCCAGCGCGGGCGGGATAAAGATGCGGTCGCCCACTTCGACTCCGTTGTTTTCGAACCACTTTTCCTCGAGCTCGATGGCGTACTTGGCGGGCGCGCCCGACTCGTAACGCTCGAGCTGGTAATCCGGCGTACCTGCCTCGGGCGCCTTCATCACCTGGTGGATCTTCACGATCACGCCCTTTTCGTCGCAGAACGCGATCGAGAGGTTCATGCGGCAGTTCTTCATCCAGTAGGTCAGCTCGGGCTGTTCTTCCTTATAGATGAATAGCATGCCGTGGTCCTTGAGCAGGCTGGTGCGGTACATCAGGCCGCGGGCCTGTTCGGCGTCGGTGATCGCCAGCTCCATCCGCACGCGGGCCTTGAAGTTGTTGTCCTTGCCGGGCCAGCGGTCGGTGACCACGTCCTTGGCCTTGGCCTTGTAGAACACAAGCGGCACCACGTTCGGCTTCAGGTCGCGCAGGGCATACGGAAAGCTCAACTCGCCGCTGCCCTGGAAGCCCGCGGGCACCGCGATCACGAACCGCGAGGACGCCTTGGCAGTGATGTCGCCTGCTTCTGTGTTGTTGAACTTCTGGCTGATCGAATACTTGCCGCCCTCGGCGCTCACGTACCACAGGCTGATACCCGGCGGCGCGCTGACCTTTACCTGCGAGGCGTCGTCCCACGCCAGCACGATGGCCTTGCCGGCCTCAAGACTGCGGGCCTTCAGCAGCGCGGCCTGGCGCTCGTCTTCGGTGCGGGCCAGCGAGGCTTCAAGGCGCGCATCGCCGAACTTCAGCTCCAGGTTGTCGTAGGTGACGTCCTTTGAGCCCATGACGTCCACGCCCGCGATGGTGACCGGCGAGCGGCGTTCGATCTCGTTCTTGCTGAAGAAATCGGCCCCCTTCCAGATCGCAAGGTAGGTGGCCTGGGTGGGGCTGTAGTACACGGGCTCATCAAGATCGCTGCCGCCGTTGGCCTCGATACCTTCGTAGATGGCCGAAATCACCGTGGTGCCGAAGCGCCCGGCGCTTTCAAGATAGCAGGCGCACCACTTGCCCTTGGCCTCTTTCAGCCAGAACTCGTGGTAGCCGTTGACCGGCAACAGCACGCCCTGGCCTTCCTTCAGGTCGTCGCGGTCTTTCACCAGCTGCGCAACTTCTTCGGGCTTCTCCAGCACCTTCAACTGTACGCTGGGCGCCTCTTCCGGCTTTTCTTCCGGGCGCTCGTTGCGCAGGAAGAACAGCTGCGCGAAAGTCCCGCTTGCCTCCTTGGCCTTTTCCACCAGGTTGGGATCAGTTTTCACTTCGGCGCCCTTGGCCAGACCCAGTTCCTTGGCCACGCCTCCGCGCACCTGCAGCACCACGCGCGTGTTCTTGGCCGCGTATTCGTGCGGGAAACTGGACTGCGAGAAAGCGGGCACGCTCTCGACCAGCACTGCCTTGCCGGCCGCGTCGACGAAAACCAGGTCGATGGGGTCGGGCATGTTGTTGAACTTCAGTTTCACCGGCTCGGTCTGCTCCGGGTACAGGTAGGCGATGGCCTGTCCGTCCTTGATGGCGAGGCCGTTGAGGGCCCTGCGGCGGTGCAACTCGGTGCGGGCGATGTAGGCGTCGAAGGCTTTGCCATTAACGGAAAGCTTCTCGGTGCTCTCGAGGAAGGGCCACTTCACGGGCTCAACCGCTTCGGTTTCGTCGCCACAGGCGGCCACGGCCAGCGATAGCACCAGCAGCGCCGCGCAGCAGAACAGAGTCTTCATCCAGCCCATCTTCGTCTCCAATACCCCGACGCCCCGGGCAACCGGGGCGCTAAAGAGCCGCGCAGCATAGGCCCAAGCCCCCCAAGGGGCAAGTACGGGTTGGGGGAGGTAACCAAAGCCCGGGATGCACCTGTCCGACGAAGCCTTGGCGAATTTGGAAATCCCGGGCGCACCGGCCTGCGTGCGCGAATCAACCGTAACCCGCCCGGGGTAGCGGCAGCCAAACGTTCCGGATGCGGCCGGGGTACCGTAGGCCGCGTGTCCCTACCTGTCTCGCGTCGCCCCTACTTCGCCACGATGTTCACGATGCGGCCGGGGACGGCTATCAGCTTGGTGATCTGTTTACCCTCGACGAACTTCTGCACGTTGTCGTTGGCGAGCGCCAGCTTTTCCATCTCTTCCTTGCCGGCCTTGCTGGGCAGCATGATGGTGCCGCGCAGCTTGCCGTTCACCTGCACCGGGATCTCCACCTCGTCCAGCACCATGGCCGCGGGGTCGGCCTTGGGCCAGCCACGCTCGAACACGCTTTCCTTGTGGCCCAGGGCCTGGTTCAGCTCTTCGGCCGTGTGGGGCACAAACGGCGCCAGCGTGCGCACCATGGCGTCGAAGGCCTCGCGCAGGGCGTGGCGGTCCGGGGCATCGGCCTTGGCGGGATCGGCCAGGCCTTTCACGAAGGCGTTGATGTCGTTCAACAGCTCCATGCCCTTGGCGATCGCCGTGTTGAACCCGTAGCGCCCCTCGAACTCGCGGGTCACCTTGTCGATCAGCGTGTGGGCGCTGGCGCGCAGGGCCTTGGCGGCCTGGCCGTAATGGGTGCCGGCCGGGGCCTCGCCGATGTCTTCCACCAGCGGCGCGTACTGCAGCACCGTGTCGTACCAGCGGCGCAAAAAGCCGTACGGCCCCTTCATGCCGTTGGGATCCCAGACGCTGTCGGCGTCGCCGGGGCCCAGGAACAGGATGGCCAGGCGCAGGGCGTCGGCGCCGTACTGGTTCACCAGCTCCGTGGGGTCGGCGCCGTTCTTCTTGCTCTTGGACATCTTCTCGATGCGCCGGGTGATGTCCTTGTCGCTGGCCTTGCCTTCCTTCTTCAGCTTCGCGAACTCCTCGGCGCTGACGTAGCGGTTCATGTGCTCGTTCACCACGCGAATGCTTTCGCCCTGGATCAGGCCGTGGGCGTACAGGCGGTTGAACGGCTCGTCGAAGTCGATCAGGCCGATGTCGTGCAGGAACTTGGTGTAGAAGCGCGCGTAAATCAGGTGCAGGATCGCGTGCTCGCGCCCGCCGATGTACAGGTCCACGGGCGCCCAGTGGTGGCACTTGGCGCGGTCGAAGATCTGCTCGCTGTTCTTCGGGTCCGTGTAGCGCAGGTAGTACCACGAGCTGTCCACGAAGGTGTCCATGGTGTCCATGTCGCGGCGCGCGTCTTCACGGCTGCACTTGGGGCAGCGCGTCTTCTGGAAATCCGGGTGCAGGGTCAGGGGTGACTGGCCCGTGGGCAGGAAGTCCACGTCGTCGGGCAGCTTGACGGGCAACTCGGACTCCGGCACGGGCACGATGCCGCAGGCGTGGCAGTGCACGACGGGGATCGGGCAGCCCCAGTAGCGCTGGCGCGAGATGCCCCAGTCGCGCAACTTGTAATTGACCCTGGGCCCGCCCTGGCCGTGGGCCAGCAGGTCCATGGCGATCTGCTTGATGGCCGCCTCGCTGCTCAGGCCGTCGTACTTGCCGCTGTTGACCAGGGTGCCGTGCTCGGTGTAGGCGGCGGCTTTGACGTCAACTGCCGTTTCTGCCGCCTGCTGCCTGCCGCCTGCCGCCTGAATTACCTGCTTGATCGGCAGGCGGTATTCGCCGGCGAATTCGTGGTCGCGCTCGTCGTGGGCGGGCACTGCCATCACGGCGCCGGTGCCGTACATCAGCACGTAGTTGGCCACGAAGATCGGGACCTCTTCACCGTTCAAAGGATTCACGGCCTTGAAACCGGTGTTGATGCCCTCTTTCTCGGCGTCGCCGGCGCGGTCCTGCTCGGACATCGCCAGGGTTTCCTTTACGAACTCGCGCAGGCGCTTGGCGGTCTTTTCGTCCGACTGGTGGATGATCTTCTCGACCAGCGGGTGCTCGGGCGCCAGGGCCACGTAGGTGACGCCGAACACCGTGTCGGCGCGGGTGGTGAAGACGGTCAGGGTATGCTCGGTCTGCAGCTTGGCCGTGAAGTCGATGTTCACGCCCTCGCTGCGGCCGATCCAGTAACGCTGCTGGCTGGTGACTTTCTCGGGCCACTTGTCGCCCAGCTTGTCCAGGCCTTCCAGCAGGCGGTCGGCGTAGTCGGTGATGCGCAGGAACCAGGCGTCGATTTCTTTGAGGATCACGCGCGATTCGCAGCGGAAACAGGCCTGGAACTCGTCGCCGTCCTTGACGATGGTTTCGACCTGCTCGTTGGCCAGCACGGTGTTGCAGTTGGTGCACCAGTTGACGCGGGCCTTCTTGCGGTAGGCGATGCCCTTCTCCAGCATCTGCAGGAAGATCCACTGGGTCCACTTGTAGTAGTCGGGCTTGCAGGTGAAGACTTCGCGGTCCCAGTCGAAGCTGTAGCCAAACGCGTGCTTCTGCTTGCGCATCTCCTCGATGTTGGCGTAGGTGAACTTCGAGGGGTGAATCTTGTTTTCAATGGCCGCGTTCTCGGCGGGCAGGCCGAAGGCGTCCCAGCCCGTGGGGTTCAGCACGTTGTAGCCGCGCATGCGCAGGTAGCGGGCCATGGAGTCGGTCAGGGTGTAGGGCAGGGCGTGGCCGAAGTGCAGCTTGCCGCTGGGGTAGGGGAACATGGACAGGATGTAGAACTCCTTGTCCGACTTGGGCTCGGTGCCGCTGCTGGCGGGCTTGTTGCGTTGTGCCCAGTAGCTCTGCCACTTGGCTTCGTAATCCGGGAACTTGCGTTCTTCTTCCATGGCTCTCTCCGTGGGGCGGCTGTATCGCCCGCTTACGCGGGCTCAAGAACCTTCGCCTGCCCCAACCCGGGGCTCACGCCCCGGGCTAATTTCTTCCGCCCCCTGCGGGGGCTCAACAGCGCCGCAACGATAGCGGCGCCGGATGCTTCCTCAACCTCGCAATTCAGGCCAATCCAAAAACAACCGCAAAAGCAAACTGCCTTTAACCACGAAGGAACACGAAGTCACACGAAGTTATCAAGCCTGGTTGCAGCCCTTCGTGGTCCTTGGTGGTCCTTCGTGGTTGCCCGTAATTTCGGACACTGCCACGAATCGCACGGGTTTCACCTCTCTCACAGCCATCACAGCCCCAAATCGAAACGCCCCGCCGTCTCGGGCGGGGCGGGTTCCTTTGCCGTTTCCCTAGGCCGTGGCCTGGGTTGGTTTCTTGGCAGGTACCGCCTCCACCCTTCGCACATCGAGTCGCGCGCCGTTGAACTTCAGCAACAGGCCGACGTCGAGCTCGAGGCTCTTTAGCAGGGTGCGCGCCTTGGCGTATTCATCGGGGGAAATCTCTTCGGTGTCCACCAGCAGGCACAGGATGGCGTCGTTCACGCAGAAGTCCACGCCCAGCTCGCCCAGTGTGTGGCCGCGGTATTGCACCTTCACCGGCTTGTCGATCTCGACGGCCACGCCCGCTTCGCGCAGCTCGATCTCCATGGCTTCGCGGTAAAAGTTGTGCGGCAACCCGGAGCCCAGCTCCGCGTGCACGGCCTTGGCGGCGTTGATCACCTGTTGCGTCAGTTCCTTGTGCAGCATCTTGGGCTCGCAACGTTAAGCTGACGTCAATGTACAGGGGGGCGGGACCTCGTTCCATAGCCTGAACGGGGTCCAGTTTCGCATGCTGTAACGGCCGGGTTCCGCCGTCGTAACCTCCTCCGCGCCGGAACCGCTGAATTCAAGGCTTTCAGCCGTTGGCACACCGATTGCAACCTCACGGCCGAGGAGGGGGCCGATCATGCGTTATCTTGTCTGCACAGCACTGCTTGCGCTGCTGGCTGTGACGGGTTGCGACCGCGGCACAGGCGCGTCGAGCGCTTCCAGTGGTTCCGCCGCGTCGGCGCCGCTCACGATCACGACCACCGTCATTCCCGACTTCACGGTCCCGGGGGTGCCAGGCTCAACCATGCCGTCGTACACCGCGACCATCAGCGCCACAGGCGGCACCGGCAGCTACAGCTGGAGCATCGTCGCCGGCGCCCTGCCCGCAGGGCTGAGCATCGCCCCCACCGGCACGCCCGACACAACCATCACCGGCACCATGACGTCGCCCGTCACCACCAGCTTCACCGTGCAGGTGACGGACTCAGCCGCAGCCACCGCAACCAGGGCCTACACACTGGTGGTGACCTACGCACCGACGCCGCCGCCAGGCTCGACCACGCCCGTTTACTTCGGCCAGCCTCTGGCCGGGCGCATGCTGTTCATCTGCGACATGTCGGCCGCCACGGCCGGGCAGCCGCTGGCCAACCTGCAGACAGAGTTAACGGCGGCGCTCAACAGCCTGACGGGCTCGGAACAGTTCGACATCCTGGTGTACAACGAGGCGATCTCGGGTTTCGTGAGCGCCCTGTGGGGCACGCCGCAGCAGGCGACGACAAGCAACGTGACCGCGGCAGTCAACTGGGTCAACGGGCCGAGTTTCACGGCCGCGGGCGGCGTGGATTACGCCTGCTACACGGCGCTGCAGACTTCGTTCACGAGCTACACCAGCATCGACACGGCGTTCCTGTACACCTGGAGCACGCCCGGCGACGGCAGCGCCATCCTGGCCGACTACCCGAACTGGGCAACCAGCGATCCCAACCGCCAGCTCACAGTAATCTGCAAAGGCGGCAGCGCCCAAACCTTCGCCCAGCAACTCGCAGCATTAGCCGGCGGCACCTACGTGCCGTAGGCGGTGCGGATCAACCTCAGGGTGGGCCCGACAATCCTGTCGGGCCGGGGCGGCGCCGACGGGTCGCAACTGTCGCGCCGAAGTCGGCGCGACCGCCGACAAGATTGTCGGCGCCACCCAGCAGCAGGTTTCGACAGTTCCGAGCCCCTACGCTGCTTTGGCGCGTTGGCTGCGGCGGTCTTCGGCTCGGCGCCTGGGTTGGAACTCTACCCTTTGGATGCTGGCGCCGAGGGCGCTCAGCTTGTGCTCGAGGCGGTCGTAGCCGCGGTCCACGTGCTGGATCTTCAGCACCTCGGTCTGCCCCTCGGCCGCTAAACCCAGCAATATCAGCCCTGCGCCGGCGCGCAGGTCGGTGGCGGCCACGGGCGCGCCGTACAGCTTGTCCACGCCCGTCACGATACAGGTGTTAAACTGCTTGCGGATCTCGGCGCCCAGCCGGCGATACTCCGGCACGTGCATGAAGCGCTCGGGGTAGATCTTTTCCTCCACCAGCGCGTAGCCCTCGCTCACGCACAGCAGCGCCATCAGCGGCGACTGCAAATCCGTGGGGAAGCCCGGGTAGGGCAGCGTGGTCAGGTCGGCCGAGCGCGCCCGGCGCCGGCAGTTCACCCGCAGGGTTGACGCGTCAAGGCGCTCAAACGGCACGCGCATCTCGTGGAACTTGTCGAACAGCGCCAGCATCACGTCCGGGTCGCAGCGCTCCAGCGTCACGTCGCCGCGCGTGATGGCGCTGGCGATCATCAGCGTGCCGGCTTCAATTCTGTCCGGGATCACCGCGATGTCGCACGGCTTCAACTCGTCCACGCCCTGGATCACCAGCCGCGACGTCCCGCCGCCGCGCACGCGGGCACCCATCGCGTTCAGCATCTCCACCAGGTTGGCGATCTCCGGCTCGCAGGCCGCCTGGTCGATCACCGTCATGCCGCTGGCCATCACGGCCGCGCACAGCACGTTGGCAGTGCCCGTCACGCTGGGGCCCATGGGGCCGCCGAGGTAAACACGGCCGCCGGTGGGGCGGCCCTTGGCGATCACGTCGCCGCGCTCGAAGATGACTTCGCTGCCGATGGCCTGGATGCCCTTGATGTGCAGGTCCACGGGGCGCTCGCCCAGGGTGCAGCCGCCGGGCTGGCTGACGCGGGCTTCGCCGCGGCGGGCCAGCAGGGGGCCGAGCACACAGAAGCTGGCGCGCATTTCGGAAACCAGCTCGTAGGGTGCGGCCGTGGGGTTTTCGTCCACCACGTCGATTACCACCACGCCGGGCTCAGGGAACAGGCTGACGCGCGCGCCCAGGGTCTCGAGGATCTCGGCCATCAGGTGCACATCGGTAAGGTCCGGCACGTTGCGCAGGACCGTGGGTCCCTTGGCCAGCAGGGCCGCGGCCATCATGGGCAGCGCCGCGTTCTTGCTGCCGGAAACCGTGACGGCGCCCTGCAGGCGCGCGCCACCATTGACCACGAACTTGTGCGGCATGGCTTTCCCCGTTGAGCAACTACCGGGTCACCCCGGCCAGTGCTCTATCGGCAGAACGGGTGTGGCGGATGCAGCTTTACTCGTCGTCCAGTTGCGACAACCTGCGAGACAGCGCAGCAGGGTCCTGTTCCGCCTGCCAGATGGCTTGGATGGTCAGTGATTCGCTGGTGTGCGTGTAGTACAGCAGGTATGGGAAGCCGGGTATCAGGGCCGCGCGGCCGCCAGAGATTACAGGTCTTGCCGAATCGGGAAATGCCAGCAGTCGTTCCAGGGTTTGCCGTAAAGCGCCCTCGAACCTTGCGGCCAAACCTGATTGTCGCGATTCGTACCAGTCCAGCGCTTCCAGCAGATCTTGCTTAGCCTCTGGCGTGAACTCATGACGCATTCGCGCGGCCTTCACGGGTTCTGCGTCGGCGTTCGAGCTCTTCGTGTATTTCCTCCATCGCCTGCTCGAACGGAATGGCCCGGGATGGGTCGGCCTCGTGTCGCTTGATGCGCCGCTCAAGCTCCGCCTTATGGGCAGGCGTAAGCTCCGGCAGCTCCGGCGGGGTGATGGATTCCATCAACAGATGGATCAACACCAGTTTGTCATCGGTGCTAAGTTTGAGAGCCTCAGCGGCGATCTTTTCGGCTGTGCTTGCCATGGCCTTATCCTACCAGATCGCTCGCGACGGCCGCTACAACGCGGTTGGTTCGTTGTCGCTGAACATCACGGCGGCCTTCAGCTGGGCGCGCTCGATGCGGGCGGCCTGGGATGCCAGCTGCAGGTGGGTCTTCACGGTGTCGTGGCAGCTGCTGCGTGCGCGCGCCTCGAACTCGAGCAGCCAGCCCGCCGGCAGCTTGCGCCAGCCGTACTCGGCCATGCGCGCGGCGAACATCTCGCGGCTTATGGCGTCCACGGCCGGGTCGAACTCGATTGCAAGCAAAGCGAAAAAATCGTTCATGCCCGCGCCTCCAGGATGCGGTCAAGGCCCGCGTAGTCCTTCACCGTGCGCGCCTCCTTCAAACCCGCGCGGGCGGCGGCTTCGCGCAACTGATTGCCCTGTGTCATTCCGTGTTCCATGTACAGCAGCCCGCCGGGTTTCAATCGCGGCGCGATCTCGTGCAGCAGGCGCACGCAGATCTCGATGCCGTCCTTGCCGCCCACCAGGGCCTCGCGCGGTTCAAAGTCGCGCACCTCGGGCTGCAGCTCGGCGTAATCCTCAGGCAGCACGTAGGGCGGGTTGCTCACAATCAAATCGAACAGCGGCGCCGGCCGGATCGCCGCCAGGCCGTCCATCTGCGCGTACCACAGCCGCGCGCCCAAGGCCTGCGCGTTGCGGCGCGTGACGTCAAGCGGCACGGCGTGCAGGTCCGTGGCCAGCACGCGCATCCGCGGGAACTCCAGCGCCAGCGTCACCGCCAGTGCGCCCGAGCCGCAGCCGATGTCCACCGCGCAGCCCGTAAAGTCACGCGTCAGACGCTCCAGGGCGAGCTCCACTATGCGCTCCGTTTCCGGGCGCGGGATCAGCACGCCCGGCTCCACGTGAAACTCACGGCCGAAGAACTCTCGGCGGCCGATGATGTAGTCCACCGGTTCGCGCTTGAGGCGCCGCTCGCACAGGGCGTTCGCGTGCTTGAGTGTTTCGGCGGGCAGGGATTCGTCGAGGCGCGTGAGCAGGTCGTCGCGCCGGGCGCGGAGCGCGTGGGCCAGCAGCAGCTCGGCGTTCAGGCGCGCGTCCTCGATGCCGGCGCCGATGAAACGCTCACGCCATTCCTCAATGAAGTGGCGGATGCTGGTCATGGCTTCGGTTATCGGTTGTCGGTTGTCAGTTGTCAGCAGATTACCGCACCGACAACTGGCAACTGACAACCGACAACTAAACAACCTTCTTCTTCCAGGCCCCGGACTTCCAGCGCAGGAACAGGAAGCTGCCCAGCAGCGTGATGTGCACCAGCGCGGCGATCCAGCCGCCCTTGGCGCCCAGCCCGTACTGCGGCAGGAAATCCACCCAGCCCTGGCCGGGCTCGAAAATCAGCACATGGCTCAGCGGCACGAACAGGCACCAGGCCAGTACCAGCAGCGCCGCCGTGGGCACCAGCACGTCGCCCGCGCCGCGCAGGCAGCCGAGCGTGCCCAGGTTCAGCGCGTCGAACAATTGATAGCCCGCGGCGATCAACAGCAGCGTGGCCGACAGCTCGATCACCGCCGGGGCGCTGGGGTCGCTGCCCTCCACAAAGATCGAACTGAGCGGCCCGCCGGCTGTGGCGAACAGCACCGCCCAGAACGCCATATAGATGAAGGCAATTCGGATACACGCGCTCCCCACTTTGGCCGCCCACTCCTTGTCGCCGGCGCCGATACTCTGGCCGACCAGGGTTGCGGCCGCGAAATTCAGGCCCGCCACGGGCAGGAAGCCCAGTGAAGTCAGGATCATGGCGATCTGCGTGGCGGCGCCGGGCACCTCCCCCAGCTTGCCGACCATCAGCTGGAAGGCGGCGAAGGCACCGACGTCAAACATCGAGTGCACGCCGATCGGCAGGCCCAGCGCGAACACGATCTTCAGCACGCGCAGCTTCGGGCGCCACATGGCGGCCGTGGCGAATTCGCTGCGGAAGCGCCGGCTGAAAAACACACTGAAATAGAACAGCACGCCGCCGACCACCGCCAGCGTGGTGGCAAGCCCCGCGCCGTACATGCCCCAGCCCAGGCGCAGAATAAACAGCCAGTTCAGCAGCACGTTCAGTAGCGCCGCCACCAGCGCGCCCATCAGCGACACGCGCGTTGAGCCCACGCCGTTGAAGAAGTTGCTGAGCGAGAAGTACACCACCACCAGCCCGCCCGCGGCCATGCGCGGAAGCCAGTAATCGCTGGCGGCCTGCACCACCTCCGGCGGCAGCTGGAAGAAGTTGAAAATCTGCGGCCCCGCCAGCGCCACTCCCACGGCCAGCGGCGCCAGCAGCACGCCGGAGTACACGCCGTGCCAGGCGGCCTGGCCGGCGCGTGCGCGGCGGCCTTCGCCGAAGCGCTGGGCCACGATGGTCTGTACTGCAATGCCGGTGCCGCCGAACAGCAGCAGCACCGTGAAGCTGGAGAAGTTGACCGCGTTCATGCCCGCCACGGCGCCGGCACCCAGGCGGCCGACGAACCAGGTGTCGATCACATTCAGGAACGCCTGCACGCCGAACTGCACGAACAGCGGCCACGCGATCGCCACCACCGCGCGGTAATCCACGCGGCGCGTGCCGTCAGGCTGATAAAGCACGGCCGGAAGCCGGGATTGGACGCCGGGTGCGTTCATAGTGCGACTGTAACGAACTCGTGTTGCGGGGGAATGCTCGGACGCGGAGCGCTGGCGTCCCGCCGGCATGTGCCGTCGGCGTCACGCCGACGGCGGCGGTGCGCGCCGGAGGCACGCACCCCATGCAGGCCTGAGGCCTGCGCTCCCTACTTGTAGTTGCCGAAGCTGATCGGCAGGGGCAGGTCCATTTCGCGCACGGCCTGCTGCACTGCCTGCAACTCGTCGCGGCTCTTGCCGCTTACCCGGATCACGTCGCCCTGGATGCTGGCCTGCACCTTGAACTTGGCGGCCTTGATCATCTTGGTGATCTCTTTGGCCTTGTCGGCCGGGATGCCGTCGATGATGGTGTAAATCTGCCGCAGCGCGCCGCCCGACGCCGGCTCTTCGGTCTTGAGCTCAAGCGCTTTCACGTTGATGCCGCGCTTGGCCAGCTTGGTCTTGAAGATGTCCAGCATGGCCTCCTGCACCATTTTATCGGTAGCGGTGACCGTGACCTTCTTCTCGCCCTTGTTCCACTCAAGCTGGGCGATCTTGCCCTTGAAGTCCCAGCGCTGGCCGATTTCCTTCACCGCCTGCTGCCAGGCGTTGTCGATCTCGTGGACGTCCACGCTTGCCATGATGTCCATGCTGCTGTCGGCCATAGGTCACCTCCGGCGCATTCTCTAGCAAAGTGCGGGGCGTGAGGCGAGGGGCGGGAGGCGCGGGCTTTTTCTCACGCCTCCTGCCTCACGCCTCCCGCCTCGCTACACTTGGCGGCATGACCCAGGACAAACGCAAACTCGGGCGCATCATGAAACGCAAGCGGATGCAGAAGCAGCCGCCGGCGGATCTCTCCATGGTTGAAACCGAGCGCGTGTTCAAGGTTGAATTGCCGCAGGAGGGCATGCGCGTCGACAAGTTCATACTCGAGCGCACGCCCTGGATGTCGCGCACCAAGGCCGTGCACGCCTTTGACGAAGAGCGCGTGCTGAAGAACGACCTGCCCGTGGCGCCCGGCAAGAAGCTGCGCGCCGGCGACATCGTGAAGCTGATATTGCCGCCGCCCCACGAAGACATCACGGAGATGGCGCGCATTCCTTACGACATTGTTTACGAAGACGACACCATGTTCGTGGTCAGCAAGCCGCCCCACTTGATCGTGCACCCCACGGGTGGCTACCGCTACACGACACTGTTGAACGCCCTGCACCTGCGCTTCCAGGACACAGAGCACTTCCCGCGCCTGGTGAACCGCATCGACAAGGAAACCAGCGGCCTGATCATCTGCGGCAAGACCGGCAAGATGACCGGCAAGCTCGGCAAGGCGCTGGAAGACAAGGAGGTCGTGAAAGACTACCTGGCGCTGGTCGAGGGCGTTGTCGAGCTTGACCACCAGTTCATCGACCTGCCCATCGGGCGCGACGAACAGGCTGAGGTCAGCATGCTGCGCCGCGTGGTCCCGGCCGGCCAGCATGCCAGCACGGAGGTTTGGACCGTCGAGCGCTTTAAACGGTTTTCCCTGGTGCGCTGCCGGTTGCACACCGGGCGCATGCACCAGATCCGCGTGCACATGCAGGCGATCGGCCACCCCTTGGTGTGCGACCACCACTACGGCATCCGCGACGAGCTGCTGGAAAGCGACCTGAGTGAGCCGCCCCCGCCGCCGACGCGCATCGAGAGCCCGTACGGTTTCAAGGAAGGCGACTCCGAGGCCGACGTCACGGAGCGCATCCGCGCCCTGGACACGCTCAAGCGCCACGAATACGAGGCCTTGGCCAGGGGCGAGCGCGTGCCCAGGGGCGAGCACGACGCGCTGATCCTCGGTCGTTGCGCCCTGCACAGCCACTACCTGAAGCTCACGCACCCCAGCACGAAACAAGAGCTCGAGCTGACCGCGCCCCTGCCGCCGGACATGGCTAACGCCATCGACAGGATCCGCCGTTCGTAACGCGTCGAAAGTGCCTGCGCTGCGGCACTTGCCACGGCGCTCCGCGTAAGGACAATGCCCCCACACTAGGGGGTGTTATGCCGGAACGCGCTGTTCGCATTGCCATCATTGGGGCCGGGCCTTCGGCCTACTACGCGGCGGCCGCGCTGATCGGCCAGGAAGACGTTGAAGTGCGCGTTGACATGTTCGACCGCCTGCCGGCGCCTTACGGCCTGGTGCGCTACGGCGTGGCGCCGGACCACCAGCGCATCAAGAGTGTCGCGGCCCTCTACGAGAAAACCGCCAACGACCCGCGCGTGCGCTTCTTCGGCTGTGTCGAGTTCGGCAAGCACATCACGATCGACAGCCTGCGCCCGTTGTACGACATGCTGGTGTTCGCCACCGGCGCCCAGAGCGACCGCAGCCTGGACATCCCCGGCGAAGATCTGCAGGGCAGCATGTCCGCCACCGAATTTGTGGCCTGGTACAACGGCCACCCGGATTACCGCGACCTGAACCCCAACCTCGAGGTCGAAGGCGTGGCCGTGGTGGGTGTCGGCAACGTGGCCATGGACGTCGCGCGCATTTTGGCCAAGACGGTAGATGAACTGAAGGAAACCGACATCGCCGAACACGCCCTGGAGGCGCTGAAGCAGAGCAAGGTGAAAAACATCTACGTGCTGGGCCGGCGCGGCGCGGCGCAGGCCAAGTTCACCAACCCGGAAATCAAGGAGTTCGGCAAGCTCGAGCACGCCGACCCGGTGGTGCTGGCCAGCGAGCTCGAGCTCGACCCCCACAGCGCCGCCACCGTCGAGCAGGACCGCATGGCGCGCCAGAACGTCGAAATCCTGCGCGAATACGCCGCCCGCGGCCAGGGTGGCAAGCCGCGCAAGGTGCACTTCCGCTTCCTGGTCAGCCCGGTCGAGATCACCGGCCGCGACGGCCGCGTGGCGGCCATGAAGATCGAGCGCAACAGGCTGGTGAGCACGCCCGACGGCTACCTGAACGCCGAGGGCACCGGCGAGTTCGAGGAGCTGCCGGTCGGCATGGTGCTGCGCAGCGTGGGCTACAAGGGCACACCCCTGCCCGGCGTGCCCTACGACAAGCGCAAGGGGACGATTCCGAACGACCACGGCCGTGTGCTGAACCCTGCCACGGGCGATGTGATCCCCGGCGCGTACGTGGTGGGCTGGGCCAAGCGCGGCCCCACGGGCGTGATCGGCACGAACAAGAAAGACGCCGAGGAAACCGTGGCGCTGATGCTGGAGGACGTAAAGCACCTGCGCCGAGCAGCCGTGGCCCACGGCCAGGACAAGAAACTCGAGGACCTGCTGGCCGAAACCGGCTGCAAGTACATCAGCTTCGAAGAGTGGCAGAAGGCCAACGCGTTAGAGGTAGAGCGCGGCAAGGCCAAAGGCCGCCCCCGGGTCAAGTTCATCAACATCGAAGAAATCCGCACCGCGCTGGGCGGGTAAGGTGATGCGGGCGCCCCGCCCGCACAGTGGCGCGGGCAGCTTGCCCGCGCGCACGGGCGAAGCGCCCGTGCCACGAATTGCGGGCGAGGCGCCCGCATCACTCGCGTTCGGCGGCTGCTTTGGCGGCGGTGATCTGCTCTACCACCTCGGCGCGTTCTCGTTGGTGAATCCGGCGCAGGACCTCGTCGTTGGCGATGTTGGCGTCCACCTCGGCGTGGATGGCCTTCACCTCTTCGCGGGTGATCTTCAATACTTCTTCGCTGAACACGTCGGTGGTCTTCAGCGCGCGGGCCAGGGTGCGCACGGCAAACACAAGCGGCAGGGCGCAGAACAGCCGGATGTCGCGCTCGACGGCCGGAATCGTCAGCGTGTACTCAAGCGCCTCGTCCAGCCACAGCAGCGTCATCTCGGCCAGGCCGGCAACCACCTCACGGCCGCGCGGGTCGCTGGGGTTATCCAGCAGGGTCTGCAGGTCGATGCCGGCTGCAACGAACAGCTTGTTGGGCACGTAGGCCACGCCGCGCGCGATGTCGTCCGTGACGCCCTTGATGATGTTGGTGACCTGCAGGCCAAGGCCGAAGTTGATGGCGCGCTCGTCGAGTCGCGCCTTGATGTCCGGCGTGATGCTTGACCTGTCAAGGGCCCACTCGTTGCACAGCAGCTTGCCCACCGTGCCGGCCACGTAATAGCAGTAGCGCTTCAGGTCTTCTTCATCGTCGAGGCGCAGGCCTTCGCCGCGCATTTCGCGGCGCACGGTCTCGGCCATGCCGTTGGCCATTTCCACGATGCTGGTGTGCATGGCCTGGCGCGCGCCCGGCCGGAACTCGTACCAGGTCTTCAACACGCGGCTGGTGTGGCGGCACAGCTCGTGGTCCTGGCCGTCGAGATCCGGGTCGGCGAACAGCTTCTCGACGTCGGCGGCGAGCATCGGCCAGTTGTGCGGATCGCCGATGGTGGCGGCGAAGTTGTCCAGCATGGCGGCGCGCGACTCGGCGGGCAGGCTGGTGGTGTCCTCGATGGTATCGAGGATACGGCAGATCAGGTAGGCGACGCCGATTTCATCGCGCAGGGGCTCGCGCAGCAGCTCGATGCCGAGCGCGAAGGTGCGCGACACGGCCGGCAGCACCTCACGGCACCAGGCCTGGTTTTCAGGGGTCAGACGCATAACGCTCTCCGGGCGCGGAGTATAGCGTTCCGCGGGCGGTGTCCAGAGCGGGGCTTGGAGGAATTTGGCTTACTCGGTCTGGTAAGCCAGCCAGTCAGCCTCGAGCTTTTTCCAGCCGGCGGCGTCGAGGCCGAAAGCTTTCTCGAAGGCGGGGATCGGGTTTTCCTGGTCCACCTCGCCATCGAGGTCCATCTTGATGAACTTGAGCAGCTTCTCGCGGTACTTGGGTGCACCGTCCGGCCCCGAATGGAACAGGAACGAATAGAAGCCGCGCAGATACCAGAAGCCGATGGCCCGCAGATTTTCCGGCGCGCCGTACAGCAGCAGATCAGCCTCGGTCCAGCCGGGCAGGCTTTCCATCTTGGACTTGATCCGGCCGTCCATTTCGTCACGCGACTTTGATTCAAGGAAATCGCGCACGCCCAGCAGCGACCCGCCGAAAGAAACCACGCGCTGATCCGGGTCTTTGGCAAATGGCTGCTTCCACTGCTTCAGCCGCTTGGGAACATCCGGGTCGTCGTACATGAAATCCAGGCCGTTGAGCACCGTGCCGCTCATCCGGGCCCGTGTTATGGAAATTGCGGTGTGCAGGAACGTCTCCAGCAAGAAGGCGTGGTAGGCCCGGAAGTTGTCGTCCTCTTCGCGGGTTTTTGGCGCGTGTGGGTGGTAGTTGTACAGCACCACGTCAATCAGCGCGCGGATGAACGCCCCCATGCTGTTACGTTGGTCCGTGAACACCAGGCTGACGTGCCCCTTGCCGGGCTCGGTCGCGGTGCGGGCCTCCAGGCCGTCGAAGCTTTTGTAGCCCCGGTCACGCATGTAGGCCTGCCAGTGCGAGGCATCCTTGAACAGCTTGACCACGATGGGCGCTTCGTCGCGCTGTTCCTGGCTGAGGTTGTCAGGCAGCATGCGCTTCAGGCCCAGGGGCTTGCGGAACTCCTTCTCGAAAAATGCCGGGAAGTCCGCCGCGCAGAACAACGCGTGTTCGATGCGCTGCTCCGCTGCAGCCTTGTCTTCCCGTGAATCTTTCAACTGCACGAAGATCACGAACGGGTCGCGCCAGAACGTCACCCAGGTGCCGATGCCGCCGGCCTTTTCGGCCTTGAACGCGCGCTCGGCTTCGGCCACCATCAACCGCCAGGGCTCGTCGGCCAGGATGCGGTCCAGCTCGGCGCGGCCGTCACCCAGCAGCTTGTTGATCTCATCCAGCCGGACCTTATCAGCCAGCAACGACCAACCTTCATCGGAGCGCTTCTCCATGGCGAGGACTTCGTCGTGCAGTTTATCCATGCCTTCGATCAGCCCGCTGTCGCGCAGCTCTGTGGCGAGCTTGGCCGACGCCGCGAAATCCAGCAGGTGGTGGCCCAGCTTCTTGTGCGCCTGCTCAAACTCAGGGCCTTTGTCCGGCTTGCCGCGGTTGTGCTGGAGTACCAGGCCGTACAGGCTGGCGGCGTCCATCTGTGCGTTCCATTTCTCCATGCGGGCGGCCAGCGCCATCAATTCGGCGTCGGTGTACCCGGCGCCGCCCTCAGCGCTGACCAGGTCCACGGCCTTGCGGCCGATCAACAGCAGGTCCCCGGTCTCCAACTTCGCCTGCTCGGCGCTGTCCAGCAGCTTGAGGAGGTCGCGCGAAGTGTGCCCCGTCACATCGAGCTGCTTCAGGATGCGCTCACGCTCTGTTTCTTCCTTTACATCCGGCGCCTGCTGCGGTGAGTTGTCCGTGCGCGCCGTCGGGTTGTTTGCGGCCGGGGCGCCGCCCAGCAGACCCGCCGCCCAGGCGCCACCCAGGCCGGCGCCGGCCACTACCAGGATCACCACCAGCGCGATCAGCAGCCCCATGCGCGACTTCGGGGCCGGTGCGCCGTCAGCGCCTACGGCCGCCATGCGGTTGCTGGTTTCGCGCTGTTTGACGAAAACGCGGGTGGGGTCGGCTGCGACGCGGCGGCCTGAGGGTGTGCTGCGCATCACCTCGCCGCCGGAGCCGAGCTCGACGTTAGGTTCGATGTTAAGCCCGGCTTGCTCGCCGGGTTGGGGCACGCAGAGGTGAGTGCCGCACTGCTTGCAGGCGAACTCGCGCCCCGCGTAGCTGATGGCAACGCGATAGGGCTTACCGCAGCCCGAGCAGTTGAAAGAGATCACGTCCGACATGGATCGATCTTAAGGTTGCGCCCAGCCTCAATTGCACCGATCTTAACATGCGGTTGCGGATTTCGGAACGCACATTGCATCCCAAACCGGGGGTTTACAGTGGAATCGCTGTTACTATCATTCGCGACCCTGTTGCGGGTGTAGCTCAGTGGTAGAGCATCACGTTGCCAACGTGATGGTCGTGGGTTCGAGTCCCATCACCCGCTCCATCTCTTGAATAGCGGTCGCACGGGCAATCAAGCTCGCGCGACCGCTTCGCTTACGGCAGGCGTCGCCCGCCTGTGGGCGGGCTTTGGCCTGCCTGCTTCGCGTCCGCGACAGTCCACCGGACTGTCGCGGGGTTCGAGTCCCATCACCCGCTCCATCTCTTGAATAGCGGTCGCGCGGGCAATCAAGCTCGCGCGACCGCTTCGCTTACGGCAGGCGTCGCCCGCCTGTGGGCGGGCTTTGGCCTGCCTGCTTCGCGTCCGCGACAGTCCACCGGACTGTCGCGGGGTTCGAGTCCCATCACCCGCTCCATCTCTTGAATGGCGGTCGCGCGGGCAATCAAGCTCGCGCGACCGCTCGCTTTAAGGGGACTGTCCCCGCAGTTGGGGACTGTCCCCGTCTTCGAAACGCAACAAGGCTCCCATGCACAAAAGACGGACAGGCACCTTTGGTGCCTGTCCCTTTCCCCCGTCCCCGCGCGCTTGCTCGTTCCTATTGCAGATGCTCGCGGATGTACGCCGTGGCCGCACGCTCTTCGCTGCTCATGCCGGCCTGCACGGCCAGCTTCTTCGCGTCGTCAACACTGTAGCCCCGGTGCACCAGCCAGGCCCAGAACACCGCGCCGCTGCGGTTGCTGCTGGCGCAATGCACCAGCGTGGGCTGGTTCTTCTCGGCGGCTGCGTCCATCAGCTTGAAGACCTGCTCAAGGTCCGGCTTGGCCCAGCCGCCCGCGCGCAACTCGATGTGAAGGTAGTCGCTGAAGCCTTGGGACTTCACGGCCGCGGACTGGTCGTAGCCGGGATGTTCGACCTCGTCGCGCAGGTTGATCACCTGTGTGATGCCCGCCTGCTTGAGCGCCGCCCAGTCGGACCGCGCAGGCTGGCCGGAAAAATACAGCGGCCCGAAGCGCGTCAGGTTCGGGACTGAGCCGATGCCCGCGCGCTCCACCTGCCAGTTGAACGCGGCCTGTTTGCCGGCAGGCGGCGGAGTCGTTTCAGCCTCCGGGCCGCAGCCCAGGGGCAACAATGCTAGTGCGGCAATCAACAGCAGCCGGGTCATGGGTGGCCTCCTCGTTGTTACCAGCACAACGTCGGCGGCGCGTGATTTCGTCCGTGCTTGACGCTCACCCCTCGCCCAGCAGCGCCCGAATCTCCGCCAGCTTGTCGGCTGGCGTGCGGCCGGAACGCTCGGCCGTGTCGCAGGCGGCGAGCATCACGGCGATGTACAGGCGACGCGCATCGCCGCTCAGCACGGCCAGATGGCGGCGGATGGTTCCGACATCGCCGCGCACTACGGGCCCGGTCAGCGCGGCCTGAGGTCCAAGCTTCTCGGCATTGTGGAGTGTGCCGCGCGCGAGCGGAGTCAGCATGCGGCCCGCGTGCTTGGCCGGGATGCCCGCCTGCCGCAGCATCTCCGCGCCCGCGTCCAGCAGCGCCACCAGCGCGTTGCTGGCCAGCACGGCCGCCGCGTGGTATGGAACGCGCTGCTGGTCGCTCAGTTCGAGCAGAGTGACACCCAGCGCGCCCGCCAGCGTGTGCAGGACGGCGCGGATTTCCGGTCCGCCGGCTACGGCACCGTATGAGCCGCGGATCAGTTCGTGGCCGCCCTCGGACGGGAAGCTTTGCAGCAGGTGGAAGACGCCGGTCTGGGCGCCTGCGCCGGCCAGGGGCTCAATGGCCTCCGGGCCGCGAGCGCCGGAAGTATGCACAAACAGCAGGGCACCGGCGCCGGGAAGTGCGGCGAACTCGTTGGCGATTGGCTCCAGCGCGTCGTCGGGAACGGAAAGAACGACCAGGGTGCCGGGCGGAAGGCCCTGCAGGAATGCCTCCGCACCCTGGCGATAGCGGGCGTCAGGCACGGCCGGCCGCGAACGCCCCCCGGCGCGCAGCAACGCGCCGGCCGGCAAAGCCAATGCCAATGCGCGCCCGAAGCGCCCCATGCCATAGATGGCGACGTTGGGTCGAGTCATGGCCCCATGATGCCATGGGCGGGAGGCAGAGTAAGAGCCCCGGCGGAAACGCCGGGGGCGCCCGCCGCTTTGTGGCGGGCGATCGGATGCGGGGCGGCTCACGCGGCCAAGGCCGCGTGTCCCCGGCCTCTCGGCCGGGGCTCTACTTGATGCCCGCCAGCTTGGAGATCTCGGGATCTACGTCGTAGCTCTGGACGACGTTGCCGAAGGCATTTTTCCACTGGCGCACGCGTTCGCGCGAGACGCCGTATTCCTCGGCGATGGCTTCGCCGGAGGTGCCATCCTTGAGCAGCTTCAGGAACCGCTTGAACTTGGCCTTGCCGTACTGGTTGATGAAATTGCGCGCCACGGTGGCCGAGTCCACGCCTGTCGGGTTGCTGTTCGCTGCCACGGATTTCCTCCTTGACTGGGCGTCACTATTGACGCGTAAACACCAGCATGCGCGATAGCTCTTGCCATGTCAAGGGTTGACTGCTTCACGGCGCTATGGGAAACCCAGTTGCCAGCACCCGCTCCAGTCCCTACTATTTCTGCCCGAATTGCCGAACCCTCAAGGAACACCAGGCATGGCTGGACAGGTTGCAGTCGGCGCCCCCCTGGCGCACAGCGTCGAGATTGAGCAGGCGTCCGCCTCAAAGGGATGGATCAAGTCCCCCAGTTGGGACAAGCGCTGGATCATCTTCCCCGCGCTGCTGGCCCCGCTGCCACCGCTGGTTTACTACACGTCGCTGTACCTGCTGGGGCGCTATAGCGGCATGGACGCCGTCACGCGCGTTGGCGCGGCGGAGGACATTGTCAGCCTTTTCGTGATGGTGCTGGTGGGCGGTCCCCACGTCTGGGTCACCTTCACGCGCACCTGGCTGCACCCCGAGTTCCGGCGCCGCGAAAAAATCTGGTACATCGCCAGCTTCGGTGTCGTGCCATTCGTGGCCACCATGGCGCTGTCCAGCGAGCTGACACGCAAGCTGCTGCTGACCGGCTTCTTCTTCATCGCCAGCCTGCACATCATCCACCAGCTTTCCTACGTGATCCGCTTCTACCAGGACCGTGACGCCGCCCGGCCCAGCCTGCGCAGCCGCCTGATCGACATCGGCGCCGTGCTCTTCCCGCTCTATCCACTCAGCACTTTCCGCATGGTGATGGTGAACGAAAACAGCATGGCGTTCGCCTGGGCCAGCCAGTGGTTCGGCCTTGAGCAGGCCCGCGCCCTCAAGTTCAACATCGGGCGCGCCCACCCCATGCTTCCCGACTTCATCCTCAGCGACTGGTTCTGGATGGTGAACCTTGCCGCGCTGCTGACCGCCCTGACCCTGTGGACGGTAAAGAGCGTCCGCGAACACAAGGCCGGCATCCTGCATAAGCCCAAGTTCATGCTGATCTGCTGCGCGATCGGCGTCGGCCTGTTCTGCCCGCTGTGGCCGAACCTCGACTCCAGCTTCCAGGGCTTCAACCTTTGGCACAGCCTGCAGTACATCGCGCTGACCTGGTACATCACCCGCTTCCAGATCAGTAAAGGCCGCAAACAGCACCGCTTCGTGAGCTGGCTGGCGGCCGACGACCGCGGCGGCGCGAAGTACTACGGCGTTGCGTTCGTGATCGTGGTTGCGCTGATCGGGCTGATCCTGGCCATCGCCATGATCCTCAGCCAGGTCCAGGGCGTCGGCATGTTCGGCGGCAGCGGCGAAGTCGGCACCATGAACTACCGCCCCGGCGCCATCCTGCAGGCCTATTACCTGTTTGGTTTCGGCCTGCTGCTGACCCACTACTTCCATGACGCGTTCCTGTTCAACCTGCACACCTTCAGCAAGTCGGCAGTGAACACGCGGGAGTAAAGGAAGGCGCCCCTACCGCTCGCGACCGTACTCGTCGCCGGGGGCGGGAAGCGTCACGATGATGCGCGAGGCAAACTCGGCCATCACTTCGGCGGCGCCGTCACGCATGGCCAGCAGCTTCACCGATGCCTCCGTGTTGCCCTCTTGTCCCGTGCGCATCAGGCCGAGTGTGTAGCGGTACAGCACGGTGCCGGTCTCGATGTCCGTCAGCGTGAAGTTGCCTGAGACGTAGGCCGCGGGCAGGCCGTTGCTGGTAAGCGTGGTGACATCCACATCCCCCTCGAGCGCGAGGTGGTACAGGTACTTTTCCTTGTCCGGCTCGCCCGTTGTGAAAGCCAGGTTTCGTCCGGTGGCCCACTTCTTGATTTCCGGCGTGAACAGCGGCTCGGGCAGCGGTGTCTCGCCCTTCTCGGTTTCCTGCACTTTCACTACCAGCTGGCCGTTGCTGCGCGACGGCAGCTGTACGCGCCACAACCACACGTTCATGGCGATGCCCAGCCGCCTGCCGATCACGCGGTCGAGGTCAAGGCTCGCGCGCACGTAGCCGAAGTCGTCGCCGGTGGTGGCGAACTGCAGCACCCGTGCGGTTGCGCGACCGGCCTCGTCCGTTTCCAGGTCGCCCTCAACCACGCCGCGAAAACCGACACCTGGGCCCCAGGCCAGCGGAACACCATCTACCGGCTTGCCCCGGAAAGTGGCGCGCAGCACCAGCGGCTCGGGCAGGCCGCCGTTGACGCGCAGGTGCTGGTCGCCGCCCGCCTGGTCGGCTTTGACCAGCGCCGGCAACTCCCACAGCGCCAGCAAGGCGGTTTCGACCTTTTCAAAGGCCGTGCGGTTGAGGGTATCCGAGGCCAGCAGCTCCAGCGCCACCACGCGCACGGCCAGCAGGAAGTACGCGCCCCACATCTCCATGCGTTTGCCGATGCTGCCGAGACCCGTGGGCGGCTGCGGGGTGTCGGCCAGGAGTGTTTGCGCCTCCGGCAACAGAGAGCGCGCGCGAAGCTTCAGTTCATTGCGGTTGATCGCTCGCACGGCTACGGCCTCGAAGCCGTTGCTGGCAGCATCCGACCGCACGGCATCGGTGAACTCGTCAATGCCGAACCAGGCGGCCTGCTCAGTGACGACCTGCGCGAACTGGGTATCCTTGAACAGCGTCTGGTGCGGTTTGATGGCGAAATCGCAGATCAGTATCTCGAGCCGCTGCTCGGCCACCTCGGCGGCTTCGCGCGAATTGCGCGCCAGGCCGTAAGCGACAATGTAGTCGCTTTCCGGGTAGTCCGGGTGCTGGCCGTTGTAGGTCCAGTCCGGCATGCGCACGGGCTGGATGTTCAGGCCGCCGCGCCCCGGATCCGAGGCGCAGGCCGTGAGAAAAACGCCCAGCAGGGCCACTATGATGAAGCAGATCCGTTCCACTGCCAATTTCCGGGGAACGTACGGGGTCAGCACGTAATAATGCGGGCAACCCCCGAAAACGCAAGCCCGCAACCGACCAGGACGGCCGAATGAAAATCTGGAAACCCCTTGCCGCCGCGGCGCTGCTGCTGTTGATCGGCGGCAGAACGCTGGCCAACGACACGCCGGCCATCGGCGTCAGCGCGCCGAACATGGACAGCATCACGTTGGTGGATATTCGCAGCGACGTGCAGTTCCTGGCCTCGGATGAAATGGTCGGGCGCGAGACACTGAAGCCGGAGTCGGCCATCACCGCTGCCTACGTGCGCAGCCGCATGGAGCGCGCAGGCGTGCTACCGGCCGGCGTGAACGGCGGCTGGTACCAGCCCGTGAAGCTCAAGCACAACGCGTGGCAGGAAGCGCCCAGCCTGTCCTGGACGCGCGGCGAGCAGCGCGAGACTCTTGAGTACGGCAAAGACTTCGTCAGCACGGAAGGCCCCAGCGTCAGCCTGCACATCGAAGCCGGCCAGGTGGTTTTCGCCGGCTATGCGGTGAACGACACAGGCCGCGGCTACAACGACATCGAGGGAGTAGACCTGAAGGGCAAGCTGGCTCTGATTCTGCGCTATGAACCCACACCCTGGATGCGCGCCGGGCGCAATCCGTTTTCGCGCAACGCCTTCCTGCAGACCAAGGAGGCGCTGCTGCGCCAGGCGGGCGCGGCGGGCATCCTGCTGGTGACCGGCCCGCGCTCGCTGGGAGGCAGCGACAACCAGAACCTGCCGTCGCCCGAGGCCGGCGAGAAATCGCCGCCCTTGTCGCTGGACCTGGGCGATGACACGCAAACCGCAGGCTCACTGCCGCTGTTCCATGTCACGCTTGCGGCCGCCGACCGCCTGCTGGGCGGCAAGGGCGAAACCGAGCGCCTGCAGAAAGCCTTCGACGAGGCTGACTTCAGCGCGCGCCCCGACCTGTCCGGCGTGTCGCTTGACCTGAAGGCTGTGTCCACCGTGGTGCGCGGCGAAGACCGCAACGTGGCGGGCATGGTGAAAGGCGAGCTGGACGAGTGGATCATCTTCGGCGCTCACCACGATCACCTCGGTTACGGTTTCTTCGGCGCCCGCGACGCGCGCACGGCCATGGGCCAGATCCACAACGGCGCCGACGACAACGCCAGCGGAGTCTCGACCGTACTGGAGATCGCGGAAGCGCTTGCGACCTGCGGGCGCAAGCCGAGGCGCTCGTTCCTGTTCCTGACCTTCACGGGCGAAGAGAAAGGCCTGCTGGGCAGCAGCTGGTACGTGAAGCACCCGTTGATCCCGCACGAGAAGGTGGTGGCGATGATCAACATCGACATGATCGGGCGCATCGAGCAGAGCAAGATCACCATGGATGGCACTTCCTGCAGCAAGCTGCTGGACCGCCACTGCAAAGAAGCCGCGCCGCTGTTCCCGGAATTGAACGTCAGCTTCAACGACAAGCCGCCGATGCCGGCCTCCGACCACTGGCCGTTCTTCAGCCAGGCGGGCATCCCGGTGTTCTTTCCGTTCGGGGGCGTGAACAAGTTCATGCACACGGCCGAAGACGACGCGGAGACGATCAACTACGCGGACATGCTGGCCTGTATCAAGCTGCTGTACGAAATCGGCTGGCGCATCAGCGAAGACCCCGGCTATGCCGACTACACCGGCCCGGTGAAGGACAGCGTCGGCCCGGACGGCAACCGCCGCGATCCGAAGGCGCCCAAGCCGGTTGACCCCGACGCCGAGCAGGAAGAGGAATTCTCGGCGGGCGAGTAACGACCTTTCCGCTAAGCCAGCTCTGCCGCCAGTTCCTGGCGCTTGGCCAGCTCGGCGTATAGGCCGCCCGCGGCCCGCAGCTCGGCGTCGGTGCCGCGCTCGATGATGCGGCCGTGGTCGAGCACGATGATCTCATCGGCGTGGGCGACCGTGCTGATGCGCTGGGCGATGATCAGCGTGGTGATCTCACGGGTTTCGGCCTTCAGGTTACGCAGGATGCGCTCTTCGGTGTCGGTGTCCACGGCGCTCAGGCAGTCGTCGAGCACCAGGATGGTGGGCTTGCCGGCCAGTGCGCGCGCGATGCTGGCGCGCTGTTTCTGGCCGCCGGACAGGTTCACGCCCCGCTCGCCCAGCATGGTGTCGTAGCCCTTGGGCAGCGAAAGCACCTCTTCCTCGAATTCGGCGGTCTTCACGGCGTTGCGGATGATGGCGTCCCGGTCGGAAACTGAGACAAGGCCGATGTTGTTGGCGATGGTGTCGCTGAACAGGAAACTGTCCTGCGGCACGTAGCCGATGAAGCGGCGCAGGGCATGCGGGTCGTACTGATCGATCGGCCGCTGATCCACCAGGATGCGGCCGCCGGATGGCGACGCCAGCCGCAGCAGCAGCGCCGCGATTGTCGATTTGCCGCTGCCCACCTGGCCCACGATGCCCAGCGTGCGCCCGGGCGCGACCTTGAAAGCAACGCCGTCCAGCGCCAGCGGCAGGTCAGGCGCGTAGCGCATGCTGACGTTCTCGAACACCACCTCGCCCTGGATGCGCTCGGGCGCCAGGCCTCCGGGGATGCGCGATGGATCGGGTTCGTTCAGCAGCAGCGCGTCGATGCGCTTCAGGCTGGCGGCCGCGCGTACGAACAACATGGTGACCCAGCCCAGCGCGATCATCGGCCAGTACAGGCCCAGGTTGTAGAGAATGAAGGCGGCGAAGTCGCCGGTACTGAAGCGCCCGGCGCTGATCTCGATGGCGCCGAAGTACAGGATGATCAGCACGCCGACACCCGAGAAGCCCCAGATACAAGACTGGAACAGCGCCTGGTTGCGCGCGGCGCCCAGCTTGTTGTGCAGGTAGGTTTCGCCCTGTTTGTGCAGCTCGGAAATCTCGAAATCTTCGCGGCTGAAGGCCTTCACCACGCGGGCGCCCGCGAAGTTCTCCTGGGCGCGGGCGGACAGCTGCTCCAGGTCTTCCTGGCTGGCCAGGCTGTACTTGCGCACTCTGGGGTTGAACCACAGCGTCGCCGCGGTCAGCCCCACCAGCGGGATCAGCGCCAGCCACGTCAACAGCTGGTTCAGCGAGAACATGATCAGCAGGCTGGCCGGGAACAGGAAGATCGTTCCGCCGATGTACATCACGGCCGGGCCGATCATCATGCGCACGGCCTCGACGTCGCTGGTCATCAGGCTCATGATTCCGCCGCTGCGTGTGTTGTCGAACCAGGCGGAGGGCTGGTTCTGCAGGTGGGTGTACATGCGCTTTTTCAGGCTGTATTCGGTGCGGCGGCTGATGCGGATCAGGTAGAAACGCTTGGCGAAGGTGAACACGCCCAGCAGCAGCGACAGCGCCAGCACCATGCCCAGCGCCAGCAGCACGAAGTCCATGTTCGCTTCAGGCCGCATGGGCAGCAGCTTGAGGGCCCATTCGCCGGCGATGCCTTCCTGCTGCTTGAAGCCCTCGGGTGATGCCGCGTCCACGGCCAGCTTGATGTAGATGGGTACGACGGTCTGGCACACCGAGCCGGCCAACAGCGCAGCCATGCCCGCTACGAACCAGCCAAGGTTTGCACGATACTCGGCAAGAATGAAACGAAGTGTCCGCACAGGCCGCCCAACAAAGAAGCCGGAAGGTTACACCCAAACGCGGCAACGGGAACCGGCTATTCCGGAGCGGAGGCGGACAAGGATGTCCGCGCCACTGAGGGTGATTTCTGGGAAGTTTCGGGACGCTGGCTAAGAATTCAGGCGTTCCGCCCTTGGAGCCACGGAGGCAGCCATGGCAACAGCGCCCCAACTTCGTTTCTATACGGCGCGTGACATCGACAGCCTGCCGCAACTGCAGGCCCTGCCCGCCGATCAGCGCCTGGATATGAACGCCGTGGCGGCCGTGCTGCCCTTTCGCGTCAACCAGTACGTGCTGGACCAGTTGATTGACTGGTCGAACATCCCGGCCGACCCGATCTTCCAGCTCACGTTCCCGCAGCGCGGTATGCTGCGCGAGGCGGACTTCAAGCTGATGCGCGAGCTGATCGCCAAGGGTGCGCCGCAACCTGAAATCAAGACGGCAGCAGAGAAGATCCAACGTTCGCTCAATCCACACCCGTCGGGCCAGATCAACCTGAACGTGCCGCTGGACGCCCAGGGCAAGCGCCTGCCGGGCATGCAGCACAAGTACCGCGAGACGGTGCTGTTCTTTCCCATGGCCGGGCAGACCTGCCACAGCTATTGCCAGTACTGCTTCCGCTGGGCGCAGTTCGTGGGCCTGCAGGACCTCAAGTTCGCGGCCCGCGAAGCCGAGCAACTGGTCGAGTACCTGAAACGGCACAAGGAAGTCACCAGCGTGCTGTTCACGGGCGGCGATCCCATGGTGATGGGCGCGCCCGTGCTGCGCCGCTACATCGAGCCGCTGCTGGGCAAGGGGCTCGAGCATATCCAGAGCATCCGCATTGGTACCAAGTCGCCGGCTTACTGGCCGTACCGCTACACCAGCGACGCCGACGCCGACGACGTTCTGCGCCTGCATGAGCAGGTGCAGGCCTCGGGCCGCACCTTGGCCCTGATGGTGCACTACTGCCACCCGCGCGAGCTGCAGACCGAGGACGCGCAGGCGGCGCTGAAACGCATCCGGGCTTCGGGCGCCGAGGTGCGCCGCCAGGCGCCGCTGATCCGGCACATCAACGACAGCGCGGAGACCTGGCGCGAACTGTGGGACCTGGAAGTGCGGCTGGGATCGCACCCGTACTCCATGTTCATGGAGCGCGATACCGGCGCGCGCGGC
>JAJVIO010000010.1 GCA_022071975.1 Planctomycetota bacterium
AATACATGGCGGGCAGGACGGCCGACGCGCTGGCCAGCGAGGCCCACGCGGTGCGGCTCACGAACATGGAGAAGGTCAGCATCGTGGTGCGCACGCGTGCGCTGGTGGCCTCGGCGCTGGTGGCGGCCAAACGTGTGGAAGAGGGCGCCCGGCTGTTCAACGCGGTGCTGGAGCTCGCGCGCGCCCAGGACGAAAAGCTGGCCTGCGACCAGGCGCTGGCCGTGACGGGCAACAACCTCGCCACCGAGTTGCTGAACCAGGCGCAGCGCACGCCGGCCGAAGCCGAGTTGATGCTGCAGGCCGCCGAGGCCAGCCGCGAGTTCTGGCTGAAGTGCGGCACCTGGGAGAACGAAGAACGCGGCGATTACCTGCTGGCGCTGGTGAACAACAAACTGGGCAGGCCGGAACAGGCGCTTGAACATGCGGCGCACGGCCTTGAGGTGATCGCGAAGAATGGCGAGGAAGTAGTGGACGAAGCGTTCATCAACCTGGCCATGGCGGATGCTTTCCGGTTGCTGTCCGATCGCGGCCATTACGACAAGAGCATGGCCCGCGCCGAAGAGCTGGCGGCCGACTTCAACGACGAAGGGCTGCAAAGCTGGTTCAAGGAAGAGCGCGCCAAGGTGGAGTGGAAGTAGCGCGTGTTGCGGACTTCCGGTCCGCAAGTCCTGCTACTCGAAGTGAACCGCGCTGATGCGGGCGTTGCCGAATGTGCCCGTATAGGCAACCCGGCCGCGGTCCTCACCCGCTACTCCGGAGATTACCATCAGGGGCAGCAGGTGCTCTTCGCGGGGGTGGGCCTGGCGGGCGGCGGGGGCCTTATCCCACTGTTGCAGCAGCAGGTTGCGCGTTTGCGGCTCGGCCGTGACGGTCTTTTGCAGCCACGCGTCAAAGCGTTCGGAAACATCGCGCCCATCGCCCCGGAAGAAGGCGCGCAGGTCATGGAAGCTCATGCCGCTGCCGATGATCAGCACGCCTTCGTTGCGCAGGGGAGCAAGCGCGCGGCCGAGGTCGATGTGCCTTGACGGGTCAAGGCTGCTGAGCAGAGATAACTGCACGGTGGGCACGTCGGCATCCGGGAACGAGAGTTTTAGAGGCACGAACGTCCCGTGGTCAAAGCCGCGCTTGGCGTCCTCGGCGCTGTCGAAACCGGCCTGGTGCAACAACTCGCGCACGCGCGCGGCCAGGGCCGGATCGCCGGGGGCGGGCCACTGAATCTCGTAGGACTCCGGCGGGAAGCCGTAGTAGTCGTAGAGCATGGGTGGATGCGCGGCCGTCGTCACCGTGGGCACGGGCGCTTCCCAGTGGGCCGAGATCACCAGCAGGGCGCGGGGCTGATGCGGCAACGAGTTCGGCAAGCCGCGCAGGTAGGCGGCAAGGGCATCCTGTTCGGCCCGATCGAACATGGGTAGCTCGACGAAAGGCCACGGTCCGCCGCCATGGGGCAGGTATATGACCGGCATGCGCGTTGTCATTGGTCCTCCGGGAAGCGAACGTCGGCATGGAGCTACGCATTCCCGATAGTCGTTGCCGGTTGGCGCAACAGGCCGTCCGGTTTGCGGTTTCGGCAGGAATTGTGCGACGACAGCGATTCGGTGCGGCGGCCTTCTTCCTATAATCAGGCGTCCCCTGCTCCCCGGCGGAGTCGCCATGCGCCAGTCTCGCGTGATTGCCCTGCTGTTGCTGCTGCTGTGTGTTGGCGGGATCGTGGCTTGGCTGGTCGCTCATGGGCCTGCCCCGGTCGCGGCGAACAACCCGCCAATCAGCGACGTTCCGGCCGCGCCGGGCAATGACGCGCCACTTCCAGCCGAGTGGCGGGAACCGCGACCGGTCGATCAGCGTGAGCCAGATCCAAGACCTGAGCCCGAATCCAACAGCCATCGCAAACCCGAACCGCCACCGGAGACGGAGCCCGGTCCTGAGGAATGGGTGATCAAAGGTCGTTTCCGATTCGCGGAAGGTCTGCCGCTGGACACCGTCACGTTTTTCCACGGCGAGTGGTTCTACCCCTGGATCATTTTCAGAAACGAGAGCGGCGAATCGCCCGAAGTCAGGGACATCTCACCAACTGTCGCCCAGGATGGCAGCTTCCGCGAGTTGTGCAGCGAGTCCCTGCTCCCGTTTGAGCTGCGCGACGGCAAGGTCCCCGTCGGCCGCTGGCAGGTCTCCTGCATGCTCGAGATGGAGGCGCCGACGCTTTTCGATGTCGGCGAAGACGTCAGCATCGAACAGCTTCGCGGCCTGGTAACTCCGACCATCACCGGACGGGTGATCGACTTTGGCGACATCACGCTCGAGCACGCGGACCTGTTCGGAGATCAGTGGCTGATCACAGGACGCATTGTTCACGTCACCGGCCGTGCGCTTTCGAACTGCAGCGGGTTGCGTCTGGTACTGCTGCAGGACGGCGAGACGATCGCCGAGAGCTACTTCAGCACCGACAGCGATGGTCGCTTCGTCGACTTACTGTGGGACGAAGAATCGATTGCCGGCGACCCCGCCGGCTGGACTGCGCGCCTGTACAACGACGAGGCCGGTTTCTACGGCTTGTCGCAGGCCGGCAGAGCGCCGCGACTTGAAGTCGAGCTGCCCCGGCCCAAGGTGAAAGGACGGGTGGCTGACTTCGGCGAAATCCGCGTGGCGGGTGCGCTGGTCGACGTGGAAGCCGAGGTGGAAGGGCAGACGCCGGAACTGCTTCCGGATGGCCGCCTGCTGCGCTCCAACTGGGTGGACTATCCTGGCTCAAGCGGGACCCTCGACATGTGGGACGGGTTCTTCAGCGCCAACGCCCTCATCTATCCCAGCCCGGCCAGGACGACTCTGTGGGTGCACGCGGGGCGCTACGAATACTATGCTGAGTTCTGGGTCGAGGGCTTCTACTACCCTGTGCAGTCAGGCATCGTATCGCCGCGTGACGGCGAAGTCGTGGTGCTGAAACTGAAGTTTCCGCGCTACCGCATGATTCCCCTTGAGTTCGAAGTCCCGGAAGGCGCGACGGTCGGCAGCGCCAGCGTGGACTGGTCCGCACTGCGTGGCGAGCATGTCGAGCATGGCGGCATGTCCAGCGGATCACCGCCACTTGAGGTACCCGTATTCCCGGGCATGGTCACAGAATTCCGCGTTGAAGCGGACGGCTTTGCGCCCGCGATTGCCACAGCTACCGACAAAGACGAGAAAGTGGTGATCCGGTTGACGCCCGCGCCCGCTGGGATTGCCACACTTCGCGTAACCGTGCCAGAGGTCCCGGCTGAGGTAAGCCCCCATGTTCTGGGCGCCAACCTGACTGTGTCAAACATTGAGAACGGAGAGCGGGCCTTCTCCATGGGTTGCCGGCCGGGCGAAGTGCAGGTGCCAATACCGGCTGCGGGGCGCTACCGGGTCACTCTGAACGGTGGAGGCGCGTACGGTTACCCGGACGTGCTGTCAGGGCCGATTGATGTGAGTATCCAGGAAGGGGAAGAAGCGGTGGTGGTGTTGCCGCCGATCGGCCCGCCTCCCTGGCCCGCCTACATCTCGGGTTATCAGTGTAATGTGCGGTGCGCAGGACGCGCGATCGCACTCGAGGCCGACGTGTTTGTCGGTGCAGGCGATCGTGTGATGCGGGCGGAAATGCGAACCGGGGAGCGCTTCGGTCTTGCAGCTCCACCGCTGGCGCTGCCGGACGGCGACAGCCGCATACCTCTTGAGCTGGTGACCCCGACCGAAGCCGGTGAGCATGCAACCGTTAGCCTTGACATGGAAGCGCGCATCGAAGTGAAAGTCAGCCGCCAGGGACAGCCCGTCAAGGACTTCTCAGCCACAGTTGACGGTAAAAACGCAGCGGGCAGTCGCGTTTACATGGTCGGCGACGAACATGGCGGCTCGGTTCTGCTCTGGGCGCAGCCCGGCACGGCCACGCTGCTGGTGGATGTTGAGGGGCGCGAGTTCACCCGGACAGTCGAAATCCGCCGTGGCGAGCTGGCCCAGGCTGAGTTTCAACTGGACCTGGTGCGAGTACAGTTCGACCTGGGCCTGGAGGAAGAGCCTGACTCTTACGGCGGCGTCTCCGCGCCCTGGACCGTGTTCCGGGTGTACGAAAACCGCGAAGAGGAATGCTGCTACCTTTGGGTGAATGAAGAGGTGCTGCTTGACCCGGGCCGCTACCGCGCGGTACCCGGCTACGGCGACCCGGCCCTGGCCGTGGAGTTCGACATCAGCGACGGCAAAGATCGCGTCGTAAAGCTGCCGCAATTGCCTGAGCGCAGGCTGTTCACCCTGCTTCTGAAATTCGACACCACCTTTTTCGGAGATCAGCTCTTCGAAGCCGACTTCGGGGTTTACCAGGCGGCGATGCTGACCCGCCCCGACTCAAGCGGTTACGGCAATTACATCCAGACCCGTTCCGTCGCTGAAGGCATCGAACTGATCGACCTGCCCGGCGACACAGACCTGGTGATCACCGGCTCAACCTGGATCGAAGAAGGAGGCAGCACAAACACCTGGCTGATGAAACCGCTGCGCATCCGGGTCACCGCCGATCAGCAGGTGGCTTCATGTTCTTGGACACGCTCTGTGCCCATGGCTGAGGAATGGTGGGGGCTCTCGGCTTGGAATGTGTCCGCGTTGCAGGGCCTGTACATACGGGTTGGCGACACCCAGACACTGTTCCCCGGCCGGCAGGAACTGGTGTTCACGGACGGCGCCGGCAAAGAGGTTGCCCGCGAATGGATTGACGTGCCGGCCGACACCGAGAGTTTCAGCATTCCCGCAACCTTGCGCGCCACGCTGGAAGCCAGGGAGCTGCTGGCGCCCATTCATCCGGAGGAGATGCCGCCGGACGAAGAGTAGCGCCGCGGCGCGGAATCCTGTAATCACTGGGCACCTGAACAGGAGCCGCCATGGCCGTCACCCTGAAGCTGGACAAAGATACCTATCAGCTCGGCGAAACCATCCGTGCCGAGGTCACCGTTACCAACGAAGGCGCCGTGCCCGCCAACGTGCCGGTTCCCGAGCTTGCTTTGCCCAGCGTCAGCCTGCACGTCACGCGCCGCCCCGACGCCCCCACACCCGAAAGCTTCCTGGTGCGCATCCAGGGCAACGCGAAGAACGCCCGCCTGCAGCCCGGCGAAAGCGTCACCGGCGTGATCGAGATCCCGGCCGTGGACCCGCACGGCCAGCTGATCGAGGCCTACTATGAGCCGCGGGGCAGCATCCACCCGTACTTCGAGGGCACGGAGATGCAGGTCAGCAACCGCGTGCCGGTAAAAATCCACGCCGGCGGCAAGAAACTGTACGCGCGCATCAGCACCGAGGCCGGGCCGATCAAACTGGAGTTTTTTGCCGACCGCGCCATGAACCACGTGCTCAGCTTCGTGCAGCTGGCCCAGCGAGGTTACTTCGACGGTATCGTGTACCACCGCGTGGTGCCGCACTTCGTGATCCAGGGCGGCGATCCCACCGGCACCGGAAGCGGCGGCCCCGGCTACAAGCTGCCCGCGGAATTCAATGAGATCCCGCACGTGCCCGGCATCCTCAGCATGGCCCGCACCAGCGACCCGCACTCTGCGGGCAGCCAGTACTTCATCTGCACCGATGACTGTCCCAACCTCGACAACCAGTACACGGTGTTCGGCCGAGTGGTGGATGGGCTGGACGCAGTAATGAAGATCGGCGAGAGCGAACGCAACGCCGGCAAGTACCACATGCAGAAGGTGGAGATCGTCGTGGAGTAGAGCCCCGCCCGAAAGGGCGGGGACACGCGCGCGGTTGCGCGTGAACGGAGTGACCCAATGCCGGACGCTGCCAAACAAGATACCCAGCGCGACCGCAAGCCCGTGCCCGACCAGGTCACCCTGCGCGGCGGCGCGGCGTTGCTGAAGCAGGCCGCCGAGGCCCTGGCCGGCAAACCCCTGCGCGCGGGCGTGCGCGGCTACGTGATTCCCGCCGACAGTGAGGCCTACACCGAAGCCATCGACAACGGCGCGATCTTAACCCTGCACAAGGCCGGCTTCGTAATCTGCAGCCCCGGCACCAAGGATCCCGCCATGGCGCAGGGGGAGTTCGGCCTGGCATTTCCAGGCGCTGAACTGAATGACGTAATCCAGGCGATCCTTGCCGGAACTTAGTGTCGTTCTTCCATGATGATCCGCGCGCTGCGCTGGAACGTGAGGTACGCCCACAGCCAGTCCAGCATCACCGCCAGCCGGTTGCGGAAGCCGATCAGGAAGAAAATGTGCACCACCAGCCACAGCATCCAGGCGATCCAGCCGCTGAACTTCATGCGCCCCAGCTGCGCCACCGCGCGCGAACGGCCGATCGTGGCCAGCATGCCTTTGTCGTGGTAGGCAAACGGCTCGCTGCTCTGCCCCTTCAGCGCGCGCTTGATGTTCGCGGCCGCGTGGCGCCCCATCTGGATTGCAGCCGGCGCCACGCCCGGCACCCAGCCCTCGCCGTGCTTGACCGCTGCCTGGTCGCCGACCACGAACACTTCGGGATGGCCCGGGATGCTGAGGTCGGGCTCAACAATGACGCGGCCGGCGCGGTCCTGTTCGGCGCCCAGGGAGCGCCCGAGCGGCGAGGCCTGCACGCCCGCGGCCCACAGCACCGTGCCCGCGCGCAGGATGCTGTCGCCGGTGTGCACGCCCTGCGCGTCGATGCCGGTGACGCGTACGCCGGTGTGGATCTCGACGCCCAGGTCCTCGAGCTGCAGGCGCGCGCGGTCGGACAGGCCGGGCTCGTAGGCCGGCAGCACGCGCTCGGAGGCGTCGAGCAATATGACCCGCGCGCTGCCCGGGTTCACGTTGCGGAAGTCGCGGGCCAGGGTGCGGCGCGCGATTTCGCCCAGCGCGCCCGCCAACTCAACGCCCGTCGGGCCGCCGCCCACCACGGCGAAAGTCAGCAGCTCGTCGCGTTTGGCCGGGTCGCGCTCGTGCTCGGCCTTCTCGAAGGCCAGCAGCACGCGGCGCCGGATGTCGAGCGCATCCGAAATGGTTTTCAGGCCCGGCGCGTGCTCGGCCCATTCGTCATGGCCGAAGTAGCTGTGGGTGGCGCCGGCTGCGACGATCAGAAAGTCGTAAGCCAGCTCGCCGGAATCAAGCAGCACGCGCTTGCCGGCCGTGTCGATCTCGCGCGCCTCGGCCAGCTGCACGGTCACGTTGCGCTGGCGGCGCAGGATCTTGCGGATCGGCGCCGCGATGTCGGGCGCAGCCAATGCGGCCGTGGCAACCTGGTAAAGCAGCGGCTGGAACAGGTGGTGGTTGCGGCGATCGACCAGTGTAATGCGCACAGGCGCGCCCTTGAGGGCCTTGGCGGCATACAGCCCGGCAAAGCCCCCACCAATGATCACCACCTGCGGCCGCTGTTCAGCCATGGCGCCGTCCTAGCATAGCCGTTGCGGTATTCCAGACTGCGAAAAGCTCACGCGAAGGAGCGAAGGTGGCGAAGTTCACGAAGGGTGCAGACTAACGGGGTGCCATCCCCATGAATCCTTATGCGTGCATGCAGCACTTCTTGTACTTTTTGCCGCTGCCGCAGGGACAGGGGTCGTTGGGGCCTACCTTGATGGTGGGCTTGCGCACCTGCTTCTTTAACAGGTGCGCCGTGGCCGTCACGCGCGCGTAGTTGCCCAGCGCCTCGCCGCCGCTGAGACGGCCGGCGCGCTCGCAGTAGGCCAGGAAGTCCTCCAGCAGCGCGGGTGTGGCCTCGCGCTCGGCGGCCTGCAGCGACAAGGGCCCGAGGCCGATCGCCACGCCGTCGCGCACGGCGGGCTCGTCCAGCTCGGCGGGCTCGGCTCCGCTGCCTTCCAGGAAGGCCACCAGCACAGCGCCGGCCTTGTCGCCGTATTGCCGCGCCTGCATTTCGCCTTGCGTGCTGGTCAGGTATTCGCTGACCCAGTGCTCGATGGTTTCCGTGTGCATGCCCATGGCGCTAGAGTAGCGCCCCCTATGGAAGATGGAACGGCACAGACGACACCCGCTGAAGAACCCGTCAGCGCGCTTACGCGCTGGATGCATCGGCTTTACTACCTCTACATGGTGCTGGTGCCGGCGCTTACCATCTTCGGCCTGCTGAACCTCACCGGCGCGCCCGCCGAGTACGTCCACGGCCTGCTGGCTGTGCCCGTGCTGCACTGGCTGCTCAAGGGCTCGCTGGTGATCGCCGGTATCGCCTACCTCGCCTTCGTCACCGAGCTTGCACGGCCGCCGAAAAGCGCGCTGGTTACACTGCTGCTGATCTGCGACACGCCCGCGCTGGTCTACCTGGGCGCCCTGGCCGGCGGCCCGCCGCAACTCGAGATCCTGGCCTACGACGGCGTGGTGGAGGCCGCCGCGGCCGTGCTCTCGCTGGTGCCGATCCAGTTCACCGGCTCGGTGCGCATCCCCGCCAAGACCGGCGCCGACATCCCCAAGTCCATGCTGCTGATCGCGGCCTTCGCGGCAGGGCCGCTGGCTGTGTTCGGCGCGCTGTTTGCGGGGCTGGCGGCCGAGGGGGCGTGGATCGGCCTCAGCACCATGACGGCCGCGATCGGCTGGGGCAGCTACAGCTTCTACCGGCTGGTGCGTTACGCGCCGAGCAACCAGGACAACTGGGGCTGGGTCATCTTCGGCATCATGGGGCCGCTGCTGGGCGGCATCACGTACGGGGTGATCAAAGGCTTGAGCTCTTAGCTGGATTGGCCTTGCCGAGCCGACGGCCGGTCAGGACAATCGTGCCCCAAGGAGAAGCCATGAGAGCCGAGTGCAACGAAGCCATTGACGCCGCGACCAGCCTGGGCGCCAGCTACGCCGACGTGCGCATCATCAACTACCGCAAGGAAGGCGTGGCCCTGCGCAACGGCCAGCCCTGCAACCTCTCCAGCAGCGACACGCTGGGCGCCGGCATCCGCGTGATCGTCAACGGCGCATGGGGCTTCGCCAGCACCAACCAGGTCACCACCGCCAGCCTGAAAGAGGCCGCCAAACGCGCGGTCGAAATCGCCCGCGCCAGCGCGCAGGTCAAGAAACAGGACGTGCGCCTCGCGCCCAAACGCGCCACCGAAGACATCTGGTGCACGCCCTTCACCATCGACCCGTTCAAGGTATCGCTGGAAGACAAGCTCGGCCTGCTGCTGAAGATCGACGCCCTGCTGCGCGCCAAGCCCGAAATCAAGGTCGCCATGGCCAGCATGCAGTTCGCCCGTGAGAAGCAGTGGTACATGGACAACGAGGGCAGTTTCATCGTCCAGGACCTGCTGCGCTCCGGCGCGGGCTACAGTGCCACGGCCGTCGGCAACGGCGACGTGCAGATCCGCAGCTTTCCGCAAAGCTGGGGCGGCAACCACAAGTGCATGGGCTACGAGATTGTCACGGCCTACGACATGCTCGGCAATGCGGAGCGCATCCGCGACGAGGCCATCGCGCTGCTGACCGCGCCCGAGTGCCCCAGCGGCAAGATGGATTTGATTCTCGACGGCCCGCAGCTTGCCTTGCAGATCCATGAAAGCGTCGGCCACGCCAACGAGCTCGACCGCGTGTTCGGCTTCGAGGCGAATTATGCCGGCCGTTCGTTCATGCTGCCCGAGCTGCATAACGCCAAGGGCGGCTTCAAGTACGGCAGCGAGCACGTAAACCTGGTGGCCGACTGCACTGTGCCGGGCGGGCTCGCGACCATCGGCTATGACGACGACGGCGTGCGCGCCGAGCGCTTTCATGTGGTGCAGAACGGCATCCACCGCGACTGGTTTACCACGCGGGAAACTGCGCCGCTGGTTGATCGGCCGCACAGCAACGGCTGCAACCGCGCGGATGGCTTCAGCAACATCCCGATCACGCGCATCCCGAACCTGAGCCTGATGCCGGGCGACTGGAGCTATGAGGACCTGATCGCGGACACCAAGGACGGCATCATCATGGAGGTCAACAAGAGCTGGAGCATCGACCAGATGCGCTTGAACTTCCAGTTCGGCACGGAGATAGGCCGCGTGATCAAGAACGGCAAGATCACGGGGATCGTGAAGAACCCGAACTACCAGGGGAACACGCCGGAGTTCTGGGGCGCCTGCGACGCAATCTGCAACCAGGACCACTGGGACCTGTGGGGCGTAATCAACTGCGGCAAAGGCCAACCGGGCCAAACAGCAGAAATGTCCCACGGCGGAGCACCGACAAGGTTCAGGGGCATCGAGGTGGGCATTCGCGGCTAGTTATGGCACGGCCGCCTCGGCCAATGCTTCGTCCTTTAGGAAAATGCGGACGCACTCCAGCGTAAACCTTGAATCGGCAGTCAGGCGCGGAGCGCGGTAACAAATATTAGCCCCCAGCATGAGCTGGGGGTCCCGGTGTTGCGAGACAGCCAAGGCGCGGAGCGCCGACACACTCGCCGCGTGGCCGCAAGGCTGTCCGGCGGCAAGCCGCCGTTGTGCCGGCGCTCCGCGCCTTCACAAACTCTCGCCGAGTAAACCCCCAGCTTACGCTGGGGGCTAACCTTGTGGGCCTGCTCCGCAGGCCTCAAAGGCAGCTGCTGCTTCTAAGCTACGCAGAATTAAACGCCTCTCCCGTGTCTGCCGGCTGCGAGGCTGGCAGTGCGGCTCGCGCGACAACGCTGTACCTCGGTGTTGCCTGTCTCGCAGGCTCTCGATTCATGCGTCCACGAGATTGACGCAAGTCCCAACTCTGCGATCATTGAGGGATGACTCCAGAAGCCCGAGATAATCTGTTCCGTACTGCGAAGGTCGCCGTCATCGTGATGGCGATAGGGAGTGTGTTCCTGATCCCCTTCTGGTGGACGTTCGGCCCGGCGATTCAACACAGCATCGAACATCCCGAGACAACCGTGGAGTCGCGATCTGACATTGATCGACTCCCATCGCACGTGGAACGTTTGGCAGGTCCAACTCTGAGCAACGAGGACCTGGAGTATTTAGCGCAACGAGTTGCCGTCACGGAGTTGGACCTCGGTGACAAATCAATCGTGACGGATGATGGAATGCGTCACGTTGCCAGGATCAGAGGGCTCAATCACCTGAGCCTGTACCGAACGAACGTCACTGACGCTGGAATCCGCCACTTGCGCAAGACGCCCCTTGAGTACATCAACTTGTGGGAAACCCAGATTGGCGACAAAAGCCTTGGCTACATTGCGGAGATGGGTTCGATGAAGCAGTTGCAGATCAAGGCCTGCAGCCGCGTGACGGACGCTGGCGTTGCCAAGCTGGCGCCGCTGGAAGACCTCTGGATGGTGAATCTGTCCGGCTGCTCTCGAATTACCGACAAGTCTATCCGCACGCTCACGCACATGCCGTCAGTGTCGTTCATTCAAGTTTTTGACTGTCCCAAGCTCACGGATGCCGCGATCGACGAGTTCCTTGCGGCCGTTCCCAACCGCGAAGTCCATCGCTGATTCCCGCGTCGCGTGCAGATCGCCGCCGTAGGCTCCCTCCGAACGCGCTGAAATCGGTGGGGACTTCCACTGTGCCGACGCTCCGCGCCGTACTTTATTCGTGGCTGGCTGCGCCTCTCCTTCCGGCATGGGCGGGATGTCAATGCCGATGTTCCATTCGCATCTGGGGTTTGTAGCCGCACCCGCGAGAAGCCGGGCTAACATGATCCCATGGCGCATGATCCTCAGTGGGCAGTTCGGTTGTTGAAGCGAGGGCTGAAGGCGGTCGCAGCGCTTGTCCTACTGCTCGTTGTGCTTGGCATCGTCTGGCTGCTGCTGCCGGAAGGGCCTGCGGAAACTGAGCTTCACATCAGCACGAACGCGACTGCATTTTTAGACGGTCGCGAGCTGGGCACGGGCGAGATTCTGCTGGATGACTCGAAGTTGCGAGCGGGCGGGACGGTCGTAAACGCGGGTAGCGAACTGAGCAACGTTGCCACGAAGCTCTTTCCCGCTGAGGAGTTCCGCGGTCCGTTCATGGTGGAAGCGCACTCCATGCCGCGCCACACGGCCGGATACGAGTGCTATCTCCGCCGGGGCCAAGCCTGGCGCGTCGTGCGCGTGTGGATTTTCCAGATTGAAGATGCCCAGTGGCTCGCCGTGCCGATTGAGTTTCACGACAGCAAGGGCCGCGTGCATACCAACTGCACGGAGTCAGAGTGCGCCACCGGATGGTCGTTGATGCGAAGCCTGCTGAAACGCCGCACACACACAGTTCGTGCAACGGTCGCTGTGATTGACGGCGACTTCCCCGGCGATGGCGAAATCCGCGTCGGGCCGATCGAGATTCGGTGATCCGCGTCCGTATCGCAAACAGCATTCTGTAGCCTCTGTTCGGCCTTTGGCGCGGAGCGCCAATACAGTGGAAGCCCACACCGACCGCCTCTGGCGGTCGGTGTGGGTTAACTGACCCCCTGGAGACCAGGCGCGGAGCGCCGGCACACTCGCGGCCTTCGGCCGCGAGACACGGACGAGGGCGTCCGTGCCACCCTGTATCGGCGCTCCGCGCCTCGGAATACTTGCCGATCTTCACCCCCACCGACAGCCGTGGGCTGTCGGTGGGGGCTTCCACTGTGCTGGCGCTCCGCGCCTGACTGCCACGCTGGGTTGGGGACTGTCCCGGAACGGGACTGTCCCCGTTTTGGACACTCTTGCGTTGGCCGACTTCGGGGACAGTCCCCAATCCACCTTTGCCAAGGCTTCGGCGGGCTGGCTGAGGGGACAGTCCTCTGACGATGTTGCCGCTGTACCCTGCGGAGCGTCCCTGCCGCTTGCTCGAGCATTCGCTCGCTTACGCTTCGGGCTTGTTGCTGCTCTAATGCGGGCATGGCTAAGGGGTTCTTTACTCAGGGTGTTGCTGTGCTGTTTGAGAAGGCGCCTTCTCGGGCGGCCTTGCGGGCGGCTTTGGAGCCTGCCTTTGAAATCGCCCGTGAAGACGATGGCGGCGACGGCTGGGCCCAGGGCTCGGACGGCCTGATCGTCACCTATCGGCCGGACGTCAACGGCTACGTCAACGTGGACGTGGTGCACCGCCCGTGGCCCGACCACATGGGCGACCCCACCAAAGAGCCCGAGCTGTTCGGCGCCTGGACCTTCGGCCACTTCGGCCCCTTCGCCTTCCCCGGCAACCTCGAGCGCGCGGCCGAGCAAAACCTGACCTGGGAGCACGCGGGCAAGGACGTCAAGAAACACACCGCCTTCGTGCGCGTGCGGCTCAGCTATATCTTCGGCGCGGGCGGCGACGCCCCGGTGATGCCGGCTGACTGCGACGCGCTGGATGAGCTGAACTTCGTGTACGGCATCGCTGCCAGGCTGGTGCAGATGCCCGGCGCGATCGCGATGTTCAACCCGGGCGGCGAGGTTCTGACCACCGGCGAAATGCTCGAACGTTCATTGAAGTGGGCGGCCGAGCACGAGCTGCAGCCCTTGGACGTGTGGGCCAACATCCGCATCTTCCAGGTGGACGACGAGTGGACGCTGATGGACACGGTCGGCCACGCGCAGTTCGACCTGCCTGACCTGGAGGCCGTGTTCAAGCAGTCCGAGAAAGACCCGAACGAGGTCGCCGCCCTGCTGCGCAACATTACGAGTTATCTGCTTGAGCAAGGGCCGGTGATCCAGGACGGCCACACAGTGGATGGCCCCGATGGCGCGGCCTGGGGCGTGCACGCCTTCAGGGATGCACTCAGCAGCCCGCCGCGCGACGTGCTGTGCCTGGTGCCCACGGAAGGCGATGAGCCCCCGGAGCTGGTGTTCGACCGCGGCGAGGATGTGGAAGAGGAGTAGGGATGGGGGAGCAAGGTTGTAGGTGGTAGGTGGCAGGTTGTAGGGGGAAGGCCGGGATTCAGCCGTAGACCCCATGCCCAAAGCCCCAAGCCCTGCGCGCTTCCGAGGACGGGGACAGTCCCCAAAAGCGGGGACAGTCCCCTGCCCTGGACAGTCCCCCTGGCCTACCGGTGCAGCAGCTTGAAGGCGTGGGTCCAGCTTCCGGATTTCAGGCCGTGCAGCACCCAGGTCAGGCACATGGCCTCGAGGTAGCGCGAACTCTCGATGCCGCCGATGTCCACGGTCTCCCAGCCGAAGTCTTTCAGCAGTTGCGTGGTCTTGCCTTTGGCCGCTTCGTCGTTGCCGGCGATGAACATGGTGGGCGGCCCGCCGGCCAATTCGGGCTTGAACATCAGGGCGTTGCCCACGGTGTTGAAACACTTCACTACGCGCGCGCCCGGCACGGCCTTCTGCACGTGCTCGCCCAGGCTGTCGTAGCCCGCGATCGCCAGCTTGGGCGGCATGCCGCCGCTGAAGTCGAGCGGGTTGGTGGCGTCCCACAGCAGCTTGCCTTCCAGGTTGCGCGCGCCGCTCTGGGCCAGCACAGCCTCGGCCGCGGTGCCCAGCGTGGCCAGCACAATGATTTCGCCGAACTTCGCTGCGTCTTCGAACGTGCCCTCAGAGGCCTTCTTTCCGGCCTTGGCGACCCATGCCTTGGCCTTTTCGCCACCCGCCTTGCGCGAGCCCATCTTCACTTCGTGGCCGAGCGCGATGAAACCATTGCCCAGGGCGACGCCAACGTCGCCGGTGCCGAGAATGCCGATTTTCATGGTTTTCCCCTTTCGCAGTGAAGGCAGAAACGGCGGATGCGCGGCCGTCTATTCCGTCACAATTTATGCTAGGCGGAAATCGCCTCGGGGGCCATGCTGGACGTGGAGGGAACCATGGCAAGCGACGAAGTGAACGCGTTGAAGGACATCGCGAGCAAGATCGACGAACTGGGCGATGTGGGGCGCGAGATCGACAACCTGAAGCGCGCCGTCGAGGCCCTGACCAGCGAACTGAAGGAAGTGCGCAAGTTTCAGGTGATGAAGGACGTGCTGGACGACACCAACGACAACCTGGCCAAAATCGCCGAAGAGCTGCGCAAGATCCGCGAGAAGGGGTAATGCAAACCGGGGCGGCTGCTGCCTGCCCCGGTCCGTTCCGTTCGGCGTCGGGCTGATACCACGACGATGACATCTCTTTGGTTTGCGCGTCTTCTAACTGCCTCACGCGAAGGCGCGAAGAACTGCTTGAAACAGGCCTTCGCTTCGCGATCTTCGCGCCCTTTGCGTCTTCGCGTGTCGCAGTGGATGAGTGCACAAACCCAAGGAAGTAAACCGCATCGGTACTACTTCGCGTTGAGTTGCGCGACAGCCGGCGGGAACTCAACGGCGTCGAACTGCTCAAGCGTGCGCGGGAAACAGATTTCTTCGCCGTTGATCTGCACGGTTACCGTCACATCGCGCTGGTACTTGAGCAACAGGCCCGGGCACTTCACATCGAACCAGTAACGCTCGATGGTGCCCTCGCGCTCGACCACCGCCAGCTCGGCCGCGCGGGTTTCGCCGCCGACCTCGAGCTCGACGCGTTCTGTTGCGACATCGACGGCAGGCAGGCGCGGGCACAGGAACTCGGCGACGCGCTGCCAGGGCAGCTCTTCCTGCCAGGTGACGGGGTAGAGCTCGACGCCGCTTGCGCTGACGATTGCCACCTGGTGGGTGAACTCGAGCGTCACGCCGTCTTCGCCCAGGGCCACCACGTTCGCGCTCTGGCGCTTGTGCACCTGTTCGCCCAGCACGCGCAGGCTGGTGGCGTGGTCCCAGGCGAAGGTCTGGCCCACGGCCAGGGAGTCCTTGAGCTGGTCGACAGACCAGGGTGAAAAGACGGGCTGCTCGATGGCTTGGTCTTCGGCTTGGGCGGTGGTGACGATGGTGAGGGAAAGCAGCAGAACGGACAGGATGATGAGTGGGGATTTCATGGAGCCTCCGGTTTGGTGTTTGCGCTACACCGGAGACCTTAGCTGATACGCACAGCCACGCGAAGGACCGATTCTCTCATACTTCGCGTTTACGCAATACTGGTTTTGCGCTGACGGACCGGCAAAGGGGCGGAGTGCAACCGCGAAGAACCGCCAAGGGCCGCGAAGAACCAGCACTTTGCGGTTCTTTGCGGCCCTTCACAGTTAGAAGCGGCGCAGCGCGCTACGCGATTTTTAAGTCTTTGAACGCGCTCAGCGTCGGCTTGATCACCGGCGCCTCGGGCAGCACCCCCGGCTCCATCAACGCGTCCATGGTTTTCAAACCCTGGCCGGTGATGCAGAGGACGGTGGTCTCTTCCTTATTGATCCTGCCCGCTTCCGCCAGCTTCTTGAAGGTCGCCACCGTCACGCCGCCCGCGGTTTCTGTGAACAGGCCCTCGGTCTCGGCCAGCAGGCGCATGCCCTGCACGATCTCGGGATCCGTCACGTCGTCGCCGCCGCCGCCGGAATCGAGGCACAGACGCGCGGCGAAGTAACCGTCGGCCGGGTTGCCGATGGCAATACTGCGCGCGATGGTGTTGGGTTCTTTCACCGGCTTGATCAGGTCCGACTTGCGCTTGATCGCGTCGGTGATGGGGTTGCAGCCCGTTGCCTGGGCACCCCAGAACTTGCAGTGCGGCTCGGCCTCCAGCAGTTCAAGCTGCGCGAATTCTTTGAACGCCTTGTTCAGCTTGTTGATCAGCGAGCCGCCGGCCATGCACACCACCACGTTGTCAGGCGCGCGCCAGCCCAGCTGCTCGGCGACTTCAAAGCCCATGGTCTTGCTGCCCTCGGCGTAGTAGGCGCGCAGGTTGACGTTCACGATGCCGATCTTGGCATCGTTGGCGATCTCGGCGCACAGGCGGTTCACGTCGTCGTAGTGGCCGTCCACCTTGATCAGCTTCGCGCCATATACCTGGGTGTTGACGATCTTGGCGCGCTCGAGGCTTTTCGGTATCAGGATCACCGCTTTCAGCCCGGCCTGCGCGGCCTGCGCGGCGACGCTGTTGGCGAGGTTGCCGGTGCTGGCGCAGCCGACGGTGTCGAAGCCGAAGCGCTTGGCGCGGGCGACGCTGACGGCCACCACGCGGTCCTTAAAGGAGAGCGTCGGCACGCACACGCCGTCGAACTTGACGTAGAGCTTCTTGAAGCCGCCCAGGCGCTCGCCCAGGTGTTTGGCGTGATAGAGCGGCGTGCCGCCGGTGTTGAAGCCGGAGACGGGTTCCTGCTCCGGCAGAAGCTCTCGGTAGCGCCACATGTTGAAGGCGCGCTTGCTGATCTGTTCGCGGGTGAGGATCTTCTTCGCGCCGGCGTAGTCGTAGACGACCTCGAGGGGCGCGAAATCGTGTTCACAAACGTTGATGGGGTTGTCCGCGTACTCCGTGCCGCATTCCCTGCAGCGCAGACCAACCGCCGTGGCGGTGCTCATGGAATCTCTCCATACCTGTGTGGCCCGTGTGCGCCGGAACTTAGCAGCATTTGGGCATTGCGCCAGCAGCGGAAGAACGCTGCGCGTATGGAACTGCTCAACGCCAAGGCGCCAGGAACGCCACGGCCCGGTTCAGGTTCGCGTACTTATCGCGTCGACTTGCCGGTTGAAGAACGATCACGAAGAAGGCCGTGGCGCTCTTTGCGTCCTGGCGTTTGATGCCCATCCCTGAACACGAGCAGCGATCGAAATGAACGCAAAGGGCCCCGAACTTGCCGTTCGACTCGCTCACGGCGGGCGCTCGGGGCTCCCTGTCACTGGCGATTGCTAGATGCGCTTGAGGGCTTCGCCGGCCCAGTACCTTACGTCTTCGTCTTCGTCCTGCAGGGCGGCCTTGAGCGCCGCCTCGGCCGGCTTGGCTTCCGCACCGATCTTTTCCAGCGCCCGCGCGGCATTGAACCTGACGCGTTCGTCTTCATCTTTAAGGCACGCCGCCAGCTCATCGACTGCGCGGCCGGCGTAGTCAGCCATCTGCGTGAAAGCGCCCAGGGCGCGCAGCTTGACGTGCGTGTTGCCTTTCTTGAGCGCGTCTTTCAGGGGCAGCACAGCCGCGCTACCAATCGCGCCCAGGGCCTCACTGGCGGCGCGGCTGACGTCGCCGGATTCATCCTTCAGAGCCTCCATCAGCTTGGGCACGGCGCTGGCCGCGGCAGGCCCGATGCCGCGCAACGCGTCCGCGGCCTGGGTGCGCACGGCGTGGTCATCCAGCAGCTCGGTGAGCGCGGCTACCGCGTCTTTGGCGTCGGGACCAATGCGCCCCAGCGCGATCACCGCGCGGCGCCGCACTTTGGCGTCGGGGTCGCTGAGAGTGCCGATCAGCGCCTGCACGGAGCCCTTGCCGATTCGTCCCAGGGCCTTGGCGGCGGCGGCGCGAACTTCCGAGCCCCGGTCCTTCAGCGCCTTGGTCAGCACCGGCACGGCCACTTCAGCTGCCGGGCCGATGTTGCCCAGCGCCTCGGCGGCGATGTAGCGCACGCTGTCGACGTCGTCTTTCACGGCGTCCATCAGGGCGGGCACGGCGCCCGAAGCGGCCGGGCCAATGCGGCCAAGCGCGAACGCCGCGTCAAAGCGCACGTTGGGGTCGTTGTCTTTCAGCGCCTTGCACAGGGGCCCCACAGCCTCGGCACCCATGTCGCCGAGGGCCTCGGCGGCGGCGCGGCGCACGTCCACCTTTTCGTCCTTCAGCGCCATCATCAGCTCGGGGATTGCTTCCTTGGCGGCGCGCCCGATTTTACGCAGGGCCTCGGCGGCGTAGCAGCGGATGTCGCCCGCGGTGTCGCGCAACTGGTGGGCCACGGCCGGAACGGCGTCCACGGCGCGGTGGCCGATCATGCGGATGGCCTCAAGCGAGCGGCGGCGCAGGTCGGCGCTTTTTTCGCCCAGGGATTCGACCAGCACGGGTACGGAGGCGGCGCCGATGCGCCCGAGCGCGAAGGCGGCGTCGAAGACCACGTGGGGGTTCTCATCTCGCAGGGCTTTGCCCAGTGCGCCGGCGGCGCTTTGCGCCTGGGGGCCCAGCTTGCCCAGTGCCTCGGCCGCGCTGCGGCGTACGGCGGGGTCTTTGTCCTTGAGGCGGTCGATCAGGCGGTCGATCTCGGGCGTCGTCATGTTCAGCTCCTGGTTCGCGTTTGGCGCATTGTAGCATATGGGGCCGCCCGTAACCCCTGCGCGGTCGGGGTGTGTCGGTAACGCCAAAATTGTCCCCATATCAACTATCCGCCGAAACCGTTGGACAAGCGGTTTTGGCGGGGTACCTTTCTGGTGTGCAGCGCGGTGAAGCAGCACCGGGTTGCGGGAGGTCGCCCTGCAAGGCGAACTCCCGGGGTAGAGCCGGCCCTTTCGGGGGCAGGAAAACAGGGGCGCGAGCGCCTAACGGGAAGGGCAACTTTCCCGCAGCAGGGTGGTAACACCAGGCGTTTTCCGGTTCGCCTTCGCGCCGTCGACAGCGCGCAACAGCCGCGGATGTAAAGGTCCGCAACGTGCCAGGGGAATAGCCGCCCCAAAGCGCGTCCGAGTGGAGGGGCTGTCCTCCACGAACCAGGCCACTGGCACATCTTGGGGCAACCCAAGGCACAAGCCTCCGAAAGGAGGCTTCCGTGTTTAACCAGTGGCATCGGCGTCCCCGCCAATGGCCCCGCCGCGCACCTGTCCACCGTAGCCTTGGCGAAGTGTGGAAGCGGCGATGGAGGGTAGCCCACGGCTTCAGCCGTGGGGAAACAGGGCGATAACGATCCGCGCCCCTGAGGGGCGCTGGAAACCAGCCCAGTGGCCCTTCCTGCGCCCCTCCGGGGCGCGCGCTTCACCTCAACGCAAAACCCACGGCTGAAGCCGTGGGCTACGATCCCGGGCCCCTACGGGGCCAGATTCCCTCCCCGCTACTTCACGAAGTGAGTTTGCCATTCGTCCAGCTTGGCCTGGGTTACCTTCTGCGGAATGTTGTCTAATCCTTGGCTCTCCGCTCCGGGGAGCGCTATCAGTTGCAGGATGCTGGGCTGGCTCTCGTACCCTAACCCCGCGTTGTCCCACTGGATCTTCAGCTCTGTCGCCAGCTTCTCCTGGTCCAGCAGGTACTGGGTGTCGTCACGGCCTTGCTCCAGGTGCCCGTAAAAACCCAGCGAGTTCGGCCCGTCCGTGAAAAACAGGCAGGCCACCCGCCCGGCGCTGGCGTCGGCCGCGGCCTGAATCACCGACTGCATGGCCGCCCACCAGTCCGTGTCCGCGCCGTGGCTGCCTTCGGGGGCGGCGTGCGGGGCGGTCTTGGCGAACAGCCTTTGCAGCGGGCTGGAGCTCGAGTTGTAGCCCCTGGTCTTGAACGAGTTCTTCTCTTTCTCGACCTGCACCTCCAGGTTGAAGTCCACCAGCACCACGTCCGCCTGGTCCTGCCGCGTGCCCCAGTACCAGGCCACGCTCTCGGCCGTGTGGCGCGAGATCTCGCGCTTGCTGAGGGTCTTCAGCTTGTCGGGCGAAAGCTCGAAGGCCTTGTAGTTGGCCTTGATGTCCTTGCTGACTTCGTCGCTGACCGTGATGCCGGTGGTGTCCGTGAACTGCGCCATGCGGTCGGTCAGCACGGCGTCCACCAGCGCCATCAGCACAGAGGGCGGTACTTCCTCGCTGCTCTCGCCGCCTTCGCTCTTGCGCTTCAGGGTCAATGTGCCCGCGTAGCGCAGGCTGAACAACCAGTGGGACAGGCCCTGGAAGTCGAAGCCTTCCGTGGTGATGCGCTGGCTCATGCTCTCGCTGGAGTCGATCGCCACGATCAGCAGGTCGTAGTCGCCTTTGAAATACGCGCTGCGCCCGGTGTCGAAGCCCTTCTCCTGCAGGTCGCCCAGCACCTTGAACCAGCCCTGGTTCACCTCGCCCTCCGGTGCCGTTGCGGCCGGCACACCACCCAGTTCGCGGGGCACGCTGGCGAAGTGCTCGGCGGGCGCGTCGTGGCTGAAGCGCGGCGCCTGGGTGGCGCGCGGGAAACTTTGCAGCCGCGCCAGGAAGCGGCGCTGCAGCTCGGCCATGTCGAGTCCGCCGAAGGTGCGGGCGAAAGCGTTCTCGGCGCCGACGCCTTCGCACATCAGTTTCCAGAACTCGAAGTAGATCGCGCGCAGGTCTTCGTTGGCGCGGCAGAAATCCACGAAGCAGTAGGCCACCAGGTAGTTCAGCTCCGGGTCCTGGTAGAAGGTCGGCAGGTCCTGGGCCAGGAAGGCTTTGAGGTCAAGCTTGAAACCCTGCGCCACCAGGGTGCGCAGGTAGCCGAAGGCGGCCGCCTGGAACTCGGGATGCGTGCGCAAAGCGCCCTCGGGCGCGGCTTTGTCCAGCCACTCGGCGCTGCCTTCCGCGAACCACGGCACCAGCAGGCTCTGGGGCGCCTTGTGGGCCTGCACGGCATGGAACATTTCGTGGCGCGCGACCTCGGCCAGGCTGGTGTTCGGCAGCAGCGGCATGCAGATCACGTCCCACTTGGTGCTGTAAAAGCCCGCGGACCACTTCGGCACGTCCAGCAGCAGCCGCTTCTCCGAGAACCGCAGGTAACTGGCCAGTTCGGGGAACACCACGAAATCCAGCGGTACGCCGGCCTCGCCGAAGTCGGCCTCGCCGTATTCGGACTCGATCGCCTTCAGCCAGCCGGCGAGAATGTCAGCGCTGAGCTCTTCTTGCAGCCGGCGCGTGAGCGGTATCGAAACGTCCGGCGGGGCCACACTTTCCGCGGCCGGCAACTCGGCCCCTTCGCGCAGCCAAACGGCAACTCGGGGGGTCGCTTCAATCAGGTAGGCGGTGGATGCGACGTCCGGCCGTTCAAAGCTGCGGGTGGCGTCGGATTCGAAGTGAATGCGGTCAGCGCCTTCGGCGTTGCCCGCGTACAGCAGCTTGGCGTAGGGGGCGAATCGGGACTCAAGCTGCTCGAGTGTTGATACGGCCTCCCACACCAGGGCCGGGTCCATCCCCGGCGTGTCGCGCAGGGCGAGCACGTGGTCGGCCTCTTTCACGAGTGCGCGGAAGCGCGTCATGGGGCCCAGTGCCACGGGGGCGCGTTCGGGCTTGGTGGGTTCGACTTCGGGTTGCGGTTCGGGCTGCGGATTTGGTTCTGGCTCAGGCTCTAACTCCAGTGGTGGTGGCGTGTTAGATGGATTTTCGTTGGCGTCGAGTTGTCCTGTAGTGGTGTGCGGACGGTCACTGCCTTGCCCGCCGAACAGCACAAAACCGCCCGCCAGCAGCAGCACAAACAGCAGCAATGCCACCATGGCGATCACCGCGTTGTTGTTGTTTCGCGACCTGGCCACCCGGACTCCTGTTTCATGAAAAGACCGCTACCCGGCAAGGGTACATGGGTTTAACGTCCGGATGCAGTAAAAGGCGGAAGACATGAGCGCATACGAAACATACCGCGACGACCTGCCGGAGCTGATTCGAGGCCGGCTCGATCCCGCGCGCGCCGCCGAAATCCTGGAGGCCGCGAAGGGCGACGAAACCCTGCGCAACGCCCTGGAGCAGGAGCGCAGCCTGGAGCGCTGGCTGGATTACTACGAAGTCGCCGAGCCCGCCCAGGGCTTCGAAGGCCGCTTCTGGCGCCGCTTCCATGAAGAGCAGGTCGCGGACGCGGCAAATCGCCGCTCGGCCTTCCTGCTGAAACTGGTCGGGCCGCTGGCGGCGGCGGTGCTGATCGCCATCGGCGTGATCGCCTTCGTGGACAACGGTGAAGACGTACCGGAACCCGCCCCCATCACTGCTCACAAAGAAGACCCCAAGCCGGTCGAAGTGGAAGTGAGCTGGGACGACGACGAAATCACCTACATCACCGGCGTCGCGGCACCCCTCACTGAGCCAAGCCGCGCCGACAAGCTGAGCGCCGAAGACCTTGAGCTGATGAAGGCGCTCGACAACGCGGCCTTTCTGCCGCTGGACGACCTGGACCGCCCGGAAGACCTGGCGGTGATCGACGACCTGGACCTGCTGACCAAGCTGGCCGAGGAGGACGAGTGATGCGCTACGTCGCCTCCGCATTGGTTGCGCTGGCCCTGGTGCTGAGCCTGAGCGTGATGCCGGCCGCGGCCCAGCAGTCCGACCCTGCCAAGGCTGCGTCGGACAGTCGCGAAGCTTCGCTGCGCGACTGGTTCAACGGCCTGGGCAAGGCGCGCCAGGAAGAGCTCAAGAAGCGCTTCCGCGCCTTCAAGCACCTGCCGAAAGAGCGCCAGCAGCAGATTCTGAAGGCCGTGAAGGACGGCAAACCGATCCTCACGGAGCAGCAGCGCGAGAACCTGAAGAAGCTCAAGAAGCTCGATTACCTTGAGCGCGTGCGGCTTTACACCGTCGCCGCCGAACTGCAGGCCTTGCGCCGCGGCCGCCCCGCCGAGTTCAAGGCCGCCATGGAAAGCGAACGCCCGGCCGTGGAGTTGCAGAAGCTGCTGTTGGAGCAGCGGGTGCAGATGCACCTGCGCAGCCTGACGCCGGCCGAGCGCGCCGAGTTCGCGCGCCTGACACCGGAGCAAAGGCGCGAGCGCATGCAGACCGAGCACAAGCAGCGCCTGGAAGAGTTGCAGGGTTTTTACCCCCGGTTCGCCGAGCTGCGTGAAGCGGCCGCCAAGGGCGACAAGGAAGCCCGCAAGGAGCTGCGCCAGGCGCTGGCCGACCTGCGCACCCTGGACCAGTTGCTGCAGCGCCTGGAACCAGCCAAGCGCAAGGAAATGCTGGCCGAGCTGCGCGACCTGAGCATCGACGAAGCCGCCGACAAGGTAAGGCGAGCATTGCAGGACCAGTGGCAGAAGGAACGCAAGCAGCCCAGCCGCGACCGCAAGGACCAGCCCAGGATAGCCCCCGAACGCAACGGCAAGCGAGGCGAAGACCGCCGGCCCCGGGGACAGTAGTTAGAGGTCAGAGGCCGGGGAACAACAACCAAAGCTCATACAGAGCCCGCCGTGTCAACGGCGGGTTTCTGCGTTCCCGGATTATGCCAAGTGGCGCGGACATTCTTGTCCGCGCGTTCCTGTTGAATCCGACGACCCTAGAAACACCTGAGCTCTTGCGGACTGGATCTGAGCCGCGCTATAGCGATCGCCGGTGCGAAGGGATCAACGCGGCATGAAGATCGGGGTGTTCAGCACTGAGGGCGCTTCCTGCTTGGCGACTTCCCAATAGTTCCCCACGCCCCGCAGGGTCTCGATCTGCTGACCGTCGCGCACGCGGGTGGCCACGAATCGCTGCTTGATGGCTTCAATGCGCCAGTCTGCGCCCTCCTTACGCAACTCGAACAGCCAGTTGGTGTTAAAGTAGTCGTCCTTGCGAACCAGCACACCCAGGCGGCCCTCGCCCAACTGGCGCTGCTCGATCTGTGAAATCGAGAACAAAAGTGTCGGCCCGGATTCAATTGATCCTTCGGCCGCCTTCCTAAGCGTTGCAACCAGTTCAGGCGAAAACAATGGCTCAACAGCGTGCAGGTGAGCTCCCAAGACGGCAGCCACCGCGCGTGTGCGCAGCATCAGGCGCTTCAGCAAGATGTCTTCGAAAAACGACCGCACGACCGAATGCATTGCGTCATCTGCCTCCACGCCTGCGCCGGTCATGGCAGCACCCAATCGAGCGAGCAGCACATAGCCGGGATCATAAGCCTTCCACCAGGCAGCTAGACTCAGCCGTGATTCATCACCCCAGACAATCCTCGTGTTGGGCAATCGGTACGCCTCAAGCGTCTCCAGCTTCTCAATTTCCCATTCATCAGGCAGTCCGACGCGGGCTTTGCAAGTGAAGCGGAACGCCCGTCGTGACGGCGCAAGTGGATCATCGTCTTCGGAAGACTTCCGCGTAACGATCAGGATACTTGTGCCCGGCCTGACGACTTCCAACTTGCCATCCGGCCCCGACACAATGAGCGGTAGATCTTCCGACTTCGTTTCCTCGATCTCCCAGTTGCCGCCAAACCCGTTGGCCTTTTTTTCCAAAGCCGGGGCCTCGCGCAGCGGTTCCGGCAGCTCGGACAAGGAATCCTTCAACGCCGAGTTTTCGAGTTCGTGCACGCGGGATTCGAAGCCCTCCAAGCCTGGCCAGACTTCGCTGCGGCCGTCGGACAGGGCCAGAAACGTCCTAACCAGCGCAGTGGGGCTGCTGCGGTCGAGCTCGATACTGGGGTTCAGGCTGACCTTCAGCGTATCAACACTGTCACCTTGAACTTTCCACTCAAAGGGGGCGACCAGTTTGTCCTGCGCGTTGGCAGCCACGGCGGCAAACAGCAGCAGAGCGGGAAGCAGCTTCAGAATCCGCATCGGTTCACCTTGTGGTCAAACGGCCCATCCAGTCTAGCTCGCGCGAGGTCGCACGCGAAAAAGGAATTCTTGGTCGTACCTGAGCCCTTCATAGCGATGGGCGGAGCAATCAAGGCGACATGCCAGACCACCGTGAGGTGCCCGTGCACACCCCGGCCCTCGCGGGCCGGGCTTGGACTTCCTGCCCCCCGGTTTCCGCGATTGCCCTTGCGGGGCCCCTTGCCTTGCCTATACTTCTTTTTTGCCCCGGCGGGGACGCCTCTGACGTCTCCGCCGTATGCATTTGGAGGGTGCCATGGCGGCACATGAACACGTCGCCAGTGGCATCGCCGTCCCGGCGATGAGTCCCACGCGCCTCTGGCGCGTGCCAGCGGCCGGAGGCCGCTGCAACTCATTCGCGGGACGCGAATGCCACTAGCATTTGGAGGGTGCCATGGCGGCACATGAACACGTCGTCATCCTGGACATGGGCTCGCAGTACACCCAGCTGATCGCGCGGCGCACGCGCGAGCTTGGCGTTTACTCCGAAATCCTGCCCCACACCACGCCGCTGGCAGACCTGCTGGCGCGTGGGCCCAAGGGCATCATCATCAGCGGCGGCCCCGCCAGCGTGTACGGCGCGAACGCCCCAACCGTTGACGCCGGCATCTTCACCTGCGGCACGCCGGTGCTCGGCATCTGCTACGGCATGCAGCTCGGCAGCACCGCGCTCGGCGGCAAGGTCGAAGGCGGCCACAAGCGCGAGTTCGGCCACGCCGAGCTGCAGATCAAGCATGAAGACGTGCTGCTCGCCGGGCTGAACCGCGCATTGCCCGAAGACAAGCACGCCCTGCGCGTCTGGATGTCCCACGGCGACAAGGTCACCGAGCTGCCCAAAACGTTTGAGGTGCTGGCCACCACCAGCAGCTGCGAGTACGCGGCCGTGAAACACAAAGAGCTGCCCTTCTACGGCGTGCAGTTCCACCCGGAGGTCAAGCACAGCTCGCAGGGCCGGCTGATCCTGAAGAACTTCCTGTTCAACGCCTGCCACTGCAAGGGCGACTGGCAGATGTCCAGCTTCATCGACGAGCAGTGCGACCGCATCCGCAAGCAGGTGGGCAAGGGCCACGTGATCTGCGGCCTTTCGGGCGGCGTCGATTCCAGCGTGGTGGCGGCGCTGATCAGCAAGGCCGTGCCGGGGCAGATCACCTGCATCATGGTGGACAACGGCCTGCTGCGCAGCGGCGAGGTTGAAGAAGTGCGCGCCGCCTTTGAGGGGCATTTCAAGGTGAATCTCGTGGTGGCCGACGCCGGCGAGCGCTTTTTGACCAAGCTGGCGGGCGTCACGGACCCCGACAAAAAGCGCATCATCATCGGTGAAGAGTTCATCCGCGTCTTCGAGGTCGAAGCCCGCAAGGTGAAGGACGCCAAGTTCCTGGCCCAGGGCACCCTGTACCCAGACGTGATCGAAAGCGTCGCCGCCCACGGCGGGCCCACGGCCATGATCAAGCGCCACCACAACGTCGGCGGCCTGCCCGAGGACATGGATTTTGAGCTGGTCGAGCCCCTGCGCTTTCTGTTCAAGGACGAAGTCCGCGAAGTCGGCGCCGAACTGGGCCTGCCCGAGGCACTGGTCTGGCGCCAGCCGTTTCCGGGCCCCGGCCTGGCGGTGCGCTGCCTGGGCGAGATCACCGAAGATCGACTACGCATTCTCCGCGCGGCCGACCTGATCGTTAGAGAAGAGGTGCGTAACGCCGGCCTGGAAAAACAGATCTGGCAGGCGTTCGCCGTGCTGCTGCCGGTGAAGAGCATCGGCGTGATGGGCGACGAGCGCACCCACGAATACACCTGCGCGATCCGGGCGGTGGAAAGCGTGGACGGCATGACGGCCGACTGGGCCCGGATCGACTACGACCTGCTGCGCAAGATGAGCAACCGCATCATCAATGAGGTACGGGGTTTCAACCGAGTGGTGTACGACATCAGCAGCAAGCCGCCGGCCACGATTGAGTGGGAATGAGCATTCAACTGCAAATTACCAATAACCAAGTACCAATTACCAATGGACCAGCGAGGCGAAGCCGCAATTGGAAATTGGTAATTGGTTATTGGTTATTCGCTGTTGCCCTTGTCGGTTGCGGCGGTGGTGATGGAAACGGCAACGCATCCTCCGGGCCCCAGCTTCCTTCCCTGCAGGGCGAGCGCGTCGAGGACAACTACGAGCCCGCGGTGGACATCAAGCTGGCGCCCACCAAGCTGCACGGCGAGCTGGCGAGCCTGCTGCCCAAGACCGCGTTGGTCAAAGACTCCGTGAAGTACGGCGGCTGGGATGCCGCAACGGCGGGACTTTCGGGCGAAACGCCTGAGACGGCGTTGATCCCCACAGTGTCGGCCACCTACCGCAGCATGGGCTACACCGTCACGTCCGACACGGAGTCCGAGGCCGGCGCCGTGAAGCAGGAGTATCCGCAGACCGCGCGGTTCTTCCTGATCAAGGCGCCCGAGGCCGCGGCCGCGCAGCCGATCGCGGACGGCATCCGCGACAACCTGCTGGCCAAGGGTTTCAGCGAAATCTCGGAGCTCGAACTTGCGCTCGGGTACGAGAAGACCGAGCCCGTCAAGCGGTACTCACGTGTTGACCCCGGCACGGACGTGGACGACGTCTACGTAGCATACGTGAAGGTGGTCAACGACGTCGTGCTGTTCGCCCTGGAAAGCGAAGCCGCACCCAAGGCGCCGGGCCCCGGCGGCACCCAGATTTCGCGCGTGGAAAGCAGCGGCCTCGGCACACGCCTGGGTGGCCAGCTCACGGTGCTGGCATCCGACCGCCTGCTCAGCCCCTGAGGCTACTTCACGGATGTGCAGTCCAGCAGGGCCAGCAACGCCATGGCAGTGCCGGCGTTGCGGCCGCAGCTCAGCTGGGCGTCGCAGAATCCGCCGTCGAGCTCCTGCGTGGCCAGCAGCTTTTCGGTCAGCGCCCCGGCGCTGTCTTTGTCCCTGAGCACGACCATGGCCTGCGCGGCGTACCAGGCGCCGAAGTAATAATGGTAAGCATCCTGCATGGCGTCGGGCTCGAAGAAGTGCTCCCAGCGCTTGGCGGTGCGGCGCACGTCATCGAGATGCTTGAAGAACAACTGCAGGGTTTCGGCCACGCGCTTGTTGTCCTTGCTGAAGCCGCCGTGCAGCAGGGCCAGTTCGCACACCGTGTTGCGCATGCTTGAGCTCTTGGTGTCGTCCACCCTGGTCAGGTGCTGCATCTTGGCGCCGTAGTGGAACACCGCGAGCTTGCCCACGCGCTGCGATTCCAGGAACTTCGCCCCGCGCTCCAGCATGTCGTCCACGTCATCAAGCTTGAGCTGCTTCACGCGCACCAGCGCCAGCATGATCGGCGCCGTGTTGAAGGTGTGCAGGCGCTCGGTGTCGCCGGTGTAGGTCCAGCCGCCGTCGTGCTCCATCTCGCGCAGCTTGGCGACCAGCTTGCGGGCGCGCTCGCGCGAGGCCTTCCTGGCCGCCGACTTCAGCTCTTCGTGCAGCTCCACCTCCATCTGCAGGGCGTAGGTGACCGCGAAGATGCTGTCCTGCGGGTTCTCGCTCCAGGTGTACACGGCCGCCGAGCCGGCCTCGATCGCCTGCTCGATGCGCGGCTTGAGCTGCTTGCTGACGACCGGCAGGGCGCGGCGCAGGGCCATCACGCACAGGGCGTTGCGTGCGACCTGGGCGAAGTCCTGCATGGACAGGCCGCCGGGGTTCAGCATGGCCGTGAGGTGGCCTTCCCACTGGCCGTCGGGGCGCTGGCGCTCGAGCAGATACAGCACGGCGCGCTCGATGGCGGTGGCGGATTCGGTCTTGCCGGCGGCTTCGTTGAGGCCGCTTTCGGTGGAGTTGAGCTTCTCGGGCAGAGTCAGATTCACGAAGCGGCACCACTCGTCCGGGTTTGGGTCGCCGGCCGCCGCGAACATGGCAGCGCGCACGCACCATGGGTCGGAGTCATTGCCGCCGGGCATGGGGGTCGCGTTATCCAGGTTACCCAGCCGGCGCTCCGCGAGAGCATCGAAGAAACAGAGCCGGTACAGCCAGCTGTCAAACGCAACAGTGGCCTTCAGGAAGTTGTCCGCCTGCCGCGATGCCTGCTCGAACGCGCCGATGCGCACCTGCACCTCCGCCAGCAGAGCCGCTCGGCGCACCTGCAGCTCTTTGCCGGGCTTGAGCTTCAGCAGGCCTGCCGCGGCTTCGGTCGCGCGGCCGGTGAGCAACTGGATCTCCGCCATTGCAAGCGTCGCCTCGGCCTCAGCGCCGGCGGGCGGCAACTGGACCAGCGTTTCCGCTTTCTCGAACAGGCCGGCGTCCAGCAGCTGGTCCAGCGCGGCCGCGTAGTTCTCGACGGAAGGGGTCTGCGCCAGCGCGTCCAGGGCGGTTTCCAGCGACTTCGGCAGGGCGACGTCCGCGACCGCCTGCGCCGTGGCGGCCAGCTTGTGGAACAGCTCCGGTGCGTAGATCGTCATGTTGCGGGCGTGGGCGACCACCTTGCCCTCGGGCGAGATCATCAGCACGGCCGGCGCGCCGACATCCTTATCCGCCATGCCGATCGCCTTGAGGGCATGGGGCTCGTCTTTGTAAAGATCGGTCCAGTGCATGTAGTTGAGGCGCATCTTCACCGGCACGCAGCGCCGGCTGACGAACGCGGCGGCGCGCGGCTCGGCCAGCAGGCCGACCAGCATGGCGCGCTCCTTGGTGAAGCCGCCGTCGGTCTCGGGCGGCTTCTGCTGGCCGCGCTGCTTGTCGGCAAAGGCCTTGGCGTCACGGTAGCCGCACTCGAAGGCGCCGCTGTCGAACGGGTTGATGAACAGCAGCGTGAGCTTGCCCTCGGCCTTGCCCTTCTCCAGCGCGTCCTCGAGCGTTTCGGCCCAGGGCATGTCGTTGAAGAACGCCTCGTACTCGCCGGGTTTGCGCTGGCTGAGGCGCGTGAGCGCCAGCTTCGCCGTCTCGCGCACGTAGAAGATTTCCTTGCCGTTGGCGTCCACGCGCTTTGCGGGATCGCCCTCGGCCATTTCGGTCAGGCGCTCGCGCGCCTCTTTGCTGCCGCCGCCGCACCAGCCCAAGGCCTCGGCGCACAGCCAGCGCACCATGTCTTCCTTGTCGCGGCTGTTGCGCAGCAGCACATCCAGCGCCCTGGCAGACTTGATCTGCCCCAGCGCGCCGGCCGCGCGCCAGCGGTCGAACACGGGGCGGCCGGTGTCGTCGAGGATCTTGCTGAGGGGCCCTAAGGCGTCTTCGCCGTACTTCTCGACGGCCTTGAGCACGGCCATGTAGTCCGACTTCATGGCCTCGTCGATCGCCTTCTGTACTTCCTCGGGCGGCCACTTCAGGCCGGTCTTGCCGCCGAGGCGCTGGATGACGGGCTTGAGCTTGCCGGCATCCAGGCCCGCGGCCTTGCACAGGGAGTCGAGGTCATAGGTGCCGTCCAGGAAGGCGGTGTCCCAGGTCCAGAAGCAGTAGCGCAGTTTCTTTTCGCGCGCGGTGGCGATGAACTTCGCCAGCCACTCGTCGCTGACTTTGTCGTCCGGCCCCCAGGTGATCTTGGCCAGGGCCGGGCGGGCGGTTTTGGTCTGCTTCATGATCTCGAGCGCCGCGTCCATATCCTTGGCGTAATCTGCGTCCTTGAGCACGAACACGTAGGGGCGCTCGACGTCCACCACGTCGCGGAACGGCTTGAACAGCGCCTCCGCGGGTGGGCGCACCATGCCCAGCTTCGCGTCCGGCTTCAGCTTGCGCATGGCTTCGCGCGTTTCGGCCAGGAAGCTGTGGACGCTTTTGGTGTCGAACTGCGGGTCGGCCTTGCGGGCCGCTTTGCTGGCTTCGCTCTGGTCGTTCTGGCTGGGGTTATAGATGACGACTTCCGTGAACTCGGGGCACTTGGTCAGGATGTCCACCGCCCATTGGGTTCCCCATTTGCGGGCCTCGGCGTCGGCGTACAGGATTTCGCGGTTCTCGGGCAGCTCGCCCTCGGCGTCGGTCTGGGCCTTCACCTTGATCTTGTCCGCCTGGAAACCCTTGAAGCGCGGGCGGTACATGGCGGCGACGTTGACCTTCTCGGCCTTCAGCTGTTTTGCCAGCTCGTTGACCCGCTCGAACTTCGTGCGGTCCCAGTGCAGGGTGATCCAGGCCCAGTCGATCACCACGTCGCGCACGCGGGCCTCGCGCACGAAAGCCATCAGGTCTTCGACCGACTGGCCGTTGTCCACGCTCGAGGCCAGGATCGCGATGCCCGGGCCGTCGGTGTCGGCGGCGGGCTCGGCACGCGAGGCAGGAGCCACGCAAAAAGCGGCCAGCACGGCCGCGGCAAGCGCCAGTTTCAGCAGGGTACCCATGGGAACCTCCCGTGAGGCCGCCATGGTAGCTGCCGGGGCGCACGTTCTGAAACACGCTTTGGGAAAGCCTCGCCGATCCGCGCCAACGTGAAGCCCGCCGTTTGCACGGCGGGCTGGGGTATTTGATGTTGTGGCTTCTAAGCGCCTTCGCTGCGGGTGCCCTGGCGGAAGGGCTGCAGGCCGTGGGTTACGTCCGGGCCCATGCCGGCCGGGCTTAGCGGGTAGCGGCCGTCCTTGTCTTTGCCGCTGCGGGCGAGGCCCAGGCTCTCCATGAACTCGTCGTTGTTCTTGAGCAGCCGCGCCTTGTCATAGATGAAGTCGGCGCGCTTGACGCCCACCTGGTTGTAGGTGGTGCTCATGGCGATGGCATCCTTGGGGCAGGCTTCTACACACATCCCGCAATAGATGCACTTCAGCATGTCGATCTCGAACACCTCGGGCGCCTTGAAGCGCTGGGCGCCGAACTGGTCCACGTCCGTGGCGTCGCCCACGATGGTGATGCACTCGGCCGGGCAGGCCGTGCTGCACATGAAGCAGGCGACGCACTTGATGTTGCCGGTGTCGTCCACCTTCAGGTAGTGCTCGCCGCGGTAGCCGACGGCCGGCACGTGGCGCTGGCGCTCGGTGGATTTCTCGCCCACGTAGTCGATGGTGGTGGAGGGGCGGAACATCATCTTGAAGGTGTTGACGAGGCCCTTGACGATCTCGACCAGGTAGATGCGTTCCCAGAAGTTGAGCTTGCGCTCGTCGCCGTAGTCTTTTTTCGGCTTCTCGCCGGTCATGAGAGACCGCACGTCGCCGTGTTCCGCATGTTCGGTATGGGTGCTCACAACGGTGTCCTCAAACCCGTACTGCCCGACCCGCGACTATAGAAACCCCCCGCCCCCTGTCATGGGGGTTGGGCCGGGCGCAGGAATCGTTAGCCCCGACCACAGATCAACCCTATACTGTGTCATAACTCAAACAACCCCTTCAAATGGAGGAGAGCCGGATGCACGCCTGCAAACTTGCACTACTGATTCCGCTCATCCTGCTGGTGGGGACGTCCGGGTCGAATGCCGATGAGGGCCGCAGCGGGGGCGCGGTGCAGACGCTGGCCACACCCAGGTTCGTGATTACGGGGCGGCTGAAAGAAGAAGGAGCGGCAAAGGGCATCGGAAAGGCCCGCGTTCGCGTGATCGGGCTTTCCAACACCAACACGGAAGAGGCGCTCGAACAGGGCCTGGAGTTCGAGACCGATGCGGAGGGGCGATTCCGTTTCGAAGGCGAGTATGGCGCTGGCGAACAGTCAACACCGGGCTTCGGACGGATTCGACTGCGACTGCTGGACAGCGAGTACGCCTTCCCCGAGGCGTCCATCGCGTGGGTTGGATTCACGGCCAAGGCTGGCGAGTATAAGGTCGGCGACATCCTCGTCGTGAAGGGCGGGCAGATCCACATCAAGGCACTTCATCAGGATACCGGCGAGCCGATTTCCCTGCCGCTCTACCTCACCTCATCACGGGGGTGGATGAGGGACATCCCGATCGAAGTGGTGAACGGATCCGGTACCAGCGAAGTGCTGCCACCCGGCGAGTTCAAGGTGGCAACCGGCACGGATAACGCAGCAGCCTTCCAGATGGTCAAGGTAGCAGCCGGCGAAACCACCGAAGTCGAGTTTCGGGCGTTGCCGCGATACCTGGTGGAGGTCGAGTTCTTCTACACGGCGTCTGAATGGGACCGCGGACCCGTGTACGCCCGGCCATTAGGCCCAAACGAGGAGTTCGACGCCCTCAAAAAACGAAACCCAAGTCTGCCGGGCCTCTACTTCCCCATCGCAGACCACGTCGGCAAGGCCTGGCTGAACGAAGGAGACTGGGAGGTCGTGGTTTGCGATTCGAAGAAGAAGCCGATTGAGAAGCACAAGCTCACGGTTCCCCTCGCCGAGCCGATGAGCATCTTCATCGGAAAGTCTGCAGGCATTCGGGCGACTGCCGCGGACCGTGAGGGGAATCCGATGTTTGTTCAGGTCTCACTACTGGACAGCAAGGGCACACTTGCCGACCGCTACCGGAAGATGCTGCCCGGCAGTCCTTGCGCCACGGGCGCCATCGCAAGCAACGACCACAACGACTTCTCGGTCTCGGTCTGGCAGGGAGGCCCCGCGCGCTGCGGTATTCACGCGGGTACCTACGTTCTGATTGCGGTGGGCATACAGAACGGGCGCAGCGTAGTGATGGTCTGCGAAGACAACGTCACGATTAAGAAGGGAGAAGTCCGGGAGTTCCACATCACTCCGCCGGAATCAAGACTGAGCCTGCAGGTGACAAACGACGGCGCACCGGCCGCACAGGCCGAACTTTGTGTGTGGCAGGGCAAACCGCCTTCGCCGGATGACTGCACCTACAAGACCGACGCGCAGGGCAGGCTGGACATTCCGCTTGCGATGGGGCACTGGTATGTCACGACGCCGCGGGAACTGGCGTGGTGCCGTGCGGCGGTCTCGGCTACGGATGAGGCGTACCGGCTCTATCAGATTGCCGAATTCCGCGTGCTGGGCGTGCCACACACGCAGGCACTGGAGATCGGCCCAAAGGCACGCGCCTGGGTTGCCATCGAGACCACTGGCGACAACGCGGAAGGACTTAAGGTCGCGACGCTGGCTGCTCTCGGCCTGGCGCCGGACCAGATGGAAGATTGGCGCGGGGCCGAAGGCGGCGCGACCGATTCCGGGAGGCGTTTCGATTTCGCAAACGTGCGCCCGGGGAAGTACTTGCTTCGCGTATTCAACGACGAGCAGATGTTCCTGAAACTGATCGAAGTCAAGCCCGGAGACAACACATTCAATGTGGGCTTGTCCTCACACAAGCTTAGCCTGAGCGCAAGCCTGCCGGGCGGCAGTGTTCCGTCGGACGTTGAGTTTGAGGTACGACCGGCTGTGCAGGGGTATCACACCACAAACAGGTCGTGCCAGCGAGTGGACGCGGAGCGTGGTCGCGCGGAGTTGACGGTGCATTCCGGGTCATACCGTGTCGTTGCCCGGGTAAAGCAGGGCAACGAGATCCTGAACGTAGGTTCCCAGTTGGTGGAGATTTCAACGGACACAGCAGTTGCGATTGAGATGTCCAAGGACACCGGCTCAATCACGCTCAAGTACCGAACCCGCATGGAGGCAGAGGGCAGCATCATCTCCGGACGACGGGTCGTTGCCCAGTTTGACAGCAAGGTCATTCTGCCTGATCCGGACGAGGCCTTCGGCTGGACAAACGGTACCTGGACGATCCACGGGCTGCCTGACGGCAACTACACGTTCGAGCTCCGGGGTGAAACCACTCTCCCGATGAAGGTGAAGGCTCAAATCAAGAAGGGCGGGAACGTAATCGTGGATGACCCGCTGAAGTTCGCGGGCAGATGCCTGCTTGAAGTCACGAACGTGACGGCCAACGAGCTGGGCCGCATGCTGGTAGCCTGTACTGCGCTGCGCAAAGGCCGTGAGATGGCATATGAGCTGCCTGACGCTTCCTTCCTGCCGTATATCACCGCGGTAAAAACTTTGCCGACCAACCTTCCGGATGATGCAAAACTCCTGGTGACAGGCATCCCGGCCGGCGCCGATGCCCTGCGCCTGACGCTCAGGGATCACCAGGAATTGCTCGTAGCCTTGCCAAAGGACAACGATCAGGTCTACGTCATGGTTCTACCGAAGTAACGCCCCAGCAGTTGCTTACGTAGACGCATTCTCCGGGTTGCGGCGGCGGAACACCGGCGCGCCCAATTGGTAGGGGCGCGGTTTGCGGCGCCCGCAGTCTGACGTGTATCGCGGGCGACGCAAGCGTCACCCCTACGGGCTTGGTCGGCTGGCGTTCGGACTACCCCAGGCCGCTGGTGGACATCTGGAGCAGGGGGATGATTACCGCGCTTACGATGCCGCCTACCACCACCGCCATGAAGACGATCATGATGGGCTCGATCAGGCCGGTCATTCTTTGGATGCTGATGTCGATTTCTTCATTATAGGCGTGGGCGATGCGCTCCAGCAGTTGCTCCAGCTCGCCGGTCTGTTCGCCCACCGCCACCATGTAGCCCACCACGGGCGGGAAGATGCCGCTCTTCTTGATCGGCGTGCTGATGTCCGTGCCCTCCACGATGCTGTCGTGGATGCCCTGGATCACCTCCTGCATCGCGCGGTTGCCCACGATCTTCTTCACGATCCGCAGCGCCTCCAGCGCCGGCATGCCCGAGCGCAGCAGCACCGCAAAGGTGATGGCAAAGCGAGACACGGCCGTCTTCTTCAGCAGATCGCCGAACAGGGGCGTCTTGAGCTTGAGTGTGTCCCACTTGATGCGGAAGGCGTCCTGCTGCAAGGCACCCTGCAGGAAGAACACGCCGATCAGCGGGCCCTTGATCATCAGCTGCCAGTAGGTGGACATGAAGCTGCTGATGGTGATCAGGATCTGCGTGGGCAGAGGCAGCGGCACGTTCTGGGCGATCAGGATTTCGGTGATCTTGGGCACCACGAAGGTCATCAGCAGAATCACCACCAGCGTGCTGACCGTCAGCATGATGGCGGGGTACATCATGGCGTTGATGACCTTGTTGCGCAGGCGGTTCTGGTTCGCCAGGTATTCGGCGATGCGCGTCAGCACGTCATCAAGCTGGCCCGAGGCCTGTCCCGCGCGCACCATGTTCACGTACAGCGTGTTGAAGTAGCCCGGGCAGGTCTCCAAGGCGCTGGCGAAGTCGAGGCCCTGGCTGACCTGCTCGCGCAGGTGCCGCAGGGTCTTCTGCATGCCCGGGCTTTCCGCCTGTTCGATGCAGGCCGTAAGCGCCTGGGCCAGCGGAATACCCGAGTGCAGCAGTGTGGCAAGCTGGCGTGTGAAGCTGCTGACCTCGTTCAGGTTCTGGATCTTGTCCGTGCCCTCGCTGCTGCCGGTGTCTTTCATGCGCGCGATCGACAGGATGCACAGCGCCGCCAGCACGCCGTACACCAAGGCGAACGCGCCCGACACGTAGTTGTTCTCGCTCACCAGCAGTATGAACGGCGGCACGCCGTCCAGGATCGCGAACAGGGTGGTCACGGCCAGCGCCCAGGTGCGGCCCTTCAATATCACGTAGCCGAACATGCCTGTGGCGATCGCCGAAACCACACGCACGACAACGTCAATGCCCGTGAGCGCGCCTTCAACGGCCTCGCCCTCGACGCTCACGGCAGGCTGGTTGCGCCAGTCCAGCACCAGCTGCAGCAGCATCACGCCGGCCGCGATGATGGCCAGGGTGCCGGTGTACTGCACGACCTTGGGCAGCTCGGCCGAGACCACGACCTTCTTGCGGCCCATTTCGTCCTGCACGACCTCGCGCTTGGCGGTGCTGCCGCGCACTTCGCTGATGTCGGTGACGTAGATTTTCTGGTTACGCAGCTTCTCACGCGCGTCGCGGGCGGTGTCGGCGTCGATCACGCCGCTGGCGGCCTTGCCTTTGGCGTTGAGAGCTTTGTATTCGAAAACCGGCACTCAAGTCTCCGGGTGCGGTGGGCAACGCCCGTCCGCCCCTTCTTCAGGGCTGTAATCGTATGTAACGCACAGGTTGGCGGGTAGTTGTAAGCAAATGCCCCCCTGACGCAGCATTGTGTGCTAACAGGTTTCCCACTAGACTTACTGCGGAAACAATCTCAAGCGTCCAGTGCAACCCACGCCGGCCTTGCAGGTCGGTATGAAGGAGCGTCCATGTCAGGTGCGCGTCCCGATTCAAATCCGCAGTACCTTCGGCAGCCTAGCGGCGCATATCCTCAGCAGCAGGGCGGCGGCTGGGATCAGGGCGGCTGGGAATCCCCGGCGCCCGCGCCGGCACCGCAGGGCGGCAGCCAGGGCTACGCCGACCAGGGCGGCAACGCATTTGCCACCAGCGGGCTGATGAACCAGCTGCTTGAAATCGCCGAATCGGAAGACGCCTCCGACCTGCACCTCACGGCGGGCGCCCCGCCGGTGCTGCGCATCAACGGCAAGCTGGTGCCGGTTGAGGCCAAGGTGCTGACGCCCGATGACACCGAGGCGGCCCTGCGCATCATCCTGTCCGACCGCGACATGGACCGGTTCTATGAGCGGCGCGCGATCGACTGCACCCACACCACGCCCGACGGCAAAGGCCGCTTCCGCGTCAGCGCCTATGTGCAGCGCGGCGCGGTGACGGTGGTATACCGGCGCATTCCCAGCGACGTGAAGCCCTTCAACAGCCTGGGCCTGCCGCCCGCCGCGGCCAAGCTGCACACGCTGAACGACGGCATGGTGCTGTGCGTCGGCCCCACGGGCTGCGGCAAGAGCACCACCCTGGCCACGATCATCGACCAGATCAACGAGAACTTCAACGAGAACATCATCACGATCGAAGACCCGATCGAATTCGTCCACCGCCACAAGCGCAGCCTCGTCAACCAGCGCGAGCTGTACAGCGACACCAACAGCTTCGCCGAGGCCCTGCACTTTGCCCTGCGTGAAGACCCCGACGTCATCATGGTCGGCGAAATGCGCGACCTGGAGACCATGCGCACGGCCATCACGGCCGCCGAAACGGGCCACCTGGTGTTCAGCACCCTGCACGCGATCGACTGTATTTCGACCATCGACCGCATCTGCGCCATGTTCCCCACTGAGGAACAGGACTACGTGCGCATGCAGCTTTCGATGGTGCTGCGCGCGGTGGTCGCCCAGCGCCTGCTGCCGACTCGCAACGAGCAGGGCCGCGTGATGTGCGCCGAGCTGCTGATCGTGACGCCGGGCGTGGCCAACATGATCCGCCAGGGCCAGATGGCGCTGATCTACCAGGCCATGGAAACGGGCGCCCAGTCGGGCATGATCAGCTTCGACAAAGCGCTGGTCGCCATGGCACGCAAGGGCCTCATCGACCCTGACCTCGCCGTGCGCCAGGCCCGCCACCAGAAGGGCGTGGCCGACGCGCTGGGACGCGCTTCCGTGTTGAAGACCTGAGCAGGAACAGAAATGAGTGCGGAACCCGGGGTGCGCGGTGCGTATACAACAGGCGCCACGCACCCCAAAGTTTAGAGACGGACTGAGATGATCAATTTCGACCAGAACGCCACGACCCCCGTTGACGAGGAAGTCCTGACTGAGCTGATTCGCGCCACCCGCGACTTCTCGGGCAACAGCAGCTCGGGCCACAGCCTGGGCACCAAGGCGGGCAAGTACCTGCGCGAATGCCGCGAACGCGTGGCAAAGATCCTCGGCGCGTCAGACCCCGATGAAATCGTGTTCACCAGCGGCGGCACTGAAAGTGACAACGCTGCCGTCCGCGGCATCGCCTACGCCATGCGCGAACAGCACGGCCGCAACGAGGTAATCACCAGCGCCATCGAGCACCGGGCCGTGCTGTCGCCCTGCGACTGGCTGCGCGAGCAGGGTTTCAAGTCCACGGTGCTGCCCGTTGACCGCAACGGCGTGGTAGACATGGGCGCCATGCGCAACACCCTGGGCCCGAAGACCGCGCTGGTCTCGGTGATGATGGCGAACAACGAGATCGGCACCATCCAGCCCATCGCCGAGATCAGCAAGCTGGCCCACGCGGTCGGCGCCAGGGTCCACAGCGACGCCGTGCAGGCCGCCGGCAAGCTGAAAGTGGACGTCAACGAGCTGGGCGTGGATTCTCTCAGCCTGTCCGCCCACAAGTTCTACGGCCCAAAGGGCGTTGGTGTGCTGTACTTACGCAAAGGCACGCCCTATCAGTGCTTCATGCTGGGCGGTACCCACGAGGGCGGCAAGCGCGCCGGTACGGTGCCGCTGCCGCAGATCGCCGCGCTGACGAAGGCGCTGGAAGTGTCTGAGCGCAAACGACTTGAGCACGGCGCTGAACTGCAGGCACTGCGCGACCAGCTGGTGAAAGAGGTGCTGGCAAAGGTGCCGGGCAGCCACCTGAACGGCGAGCTGGCCCTGTGCACCCCCAACACCGCCAGCATCCGTTTCGACGGCGTCTATGGCGGCCACCTGCTGCGCCGCATGGATGAGGCCGGCATCCTGGCCAGCGCCGGCAGCGCCTGCATGTGGGAAATCACCAAGCCCAGCCACGTGCTGACGGCGCTTGGGCTCAATGATGAAGAGGGCGGCGGCACCATCCGTTTCAGCCTGGGCTACGGCAACACAGCGCAGGAAGTAACCCAGGTGGCTGACATCCTGGCCAAACTGGTGCCCGAGATGCGCGCCCAGCCGGTCCAGAAGTAGTGTCCTTTGAACAGGGACAGGCACCTTTGGTGCCTGTCCCTGTCGTTTCAGGCTGCCAAAAGCGGACAGTCGCCAAAGCCGAGCATCCCCAACTGCCGATAAAACGGCACCGGGTCTCGGCTCAATTTCGATGCATTTCCCCGGCGACAGGCAAATCCGTTGTTGTATAGTCTGGCCCCCTCGCGGGGCGTGGAGGGAGACATGAAAAACCTGCTGCTGTTCACAACCCTGTGCGTGCTGCTGCTGGCTGTCGGCTGTTCGACCACCACCCAGAAAAACCTGGGCCACGAGGGGGGCGAAAGCTACGCCGACGTTCCCATGCCCGCGGGCTATGAGCCTTACGACACGCCGCCCTTCAAGCGGCAGGACGGCTCGGACGGGCGCCGCATTTACGGGCGCTACGCCTACAAGTCGACAGGCGGTCTGGGGTCTGCACAGAAGCTGGCGGACTGGTACAAGAAGACGCTGCCCGGCGAAGGCTGGGAAATGCAGACGGAAGAGGTAAACGACAGCAAGGGCACCATGGCCCTGCTGTTCAAGAAGGCCGACGACCAGCTCAGCCTGAAGCTTTCGCCCGACGAGAAGTTCCAGGGCACCGAGCGCTTCAGTGTGCTGATCGTGGAAATGAACCCACAATACGACTAGCAGGACCAACAATGGTTCGGGACAAGATCAAGGCAAAAGGCACCAAAAGCAAAGTCGAAGGCCTCGCGGCCTCCAAGGACAAGTCGCGCGACGTGGTCGCCCGCACGGGCCTCGGCGCCGGCGCGGAACTGGTCGACGGCGCCAGCAAGTTCCTGGCTTCCTACGGCAAGATCATCGGGCCGGTGGTGGTGCTGCTGATCGTCACCTTTGGCGCTTACTACTTCTACACCCGCAGCAGCGGCGAGTCCGAACTCGAGTTGCGCAACAAGATCGAGAAGGCCGCGCAGGTCGAGAAACTCGACGAGTTGCCCGGCAAAATGGAAGAGGTGATCGCCGAAGCCGAGGAAGAGGGCATGCTGCAGGCGGACGCGCAGTACCGCTACGCGATCCGCGCCTTCGAACTGCTGGACCGCCCCTACAAGCCCGAGCAGCTGACCAAGGTGATCGCTATCCAGCAGGAATACCTCGACAAGCACGGTGAGAACGAGCAGCACCCCGCCTGGGCCAAGCGCGTCACCGAAATGCAGGCGGCTCTCAAAGCCGACCTCGAGTTCCTGACCAGCGAAGAAAACAAGAAACTCCTGCCCTGGGACCACCACAGCAAGCCGGACAAGCCCGAGCCCAAGCTGGTCGGCGACGAAAATCCGGTCGTGGTGCTGGTTACCAGCGTCGGCAAGCTGCGCATCGAGCTGTTTGAAAACGAGGCCGGCAACGCGGTCAAGCACTTCGTCAGCCTCTGCGAAGAAGGCTTCTTCGACCGCACCGACTTCAGCGCCGCATCGTTCAGCAACAGCTTTGCGCCTTCCGGCCCGTACCGCAACGCCACGGTGATTGTGGCCGGCAGCAAGGGCCGCCCGGTCGGCGTGGAGCTCGAGAAGCCCACCACCGCCAAGGAAGGCGACGACGTGGACACGGTGCCCGAGGCCAACCCCTACACCATCGACTACCAGGGCAGCGGCACGCGCGCCTTCGCGCCGGGCTCCATCGCGCTGAATCGCGACACGGACGACCCCATGCGCGCCCGCACCGAGTTCTTCGTTGTCATTGAGCCCAGCGATTCGCTGATCCAGAACTTCGCGCCGCTGGGGCAGATCCTGGACGGTGAAGAAGGCCTCAAGGTCGCCCGCCGCCTGCACGGCGCGAACATCTACTACAGCTATGTCGAGCAGAAGCGCAAAGACACCAAGTACACGCCGCGCGTCTATTACGACGGTTGGCCGGTCGCCACCGACAAGCGCGACAAGGTGCCCGACCCGGTGCGCTTCAGCAAACTGGAGACCCAGGTCAATAACGACGTCAACCCGATCGTGGTCATTGAGCTCGAGAAGGGCGACATCGTGATCGAGCTCTTCGAAGACGTTGCGCCCAACACCGTGGCCAACTTCATCAACCTGATCGAGGAAGGCTTCTACAACCAGGAGTGCGAGTTCTACCGCGTCGAAGGCACCGGCACCGACCTGGCCGAGATCTTTGAGCAGGGCGGCCTGCGCATTATCCAGGGCGGCTTCGACCAGTCCCAGTCCCGCGACGGCTACAACTACGGCATCAAGAACGAGGCCGTGGACAACGACAAGTACAAGCAGCATTTCGGCCTTGAGCAGGGCGGCGTGGCCAACTCGCGCGGCACCATTGCCATGGCGCGAACCAATGACCTGCACAGCGCCAGCACTGAGTTCTTCATCAACATCAAGGACGAAACGCAATGGGACAACGAGAACAGCCCCTACTGCGTGTTTGGCGAGGTGCTTTACGGCCTTGACCTGGTGGCCCAGGTGAAGAAAGACGACAAGATCAAGTCGGCAAAGGTGATCCGCAAGCGTGACCACAAGTACGTGCCGCAGGTGAAGTACCAGGATGAAGGCAGCTACGTCGAGAAGAAGAAGGTGGACATCCCGCCTGCCAAGGATGAAGACAAGCCTGACATCGGCGGGTAGGCATCCGCATTCCGAATGAAAGCCCCGGCACCCGCCGGGGCTTTTTTTGCCCCGGTTTTGGCATCCTGCGCGCATTTTCCTGCGGGTAACCTTGCCCGCCGTGACGGCTAACAGCAGGACGGCACATGGGGCGTGAACGCCTGGAAAACTGCTTCAACACCTGCGCCGAGCGCGCCTGGCGCGTGGCCCTGCACTGGCTGGGCGACGCCCATGAGGCCTTTGACGTGGTGCAGCAGGCCTTCGTGGTGGCCGCGGCCAAGCCCGGCGCGATTCCCGCCGACGACCCCTGGCCCTGGTTCCGCCAGGTGGTGATCAACGAGGCCCGCAACGCCCGGCGCAAGCACAAGCCCACGCCGTCCCAGCAGGAGAATGCCATGCCAGACCCCGGGCCCGACCCGGCCGCGCAGGCCACGCGCAAGGAAAACTTCGAGCAGCTGCGCGGGGTCCTGGACACCCTGCCCGAGGCCGAGCGCGAAGCGATCGTGCTGACGCAGCTCAACGGTTTGACGCACGCCGAGGCCGCTCAGGCGCTGGGCATGCCGGTCAAGACCCTCAGCAGCCACGTCTCGCGCGGGCTTGAGCGTTTGCGCGGGCGCCTGGGCAGCAAAGGCGAAACCATGCTCGCGAGCCTGGCTGCCGCGCCACTGGCCATTCCGCCCGGAGGGTGGGAGGGGGCGCTGGCCGCATGGAAGGCGGCGGCTCTCGCGACAATCTCGGAAGGCGCGGCGGGCGGCGTCGCGACAGGAGCACTACTGATGAAGAAATCGCTGGCAATCGCGGGCATGGTCGTAGCGCTGGGCATCGGCCTCGGCGGCGGGGCACTCATCACGCAAAGCATCACGAGCCCGCCGCCGCGGCCGGAAGTTTCGCCCACGCCGGACATGGACGCCGGCGACGAAGACGCCGGTCCGTTGCGCATGCCCAATCGTGAACGGCCTGCGGCTGGAGAGGACAGCGCCGCCGAACTGGAGGCCGCCCGCGCCGCCGAGAAAAAAGCCCGCGACGAAGCGGCCGACCTGCGCGCCAAGCTGAAGGCGCTTCAGACCGAACGCGACACGGCGGTGGCGGAAGTCGAGAAGCTCGAGGCTGAGCTGGCCCCCATCCGCATCGAGCAGGCCGAGCGCGGGCCGACGTTTACATTCGGCAAACACGGGCAGATCGAGGGCGTGACCGGCTCGAACTGGAAAGAGCTGGCGGCCGCGTCGCATGAGGTGATCACCACCCTGCGGCAGATCCGCGAGAAGCAGGTGGCCGGCGAGCCGGTGCCCGACGAGCTGTACATCAGGCTGCAGCAGAACACCGAGATCATGCGGAAGTACGAGTACAAAACGCTCAAGGTGCTGCCGAGCTGGGCCAGGCACAACGGCGAGCTGACCCACCCGATCAGCCACAGCAACCTGGTGGCCAGCGAGCTGAAACTGGCGGGCCTGCCGCTGACCGAGCCGCAGCGCGCGCACATCGAGAAGCTGGGCCTGCAGTGGGAAAGCGACTACGAGGCCGCGCAGAAGAAGTACGACGCCAACACACCGCGCTGCGAAAAGATGGCCGACGAGTACGCGCTGAAGGGCGTGTTCGTGGACGCCGTGTGGGACGTGCTGAGCCCCGAGCAACGCGACTACCTGGTGGACCCGAAGTGGCTGCACGTCGCGTTCGTGGACCTGTATTGCCCGACGCTGATGCTGATTCACACCTCGCCGATCCTGTCGGGCGCGGACATCGGCGAAGTCCGCGCCAAGCTGCAGGACACGCTGGTGAAGCAGTACGGCATAGCGGAAGACCAGCTGCCGGCGCTGGGCCCGCTGCTGGACACCTGGCAGAGCGACGTGGCGGAAATCTGCGGCGCGGTGAAGAAGAGCGACGTCCGATTCTACACCTTCGCGCAGGGTCTAACAGCCGCTCGCGCCACAGCCCGCCTGGTGAAGTCGATCCGCGATTACGTAACCATCACCGAAGAAAACCGCGCCAAGATGCTCGACGCTTACGACATCTACATCCCGCGAATCACGCAGTAGGGACACGCCGCCGCGTGTCCCGGCGGTTGGCGCATTGCCGGGGACACGACGTAGGGACACGCTGCCGCGTGTCCCTACCCTTGGCGTCGAGTCGGGGACACGCATCAGCGTGTCCCTACGTTGGATTTCCGGGATCGACGACATCATCCGGCGTCGGCGGCGGAAGGCTTTCGAGCCATGCATGGAACCCGTCATCCGACGTCGACTGCGGATTGTCACGATCACTCGCCCACGTGTGTGGGTTGTCCTGAATGTATTGCTCAATCCGCAAGTACCCATGCTCGTCGCGGATGACGTGGTCGTAGAACCGCGGTTGCCAGTCCCATTCCACACCCGGCAATTCCCGTTTCGCCCGCCGGGTCACGGCAGCTTTGAAGTTCCCGACGATTGACGCCACGCTCGCCGTGCGGCCTTCGCCAAACTTGCGAGGCCGCGGATTCGATCCCACCGGGAGCATGATCTTCAGGATCCCGTGGAAGTGATTCGGCATGATCACGAATTCGCCCAGCTGGACGTAACTCCGCAAGGACGCCGTCCTAAGCCACTCCTGCTCGATGATTTTGCCCAATGGCGTCAACTGCAGGCCTTCATCAATCGTGCTGAAGACTTGCCGACGCTTCGATTCGCAGATTGTGATGAAGTATGCCGCACGCGATGCGTAGTCGAAGTGCATCCGGCGTACCGATCGACGGTCGTGCAACGGCATGGATGACAGTTTAGCAACCGATAAATGTGTCGCGGTGGGAATGATGTAGGGACACGCAGCCGCGTGTCCCGGCGGTTGGCGCATTGCCGGGGACACGCCGTAGGGACACGCTGCCGCGTGTCCCTTCGAACCATCACAATGTGTCGGGGACACGCATCAGCGTGTCCCTACGTTTGTGGTAGGCCGGGGACACGCTGCCGCGTGTCCCTACATGTGGATCGTACGGCCGGCGACGCCCAGGGCGGCTTCTTTCACGCACTCCGCCAGTGTCGGATGGGCGTGGCAACTTCTTGCGATGTCCTCGGCGCTGGCGCCGAACTCGATGGCCACGGCCACCTCTGCGATCAGGTCGCCGGCGCGCGCGCCTATGATATGCGCGCCCAGCACGCGGTCCGTGCGCTTGTCTGCGAGAATCTTCACCCAGCCCGCAGTTTCACCCAGCGCCCGCGCGCGGCCGTTGGCGATGAAGTTGAAGCGCCCCACGTTGTACTCGATGCCCGCGGCCTTCAGCTCCTGCTCGGTCTTGCCGACGCCGGCGATCTCCGGGTGGGTGTACACGATGCCCGGGATGGCGTTGTAGTTGACGTGGCCGACGCCCGTCGCGATGCGCTCGACGCAGGCGATGCCCTCTTCCTCGGCCTTGTGGGCCAGCATCGGGCCGGGGATCACGTCGCCGATGGCGTACACGCCGGGCACGGCCGTCTGGTAGTGCTCGTCCACCTCGATCTGCCCGCGCTGGTTGGTTTTCAGGCCGATGTTCTCGAGGCCCAGGCCTTCGGTGTTGGCCCAGCGCCCGGTGGCTACCAGCACGCGGTCGCACTTGATGTCTTCGAGGCCCTCGGCGTGCACGGTAACTCCCCCGCCCTTCCGGGCGGGGCTGGCGCCGGTGACCTTGGCGCCGAGGTGAAAGGCAAAGCCCTGCTTCTTGAAGACCTTGAGGGCTTCCTTGCTGATCTCTTCGTCGAGGCCGGGCAGGATGTGGTCCATGTACTCCAGCACCGTGACCTTCGCGCCCAAGCGCAGCCACACCGAGCCGAGCTCGAGGCCGATCACGCCGGCGCCGATCACCACCAGGTGGCCGGGCACTTCGCGGTAGCCCAGCGCCGTGGTGCTGTCGCCGATCAGCTCGCCGTCCATTTCGACGCCGCGCAGTTGCGCGGGCTTGCTGCCGGTGGCGATCAGGATGTGTTTGGCGCTCAGCTCGACGTTGTCCTTGCCCTGCACGCGGATAGCGCCGGGGCCCGTGAATGCGGCCGTGCCTTCGTAGCGCGTGACTTTGTTTTTCTTGAACAGGCCATCGACGCCGCGGGTGCCGGCGTTGACACAGGTGTCTTTGTGCTTGTGCATGGCGGCCAGGTCCAGCTCGACGTTGCCGACCTTCACGCCGAAGCGATTCAGGTCGTGGGCCGTGGCATGGAAGCGCTCGCTGCTTTCCAGCATGGCCTTGCTGGGGATGCAGCCGACGCGCAGGCAGGTGCCGCCCAGGGCCGGCTCGCGCTCTATGCAGGCGACGCTCAAACCAAGCTGCGCCGCGCGGATGGCCGCCACATAGCCCCCGGGGCCGGCGCCGATAACAATCAGGTCAAGCATCAGGTTGTAGGGAGTAGGTGGTAGGTTGTAGGGCAGTTCGAGCGTGCGGCTTCAGGCCCCTACAACCTACAACCTGAAACCTACAACCTGTTTTCATATCTCCATCAGCATGCGGGTCGGGTCTTCCACGCATTCCTTGATGCGCTTCAGGAACGTGACCGCTTCGCGGCCGTCGATGATGCGGTGGTCGTAGCTCAGCGCCACGTACATCATGGGGCGGATCACCACCTGGCCGTTCACGGCCATGGGCCGGTCCTGGATCGCGTGCATGCCCAGGATGCCGCTCTGGGGCGGGTTCAGGATCGGCGTGCTGAGCAGGCTGCCGTACACGCCTCCGTTGCTGATGGTGAAGGTGCCACCCTGCATTTCGTCGGGCGTGATCTCGTTGCTCTGGGCGCGACGGCCGAAATCGGCGATCGCCAGCTCGACCTCCGCGAAGCTCATGCGCTCGGCGTTGCGCAGCACCGGCACCACCAGGCCGCGCCCGCCGCCCACGGCGACGCCGATGTCCTGGTAGTTGTGGTAGACGATGTTGTCGCCCTCGATGCGCCCGTTCACCTGCGGGACAAGCCGTAATGCATCCACGGCCGCCTTCACGAAGAACGACATGAAGCCGAGCTTGACGCCGTGCTTCTGCTGGAAGGCGTCCTTGTGCTGGGCGCGCAGCTGCATCACCGCGCCCATGTCGATTTCGTTGAAGGTGGTCAGGATCGCGGCCGTCTGCTGGGCCTCCACCAGGCGCTGGGCGAGGCGCTTGCGCAGGGTGGACATGCGCACGGTTTCGGTTTCGCGCAGGCCCTGTGGCGCGGGCAGCTTGCCCGCGCTGGGTGGCGGGGGCGCTTTGCGCTCCAGCACCTGCTGCACGTCTTCCTTTAACACGCGGCCGCCGGGGCCGGTGGGTGTGACGTCGGCCGGGCTGAGCTTGTTTTCGTCCAGCATGCGTTTGGCGGCGGGCATCACGCGGGGCTCGGCGGGTTTGGGTTCGCTGGCGGGTGCCGCCTGCGTTGACGCGGGCTTGGGGCCCGCGTCTCCCCGGGCTTTCGCCCGGGGCTTCTGCTTGCCGTTTTCTTCAATCAGGGCTATGACCTCGCCAACCTGGGCGGTGTCGCCTTCCTTTTTAAGCAGCCGTTTGATGACGCCGCCGGCCGGCGCGCCGAGTTCCTGGCTGGCCTTGTCGGAGTCGATCTCGACGATGGGCTCGTCGGTTTCGACGGCGTCGCCTTCGTGCTTGATCCAGGTGCCGATGATGACCTCGGTGATGCTTTCACCGACGCTGGGGATTTTGAGTTCGATTGCCATGGCGTTGTCCGCTTGTCTCTCGTTGCCCGGTTTGTGTCGCCCCTTACGGGGCTCGGTGTCTCTGGTTCGCTGCACCCCGGGGCTTACGCCCCGGGCTAAGCTCTGGCGCCCCTGCGGGGCTCAACTGCCTCCCACCATTTGCCGCCAGCTTCCTGCCGCCTGTGGCCCCTGGGCGACGCAGCCTCGGCGAAGTCGGCCGCCTGCCGCCTGCCGCCGCCTGCTTCCTGCCTACTGCCGCGCGCTTGCGCTTGCGGCTCTTGTTCCTGCCTCCTTCTTCCTGCCTCCTGCCTCCTGCCTCCTGCCTCCTGCCTCCTGCCTCCTGCCTCCTGCCTCCTGCCTCCTGACCTACCCCAATGCCCTTGCCACCAGGTCCGCCTGTTCTTTTTTGTGCCTGCGTGGTGAGCCTGTGGCGGGGCTGGCCGCTATGCTTCTGGCGATCCACTCCAGCTTGCGCTCGCCCTTGAATGCCCGCTCCCAGCACATGCGCATGTGCACACAGGGGCCCATGTTCTCGTGCTCTTCCTGTACCCAGTAGACAGGCGTGCCTTGCGGGTAGCGGTTCACGATCTCGTGCAGCGTTTCGTCCTTGAGCGGGTACAGCTGCTCCAGGCGCACGATTGCCACGTCGCGCCGGCCTTGCTCTTTGCGCGCGGCATCCAGGTCGTAGTAGACCTTGCCCGTGCAGATCAGCAACCGCGAGGGCTTGGTGTCTGCCCAGTCGTCCGGAATGAACTTCTGGAAGCGCCCCTCGCTGAAATCCCGCAGCGGCGACACGCACTCCGGGTGGCGCAGCAGGCTCTTAGGCGTCATCACGATCAGCGGCTTCAGCCACTGGCGCCGCATCTGGCGCCTGATCAGGTGAAAGAACTGCGCCGGCGTGGTCACGTTGCAGACCTGGATGTTGTCGTCGGCCGCCAGGTTCAGGAAACGCTCCACGCGGCCGCTGGAGTGCTCGGGCCCCTGGCCCTCCATGCCGTGGGGCAACAGCATCACGAGGCCGCTGAGGCGGTTCCACTTCTCCTCGGCGCTTACCAGGAACTGGTCCACGATCACCTGGGCCACGTTCCAGAAGTCGCCGAACTGGGCCTCCCACATCACCAGCACGTCCGGGGCGTCGAGGCTGTAGCCGTACTCGAAGCCCAGCACCGCGGTCTCGGAGAGCGGGCTGTTCACGATGTTGACCTGGGCCTGGCCATGCTCCACGTGGTCAAGCGGCCGATACACCGCGCCGTTCTCAACATCGTGCCACACGCTGTGGCGGTGGGTGAAGGTGCCGCGCTCGGCGTCTTGACCCGTCAAGCGCACGCGGGTGCCCTCGGCGGCGAGGCTGGCGTAGGCCAGCGCCTCGCCGGCGCCCCAGTCGAGCGGCTTTTCACCGGCCGCCATTTCGCTGCGCGCGGCCACGAAGCGCTCCAGCTTGGGGTGCAGGTGAAAGCCGTTCGGCACTTTCGCCATGGCGCGCAGGTAGTCCTGCAGTTTGTCGAGCGCCACGCCGGTTTGCGGCTGCTCGCCTTCGGGCTCATGGCCGCCCTTGTAGGGGCTCCAGACCACCTCAAGCTGGTTGCGGCTGATGATGCGGCTCTTGCGCCGCGCCGCCAGCAGCTCTTCGTCAAAGAACGCCTTGGGGTGGGCCTGGATTTCCTCGGCCTCGCGCTCCGTGATGCCGCCGCTTTCCAGCAGGCGGTGCAGGTAGCGGTCGCGCACTTCCTCGCGCTGGCGGATGTCGCGGTACATCAGGGGCTGGGTGAAGGCGGGCTCGTCCCCTTCGTTGTGGCCGCGCAGGCGGTAGCAGTACATGTCGATCACCACGTCGCGCTGGAACTTCTGCCGGAAGTCCAGCGCCGTGCGCACCACCTGGGCCACGGCCTCGGGGTCTTCGCCGTTCACGTGGAAGATGGGGATCTGCAGCATCTTGGCGATGTCGGTCGCGTAGGTGCTGCTGCGGTTCTGCTCGGGCAGGGTGGTGAATCCGATCTGGTTGTTGAGCACGATGTGGATCGCGCCGCCGGTGTGGTAGGCGCCGAGCTCGGACAGGTTGAAGGTCTCCTGCACCACGCCCTCGCCGATCAGCGCGGCGTCGCCGTGGATGATCAGCGCCGCGCCCTTGCGGCGGTCGAAGTCGCGCACGCGGTCCTGCTTGGCGCGCACGCGGCCCAGCGCGATGGGGTTGATGAACTCCAGGTGGCTGGGGTTGAAACACAGCGACAGGTGCACGCTCTTGCCGGCCTGCGTCACCCAGTCGTTGCTGTAGCCCATGTGGTACTTGACGTCGCCGTGCTCGGTCTCGGTCTCGAAGTCCTCGAACTCGGCGAAGATCTCGCGCGGCGTCTTGCCCATCACGTTGGCCAGCACGTTCAGGCGGCCGCGGTGCGCCATGGCGATCACGATTTCGACCACGCCTTGTTCGGCGGCTTTTTCAATGGCCAGGTCCAGCAGCGGGATCAGCGACTCGCCGCCTTCCAGCGAGAAGCTCTTGCTGCCGATGTACTTGGTCTGCAGGAACTTCTCGAAGGTGACCGCGTCGTTGAGGCGCCGGAAGATGCGGATCTTTTCATCGCGCGTGAGTTCGCAGCGGTTGCGGCTGCTCTCCACGCGCTGGCCGATCCAGGTGGTGACCTCGAGGTCGTCGATGTGCATGAACTGCACGCCGATGCTGCGGCAGTAGGTCTCCTGCAGCAGCTCCAGCACCTTGCGCGGCGTGTTCAGGCCCGGGAAAGCGATGCTGGTGCTGACGATCGGCCGGTCCATGTCCTCGTCGCGCAGGCCGAAATACTCGAGCTCCAGCTCGCGGATGCGCGGCAGGGCGCGGCCCAGCGGGTCGACCTGGGCGATGCGGTGGCCGCGCGCGCGATAAACGCGGATCAGGCGGTCAACTTTCTCCTGCAGGGCGGCCGCGTCGTAGGCGCTGACACCGCTGGGGCCGACGGTGACCGAGGGCGGGTTGAAGATGCTGCGAGGCTTGAAGCTGGGGCCCAGCTGCACGGGCTCAGCGCCCAAAGTCTGGAAGTACTCGCGCCAGCGCACCGGCACGGAGGCGGGGTCGCGGCTGTAGTCCTCAAACAGGGACTCGATGTAGGCGATGTTTTCGCTGTCCATGGGCGCGGATCATAACTTGTGATCCGCAACGGGATAGCGGCGCGCAGGCGGCGAATGCCCGTTTCGCGCCGCGGGGGCCGCGGTAGACGATGGCATACCCCGCGCGAAAAAGGTAACTCTTCTCTCGCTCACATCCACCATCCTATGGAGACATTATGATCCGGTTGTCCTGGGTTTTCGTGCTGGCGGGCCTGCTGCTGCTCACGGCCTGCGAAAGCACCCGCAAGATCAAAGAAGACATCAAGCAGGATGCGACTTCGCGCAGCATTGAAGGCGTCCGATTGCACAGCGCCAAGGAACTCAAGGAAGCGTACGACAAGAACGCCGGCGATCCCGACGAAGTGCTGCTGCTGTTCATGAACGCGCTGCTGCTGATCGAAGAGAACAAGGACGAAGGCTACGCGGCCGGTGCCTACATGAGCCGCAGCAACGACCAGTGGAAAGATCCCGAAGGTCCCACGGGCGTCAAACCCAGCCAGGCCGCCTCGGAGGGCTTTAACCGCATGCGGGATAACCCATCCTACGCACGCAGTTACGCCGGAGGCGAGCCCACGGACTACAAGCTGACTGAGCCTGAGAAGATCGTCCTCGAGATCAAAGAAACCCGCGAGAACTCAGACACCGAGACCAAGTTCTTCATCTGGAGCAGCGGCAAGGACAGCGCCTCGCCCGTCACCCTGCGCCTGGCCAACGGCAAATGGTACGTCGACGAATGGAGCAGCCTGCAGACCGGGGTTCGAAAGTAGGCCTACCAGCCAACACCAACCCACGGCGCAAGCCGTGGGTTTTCTGTTAAAGTCCGGCCATGAAACGCAAGAAACCACCGCAGGACCACACGGCCGCCGCGCCGGACAGCTTCACGGCCGTGGTGATCGGCCATGTGCGCTCGCCCTACAAAGAGCGTTTCGGCACACCGCGCCAGCCCACCGTAACCGCGCAAACGCTGGAGGACCGCGCCCTGGACGCGACCATCGAGCTGCTGCCCGGCCGAAACTATGAGCAGGCTGTGCAGGACCTGGCGGGCTTCGACTACATCTGGGTGCTGGCCTGGCTGCACCTCAACGAGAACTGGAAGCCCACGGTCATCCCGCCGCGCGGGCCGAAAGTTCGGCGCGGGCTGTTCGCCACACGCTCGCCTCACCGGCCGAATCCGATCGGCCTGTCGGCCCTGCGTCTGCTGAAAGTGGAAGGCCGTGTGCTGCACGTGCGCGGCATCGACCTGCTGGACGGCACGCCGGTGCTGGACATCAAGCCCTACGTGCCCTATGCGGACGCCTTCCCGGATGCGAAGGCCGGCTGGCTGGACGAGATCGGCGAGCAGCCTGACGCCCCCGACCGCTGGGAATGACACCGGTGATTCACTATGATGCACGGTGCATCACCTTGAATCAGGAGAACCCATGCCCGCCAAGAACAAGGTAACCATCAGCGTGCGCCTCGAGCCCGCGCTGGCCAGACGCATGAAGAAGCTGGCCAAAGCCGCAGATCGCTCCGTGTCGTGGTACATAGCACGCATCATTGAAAACCGCATCGACATTGAGGAGTCACAGATCAAGGCAATCCTCGAGGGAGAGGCTGCGGCGGATAAGGGACAGTTCGTAGACCTGGACGAAGTGTTCGCAGATCTGGAGAGAAAGTATGCGCGTAAGAACAAGCGCGCCCGCAGCGCGTGACTTGCGCGACATCCACGACTACATAGCGGCGGACAACCCGGTGGCGGCGGAGCGAATGTACCGCCGTCTCAGAAAAGCCATCGACATGCTTGGTCCATTCCCAAGATTGGGCAGAGAGAGTGTTCGCCGAACTTCTCGCGAGTTGGCGGTCGCAAACACGCCGTACATTCTGATTTATCGGATTATCGGTGAGGACGTCGAGGTCCTTCGCATCCTCCACGGCGCCATGCGTGGTGAAGAGGAATGATTACCCCAGCGCGCGCTCCAGCAGCGCCACCGTGCGCGGGATGGCCTCTGCCGGGATGGTGTGCGGGCCGTTAAAGGGCAGGAAATCCACTTCGGCGCCGCCCTCGATCAGCACATCGCGCAGATCCTCGGCCCAGGCGTAGCTGAGCAGCGGGTCCTGCCGGCCGTGGGACTGGAACACGCGCAGGCCCTTGTGCAGCTTGCCGCGTTCGCGCCATTCCTCTTCGTTCAGCAGTGTGCCGGACCAGGCGATCACGCATGCCGGATTTTCCTCAAGCTGCAAGGCCGCATCCAGCGTGACCATGCTGCCCTGGCTGAAGCCGCCCAGTGCTATGCGCGAGGTGGGCAGGCCGGTTTCGGCTTTCACTTCCTCGATCAGCCGCAGCAGCATCGCGCGCGCCTCGAGCATGCCTTCCGGGCGGTCGTTGCGGGTGCGGTCGCGGAAGGAGTTGTCGGCCAGGGCCTGGTTCAGCGCCATGATGTCAATCATCCACCACGCGCGCGAGCCCCACATGCCCATGGGTGAGAGGTCCAGCGGCGCTTCCGGGAAGTAGAAGCGCGCGGCGCCGGCCAGCTTCTCCGAGGACTCCATCAGCTCCGGCGCCAGGGACACCAGGTCCGAGCCCGAGGCCCCAAAGCCATGGCAAAGCACCACGGCCAGCCCCGGCTGCACGTCTTCAGGCAGTGTATCCACCACGCGGGTGCTCAACCCGCCCAGATCTTTCAGTTCGGCTCTCATGGCGGTGTTTTAGCTATCCTGCGCAACTGCGACACCGGCAGTTCCAGACATCCCGTCGGCTGCTATGCTGCCGGGACGGGCAGGGTGGAACGTGCATGGTTCGTGAACAGCTCGAGAAGTTGCTGCGGCAGCGCATCCTGGTGATGGATGGCGCCATGGGCACCATGCTGCAGCGCTACATGCTGTCGGAGCCTGACTTCCGCGGCGAGCGCTTTGCGGATCACAAGCACAACCTGCAGGGCAACAGCGACATCCTGTGCCTCACCGCCCCGCAGATCGTGCTCGACATCCACCGCCAGTACCTCGAGGCCGGCGCCGACATCATCGAGACCAACACCTTCACCGCCACTCCCGTAAGCCAGCGCGACTACGGCACCGAAGAGCTGGCCTACGAGATCAGCCGCGAAGGCGCGCGCCTGGCCAGACAGGCCTGCGACGAGTTCAAAACCCGCACGCCGGATCGCCCGCGCTTCGTGGCCGGCAGCCTCGGCCCTACCAACGTGACGGCCAGCATCAGCCCCAACGTCAACGACCCCGGCTGGCGCAAGGTGACCTTCGATGAACTGGTCGTCAGCTACTACGAGAACGCCCGCGGCCTGGTCGATGGCGGCGCTGACATTCTGCTGGTCGAGACCATCTTTGACACTCTCAACGCCAAGGCCGCGCTGTTCGCCATCCGCCGCCTGTTCCGTGAGATCGGCCGTGAACTGCCGCTCATGGTCAGCGGCACCATCACGGATGCCAGCGGCCGAACACTCAGCGGCCAGACCACCGAAGCCTTCTGGTACAGCGTGGAACACGCGCGACCGCTCAGTATCGGCCTGAACTGCGCGCTCGGCGCCGAGGACCTGCGCGAGTACATTGAGACGTTGTCGCGCCTGGCGCCCTGCTTCACCAGCATTTACCCGAACGCCGGCCTGCCCAATGAGCTGGGCGGCTACGACGACACGCCCGAGTACATGGCCGAGGTGCTGGCCGATTTCGCCCGGCGCGGCTTCCTCAATATTGTGGGCGGCTGCTGCGGCACCACGCCTGAGCACGTGAAGGCGATCGCCGCCTCGATGGCAAAGATCGATCCGCGCCAACCCGCTGAGCCCGATACGCGCCTGCGCCTCAGCGGCATGGAGCCGCTGGTGATCGGCCCGGGCAGCCTGTTCTGCAACATCGGCGAGCGCACCAACGTGACCGGCAGCAAGCGCTTCGAGAAGCTGATCCTGGCCGGCAAGTACAACGACGCGCTGGAAGTCGCGCGCCAGCAGGTCGAGAGCGGCGCCCAGGTGATCGACATCAACATGGACGAGGGGATGCTCGACGGTGCCGCCGCCATGCGCACCTTCCTGAACCTCGCCGCCGCCGAGCCCGACATCGCGCGCGTGCCGTTCATGATCGACAGCAGCAAGTTCAGCGTGATCGAGGCCGGTTTAAAGTGCGTGCAGGGCAAGTGCATCGTCAACTCGATCAGCATGAAGGAAGGCGAGGCCGAGTTTCTTCGCCAGGCCCGCATCTGCCGCGACTACGGCGCGGCCGTGGTGGTGATGGCGTTCGACGAGCAGGGCCAGGCCGACACCCTGGAGCGCAAGGTCGAGATCTGCAAACGCGCCTACAAATTGCTGACCGAGGACGGCTTCTCGGCCCAGGACATCATCTTCGACCCCAACATCTTCGCGGTTGCCACGGGCATCGAGGAGCACAATGGCTACGCGATCGCCTACATTGAAGCCACGAAACAGATCAAGGCCGCCTGCCCGGGTGTGCACGTCAGCGGCGGCGTGAGCAATCTGAGTTTCAGCTTCCGTGGCAATGATGCCGTGCGCGAGGCCATGCACAGTGCCTTCCTGTACCACGCGATTAAAGCCGGCATGGACATGGGCATCGTGAACGCGGGCCAGCTCGCGGTGTATGAAGACATCGACCCGCCGCTGCTGGAGCGCATCGAGGACGTGCTGTTCAACCGGCGCCCGGACGCCACCGAACGGCTGGTCGAGTTCGCGGAAGGCGTGAAGGGCGGCAAGAAGGCCGCCGCCGCCGAGCACGAATGGCGCAGCCTGCCCGTGGAGCAGCGCATCAGCCACGCGCTGGTGCACGGCATCGACAAGTGGATCGTCGAGGACACCGAGGAAGCCCGCAAAGCCTGCGAGCAGCCGATCGAGGTGATCGAGGGCCCCTTGATGGACGGTATGAACGTGGTCGGCGACCTGTTCGGCAGCGGCAAGATGTTCCTGCCCCAGGTGGTGAAGTCCGCGCGCGTGATGAAGAAGGCCGTCGCGCACCTGATCCCGTTCATCGAGGCCGCCAACGCCGGCAAACGCGAGAGCAAGGGCAAGCTGGTGGTCGCCACGGTCAAGGGCGACGTGCACGACATCGGCAAAAACATCGTGGGCGTGGTGCTGGGCTGCAACGGCTACGAAGTGATCGACCTGGGCGTGATGGTGCCGGCCGACAAGATCCTGAAGGCCGCCAAAGAGGAAGGCGCCGACATGATCGGCCTCAGCGGCCTGATCACGCCCAGCCTCGACGAGATGGTCCACGTCGCGCGCGAAATGCAGCGCGTGGGGCTGAAGCTGCCGCTGCTGATCGGCGGCGCTACCACGAGCCGCCTGCACACGGCCGTGAAGATCGCCCCGCAGTACAGCGGCCCCGTGGCCCACGTGGTTGACGCGTCAAGAAGCGTGGGCGTGGTCGGCAATCTGCTGAGCGCCAACACGCGCGAAGCATTTTTGCGCGAGACGGCCGAGGACTTCGAGCGCATCCGCCGCCGCCACCAGGGCAGCGCCGAGGCGCACACGCTGCTGCCGCTGGCAGAGGCGCGCGCCAACGCCGCAAAACTGGAGTTCGCGCCCGTGAAGCCGAAGCACCCTGGCCTGCAGGTGTTCGAGGATTACCCGCTGGCCGAGCTGGTGGACTACATCGACTGGACGCCCTTCTTCCAGGCCTGGGAGCTGGCGGGGCGCTACCCGCGCATTTTCGAGGACAAGAGCGTCGGCGAGCACGCCCGCACGCTGTTCAACGACGCCCAGCGGCTGCTGAAGCAGATCATCGACGGCCACCAGTTGCGCGCCAAGGGCGTGATCGGCCTGTGGCCCGCCTTCCGCGAGGGCGACGACATTCACGTGCAAGGCCGCGTGATCCACACCCTGCGCCAGCAGATCAAGCGTGGCGAGGGCAAGCCCAACCTGGCCCTGGCCGACTTCGTGGCGCCGCGCGGCACGCCGGACTGGGTGGGCGGCTTCTGCGTCACGGCCGGCATCGGCGTCGATGAACTGGTGGCGAAGTACAAGGCCGAGCACGACGACTACAACGCCATCATGGTAAAGGTGCTCGCGGACCGGCTGGCGGAAGCGTTCGCCGAGCGCATGCACCAGCGCGTGCGCCGCGAGTTCTGGGGCTACGCGCCCGCCGAGAAGCTGAGCAACGAGGAGCTGATCGCCGAGAAGTACCAGGGCATCCGCCCGGCGCCCGGCTACCCGGCCTGCCCGGACCACACGGAGAAGGCAACCCTGTTCGAGTTGCTGGAAGCCACCAAACACACCGGCGTCACGCTCACCGAGCATTTCGCCATGCACCCCACCGCGGCCGTGAGCGGCCTGTACTTCAGCCACCCGCAGGCCCAGTACTTCGGGCTCGGCAAGATCGGCCTCGACCAGGTGGAGGACTACGCAAGCCGCAAGGGCATGAACGTAGAAGAAGCCGAACGCTGGCTCGCCCCGAACCTGGGTTACGAGCCTGCGCCCGTGGCGTCGCCGTCCAACTGATCAACGCCGATCCAATTGGCGCTTCGGTTTGTAATGCCAGCGGGCGGTGTTGTGCCTATACTCGCAGGCATGGATCGATTGCGCGTGGTGTTGCTGTTACTGCTTGTGGCCGGCGCCGGCCTGGCGGCGTGGCTGCTCTCCGCGCCATACGCCAACCAGTCCGTCGCACCCACAGCAGAAGAGTTGCCCGGACCAGACACCGACTCCAGCCAGCCCCTGACGGGTCAACCGCTGGCCGAAGCTCCTCGTTTGTCCGGCGAGCGGCCGGAAGACGACTCGGACACGCGGGCCCGGATCGACGAAGGTCAGAATGCGCCAGGGGCTTCCGGAGAGCAATCCCCGCAGCCGGCAATGGAACCAACCGAGCCCGTACTGAGGCCCATCTACGGCCCGGCTGTGCAGCGCGGCGGCGCCGTCGCGAGTTTCAATCTTGTGGACGCCAAGGACCAGCCGTTGATCGTAGACGACGTGAGCCTTGAGTTGTGGCGGCGTGTCGGCGTGCGCTGGATCAGCGAAGAAGTTCGGTGGGCAACCGAGTCGCGCACAATCTGGTGCCGGGGCTCGGGCAACGCGGGACTGGAACCGGGTGAGTACGAGCTCGAGGTGCGCTCCAAGGTGTACGGAAGCTTCCGGCACACGTTCCGCGTGAACAAGGATGAACGGCTGGACAGTGTGCTGCGGTTTGAGACCTGGCGGCGCATCATCTGTTTCGATTTCCGGCAGATTGACGAACGGCCGATCAACTGGATCCACAGCGCACCGACGGTCACCGCCGAAGTCCCTGCCATGGAAGCCTTGGAACGTGCCTCGGCGCCGGGTGACATTCTGCGTGAGCCACCGCCGCGACCGCAGTTCGGTGGCGGTGGCGGTCGCGGCGGAAAGGGTGGTTTCGCCTATCGGCGCGCCAGGGGAGGCGGCGGATACACGCAGTTCAAGAGAGCAACCGACGGCGGGCGCTACTACGTGCCGGTAATCGCAGGCATAGAAAACACCGTCAGATTCGGTTTCAACGAGGCGTGGGGCACGGACAAGCTTGAGTTCGTCAACCTGTTCACCGGTCCGGAGTGGGACAGCTACACGGTGACCCTGGACCTGGTGCATGACTTCGACCAGCTCACCGCCGAGTGGAAGGAACTCGGCACCGATGATCCCGGCGCCCGCAGCCTGCTGAACTGGATAGAGCAGCGGCTGAATCCCCCGGCGATCGACGATCCGGCCGCGGTGGCGAACTGCCGGCTGGTACTTGAGCTGGAGGCGTTGGATGGTCTGTCCCCTGTTTACGCCGTGGCCTCGCCTGGCGACGCATGGGAGCTCAACAGGCAGATGCCCCGGCGGCAAGGCGTCTACTACGTGGATGCCGGCGCGGGGCAGACGGTCTGGTTCGGATTCAAGTACCTGGACAAGCTTGTCAGCGAACCTGAGTCGCACACCTTCACTGAGAACCCTGAGCTGCGCGTCCACCGCATTAAGCGCAACCCGGTCGCCCGCATGGTTGCCACCCCTGCCTGGGATCTCTCGCCGACGCTGAACGCGTGCATGATCGAAAAGGAGCTTGTCGTTTCCGTGCGCAACATGGACCGGCACGACTCCTGGAGGCTGGACTTGAGCGAACAAGAGTATCCGGTGTTCGAGGCGCTGCGCGCCCAGCTGCGCGACAAGAACCGTAACGAAGGCTTGAGCCTCGACTGGCGGTACAACGGGGACTCCGCCATCACCAGTTGCAGCGAGTCAGAGAATCGAAACACCGACGAATTTGCGGACGCCCTCGAGCGCGGTGATCTTCGCCCGCCCAAGCCTGCCGGGCTGGTGCTTCGTGCCATCGGCCCCGAGCAGGAAGGGCTGCCGTGGGTGGAAGCCTCGGTAGTTGACTACGAACAGGATGAGCGCGCCCGGCGACTTCGCGAAGTCGAAACAGCACTCGCCGCGCAGGGAAAGCGCCCCAAGCTGGGCGCCAAGTTTGGCGATGCGTTCTACTCGGAACTCCAGGCGGAGAAAGCCGACGCCGAGTTCATGCGCGAGCACGTGGGCGAGGAGTTTCTGAAACTGACCAGTGAGCCCGGCGATCTGGACTATTATGCGCGCCGCGGCGCATGGTACGACAGTCATCGCCGCCTCAAGTCTGATTCCAAGGGCTACTTGCTTGCCCGCAGTTTCCGCCTCACGGAAGGGCGCGTCTATGTGCTCTATCTCTGGAGCAACTCGCGCGACGACCTGAAGCCCGACGCCCGGGTAGTGTTCAGGGCCGAGGGGGAACTGACCGACCTGGGTGCTATTCTGCTTCCCACTTACACGGAATAGCCCTCCGCCTTGTATGCGGTGGACGCGGGGCTTAACATTGTTCCATGCCGCGCCAGCTACGCGGCATCCCCACACGGACTGACGGGCGTTCCGCACAGCCGCCAAGGTTCAGGTACACCGCAGTATGTCACCCGAGAAAGAACGCGCCTCACGCAGGCTCTCTGCGTCCGTTGGCCCATCCCGCCCGATCCCGGTTGCCGTCGGCCTGCGCACCGCCCTGCGCGACGGCTACAACCTCAAACAACTTCGCGCAGACATCCTCGCCGGCCTTGTGGTCGGCGTGGTTGCTCTGCCGCTCTCAATGGCGCTGGCGATCGCCTCCGGCGTCCCGCCCCAGCATGGCCTGTACACCGCGATCATCGCCGGCGGCCTGATCGCCGTCACCGGCGGGTCGCGCCTAAACGTCTCGGGCCCCACGGCCGCATTCGTGGTTCTGCTGGCGCCGATCTCGGCCAAGTACGGCGTGGGCGGCCTTGCCGTGGCGTCGCTGATGGCGGGCATGGTACTGGTGCTGCTGGGCTTTGCGCGCATGGGGCGGCTGATCCAGTTCGTGCCGCACCCGGTGACCACCGGCTTCACGGCCGGCATCGCCGTAGTGATCGCGACCCTGCAGGTGAAAGACTTCCTGGGCCTCAGTGTGACCAGCAGCGGCGAGCACTACTGGAACCGCGTGGCGGACCTGGCCTCGGCCATGCCCAGCCTGCAGTGGGCCGACGCCACGGTGGGTGCATTAACGCTGCTGGTGCTGATCGTGTGGCCGAAAATCACCAAGAAGATCCCGGGGCCGCTGGTGGCGATCCTGCTGGGAACCTTCATTGCGCTGGCGCTGACTTCGTTCATGGGCGCCGAGGTCGCCACCATCGGCAGCCGTTTCAGCTACGTGCTGGGGGGCGAAACACGGCCGGGCATCCCGCAGCTTCCGCCGATCCCCATGCTGCCCTGGAACCTGCCGGGCCCGGACGGGCAACCCCTGGGCCTGAGCTGGGGGCTGATCACCGACCTGGGCAGCGGCGCGCTGGCGATTGCGGCCCTGGGCGCCATTGAGTCGCTGCTGTCGGCCGTGGTGGCCGACGGCATGGTGGGCACGCGCCACGACCCGGACGCCGAGCTGGTGGGCCAGGGGCTGGGCAACCTGGTGGCGCCGTTCTTCGGCGGCTTTGCGGCCACGGGCGCCATTGCGCGCACGGCGACCAGCATCCGCAGCGGCGGGCGCTCGCCGATCGTGCCGGTGGTGCACGCGCTGTTCGTGCTGGCGGCGGTGCTGGCGCTGGCGCCGCTGCTTGCGTACCTGCCGATGGCGAGCATGGCGGCGCTGCTGCTGATCGTGGCCTGGAACATGAGCGACCTGAAACACTTCGCGCACACGCTGCGGGTGGCGCCGCGCAGCGACGTGGCGGTGCTGCTGGTGTGCTTCGGCCTGACGGTGGCATTTGACATGGTGATCGCCGTCAGCATCGGCATCGTGCTGGCGGCGCTGCTGTTCATGCGGCGCATGGCGGAAATCTCGGGCTCGCGCCTGGTGGGCAACGGCGAAAGCGCCTCGCGCGCGGACCTGCCCCCGGGCGTGGTGATTTACGAGATCGCGGGGCCGCTGTTCTTCGGCGCCGCGGAAAAGGCCGTGGGCGGCATCGCCACCGTGGGCAGCACGCGAGCGCTGATCCTGGACATGCACGCGGTGCCGGCCATGGACGCCACGGGCCTGGTCGCGCTGCAGAGCCTGCTGGATAAACTGATCAAGGGCGGCACCCAGGTGCACATTGCCGGCCTGCAGGCGCAGCCGCGAGGTGTGCTGCAGAAGGCCCACATGGACGAGAGCGACAGCCTGCGTTTCCACGCGAGCGTGGACGCGGCCGTGGGCGCGCTGAAAGCGGCATAGACAACGTGGGCTACTCGTAGTGCAGGGCCTCGACGGGGTCTTTGCGCGCTGCGGCCATGGAGGGGAGGATGCCGCAGAAGAAGCCGAACATGATGACCGGCACGGCGATGTTGGTCGCCAGTTCCAGCAGCTCCCAGCCCTTCACGCTGGGGATGTAGGTCAGGAAGTACACGTCGGGCGGGAACAGGCGGATGCCCGTGGTCTCGTCGATGAAGTCCTCGATCTGGTTCAGGTACTCTGAGAAGATCATGCCGGCCGCGCAGCCCAGCAGCGCCCCGAACAGGCCGATGAACAGCGCGTTGAACATGAACACGCTGCGGATGCCCCAGGGCGAGTGGCCGAGCGCCTTCAGGATGCCGATGTCGCGCACCTTTTCGTTCACCAGCTGGTACACGATGATCACGATCGCGCCGCCTGCCAGCACGATGATGAAGCTGACGATCAGGCCGATCAGCGTGCGCTCGATGTTCACGGCCTCGAGCAGCGTGCGGGTTTCGTCTTCCCAGACGCCCACGCTGAAATAGTTGGCCCGGTGCATCTTCAGCGACTGGCGCAGGTCCGCCTTCAGCTTGTCGCTCTCGAGCTGGCCTTCGTAGGGGCGATAGTCTTTCAAGCGTGCGCCCACCACGTAGCGCACTTCGCTGTCGGCCAGCAACGCCGTAAGCTCTTCGAAGTCGCAGTACATGCGGCCGCGGTTTTCTTCGTACAGTCCGCTGCGGAAGAAGCCGGTGACCTTGAACCAGACCTCCACGGTGCGGGGCACGAGGCGGTTGTCCTCGTAGTAGATGCGCGGGATGGTGACGGCGATGGAGTCACCGACGTTCACGCCGGCGCCCAGCGCGGACTCGGCCAGCGCGTCGCCCAGGATGATGCCGGGCTTGTCGTCCTCGGGGCGCAGGCCCGGGGTTGTGGCGCGGCGCTTGTAGTCGTCGAAGCTCTCGCCGGCCCGCATCGATGTGCGCAGCGGCAGCACTTCGCGATAGGCCCGCATGCGCTCCTGCACCGCCTGGGCCTGCGAGTCGAAGTTTTCGGAGGCATATGAAAGCGGCACCTTCAGCCGCAGCTCGAGGCGTTTGCGCAGGGGCAGCAGGTTCTCCGGGCTGCCGGCGTAGGCGCGCAGGTGCTGCAACAGGTCGAGGGCGGCGGTGTAGCCCTTTTCTTCGGCCTGCGCGATTGCGGTGTCGTAAATCTGCTGGTACTGCCCGCCCAGTTTCAGCAGCGCGGCCTCGCGTTCGGCTTCGGTGGCTTCGCGGGCCTTGGCTTCTTTCTCGGCGGCCTCTGACACTTCCTTGAGTTTCGCCCAGGTGTCGTTGACCAGCGCGACTTCGCCGGGAAGCGAGCCGCGCGACTCGGACTCGGTCACAAACTCCTTGAGCAGCGACATGTTCTCGCCGTAGTGCATGCGCACGGCGTCCACCGAGTCGCTGATGCCCGTCAGGTAGTCGTTCCAGATGATCAGCGCGCCGGTGTAGTTGACCTGCTGCCAGCGCTCGGGTGCGCCCTCGTGTTGCAGCTCAGCGAGCAGCATGGCGCGCACGTCGGCCTCACAGGACTTCATGATCTCGCCCAGCAGCTGCAGGTCCTCGGTGCGGCTGGCTGCCTTGTAGGCCTCACGCACGCGCTCGTAGATGCGTCGGCCGGGGCTGAACTCGAGGTAGCGCACGTTGTCGAACTCGCGCCAGATCACGCGCCCGGTAGCGGTGGTGAAGCGGCGCATGGCGAGCGTGCGGGTCAGGTCGCTGGGGATGCGCCCGACGCCCTTGCCGTCCTCGGTGAACATGAACTCGCGCCGCGCCTCCGTGGCGGTGACGCTTTCTTCGGTTTCCCAGCCCAGGTTGGCGCCCAGGATGTTGAGCAGCGGCCCCAGCACGTACTGCTGCCGGAAGTCGGTGCGCTCGGCGTTGGCGACGTATTCCCCGAGGCGGCTGATGTTCGGCTCGCGCGTGACGTCGACACCCACCAGCTCGGCGATCGGCAACTCGCGCGAGCCGGCCTTGGGCGTGATGAAGGTCTTGGTCGAGACGCGCCACGAAACCCCATCGACGTCCGGCGTGCCGGCGGCGTCACGATGATCCAGCAGCGCGCGCTCGGCTGCGTTGAACTGCTGCTGCAGCGACTCGCGGAACACCGGCGCGTACCAGGCCCGGCGGATTTCGTCCTCGGCCTTCTTCGCGTCGCCCACCCGGGCCAGGTAGAACTCGCGGGGGCTGACGATGCGGCCGTCATCGCGCAGGCACTCGCGGTCGAAGTCGCTGAGTTTGACGCCCGTCTTCAGGCGCTGCAGGAATTCGCGTTCGTCGTCGCTGAGGCCGGGCTGGGCGGGCTGCTCGGTTTCGCCGGGGCCGGTTTCGCCATCGGGCGGTGTGGGCGGCTGCTGGCGGGCGTAGTCGCGCGGATCGGGCAGGGCGTCCTTGTCCGCGGCGCGGTAGAGTTCCAGGGCGTTCTCGAGCGCGGCCTGCCAGGGCAGCAGCATTTCCTCGTTGGCCTCGATGCGCTTGACGTACTCGGCCCACTCCGTGCGGCGCAGCGTCTCGGAGGGCAGGCGCAGGTGGATGTCCTCAGAGCGGAAGCGCACCAGCACGTGGGACAGGCTGCCGCGCATCTGCTCACGGAAGTCGGTCTGGAAGCCGCTCATCACGCTGTTCACCACGATCAGCACCAGCACGCCGAGGGTGATGCCGAACACCGCCAGCAGGCTCATGGTGCGCTTGCGCAAAAAGCGCAGGCTGACGAACGCGCTGGCGCCGCTGGTGAAGTAGTGCAGGATCGCACGGCACAGGAAGTAATCGACCACCAGGAAGAACTGGAACTTGATCGCGCTCCAGCCCGCAAGCAGGCCCGGACTACCGCCCACCCACAGGCCCGCCACCGCCAGCGGCAGCAGCAGGTTGAGGCTCAGCAGCGTGCCGATGCTCAGCGCCGTGCCCCAGATGTGCTTGTGGTCGCCGGTGCGAAGCTGCAGCAGGCTGACCAGCCCCGCCAGCGGCGCCACCAGCGGCAGCGCAGGCAGAGAAAGTACCAGCATCGCGTTCAGCGGCGGCCGGCCTTTCGTCGCCCGCCAGCCAACCACCTCGGCCGCCAGCACGACAAAGCCGAATCCCATCATCCCCAGCGTGGCGGCGGGGAGCCAGGCCGAGGCCAGGTCGCCACGTACGTGGTGCAGCTGCCACAGCACCATCGCGGCTGCCAGCAGCACGAAGAACAGGAACGCCAGGCCGCGGAACAGGATCATCAGGCTCGAACGGGGTCAGTCGGGGCTGTCACTATATCGGTTATCTGATACGCGCAAACGCACTAAACCCGGCCAACAATGGCCGGGGATCAGCATCCCAGCCGGACGAGCCACCCTTCAACATGCCAACGAAGGGCACGATATTCGACCTGCTGCATGGTTGCCCTGCCGGCTTCGCCAATCCCCTAACTTTGCAGCCCCGACTACTGGCTCTTCGGCGGCACCACTTCCTTTTTGGGATCGCCCAGCAGCACACGGGCGTGCTGCACCAGCTCGGCGAACCTTTCATGCAGCTGGTGGAAACCCTCGATCTTGCGCAACTCGGGCGTCTCCAGCTCTTCCAGCAGCGATTCCACAGCGATGCGCGCGCGCTGCACGGCCGCGTCCTGCTGGTTCACGTGCTCGCGCCGCATGTGGGGGAACAGGATCACCTCGCGGATGCTGTCGGTGCCGGTCAGCAGCATCACCAGGCGGTCGATGCCCACGCCCAGGCCGCCGGCCGGGGGCATGCCGGCCTCGAGGGCTTCGACGTAGTCGTAATCGACTTCCTTGGGGGCCTCGACGTCCTGGGACTTTTTGCCCAGCTCGACCTGCTCGACAAAACGGCGCAGCTGCTCGACGGGCTCGTTCAGCTCGCTGAAGGCGTTGGCGAACTCGACGCCGCCGATGAACAGCTCGAAGCGCTCGGCAATCTCCGGGTTATCCGGCTTGGCCTTGGTCAGCGGGCAGATCGCCGTGGGGTAGTCGATCATGAAGGTCGGCTGGATCAGCTTGGGCTCGACGTGATGCTCCAGGATCTCGTTGACCGTGTTCCAGTAGTCCTGCTTGGGGTCGATCTCCAGACGCTTGGCCTCGGCCGCGACCCTAGCCTTGTCGGTCATCTCGAAGCCGACGGCTTCCATAAACAGCTCGCTGTACTTCGCGCGCCTGAAGGGCGGCGTCAGATCGATCTGGTGGCCGTTCCAGGAAAACTTGAGATCGTCGTTGCCGCGCAATGCCTTGGCGGCGGCCACGATCATGCCCTGGGTTAAATCCATCATGCGTTCGTAGTCGGCGTAGGCCTCGTACAGCTCGAGCATGGTGAACTCGGGGTTGTGGGTGTGGTCGATGCCCTCGTTGCGGAAGTTGCGGTTGATCTCAAACACGCGCTCGAAGCCGCCCACCAGCAGGCGCTTGAGGTACAGCTCGGGGGCGATGCGCAGGTACAGGTTCATGCCCAGGGCGTTGTGGTGCGTAATGAACGGCCTTGCCCGCGCGCCGCCGGGCACCGGGTGCATCATGGGGGTTTCTACTTCGAGGAAGCCTTCGCCCTCGAGGTAGTGGCGGATGGTGGTGACCACGGTGCTGCGCTGCTCGAAGCGTTCGCGCACTTCGGTGTGAACCATCAGGTCCAGGTAGCGCTTGCGGTGGCGCTGCTCGGGATCGGTCAGGGCGTCCACGGACTTCTTGTTGCCCTGCTCGTCGGTGAACTCGCGGGGCAGGGGCGGGACGCTGAGAGCCTTGGTCAGGAAGCGCAGCTCGGAGGCGAACAGTGTGACTTCGCCCGTGCGGGTGCGCTGCACGTCGCCGCGCGCCCAGACGAAGTCGCCGAGGTCGAGGTTGTCGTAAATCGCCATGCCCTGGGCGCCGACGGACTTCTCGCTCAGGTACACCTGCAGCTTGCCGCTGCCGTCATAGATATCCAGAAAGATCGCCTTCTTGCCCATCTTGCGATTGGCCAGCACGCGCCCGGCGATAGCCGCGTCTTTCAGGCTGGCCGGGTTGGCCTCGTCGGCTGTCTTTTCGGCGGCCTCGAATTCCGTTCGGATCAGGGCGTTGGGTGTGCGGGCCGGGGTGCGAACTTCGTAGGGGTTCACGCCCAGTGCGCTCAGCGCGTCGCGCTTCTGTTCGCGCACGGCCCGGTATTCATTGACTTCCTGCGTCATGGCATCTCCGTAAGGGCGCGCATGCTAACAGCACGCGGCTCAGGGGCTAGTCATAGAGGTAAGGAATGGGAAAACCCGGCGGTGGGCCGGGAAGGGTGGATCAGCGCTTTCGCTTTCGTCCCATGGAGCAGGAACGGGACCGGGTTTCAACGGCTTCACGCGAAGACCGCGAAGGAGGCGCGAAGAACTGCCAAAGCAACCACAGGTGCACACCGATGAACATGTTCACCGATGTGCATCTATGGTTGCGGTCGCCTTTGCCAGTGCCGATGTTCGCGTCTTCGCGTGAAAGCCCAGCGCAAGTGCGAAGCACGAGCGCACCAAATTCCCCCGGTCCCGGGCTTGACGGGCTGGCTGGCTTAGCTACCTTTTCCGCCCCGGTCTGGACTTCGGGTTGAGCGGCATGCTTTCGTGCCCCCCGTGGTCCCCGGCAAGGATGAAGCCATGTACGCAATCGTTGCAGACGGCGGGCGCCAGTACCGCCTGGAAAAGGGAATGGAGTTCAAGCTCGATCGTCTCGGCCAGACAAAGGGCGAGAAGATCAGCCTGGACAAGGTCCTGCTGGTGGCGGACGGCGAAAACGTGAAGGTGGGCGCGCCCACCGTCAGCGGCGCCGCGGTCGAGGTCGAAGTGCTGGGCGAGGTCAAGGACGAGAAGTTGATCGCCTTCACCTACCGCCGCCGCAAGCACAACAGCAAGCGCAAGCGTGGACACCGCCAGCGCCACACACTGGTGAAGGTAACGAACATCAAAGGCTAGGCGGCAGGAGGCAGGCGTCAGGCGGCAGGAAAACCCTGAAACCTGACACCCCAAACCTGACCCCTCAAAACCGAAGGTTTTGTCATGGCACATAAAAAGGGCGGCGGCAGCACCAAGAACGGCCGCGACAGCAATCCGAAGTACCGCGGTCTCAAGAAGTCGGGCGGCCAGTTCGTGCGCGCCGGCAATATCCTGATCCGCCAGGTGGGCACGCGCATTCACCCGGGCAAGAACGTCGGCATGGGCCGCGACTTCACACTGTTCGCCCTGTGTGACGGCGTGATGTGTTTCTCCGGCAAGTCCCGGAAGAAGGTAAACGTCGAGCCCGTCGCGAGTTAGGCAAAGCTGATGCACCTATCAGTCGCCCGGGCCACAGCGCCCGGGCGATTTTCTTTTTCGAATCTTGAGCAGGCAGGAGGGTGTATGCGAATGCGATGTCGAGTGAGAGGAGTTACAAACTAACCGCCACACTTTCGAAACCCGAGATAACGGAGAAACAGACATGAGCGAGACACAGGAATACCGCGGCATCCCCCGCATCGGCGACAAGGCGCCGGACTTTGAAACCGTCACCACCGAGGGACCCATCAAGTTCCACGACTGGAAGAAAGACAAGTGGGCCATCCTGTTCAGCCACCCGGCCGACTTCACGCCGGTCTGCAGCACCGAGCTGACCGAGTTCGCCCGCCGCAACAAAGAGTTCGACCAGCGCAACACCAAGCTGATCGGCCTTAGCATCGACAGCATCCACAGCCACCTGGCCTGGCGCGAGAACCTCAAGCAGATCCTGGACGTCGAGATCAACTACCCGATCATCGCCGACCTCGACACCAAGGTGGCGCAGAAGTACGGGCTGCTGCACCCGAACGAATCGCAGACGGCCACGGTGCGCGCCGTTTTCGTGATCGACCCCAAGCACACGGTCCGCGCGATCATCTACTACCCGCTGAACGTGGGCCGCAACATCGACGAGGTGGTGCGCCTGGTGGATGCCCTGCAGACCACGGACAAGCACAGCGTGGCCGCACCGGTGAACTGGAAGCCGGGCGACAAGGTGATCGTGCCGCCGCCCAAGAGCGTCGCGGACGTAGAGGAGCGCGCCAAGCACAAGGAGTACGAACGCCTGGACTTCTACCTCAACAAGAAGTCGCTGTAGTCCATCTGCAAGCAAAGGGCGGCCTGCAAAGGCCGCCCTTTTGCGTTGCAGCGACCGGTGAGCGGATTATCTTGGCTGCGCTCACTACCCAATCGGAGATCCCATGATGCGTACCAGCCTGGTCCTGTGTTTGGCGTTTGCGGCCCTGTTCGCCTTCTCGGCCTGCGGCGGCGGCGAAAACACCGGCAACACCGCCAAACCCGAAACCAACAGCACCAACACGGAAACCAAGACGGAGGAGCCCGCGGCGAAAACGCCCGCCGAGCAGCGCCAGGCCGTAGCGGAGCAGATGGCAGCCGCGGTTGCGGCGCTGGATGCCGACGGTGTGCTGGCGCTGTTCCACAAGGACGAACACGAGCTGGTGGAGAAGCGCATCTGCTCGGAGCTGCGCGGCATGAAGGAAGAGGGCGTCAAGGTCACCATGCAGAAGCCGACCATCGAGGAGGTGGAAGGCAAGTTCTTCGCCACCTTCGTGCAGACCCTCACGTTGAACGGCGAATCCGAGGAAGACACCAAGAAGCTGTCGATCATCGAGAAAGACGGCAAGTTCTACATGAGCTTCAGCAAGTAGCGCGATTGAAAGAGCAGGACCGGCCCGCGGGCCGGTCCTGTTTTCGTTGGCGGGATGTTCAACCCAACTGCCGGAGGGTTTCTTCAAACTGCAGGCGCTGACGGCGCGTCTGCAGGAAGCGGGCCAGATCGCGGCGACGGGCCTGCCCGGCCCGGGAGCTGGCCAGCAGACGCGCGTAGCGCGGTGAGCCGGCTGCAACCTTTTCCGTATCCGCCTGCATCGTTTCGCTCCTGTCTCTACTACCTGTCTTTGCCTGAAACGTTACGCCGCTTTCACAGGTTCCCGGTTTTTTTCCGCGGGGACTATCGATAAGCTGCTTATCTTCTCAAAGCTGGAACCGAGCCTGCCCCGATCTACAATCCAGTGAGCAGACTCACTTTCCCGCTTCCTCGCTGAGGTCACTATGCAACCCAATCCGCAACGCCCGTCTCCCCGGCCGGCGGCGCAACGTCCCAAAGTCGCCCGACCGGGCGGGCCGCGCCCTCCGGCCGCTCGCCCCCAAGGCGCCAGACCGGCCACGCCGAACATCCCGCGCAACGACCTGCCCCCCGGCATGGGCGGCGGCGAGCCAGCCGGGCGCCCCGGCGGCGTGAGCAGCCAGCCGATGTACAGCGGCGGCAACTACAGCAGCCCGCCGCCGCAGGTCGGCTCCATGAACACGAAGGCCTGGGGTGGCATGGGGCTCGGCGCGCTGCTGACCGTGGGCGGCATCGTGGCCACCATGGCCAGTTACAGCTCGGCCGGGCCGGGTGAGAAATTTACCGTCTGGTGGGGGCCGGTGCTGTTCGGCGTGATCACCTTCTTCGGCGGCGTGGCGGCGCTGTTCAAGAAGTGATTGGCAATCTGCTAACCTGTTGCCATGAACGACATGCCCGAAAGCCTGCACGGGGTGGCCGGCCGGCCCGGCTTCACACACCTGGCCCTGCGCTGCCGCGACACCACGGCCACAGCGCGCTTCTACCAGGCCGTGTGCGGCATGAGCGTCGTGCATGAGCGGGAAGGCGACCGCATGCCGGTGTACTGGGTGTCGGCGCGTCCCCTGGGCGTTGATTTCGTGCTGGTGCTGCTGAGCGGCGGCGAAGACGGACCCGCCCCGCGCCTCGACCACCTGGGCTTCACGGTCGAGACCCGCGAGCAGGTGGACCGCATCGCCGCCAGGGCCCGCGAGCTGGGCATTCTGCACATGGAACCGCAGGACTCCGGCCCGCCGGTGGGTTACTGGACCATCATCCGCGACCCGGACGGCAACCACGTCGAGTTCAGCCACGGGCAGGACATCCGCTTCTGATTGCGGATTTTTTACGCGCTCGAAAGCCTTACCAATCTGTGCAACTGCCCTGTTTCGCCATTGCGGAACGGGACCATTCCGCCGATCATTAACCCCTGCCCCGTGACGCCTCCCCTGGCGGACACCCATGAAGTTGCTGCGTCTCTACGCATTGCTGGTCCTGGCGGCCGTCTGCCTGCATGCCCAGGCCGAGCCGCTGCCCTACAGCCCCAGCCAGCCGGGCTATCACGACGCCAACCTGGCCCTGGCCGAGTACTGCCTTGAGCAGAAGCTGTACTCAGAAGCCCGCTTGCTGTGCGAAAAGATCAGCGGCGCCAACGCCGAGCGCGCGAAAGAGATTATCGCCGAGTGCGAAGACAAAGCCGACGAATACACCGCCGAGGCCTGGGGCGGCTACCTTGATCAGCGTGCAGAGATCACCCAGCGCCGCGGGCTTGGGGCCCAGAAAGCCGGCCTGCCCGCCCAGCAGGTGCTGATGGCGGATCCCGGCAACGCCCAGGCCAACGAGGCCGCCGGTCGTAAGTGGCTCGACGGCTTGGGCTGGCTCAAAGCGGCCGACCACGAGCGATTGAGCAAGCTGGTGGTGAAGACGGCCGACTCGCCCGAGAAACCCGAACGCGAAGTCAGCTGGGAACAACCCTGGGTGCTGGTCGGGGCGCACTTCACGCTGGTGACGGACCTGGACTGGAAGCGGGCCCTGAAGTACGCCGGCCTGCTGGATCGCTTCCACGAGATCTTCTTCGAGCTGCTGGGCGACGTGATCCCCAAGCGCAAGCAACCCAACGTGGTGTGGTGCTGCAAACTGGCCGACACCTTCGTCAAGTTCTCGGAGGCCGTGGGTTTTGCCATGGCCGAGAACAACGCCGGCATGCACGTCGGCGCCCTGCACGCGGTGCTGATCAACGCCCAGCGCTGTGACGAAGTGGGCCGCAAGAACAAGGCCAAAGACAACCTCGCCCGCACCCTATACCACGAATGCGCCCACCGCCTGGTGGAAAGCGGCCTGCGCGGCGTGCGCAACGAGTGGGACAGCTACGAGCTGGCGACCACCAAAGAGCACGCCTGGATCGTCGAAAGCATCGCCGTGGTGTTTGAAGACCTGCAGATCACGGGCAGCAAGCACAAGCTGAAAGGCCTTGAGGCCCAGCGCACCTACACCATCCAGAAGTACTGGACCGGCGAGAAGGGCAAGGTGCCCGCGCTGAAGCCCGTGCTGGCGCAGGGCTACGCCGCGTTCGCGGAAGGCACGCCGATCTCCGTGGTCGAGAAATACGCCCTTGTCGGTTCCGTGGCGTGGTACTGCCTGTTCGAGAAGCCGGACGCCTACCGCAAGGCCTACCTTGAGCTGCTGGTGGACTACTATCGCGTCGATACAGGCCGGCGCGACTTTGACAAGCGCTTCGGTGTTGCCCTCAAGGACTTTGAAGACGAGTGGGCCGCCTGGGTGGTGAAACTGAAGTAGCGCCACGACGGAGCCATGGCGCTACGCTGATCCTTGCGGGCTTGTTTACTCGCGACGCAGGTCGGCGTTGCGCTCGATCCACTCGCGGGTCATCTGCTTGAACTGCTCAAGTGACTCCGGGTTGCGGTCGAACTCCTGCTCAGCCGAGCGGAACACTTCCAGCACCTGCAGCGGGATGTCAGCCTCGCTGGTGCCTTCCGCCATGATGCCGGCGATGGTGCCCCAGGCGTTGCGTTCCTCGGGGCTGGCCTCGTCGAAGAAGTCGTACTTCAGCAGGAAGCGGATGGTGTACGAATAGGTCGCGGCCTGCCAGGGCTGCGACAGAACGCCGCGCAGGAACTTGTCCCACTGCTTCCAGTGCTGGGCGGGAATGCGGTCGAATTTGTCGCCGATCAGCCGGCGCACCTGCAGCTTGATGGCGTCCGCGCGGCCGCGCACGGCCCAGTCGTCAAGGCCCGGGCGCTCGCAGTCGCTGAGGCGCACGCCCTGCTCGCTGATCAGCGCGCACTGGCGGAAACCGAAGGCAGTCTCGCCGGCCTTGGCGCCGCCGTGGCTGGGCTCTGCCATGTAGCCGTCGGCGGTGCGCCGCAGGGTCAGGCCACCATCCACGTTCAGGTCAACACCGCTGACGCGTGAGCGCACGCCGGGACCGGCGCTTTCCAGGTACATGTCGCCGTCGATGGGCTCGATGTCCGGGATGCCGTCGAGGTCGGCGTCGGTGAGGCGCGCGCTGGCGCCCGGTGACAGCACCGCCGTGCCACCCTGCACCTCCAGCACCGCGTGGGTGCCGGCCGGGGCCTTCACTTGAGCAGGCAGAGTCACACTGCCCTCGAAGCGGCTGGTGCGCTGGACGCCCTGCGGCGAAGCCAGTTCCAGCTCGCCTTCACTGAAAGCGACCACGCTGGCGCTGCGCTGGCGCGGGGTGACGTCGCTGGGCGTGGAAACGGAGCCCGAGCTGCCTCCGCGGTCAAAAGCTATGGTGGGGGCGTCGGCGGGCTTGCCGCCATTGTTCAGCACCGCGGCGCCGACCAGCAGGCCGATCATCAAAACCACGGCCGCGGCGGCCGCCCAGTGGCGCCAACCGGAGACCGGAAGCTGGATGACGGGCGCAGGCTCGAAGGCCTGCTCAAGTACGCGACTGGTGAAGTCGGCCGGCAGGCGCTGCTCGCCCAGCAGGTTGATGCTGTTGTGCACGCGCTCAAGCGTTGCCAGCAGCTCACGCAGCTCGGCGTCGTGGGCCAGGGCGGCCTGCAGCTCGGCGTGTTCGGCGGGCGAAAGGTCGCCGTCGAGGGAGCGCGAGGCCAGCAACTCAAGATGTTCGCGGTCTGCCATGGTTCTTTACCCGCCCCTAGTCACTCTCGGGGGCAAAAGCTTTCAGTTTTTCCGCCAGGGCTTTGCGGGCGCGCAGCAGGATCATGTGCACCGCGCCTTCGCTTACCCCCAACTCGGCCCCGATTGCCCGCCCGCGCTGCTTGTCGAAGTAGTGCATCTGCAGGGCGGTACGGTAGTTCTCGGGCAAGTCGTCTACTGCAGCTCTAACGGCCTCCAGGGTCTCCTGGTTGGCCAGCCCCGCCAGACCGGCTTCGCGCGAATCGGTCGCGCCCTCCAGCAGGTCGGGGTTGGCGATTTCTTTCTTGCGGCGCCGCAGCAGGTTGAGGGCGATGCCGATCACCCAGCTGCGGTAGCTTTCCGCCTTCTCCAACTTGTCCAGGGTGGTGTAGGCCGTGATGAACGCGTCCTGCACCACTTCCTGGGCCTTTTCCGGGTCTCGACAACGGCCCAGGATGTAGGCGTAAACGCCTTCCTGGTATCGGTTTACGAGAACCGTATAGGCCTCCCTGGCAACCTTTTTGTCGCCGGATCGCGCGCTCTTCACCAGCGCTGAGGTTTCTGCCTGCGATCCGTCCGACATGCTCTGTCCCTAGTGAAGCCACAAGGCCGAACCCTCACGCGGAATTTGCGTGAAGCCGGCCAGCCGTTTTGCGGGCAATGGTTCTTCTAGCAACGAAGCTGCGCCCCCGAAACAGAGGAAGAAGCGGGCGCGCGCGCTCAGCCTTTAACGTGTTTCAACAGGGCTTTGACGTCGCGCACGTAGATTTCAGTGAAGCCGCAGGCTGCGCAGACGTAGGCCTCCAGCTCTCCGACCGGGGAGTGAAAGAACAGGCCTTCTACTTCTAAGGCCAGCGGGTGAACGGAGTGGCGGTCTCGGTCGGCAATGCTGGGGGCGTGCAGAATGCGTTCCCCGTGGCACTTGGGGCAGCTGGTTCCGTTCTTCATGGGCACTCCCATTACCTTGGTTGTCGTGCGGGGTCGTGACTGCCGCCGGGATCGCGCCGCGCCTATGCGGATACGCAAAAAGCGGATGGTCGCAACTGCAAACGCAAGAGCAAATTTCGCGAAGCAGCCGGGGAGGCTTCTGCCGCCGAAGCGCCAGGCTAATCTTTGTCCAACGGTGTTGCTCCCTCACGCAAGGGACACCGCAAACAACCGACCTGGAGACTTGAGATGCTTCGATACGCCCTCTTCGCCATGGCTGTCATTGCACTGATGATCAGCAGCACTCCCGCCGTCAACGCCGACCAGTTCGACGATGCCGTCAAGAACTTCCCTAACCCGGACAAGCGCAAAGTCTACACCTTCTGGCTGACCATGCCCAACGCACTGCCGACCAACATCGTGCCCGCGTTCGTGAAGGACGCTGTCGCGCTGCCGGGCGCAGAGGGGTTTGCCGGCAGCACCAGCGAAACCTACCTGCGACTGGTCTCGAAGGAGAAGCAGAAAGTCAAGAAATCGGACATTGAGGCCCTGGCCAAGAAACACGGCTGCGGGCTCGGCAACTTCAAGGAACACGACGCCGACACCGGCTTGAAGCCCATGCCGCTGCCCTGGACCGACGCCCAGTTTGACGCCTTCTGGGTGAAAGGCCGAATCGTGGAGTGGGAGCACACGAGTTCCGGTGTGGTCCACGGCGACCCTCTTCCGCCGAGCAACAGCCAGTACAAGTGGGAAGTGCTGTCCGTGAGCGCGCCGGGAACAAAGCCCGCGGAACTCGAGGTTCTCTACACGCCCACAGCCAAGGGCGGGCAACCCGAAAAATGGAAGTACGACCTGGACGAAATGCGCGGCCTGACAACCAAGCGCAAGTTCATGTGCGACGTGACCACAGAATCCAAGAAGCTGCAGATCGGCAAGAAGGTCGTGAAGTGCACCGTGATCACCTGGAGCAACGAAGGCTGCAGCGGCGGAGGCGTCACCACGGAGAAGTTGTGGCTGTGCGAGGATGTGCCGGGTGTGGCAGTGAAGTTTGAACAGTCCACCGTCTCGCGCGGCACCGTCCACAACGATGTCACCGAGGTGAAGGGCTGGCAGTAACGGTGACCGCCTGCTTCACACAGGACCCCCGCCTTGCGGGGGTCCTTTTGTTGCCGTGCTGCATCAGAAGTAGTAGGTGTAGCCGACCAGCAGGCTGATCGCGAAGTAGCTGATGTCCGTGCGGCTTGTGCTGCCTGTCAGCAGACGCGCCTCGCTGACGTTGTCGAAGCTGATCGGCTGCTCTGTGCGCCCGGCGCCCAGCACGAACTGCAGGCCCACCATCAGCTCATGCTTGGCCGCGCCGTTATCCTGGCGCGTGGTGAACGAGATGCCCGTGTCAAAGTGGAACAGGTCCCAGCTGCTGATCCCGAAGTGCAGGCCGTGATGGTCAAGGTAGTCCGCGGCGGCGTCGCGGCGCATGCTCCAGAAGCCGTGCCAGTTCTCGCTGAACTCGGTCTCCAGGCCGATTGCCACGTTGAACGCGCCGCGCTTGGCATCGTACAGCGTCAGCAGCTCGCGGCTGCTTTCACTGCCCGGTGCGCCCAGGAAGAACGCCTTGTCGCCGGAGGGCGACGCCGGAGAGTACAGGCCCACGGGCAGAAACCACTCCGCGGCCAGCGCAAGCGTAACCGGCCCGAAGTCATAGTCGACGCCGGTGGCGAAGGACCAGGGGGTGCGGTATTCGCTGGGCACGCCGTCGCGACGGTCGTTGGCTTCCAGCTGGTCGCTGGTGCCGTTGCCGTCGATGTCGAGGTCGTCCACGCTGATCTGGCGCCGCACCGTGGCCGCGCCGAACAGGTTGACGCTCTGGGTGGTGACGGCGATGCCCATCTTCAGCCCGCCGAACTGGGCGGATACGCCGAGCTTCCAGAGCGTGCGGACGTTCCAGAAGTCGAAGCCCGCGATGTTGTCGGCGCCGAAGGTCTGGCCGCCGGCGACGGCGCGGGTAGTGATGTTGAAGTCCTGCTCCTCAAAGCGCAGGCAACCGAAGTGCGTGACGCCCACACCCAGCCAGTCAGTGATCGCCCAGCCGAAGCTGAGCCCGGCCCAGTATTCCTCGGTGTTGGTGCGGAACTGGAAGCTGCCGATGTACTGCTCCAGCCCCGCCGAGCGCGCGTCGTCGATGGCATTACGCATGTCTTCGATGCGCGTGCTGACGTTGGCGTTGAAGAACTGGCGGGCCATGATCTGGAAGCCCATGGCAATGCCCGGCTGATCGAACAGGAACACGCCCGAGCCCGCCAGCGGGATGATGTCGCCCCGGGTGCTGGTGAGGTTCAGGCCGTCGCCCGCGCCGTCGGCGATGGTCAGCGTGCTGAGCTGGTAGCCGTCGGCGCTGACCTTCAGCGAATCGTTGGTGATCCAGCCCAGGCGGCCGGGGTTGTAGTAGCAGGCGCTGGTGTCGTCCACGCCGCCGATCACGGCGCCGCCCATCAGGCTGGAGCGCGTGCCGAACTGGTGGGTCCAGTAGTGGTTGTCCTGGGCGGCAAGGCCGCCGCAAATCAGCAGCAAGGCGAGGATAGCTCGCAGCATGGTACGCCCCCGTGGCTTGAACAGCGAATGAACAATAACCAATAACCAAATACCAATGCCGGGGAAACCCCGTTGGTCATTGGTGATTGGTTATTTGCGGTTGCAGGGCTAGATGTGGTGGTGGACCGACTCTTCGAAGTACGGGTCCTTCTTTGCAAGCAAGGGCGCCTTCTCGAGGGCCTTCAGCGTCACGAACAGGAACAGCCCGATCACGCCGACCACGATGCCGATCTGCCAGAAGGTGGTGTAGGGCATGTAGTGCGGCTCAGGCATACCCGCCGCGTTGGCGTGGGGCTTGGGAGTGACGTACTGCCACAGGTCCACGAAGCGGCCCAGCAGCGCGATCACCGCGGCGATCGCCAGCGTCTTCAGGTTCCGCTTGTTCGGGCGCGGCAGCAGGATGAAGAACACCAGCGCCCAGTTGAGCAGCGGATTCAGCACGAAGGTCACCCAGAACCACGGCGTGTTCCAGCGCGCGATGTAGTGGGCGGTCTCTTCCGGGATGTTCGAGTACCAGATCAGCAGGAACTGGCAGAACCAGATGTAGGCCCAGAACGTGGCCGACGCCAGCAGCCAGATTCCCAGGTTATGGAAGTGGTTTTCGTTCACGGCCGAGCGCAGGTAGCCCAGGCGGCGCAGCAGCAGCAGCGTCAGGATCAGCATGGCGAAGCCGCTCTCGACGATGCCGGCGAACTGGTAGACGCCGAACATGGTGCTGAACCAGGTGGGCTCGACGGACTTGATGTAATCCAGGCCGGCGAAGGTAACCGACAGGCCGAACACGATGGCAAACGGCGCGGCCAGGTTCTTCTGGGTGAAGGTGTGCTTGACGTCGCCGTCCACGTCCTGCTTGCGCGAGGCGCGGGTCATGATGAGGGCAAAGGCGGTCCACAGCACAAAGTACAGCGCGGTGCGGCCGAGGAAACCGGGGATGTTGAGGAACTTGGACTTGTGCGAGATCAGCGTGCTGTGCAGGTCGCCGTGGTCCACGGGGTGGGCCCACTCATACAACTGGTGTTCCTTGAACAGGAAGGTCAGGCACAGCACTCCGATGGTAAGCAGCCCGACGGGGAAGTACTGCAGCATGGCCTCAGGCACGCGTTTCATGGTGACGTGCCAGCCGGCGCTGCTGAGGTTGTTGATGATCAGGAAGAACATGCCGAACAGCGGGAAGCCAAGCACGTACCAGGACGCGATGGCCCATCCGCCGAACGCCAGGTCGGCGCCGCCGAGGAACGACAGGCCGAAAGTCGCCAGTCCCACGCCGATGGCCGCCAGGCAGGCGATCTTCACCAGGGCGGGGAAGCTGAACTTCTCGGGCTCGTCAATGTGCACAGCTTCGCTCATGGCCTACTTGCCCTTCTGCAACTCGCGCAGGTAGCGGATCAGCTTCCAGCGATCGTCGTATTTCACGTGGTTCTTGTGCGCCGGCATGGTGTTGATGCCGTAGGTGATCACGTAGAACATTTCGCCGTCAGTGTATTTGTCGCGCACGGTGGCGTTGGCCAGCGTCGGCGCGCCGATGCCGAACTTCGTGACCGGCGCCATGCCCACGCCGTCCACGCCGTGGCAACCCTGGCAGTTCATGCGGAACAGGTTTTTGCCGCGCTTCAGCACCAGTTCCTGGTCATGCCCGCCCACGTTGGCGTAGGGGTTGCTAAGGTTCGCGCGCGCCCAGGCCAGCCGGTCGGCGAGGGCGGTCGGCACCTCGGCCGGCACCACCAGCGTCTTCTGGCCGCGATACACGGTGCCATCGGGCGGCGGCATCTCGGCCGTGCCCCACTTCTCGATGTAGGGGGGCAGCTCAGGCGTGTAGTCGGCGTACTTCTTCGCGTAGTCGTGGGTCGTCTGGCTTTCCCAGGCTTCGCTGTAGCCCATGTCGGGAAAGTACTCAATGTTGCGCTTGCCGAAGTCGCGCAGCAGGAAACCCGCCGCCAGCGCCGAGGCAATGGCACCCAGCAGCACGCCCAGGCCGATCCAGGCCCGCGGGCTGTACGTCTCATGGGCGCGCACCACGATATCCTTGGCCTTGTCGAGCTGCGCGGCCTGGATGTCGATCGCCTTGTTCAGAACCTTGTCAATCACGCGGCACCCCCTTCCGCTACCGCGGCTTCATAGTCGGGGCCGACCTGCTTGACTTCCTCGGCGTGGTGCTGCGCGAAGATCTCACGGCACTTTGACTCATCGAAGTCTTCGTCCATCTCGATCGCGATTACAAAGCGATCGTCCGTCACGCGCGGGTGGAACAGCCGGGCCTTCTTGCCCGGGAAAATCCGGCACATGGCGAACAGGCCCAGCATGGTGCACAGACCGCCGATCAGCACCGTCAACTCGAACATCACCGGCACGAAGGCCGGGAACGGGAACGGTGCCTTGCCGCCGATGTTCAGAGGCCAGTCCCAGGCACTCACATAGGTCATGCCCGAGATCGCGATGATGCAGCCCATGGCGCCGCACAGGAAGGTCACCCAGGTGATCTTGCTGAACGGCAGGCCCATGGCGCGGTCCAGCCCGTGCACGGCGTAGGGCGCGAACACGTCGTAGAACGTGAAACCCGCTTCGCGGCAGGCCTTGGTGGCCTCAAGCGTGTGGTCCTGCTCACGGAACACGCCAAGGAAGAGATCCGGCCGTTGATCAGCCATGGCTCACCTCCGGGTTCGCGCCGTGTGCCTTGTGGTCACCGTGGGATTTGCCCATGTCCATCACACCCTTCACTTCGCCGAACGCGATGGCGGGCATCACGCGCACGAAGATGAAGAACAACCAGAAGAACAGCCCGAAGCTGCCGATCAGGGTCGCGACCTCAATCCAGGTCGGGTGGTAGTACGACCAGCTGCTCGGCAGGTAATCGCGGTGCAGGCTGGTCACGATGATCACGAAGCGCTCAAACCACATGCCGATGTTCACGAAGATCGACATGATGAACAGCACCATCGGGCTGCGGCGCAGCTTCTTGAACCACAGCACCTGCGGGCTCAGCACGTTGCAGCTCACCATGATCCAGTACGACCAGGCGAACGGGCCGGTGGCGCGGTTGATGAAGGCAAAGCCCTCGTACATGCTGCCGCTGTACCAGGCAATGAAGAACTCGGTGCCGTAAGCCAGGCCCACCAGCGAGCCGGTCAGGATGATCACCTTGCCCATGTTCTCGAGGTGGTCCAGCGTGATGTAGTTCTCGAGCCGCATGGACTTGCGGGCGATCAGCAGCAGCGTCAGCACCATGCCGAAGCCCGAGAAGATCGCGCCCGCGACGAAGTAAGGCGGGAAGATCGTGGTGTGCCAGCCCGGGATCACCGAGGTGGCGAAGTCGAAGGACACGATGGTGTGCACGCTGAACACCAGCGGCGTCGCAAGGCCGGCGAAGATCATGTACGCCGTCTCGTAGTGGTTCCAGTTGCGCACACTGCCGTTCCAGCCCTGGCTCAGCACGCCGTAGAACAGCTTGCGGCCCCAGTGCTTGGCGCGGTCGCGCACGGTGGCGAGGTCGGGAATCAGGCCGATGTACCAGAACACCGCCGAGATGGTCAGGTATGTCGAGATCGCGAACACGTCCCACAACAGCGGGCTGCGGAAGTTCACCCACAGGGGGCCGCGCAGGTTGGGGTAAGGCGCTACCCACAGGAAGCCGATCCAGAGCCGGCCCATGTGGATCAAGGGGAACAGGCCGGCGCACACCACGGCGAACAGCGTCATGGCCTCGGCTGAGCGGTTGATGCTGGTGCGCCATTTCTGGCGGAACAGGAACAGCACCGCGGAGATCAGTGTGCCGGCGTGACCGATACCGACCCAGAACACGAAGTTGGTAATGTCGAAGCCCCAGCCGACGGTCTTGTTCAGACCCCAGACGCCGATGCCTTCATAGAGTTCGTAGGCGACCAGCGCCACGAACATCAGCATCACCGCCCCGCTGCCGAAAAAGCCCAGCCACCAGAGCTGCGAAGGCTTGCCCTCGATGGACGAGCACACGTCCTGCGTGACGTCGTGCAGGGTCTTGTCCCCGTGCACGAGCGGCTTACGCAATGCTGAGTAAACGTGTCCCATGGTCCTTGCCTACAATCCTCTAGTGTGCTTCTGCCTCGTGCCCGTGTCCGTGTCCGCGTTCCAGCACCAGCTCTGATTCCTTGGGCGGGCGGTTGCGCACCTTGGTCAGGTAGGTGACCGTGGGGCGCGTGTTGATTTCCGCCAGCACCGCGTAGTTGCGCGGGTCCTGCTCCAGGCGCGCGACCTTGCTTTCCTTGTCGTTGCGGTCACCGAAGATGATCGCGTTGGTCGGGCAGCTCTGGGCGCAGGCCGGCTGGATACTGCCGTCCTTGACGTCCGTGCCCGCCAGCGCCGCGGCCCGCTTGCCGTCGTAGATACGTTGCGCGCACATGCTGCACTTTTCCATCACGCCGCGGCTGCGCACCACGATGTCCGGATTCAGCACCAGGTTCATGGTCAGGTTGTGGTGCTCGTAGCGGAACCAGTTGAAGCGCCGCACCTTGTAAGGGCAGTTGTTAGCGCAGTAACGCGTGCCGATGCAGCGGTTGTACGCCTGCGCGTTCAGACCCTCGTCGGTGTGGCTGGTGGCGATCACCGGGCACACCGTCTCGCACGGCGCGTTCTCGCAGTGCTGGCACATCATGGGCTGGAAGCCGACCTCCGGGTTGGCGTCCTTGGTCAGGTCGCCGTCGAACTTGCTGCCGTCGTTGTCTTCGTAGTAGGTGTCGATGCGGATCCAGTGCATTTCGCGCCTGTACCACACCTCGTCTTTGCCCACTACCGGCACGTTGTTTTCGATGCTGCAGGCCACCTGGCACGCGTTGCAGCCGATGCACGCGTTCAGGTCGATGGTCATGCCCCACTTGTGGCCTTTGTATTCCCAGCGCGGCCACAGCGTCACGTCCACCGGCGGGATCTCGTCCTGGTTGCCCGAGGTCGGGTCCTTCAGCCACTGCTCAAGGCTGGTCTGCTTCAGGATCGGGCGACCTTCCTGGCTGTCGTGTTCGCTGATCTTGGCCAGCTTGATGCGGCGCCCGGTCTTGCTGAGGCTGCCCGCCACCGGCTTGCCGCCCAGCAACGGGAAGGCGTTGCCGCCGATCGCGTACACGCCGTCAGCCAGCAGGTCCGGGTCCACGGCGTCTTCTTCCTTGCCGCGGCCGTGCACGATGGGGCCGGCCTTGGTACGGCCGTAACCGGTCGAGATTGCGACGGTGCCCTCTGCCTGGCCGGGCTGACGCATGACCGGCACCTTGCAGGTCGCCTTGCGACCTTCGATGTCGGCGCTGATCTCAACCACGTCGCCTTCGACCACGCCCTGGGCTTCCATGGTGGTGGGCGACATGAAAGCCATGTTGGTCCAGGTCACGCGCGACATGGGGTCGGCCATCTCGTGCAGCCAGCCGTTCACCGCGTGGCGGCCATCGCGCAGGTTGTAGGACTCGTACACCACGACCTCGAGGGCGCCGGTGTCGGCTACGTTGCCGGCCTCCTTGACGTCGCCCATGGCGGCATCACGGAAGGCGGGCTGGGTCGTGCCCGCGATGCGGTTGACGTAGCCAGTCTCGACGGCGCTGCCCCAGGCCTGGCCGCGCAGCACGCCGGCTTCCCAGGCGGTTTTCAGCACGTCGCGGTACTCCTTGTTGCCGTCCGGGTCGCCCAGCCACTTGAGCAGGCTGGTGAAGCCGTTGCGGGTGTCCCACAGGCGGCGCACGCCGGGCTGCGCCAGGCTGTGGAAGCCCTTGACCGGCTCGAAGTCGTTCCAACTTTCCAGCGGGTCGTCTTCGGCGGCGATCCAGGCGCACTCGGACGCCGTCTCGTCGGCACGGGGGCCGATGGCGATGGTGTTGGCCACCTTGCCCAGCAGTTCCTTGAACTTGGCGCCGTCGGGCAGGTCGTAAACCGGGTTGACGCCCCACACGATCAGCGTCTTCACCGTGCCCGCTTCCATGTCCTTGAGCAGCTTCGCCAGCTCGTCGTCGTTGCCGAGCTTCTGCTGCGAGGGCGTGGTGGCGTCCAGCGTGGTGCCGTAGGCGCCCAGCTTGTGGTTGATGAAATTCACCAGCTTCTGCTCGCGCGTGTCGCGGCTGCCGCTCACCACCAGGCCGCGACGGCCGGCGGCCTTCAGCTCAGCGGCGATCTTGTCCAGCGCCGCGGCGTCAACACTGTGCTTGCCGGGCGCGCCGAAGTCGCCGCCCAGGCGGTTCGCGAGCTCAAGCAGCACGGCGCCGCGCTCGCTGTCCTTGATGCGGAAACGCTCGTCGGCGTTGGCGCCGGTCAGCGACATGCGCGCCTCAAGCACCAGCAGGCGGCTCATGGCCTTGCGCCCGAACTTCAGGTCGCGCTGGGTGGCCCAGTCGCGGGCGTGTTCGACGGGGCTCAGCCAGGTGCCCAGGAAGTCCGCACCGAAGCTCACCACCACCGTGGCCTCGTTGAAACGATAGCGCGGGATCACGGCCTTGCCGTGCGTCTCGCCGTGGGCCTTCGCGATCGCGTAGCACGAGACCGCGTCGTAGGCGACGTGACGGCCGCCCTTGGCCTTGAAGCGCTCGATGATCTCGCGGCCGCAGGCGCCGTTGATCGTGCCGGTCAGCAGCACCGCACCGGCGCCGACGGCGGACTTGGCGGCGGCGTCCAGGGCCGACCACTCGACTTTTTCGCCGGCCTTGTTGACCGGGTGGTGCAGGCGGTCGGGGTTGTACAGCGTCCAGAGCTGGGCCTGGCCCACGCCGCACAGGCCGCCGCCCATGGGGCTTTCGTTGCCTTCCAGCTTGATGGGACGGCCGTCGCGCACCTTCATCAGCGTGCCGCAGTTGGCGCTGCAGCCCTGGCAGGTGGAGGCGTAGTAGTAGGACACGCCCGGTGTGACGCCCTCGACCTTATTGAGCAGCGGTTTCACTTCGCGGGTGTTGGCCGTGCAGCCGGCGATCACGGCGCCCATGGCGGCCATGCCGGTGACTTTCATGAAGTCGCGGCGGCCTTTGCTGACAAGCTCGACCTCGCGCCGCAGCTCAGGCGGCATGTCGTTCAGTTCGGCGTCGTTGGTGCGGATTTCCATCGGCTCTCTTTACCTGTGGCACGCGTCGCAGGCGTTGACCGGCGCCCGGGCCGGCAGCTTAGCCGCCTCGTGGCGCTGGTTCTGGTCGCGGTGGCAGTTGATGCAGAAACCCATGGTCAGCTGCTCTTTCTGCCGGGCGACGCCTTCTTTAGTCATGTCGCCGTGGCATTGAGCGCAGTCAATTCCGTCCGTCACGTTGCCGTCCGCGTCGATGAACTGCGCGATACGCACGTGGGTCTGGTGGTTGAAGTACACGAAGTCGGCGTTGTTGTGCACCCGCTTCCAGGCCACGCCTTCGCCCATGCCGTTGTTGTAGGCCTTCTCAAGCAGCGCGATCGACTCCTTGGCGCTGGCCGTGCGGCCCTTGACCGTCTTGTGGCAGTTCCAGCAGGTGTCCAGGCTCGGGATCGCGGCGTGGCGGCCCTCGTCGGCGCCGGTGTGGCAGTACTGGCAGTCGATATTCAGCACGCCCGCGTGCAGGCGGTGGCTGTAGGGAATCGGCTGCGTGGGCTGGTAGTTGGTGTGCAGGTTCGGCAGCTGGACGTCCGCGACTTCACGGAAGCCAAGCAGGATCGGCATCGCCATCCCGATGGTCAGTAGGAAGAACAAGACTGCCAGCTTCGCGTTCATCGCGTACCCTGCCGCTCCTAGTGCTTCGCGTCCTTCTTCTCAGCCGAAATGCCGTACATCAGGGCGGCTGCCTCTGCAGCGCCGACCCGGCCCCCTTCATCGCGCACGGCATCCATGCGCCACAGGCTGAGGCGCGGAACGATCACGTGCGCAAGCAGACGGCTGTACAACACGTGCGCCGCAGCCAGAGGCACCACCAGCATGTGCAGCTTCACGAAAACGGGCATCTGCTTCAGCGCGTCCGTGTTGTCGAAGTTGAAGGTGAAGGCGTCAATCCAGCTCTGCCACATCACGGTGCCCGTCCAGACGCTGGCCCAGCGCACCGTGGACCACGCGTACAGGCCGACGCCCAGCGCCGGCAGCAGCACCGTGGCGATGATCAGCATGTCGAGATAGCCGAGCTTGCCCAGTTTCTTGCGCACGTCGGCGTCCAGGGCGAAGCGCAGCACCATGTTCAACAGGCCGAACATCATGAAGAAGGCGAACGCCATGGTGGTGACTTCAAGAGTCGCCCGCGCGCCTTCGCTGGCGGCAAAGGACTGCGCCATGCCCGGCAGGCCGAACAGTACCAGGTGAACGGTCAGCAGCCCCCAGAAGCCGAAGCCGAAGGGCACGCTGCGCAGCTTGCGGTCCGTCTCGGCGTCCAGGAAGCTGCCCTTGGAAGCCTGGATGTTGTACTGCAGCATCGCGCGCAGCAGGCCCGGCACGAAGGCCAGCACCGCCAGGTAGGGCACGAACGGGACGATCACGTCGAGAATCGGGTTCACGAGATTCGCGACGTCGTTCAGGGTGTCCTGCGGGATGTATCGGAACTCGCCTGCCATCGGCTTCTAGTCGTCCTTCTTCTCTTCGGTCTTCTCGTCCGCCTTCGGCTGCTCCGCGGGCTTGTCTGCCGCCTTGTGCTCGTGGCCGTGGTCGCCGTGATGCTCCTCGGCGTAGGGGCCGTCCACGTACTCGTGGTCTTCCTTCACGAAGAACACGTTCAGCACCGAAGGCTCAAGCAGCAGGATCAGCAGCGCCGCCGCCAGCAGCGCGAAAATCGGCAGGTAGTTCGAGTCGCGCTCGGTACCCACCTCGCGGGCCTGCTGCTCAAAGAACGTGTTCACGGCCAGCAGCTCAGCCTCAGTCAGCGGGCCGCCGCCTTCCACATCCTTGTAGTAGTGGTGTGCGGCCGGCGCATTGGGGCCGGACAGCATTTCGTACAGGCCGTCGGCGAAGTTGCGCTTTTCATCTTTGCCCAGGCGGCGCGACAGTACGTACGTATCGGCGATGTTGCCGGCCAGATTTGCGCCGCGCAGGCTGGGTTGCGCGCCCGCCGTGTGGCAGCCGGTGCAGGAGGGGGCGCCGTATTCGAAGCCGCGCAGACCCGCAACCAGTTCGCGCCCGAGCTCGACCTGCTTCAGGTAATCGGCCTCGACGAAATCGACGCCGCGGAAACGCAGGATGTAGTCGATCAGGTCCAGGATCTGGCGGTCGGTTACCGTGGCGGCCAGGCCGCCGCGGGCGCTCATCTGCACGCCGGCGCCGCCGTTCTTTTCCTGTGATGACTTGAAGTACGGGTCTGCCGAGTACTTGTCGGCGCCACCCGGCTCGACGGTCTTGATGAACTCGAGCAACCGCTGCTGCACGGCCTTGCCCTCGTGGGCGGGGCCTGTGCTGACGCGGTCGTACAACCCGGCGAAACCGGGGCCGACCTTGTAGTCGGTGCCCAGGGAGTGGCAGGCGCCGCAGGCGGTGTCGAACAGCTTTTTGCCGGGGTGTTCGCCGGCGCCGTCCCACTTGGCGGAGAACTCGCCGGCGTCTTTGACACCCGCAGGCAACTCCGCGTCGGGAACTTTCTCGACGGCCTGGGCCTGTGCCACGGTGTAACCGAGCGCGCCGAACGCGATGGCGGCGCATGCCAGAAGGGTCAGCCAACGAAGCGAGCGCACTCGCACCTTGCTCTCCTCACGCCCTGGGGCGCGTGGAACAGGCCGCCGCGAGGCAGAACCGCGCCTCGCATCCATCCCTGCCGCCTTGTTCCGGTTTCAATCTCCGCCTGATCTGGACGCGTTTCTGTCGGAATCTTCGCGTGCAGATTTCTCTCGCGGTCGCTGCTGTATACACAGGGGGAAATCGCGAATAAACCCCCTAGATTTAACTTGTGGCGGAAATTCGACGCGAAGGTCCGATTGGCTGAAACCCCCTAGTTTCAGGGGCTCGCAGGCTGTGACACTCGGCGCAGCCTGCGGATGTTCACGGACTGTTTCGGTAGGGATTGGCGCGTCAGGAGTTGTCCACCTTCAGCACCGACAGGAACGCGCCTTGCGGCACTTCGACGCCGCCGATCATCTTCATGCGCTTCTTGCCCTTCTTCTGCTTCTCCAGCAGCTTCTTCTTGCGCGAGATGTCGCCGCCGTAGCACTTCGCCAGCACGTTCTTGCCCATCGCGCCGATCTTCTCGCTCGCGATGATCTTGCCGCCGATCGCCGCCTGCAGGTTCACGACAAACAGGTGCTTGGGGATTTCTTCCTTCAGCTTCTTCAGCAGGTTGCGCCCGCGCTGCTCGGCGAACTGGCGGTGCACGATCATGGCCAGGGCGTCCACCTCTTCGCCGGCGATCAGGATGCGCACCTTGACCAGGTCCGCGGGCTCGAAGCCGATCTGCTCGTAGTCCATGGTCGCGTAGCCGCGTGTGCCGGACTTGAGCTTGTCAAAGTAATCGAAGATCACTTCCGCCAGCGGCATCCGGAAGCTGAGCAGCACACGGTCTTTGCCCAGGTGCTCCTGGTTCAGGAACAGACCCCGGCGCTCCAGCGACAGCGACATCACGTTGCCGATGTACTCGGTGGGCGTGATCACGCTGAGCTTCACCATCGGCTCGAAGATTTCTTTGTACTGGGTGGGGTCCGGCAGGTCGCCGGCCTTGGCGATGCGCTGGATGCTGTTGTCCGCGAGCTGGATCTCGTAGGTCACGTTGGGCGCGCTTTGCACCAGGTCAAGGCCGAGCTCGCGCTCCACGCGCTCCTGGAAAATCTCCATGTGCAGCAAGCCCAGGAAACCGCAGCGGAAGCCGCTGCCGAGCGCGTCACTCTGCTCGGGCACGTAGGTGATGCTGCTGTCGGAGAGCGTGATCTTCTGCAGGCCCTTGCGCAGCGCGTCGAACTCCGCGGCGTTGGTCGGGTACACGCCCGCGTACACCATGGGCTGCGGGCGCTTGTAGCCGGGCAGGGGCTTCACTTCGTCTTTGTGCTTGCTGAGCGTAATTGTGTCGCCCACGCCGACGTCCTGCACGGTCTTGATGCCGCAGATGACGTAGCCGACCTCGCCGGCCTTCAGCGCGCCCTGCTTCTGCAGGCCCATGCGCACCACGCCGACCTCAAGCACATCGAACTCGCTGCGAGTGCCCATCATGAAGATGCGCTCACCGGCCTTCAGCACGCCGTCGCGCACTCGCACGTAGACCACCACACCGCGGTAGTCGTCGTAGACGGCGTCAAAGATCAGCGCCGTCAGGGGCGCGTTTACGTCGCCGACAGGCGGCGGCACGCGCTTCACGATTTCGTCGACCAGCACGTCCACGCCCATACCGGTCTTGCCGCTGACCTTCACGACGCTGGCTGTTTCCGTACCGAAGGCGGCCTCGAGCTCGTTGCAGGTGCGCTCGAAGTCGGCGGCCACCATGTCGACCTTGTTCGCGACCGGGATGACCTCAAGGTCAGCGCCCAGCGCAAGGTACATGTTGGCCACGGTCTGGGCCTGGATGCCCTGGGTTGAGTCCACCAGCAGCAGCGCGCCTTCGCAGGCGTTCATGGCGCGGCTGACCTCGTAGCCGAAGTCCACGTGGCCCGGGGTGTCAATCAGGTTGAACAGGTACTGTTCGCCGTTCAAAGTCATCGGCAGCGCGATGGCCTTGGCCTTGATGGTGATTCCGCGCTCGCGCTCAAGGTCCATGCTGTCCATGGTCTGCTCGACCAGCTTGCGCTTGTCCACGGCGTGCGACATCGAAAGCAGGCGGTCGGCCAGGGTCGACTTGCCGTGGTCAATGTGCGCGATGATGCAGAAGTTGCGGATTTGGCTGAGCGGGAAGTCGTGCACGGCGGTCCAGTTTCAAACGATGCCCGATAGATACCAACGCCGGGCGGATACGCCAGATGCGGCGTGGGCATCCGTACGGAATTTGGATTCAAGGCAGGGCGTAGCCGTCGTTGCGGAGGCGGGCGTTCAGGTCGTCCAGCGCTTTCACGAAGGCGTCCTTCTCCAGCCCTTTCAGCGTCAGGTCGTCGTACTTGTTGGGGTGGGCCTGGCGCAAATTGGAAATCAGCACTTCGGCTATCACGTCGCGTGAGTCGCCGGGCTCGGGCTTTTTGCGCAACTGCTCAACGGCCGTGGGCACGAACTGGTCTCGCAGGGGGCCGCCGGCCAGACCGGTGAGTTCCTGTTTCAACTCGTCGTCGATCGTGCCAGACAGCGCCTTGCTGACGCGGTCGGCAATGGCGGTCCGCACCGCCGCGTTCAGGCTGGCGCGGAAGGCCTTGTACTCGGGGGTGTCGCGCTCGGCTGTCGTGAGGCTCTGGTCAAGGCGAACCACCAGCAGTGCCAGCTTGACCGGTTTTTTCTCGATCATCGGCTGCATCGCGGTCGTCAGGATCGCCACCCGGTCCGACTTCAGCACCATCAGGTAGCCCAGCGCGTCGTTACCCCCGTAGTCGGCGTCCAGCAGTTCCTTCAACAGCGCAATATGGTCCTCGCGCGTCTGCAGCAGCACCGAAAGCAGCGCGCGCAGAGCCTCACGCATGGTCTTGCGTGAATCGGGGTTGGTGGGCTGCACGGCCTCGGTGCTGCGGGCCCGGTCGAGCAGGCGTTTGCGCAGGTTTTCGACAGGCTCGGGTGCCTGGGCCATCGCCTCATAGAGCCCCAGCATCTTGATCAGCATGGCGTCGTCGCCGTTGCTGATCAGCTTGCTGTATTGCGCGCTGAGCCGTGTGCTGATCGGCTCGGAGGTCAGTTTCTGCAGGACGCCCTGTCGCGCGCTGGGTACGTCCAGTGACTGGCGCAGGGCGGTGAGCGCCGCCGAAGCCGCGCTGTTCTCGGTGAGTGAGATGTTCAGCAGCGCGTCCACACAGCCGGAGATGTCCACCAGCCGCTGGCGCGCGATGAACACCAGGGTGTCGCAGGTTTTCACAGCCAGGTCGAGGTAGCGCTTGCGCGCCGGCGCCTCGAGCTCGCCGGCCAGCTTGACAGTGATCAGGTCCAGCAGCCGGCTGAGCTCCGAAAGCAACTGTGTCCGCTGCTCCGAACCGTCCTGCACGGCCACCACGCTGCGCACCTGGGCGATCAGCGTATCCAGCACCGCGCCGCTGCGGGATTCGACCACGTCGATTTCGGCTTTCAGCAACTCGGCCAGGCGCGCGGCGGCCAGCGGGTCATTGAGGCCCTTCACCAGCTCAAGCTTCAGGTCGGCGCTGATTCCGTTGACGGCCAGTGCTCGGTCGATGTAGGGGAACGCCGCCGCGGGCTTGCCGCATTCGGCCAGCGCGGTGGCGCATTGCTTGCGTACCTCCTCGGTCTCCTCGACGTCGTTGAGCGTGTTGCCCAGCGCGTCGATGATCGGCTTGGCGGCGTCGTCCTTCTTTTTCGGCAGCAGCTCTCGCAGCAGTTTGATTGCTTCCAGCCGTACGGGCAGGTACTCCGACGTCTGCAGGCGGATGATCAACGCGTCGGAGTTGTCGCGCTCGTCGTTGCGCATGCGCTCAAGCAGCACGGCCAGCAACTCGGCCTCGGCGCGCTTGCGTGCCTCTTCGGCCTTTCGGCGCGCGTCGCTTTCGCGGTCCGCGATTTCGGCCAGCAGTTCTTTCTCTGACTTCTTGCCCAGCCAGTCTTTCCACTGTTTGGGCGACTCGTAGTCCAGCAAGGTGATGCGCTTCAGGCTGCGGGTCGCCACGCCGCTCAGGTCGGGTTCCGCACGGTCGAGCGCGGCAACCAGCCTGGGGATCACCTGCACAACGCCCGCCGCGCCGCCCACGCGTTCGCCCGACACAGCAGCAGCCGCCAGGCGCTCCGCCGCGACCTCGCTGGCCAGCATCTCGCAGATGCGCGGTACCGCCGCGTTGCCGTATGCGCGCAGCGCCGAAACCGCGACCTTGGCGGACTCACCGGGGTCGTTGGCTGCCAGCACCAGCGCGCCGATGAAGGCTTCATGGCGGGCGGACGGAGTGTCGCGCAGATGTTCAAGCAGGTCGTTGAAGGTCGCTTCCGGTTTCTTGTTCTGGAGGACGGAAACAAGCGGCTCGGGAAGTCGCTTCTGCTCTGCGGCCTTGGCCAGGATCGCGTTGAACGCGACCACGCGCGCAGCCTTGTCGGCTGCGGTATCAAGCTGCTTGATCTCCTCGGCGAACGCGGATTCCGTCTGCAACTCGGTGCCGGCCGGAATCGGCTGTTCTTGAGCTTCCTGGGCGTGGCTGAAGCCGCCCGCGATGCACAAGCCAAGGATCACAAGCACCAGTGAAGGCGCCGGTCCTCGCATATGGTAAACCCTGATATTATCTGCTGATGCGTTCCGCCTAACGCATCCGCTGCCACGGCCCTTCCATTAAACGTCATCCGCCCTCAGGATGCGAAGGAATAATGGCGCGAAGCTGTGACCGATAACGTGAACGCATACATCGGCCTGGGTTCAAACTTGGGCAACCGCGAGGCCAACCTGCGCGCGGCCCTGGACCGGCTGGCCGCGCTGCCCCTGACTCGGCTGGTGCGGGAATCCAGCCTGATGGAAACCGAACCTGTGGATTCGCCCCCGGAGGCCGGTCTCTTCCTGAATGGTGTGGCCTGGATTGAGACTTCGCTCGCGCCCCGCGAGTTACTGGAAGCCCTGCTCGCCATCGAGCGCGAACTGGGGCGCGACCGCAAAGGCCAGCCCCGCAACGCGCCGCGCACCATCGACCTCGACCTGCTGCTCTACGGCGAGCAGCTGATCCAGGAGCCCGACCTGCAGGTGCCCCACCCGCGCATGAGTGAGCGCGAGTTCGTGCTGTGGCCCCTGCTGCAGATCGCCAGCAAGTTGACCGACCCGCGCGACGGCACTCCCTATGCCGAGTACTTCCACACGCTGAAAAACAGGTCGTCCGGCTAGGCTGTTGCTTCCGTGCCTTTGTGCCTTCGTGTGGAACTTACTAAGTTGCCCCCATGGAAACGCTGCAATCCATCGAGGCCGTGCGCGCCTGGCGCGGCAGTGGCGAGCTCGGCTTTGTGCCCACCATGGGCGCCCTGCATGAAGGGCACGCCTCGCTGGTCCGGCGCAGCGCGGCCGAAAACGCCCGTACGCTGGTCAGCATCTTCGTGAACCCCACCCAGTTCGGCCCCAACGAAGACCTGGCCAAGTACCCGCGCACCCTGGAGGCCGACCTGAAGCTGTGTGAGCAGGCGGGCGCTTCCGCAGTGTTTACGCCAAACAACGAGATGATGTACCCGCCCGGATTCTGCAGCTGGGTCACCGTCGAGGGCCTGGGCGACCGCCTGTGCGGCGCCTCACGGCCGGGGCATTTCAAAGGCGTCACCACGGTGGTTTCCAAGCTCTTCCATATAGTAGAGCCCACGCGCGCCTACTTCGGCCAGAAGGACGCCCAGCAGGCCCTGATCCTGCGCCGCATGGTGCGAGACCTGGACATGCCGCTGGAGTTGATCGTGTGCCCCATCGTGCGCGAGCCCGATGGCCTGGCCATGTCCAGCCGCAACCGCTACCTGAGCGAGGACGAACGCCGCCGCGCCGTGGGCCTCAGCAAGGCACTGTTCGAGGCGCAGCGCCTGTTCAAGGCCGGCACACGCACGGCGGCCGTGCTGCGCGGCCAGCTGATCATCACTCTGGACGAATACGTGGACAAGCTGGACTACGCCGAGCTGGTGGACGCCGACAGCCTGCAGCCGGTAACGGAAATCGCCGGTCCCACGCTGATAGCGGTGGCCGCCTGGGTAGGCGGCACGCGGCTGATCGACAATGTGATCGTCGCGCCCTGACGGGCGCAGGTTTCAGGTCGCAGGTGTCAGGTTTCAGGGAACTGCCTCAACCCTGTCCCCTGAAACCTGTGGTTACGTCCGGATAATTTTCCTCAAGTGCCGGGGCACCGTTTGCCGATCTTCGGATGCACCTCATTCCGAAAGGCCGGCCATGGGCGATCTTGCTGTCAGTGACGAAGTGCTTGAGCGCGAGCAGTTGCCTGCCGACGCGGGCAGCGAAAACGCCCTGCGCCCCCAGCGCCTGGCCGAGTTCGTGGGCCAGCGCAAGGTGGTGGACAACCTGGAGCTGTTCATCCAGGCCGCGAAGTCGCGCGGCGAAACCATGGACCACGTGCTGTTTTCCGGCATGCCGGGCCTGGGCAAGACCACGCTGGCGCACCTTATCGCCGACGAGCTGGGCGTGCCCATGCACGCAGCCAGCGGGCCCATGCTGGAGAAACCCGGCGACCTGGTCGGCATCCTGACCCGGCTTGAGGCCGGGGCGGTGCTGTTCATCGACGAAATCCACCGCATGCCCCGCGCCGCCGAGGAGTTCCTGTACAGCGCCATGGAGGATTTCTACCTCGACCTGGTGCTTGAGCCGGGCGTGCAGTCACGCAGCGTGCGCCTGACCTTGCAGCGCTTCACCCTTGTGGGCGCCACCACCCGCGAGGGTTTGCTGACCGCGCCCTTCCGCGCGCGCTTCGGCGTGCTGGAAAGGCTGGACCCCTACCCCGAGAACGAGCTGGCCGAGATCGTGCGGCGCTCGGCGCTGAAGCTGGGCGTCGCGATTGACGCCGCGGCCTGCAACCTGGTTGCCGGCCGTTCACGCGGCACGCCGCGCATCGCGAACCGCATTCTGCGCCGCCTGCGCGACGTGGCGCAGGTGAAAGGCAGCGGCCGTGTTGACAGCGCGGTGGCCGAGCAGGGGATGGCGATGCTGGGCATCGACGAGCAGGGGTTGTCCGAGATGGACCGCCGGATCCTGCGCTGCATCGCCGACCACGGAGGCGCGGTGGGGCTGAAGACGGTGGCGGTAGCCGTGGGCGAAGAAGAAGACACGATCGAAGATACCTACGAGCCGCACCTGATCCGGCAGGGGCTGATCAAGAAGACCCCTCGGGGAAGGGTGATTACGGAACGGGGGTTGGAGGCGGTGGCGTAGTGGCGCGGACATTCTTGTCCGCGCTGTCCGTGGATGACCGGAGAGCAAATCACCAATAGCCAATTACCAATTTTCAATTGGGCTGGCGGGCATTGGTAATTGGTAATTGGTAATTCGCTGTTGCAGTTCAAACGCGCTCTAGACGTATCCCGCCGGGTGCATCAGCCCTGTTGACTCGTCAAGGCCGAGCATCAGGTTCAGGTTCTGTACCGCCTGGCCGGCGCCGCCTTTCACCAGGTTGTCGATCGCGCACATGCCGACCAGCATGTCGCCCTGGGCGCGGTAGCTGACGTGCACCATGTTGGTGTTCTGCACCAGGCGCAGCTCGGGGCTGCCGTCCACCACGTGGATGAACGTCTCGCCTTCCCAGGCGTCGCGCACCATCTCGTTGACCGTGGCCAGCGAATGCTGCTGGTTCAGCGGGATGAAGGCCGTGGCGAAAATGCCGCGCACCCAGGGGCCCGACTGCGGCACGAAATACAGGTCGAACTCGTTGCCCTCGTGCAGGTCTTCCAGGAACGGCACGACCTCCACCAGGTGCTGGTGCTCGAGCACCTTGTAGGCGCGCACGTTCTGGCCGCGCTCGGGGTGGTGGGTGGTCTGGGCGGGCTTGTTGCCGGCGCCGGAGCTGCCGGTGTAGGCGTTCACGCACACGTCGCCCACCAGCTCGCCGTGCTTGGCGAAGGGCGCCAGCAGCACGTTGATGCTGGTCGCGAAGCAGCCCGGGTTGGCGACGTACTGCGCCTGTTTGATCTTCTCGCGGTTGATCTCGCTGAAGCCGTAAACAAACTTTGACTGGTACTCACGCGCCGTGTGTTTGGTCTTGTAGTACTCCTCCCACTTGTCCAGGCGCGGGCTGCGGAAATCGCCGCTGGCGTCCACCAGCTTCACCTTGGGGAAACGGTCCACGGCCGTCTTGATGGTCTCCATGGCGCCGCCGTGGGGCAGGCACATGATGGCGGCGTCCACTTCGCCCAGCAGCTCGGGCTCGAACTGGCGGAATTCGTCGCGCACGAAGCCGAGCAGGTTGGGGAAGTCTTCCCACACCTTGCGGCCCACGCGCGATTCGGAGGTAACCCAGGCCAGTTCGATTTCCGGGTGCGTTGAAAGGATGCGCATCGCCTCCGAGCCGATGTAGCCCGTAGCGCCCGCGATGCCGACTTTGAATTTCTTGCTCACGATGTTTGCTCTCTGTCGCCCCTTACGGGGCTTGTCTCACTCGCTCGTCTTGCAACCCGGGGCTGACGCCCCGGGCTAAGTTCTGTCGCCCTTCGGGCTAAAAGACAGCCCACGCCAACCAGACCCAAAACCCCAAGCCCCAAGCCGCAGTCTGGAGCCCCAAGCCCAAGCCGCAGTCCCCAAACCCTAAGCCGCAAGCCCTAAGCCCCAGCCCGTAAGCCCCAGGCCCTAAGCCCAAGACCCAGGCCGCAAGCCCTAGCCGCAGTCCCGAGCCCCAAGCCCAAGCCGCAGTCCCCAAGCCCTAACACCCAAGCCCCAAGCCCTAACACCGAGCACCCAACCCCTGCCCGCTCAATTCAACCCATATTCCTTCAGCTTGCGATACAGCGTGCGCTCGCCGATATTCAGCATCTTGGCCGTGCGTTCGCGATTGCCTTCCATGGCCTTGAGCGTGTGGCGGATCACCTCGCGCTCGATCTGCTCCATGGTCATGCCCACCAGCCCCGCCGCGCCGCTTTCGCCGCTGCTGATCGAGATCGGCCTTGCGGGCAGCCCGGATTGCAGTTGCTGGGGCAGATCGGCGGCCGTGAGCGTGTCGCCCTGGGCCAGCACCACCATCTCTTCAATCGTGTTGCGCAGCTCGCGCACGTTGCCGGGCCAGGCGTGGGCGATCAGGCCGTTGAGCGCCGCGTGGTCGATGCCCTTGAGGTTCTTGCCGTACTGGCGCGCGAAATCGTTCACGAAGCTCTGGGCCAGCAGCGGGATGTCGCCCTGGCGCTCGCGCAATGCCGGCAGGTGGATCTCAACCACCTTCAGGCGGAAGAACAGGTCTTCCCTGAACTTGCCCTCGCCCACCTGCTCGACCAGGTTCTTGTTCGTCGCGCTGATGATGCGCACGTCAATCGGCCGCGCCTTGTTGCTGCCGACGGGCGTGACTTCCTTGTTCTCGATCACGCGCAGCAGCTTGACCTGGGTTTCCAGCGGCATTTCACCCACTTCGTCCAGGAACAGCGTGCCGCCGTCGGCGGCCTCGAACTTGCCGACGTGGTCGCGCACCGCGCCGGTGAAAGCGCCCTTGACGTGGCCGAACAGCTCAGAGTCCAGCACGCCGCCGGCCAGCGCGCCGCAGTTGACGGCCACCAGGGGGCCCTCGCGCCGCTTGGAGTTGAAGTGCAGCGCGCGGGCGACCAGCTCCTTGCCGGTGCCGTTTTCGCCGGTGACCAGCACCCGGGCGTCCGTAGGGGCGACCTGCTTCAGGCGGTTGAACACCTGCTGCATGGCGGGCGAGTTGCCGACGATGCCTTCGTAGCCGAACTTTTCGTTCACCAGCTGGTGCAGCTCGCGGTTGGCAATGCTGAGGCGCCGGCGATCAAGCGCCTTGGCGACCGTGTTGCGCAGGGCGTCGCGGTTGAGCGGCTTTTCGAGAAAGCTGTAGGCGCCCTGCTGCAGGGCCTCGACGGCCTTTTCGACGCTGCCATAGCCGGTGATGATGATGACCTCAACATCGGCGTCGGCGGCCTTGATGCGCTTGAGCACCTCCATGCCGTCGGTGTCGGGCAGGCGCAGGTCCGTGAGCACGACGTCGAACTCGCCCTCGCGGAACTTGCGCAGGCCTTCGTCGCCGGAGTGGGCCAGGGTGACGGCAAAGTCCGCGCGCTCCAGCGATTCGCCGGCAATCTCCGCATGGGAGGCGTCGTCGTCGATCAGCAGGATGCGAGGCTTTGCAGTCATGCCGGAATGGATACCTGACAATCCGGCACTGTCAAGCTGGCAGACAAAAGGAGCGCGGACGTCCCGTCCGCACCGGCGCACGGCGCCGGCACTTCCGCCGTGGGCGAGGCGCCCACTGCGTATGCAGTCGGGGCGCCTGCGCTACGTTACTGCAGACCGCGGGTCCAGTTGCCTTCGTGGGTTTGGGGCACGGCCTGGGCGTTCATTACCTGCTCGCAGATCTGCTGGATCTGCTCGGCCGTGTACGGGCGATAGACGAAATCCAGCCGGAATCTGTGGGCGCCCAGTTTCTCCAGTGCCCTTACCCGCTGGCTCCAGCTGAAGGCCTGCTGGTTCAGGATGATGCTGCGGCACCAGCGGTCCACGGCGAGGTACTTGTGGCCGTCGGGGCCGGTCATCTCCATCTGCTTGAAGTTGCAGTCGGCCTTGCCGGGGCAATGGCCTAGCATGTTGGCGTGCACGCAGGTCTCTGAGGTGAACAGCGGCGTGTCCTGGTAGACCACGATCTCGGCGTGGTTGGCGAACTCGCGCAGCACTTCGCGGAGGTTCTGCTCGCCGTCCTCGATGCTGAGCGTCACGCGGCTCACGCCTTGGTCCAGCCAGCTGCGCACGGTTTCGCGGCTCATGGCGTAGCAGGGCCAGTCGGTGGTGACATCAACACCCAGTTTGCTGAAGTCGGGCAGGCGGGGCTCGAAGATCGCCACACCGCTGCGCGGCGCCAGGCTGCGCGAGCGTTTCATGATCATCGCAGTGTCAACACGCATGCGCTTGTCGATGCCGGCCGCCTGGGCCACGAACTCGAAACCGCCCAGGTTGCTGACCTGAAAGCGCCGCGCACCCTTCTCGTACAGGCCGCGCAGCTTGGCGGCTACCATGGGCGCGGTCCAGGCGCGCAGCACGATGGGTACTGCAACGCGCAGCTTGTCGCCGTACTGCTCAAAGGCGTCAAGCACGTCGTCCTTGGTGCCCTCCGCGATGTCGAGCACCACTTCGTCCAGGTGCTCCAGCGGCAGGGCCGCGATGTACTCCGGCTTGTCCACCAGAGCCGCGAAGCGCGTAGGCGGCAGGGCGTCGGTGTTGACCGGCGCGGCGGGCTCGGCCGTGATGGCCTCCAGCGCCGCTGAGATGTTGCGGCGATGGGCCTGCTCGAGCGATTCCTCCAGCGCCTCGAAGAACTGGCGGCGCGCTTCATTCACCTCGGCCGCGGGCACGAACACGCCGGCAGGGATCATGCCGCTGAAGGTCTTGAGTTCAAAACGCGTGCTGCCCACGCGCTCGAAGAAGCTGCGCAGGCGGTCCTCGTCCATGGGCTGGCTGTCGGCGAACAGCAGCTTGCAGGGGTACTCGCGGCGCAGCTCGTTGGTGTAGACGCGCCCCACAATCTCGATCAGCCCCGGCATGCCGAGCTCAGACAGGCGCTGGCCGTTGGGGTCCACCTTCAGCGCGACATCCAGGTGCACGGGCAGGCGCGCGTACTGCGCCTTCTTGGGCACGGCGGTCGGGTACAGGCGCTTGGTGGCGTTGCTGCTGATCAGCCGCAGCTCGTCGCCTTCGCTTACGCCCTCGGGCACGGGCAGGCTGACTTCCTCGCCGGCCTTCACCGTGAACACCCGCTTGCCCTGCAGGTTGATGCGGTCGGTGCCGAACTTCACCGGCCCGGTCGGCAGCTTGCGCCCGCGCACCAGTACGCCGTCATGGCGTTCAAAATCGGCGGCCGCCCGGAAGATCGCGCGGTCGCCGGCCAGCTTGCTGATTGTGCCCAGGTACACGCCCTGGGGCTCGCTTTCGTTCACGTCGGCCTGGGCCTTGGCGTCGCCGTGGCTGCCCTGGAAGAACAGGCTGGTGGTCTCACGCGAGTAGATCTGCTTCAGGCGCTCTTCCATTTCGGCGCGATCGAACTCGGCGCCGTCGATCAACTTGCGGTACAGGTCGGTCACGGCGGCCACATACAGAGGCGATTTGCGGCGGCCTTCGATCTTCAGGCTTGCGATGCCGATGTCGGCCAGCTTGCGCACTTCGCCGACGGCCATCAGGTCCCGCATGCTGAAGGCCTTGCCCTTGCCGTCGGGGCTGTCGAACTCTTCGCGGCAGATGTAGGTGCACTTGCCGCGGTTGCCGCTGCGGCCTTCCTCCTGGCTGGCGAACAGGCACAGGCCGCTGTAGCTGTAGCACAGGCTGCCGTGGACGAAGACCTCGAGCTCAATGTCGGTGCTGCGCTTGATGGCCTTGATTTCATCCAGTGTGAGTTCGCGGGCCAGGATCGCGCGCTCGAAGCCGTTGCGCTCGGCCCAGCGGGCGCCCTGAGGGTTGTGGATCAGCATCTGGGTGCTGGCGTGCCAGTTGAGGCGCGGGAACTGTTCGCGCACGGCGCGCATCACGCCCATGTCCTGCAGGATGATGGCGTCCACACCGATGCGCTCGCAGTAGGCCAGGCACTCGATCACCTCGGGCCACTCGGCTTCCTGGACCACGGTGTTTACCGCCACGTATACCTTGCGCCCGTTGGCATGGGCGTAGCCGACGGCCTGGTTCAGCTCATCGAGCGTGAAGTTGACCGCGTTGTCGCGGGCGCTGAATTTCTTGAGTCCCAGGTAGACCGCGTCGGCGCCGTAGTCCATGGCGGCGTGGAAGGCCTCAAGTGAGCCGGCCGGCGCCAGCAACTCGGGTCGATTCAGGGATGGTACAAGCCGGGTCGCGCGCTCGGTGTCGGGCAGCGCCGGGACCATGGTTGTCTGGGTGTCTTCGCTCATCTTCGGCCTTGGCGGCGTGATCGCCGCGTTGTCCTACTGCGTTCTGCGATTGGTCAGGTGAAGTCGAGCGTAGCACCCGGTCGGAGCAACGCCAAAGCAAATTGCACCAGGTGCACGAAAAGATCAAATCAGCAAACTAAATGGTCAGTTTGTCGGGGAAGGCCGGAAGTCCAATCCTGCGGGGTTAGGCGGAACAGTCATCGCTTTAGTTTTTTGGCGCGGAGCGCCTTCACAGTGGAAGCCCCCACCGAACGCTTCCGGCGTTCGGTGGGGGTAATCGGCGGAAGAACGATCAAAGGCGCGGAGCGCCGACACACTCGCGGCTTTGCCGCGAGAACGGTTCGGCCGCAAGCGGCCGTTGTGCCGGCGCTCCGCGCCTCTCCAACTTCTTTTGCCCGTAACCCCCGCCTTGTTGGCGCCTCGCTTCGCTTAGCGCCAACCGGCGGGGGCTTCCACTGTGATGGCGCTCCGCGCCAAAATGCTGATGCGGTGGCTGTGCTGCTCAACCCCGCAGCAGTCTGGAAGCCTGCCCCACGGCTAGGCCTTTACGGCTTTCCAGTCGGCGAGGAACTGGGCCAGGCCCTTGTCGGTCAGCGGGTGGTGCACCAGCTGCTTGAACACGCTGAAGGGGATAGTCGCCACGTCGGCGCCCACCAGGGCCGCGTCCAGCACGTGGATCGGGTTGCGGATGCTGGCCACCAGGATCTCGGTTTCGAAGCCGTAGTTGTCGTAGATCTGGCGGATCTGGGGGATGATGCTCATGCCATCCTGGCCCAGGTCGTCCAGCCGCCCCACGAACGGGCTGATGTAGGTGGCGCCGGCCTTGGCCGCCAGCAGCGCCTGCACCGGCTGGAAGCACAGGGTCACGTTGGTCTTGACGCCCTGTTCGCTCAAGCGCTTGCAGGCCTTCAGCCCTTCGGGGATCAGGGGCAGCTTGATCACCACGTTCTCGCCGTACTTCAGCAGCTTGTCGGCCTCGGACAACATGCCGTCGCACTCGATGCTGGTGACTTCAAGGCTGACCGGGCCGGGCACCAACGAGCAGATTTCGCGCGCGACTTCATCAAACGGACGGCCGGATTTCTTGATCAGGCTGGGGTTGGTGGTGACGCCGTCCAGGATGCCGAGCGCGTGGGCCTCCTTGATTTCGCCGACGTCGGCGGTGTCGATGAAGAATTTCATGGTCGTCCTTTTCGTAGGGGCACGCTGCTGCGTGTCCCTGCCCTTCCTTGTGCGTTCGAGGGACACGCGGCAGCGGGTCCCTACTGTGCGGGCACCGTAGCGCCGCACTGTCGCTTGCTCAACTCTGTCAGTGGAATGTTGGCAGGCTACTGCACTGTGACGAACCAGTCACCCTTGCCGACGTCGCGGATTTCGACTTCTCGCTGCACCTGGCCCCCCCAGTCGGTGTAGCGCAACGTAGCTGACGCACGGCCGTTGACGATCAGCTGCCAGCCATTCGCGCTGCCGTAGCGCGCGCCGACTTCGCCCTGATCGACCAGATGCTTGACTTCCAGCATACCGCTCACGCGCGGCCGAGTTGCCTCCCCGGGGCGGGGGCGAAAAGCCACGGCCGCCCGCCAGCACGGGCCCGCCCGGTCCCAGAGAGTTGCCGTTGGATTCGTAGTATTGCTGGAGGCGCCTGAGCAGTAGTTCCTGGTCGCGCTCCAGTGACGCCCTCTCCGTTGCCTCAAACTTGCTTTCGGTAGCCTTGGTGATGAAGAAAAAGAAGCCGGCTGCGCCCACGATTAGCAACGTCGCCAGGCTCGACACGATTACACCCGCCATCGCCAGGCCCCGTCCGCCGCGGGGACCATTGCGGCCGGTATCAAACAGCGCGATGACCCCCAGCACGATGGCGGGCGCCGCCTCAAGCTGGCCACCCAGACCCACAATCAGCGAGGTGATTACACCGACGGCCAGCCCGACGAACGTACGGATGGCCGCGCCCTGGATGTAGCTGACGCCAAAGGC